>CAYLWO010000050.1:12038-43787 GCA_964387285.1 uncultured Cytophagia bacterium | reverse complement strand
CTCTGATTATCTCGGCGATGACGGCCTGTTGCTTATCGCTATGATCCATTTGTGCCTCTTCATTGAAAATATCCAAAAAAACAGTATACACCGTAATAGCCAAAACAGCCTGTTGTGCGGGATTGGGAGGAACAAACCCGTCGGGAAACAATCTCGCATGCTCTTTAATAAATTTCGCTGCTGCTTGCAGCGCGCTCATCTCTTTTCTGTCGCGCGGCGTCGCCAGATCGAATTGCCAACGATCCGCTTGTCGAGATATCAACGTTCTGTCATCTTCTCTGATTCCGGTGGCTGTAAATACCCGGCAATCATAATCGCGACAGGTTTGCGGACGAAAGGGATATATCGTACATCGATTGTTGCTGAACATGGGACAGTGACCTTTCTCATTATACCCCATTAATACATGGCCCTGAGGCAGACCTGGAACCGGGAATAAAAGTTTCTTGGGAATTTTAGCGAGGGTCTGGCTTTCTGACGGTTGTATATGAATGAAATAAGATGATGTGCAACAGGCTCTGCATGTGCCGCAATCCACTTGCGCTCCTGCGCCGCTCACCTGCGTTCGTCTTGTCCTTGCAAGCCAAATGCAAAAACGCTCTGTGGGTATTTTTTTCATTTTCATAGCGAACTCTTGTTACACCTCGATCCTTTGGCCTGAATTGTAGAAATATAATTCATTACGGTAAAGAGATCAAGATAATTATATTGAATCGAGTTACGGTACAACAGCTCCGCTCTGCTATAAGAACTGTTTGGCGAAATCTGATAAAAAGGACCTAAAACATCTCTTGATTCTAATGGCCAAAACGTGCAAAATTCACGGCGCCGAAGCTGCTGCTGATACGACCAGGCCGGTCTATGCACCTGCCATTATCCGTTATCTGGAGAGCAAGGGATCAAATTGGCTGGTCTGGTGTTTTGATCCGGATTGAGGAGCAACGCTGATTAAAGACTGGCATTACAGCCTGACGCCGGCAGGCGAGTATGCGAAAAAGGTCATGCATCAGGAGTGGAAATAAAAGCGAATGTAGTCGAATTATTGATGTAAATATTTATTGCATCTTTTCAGTTATTGATCTTGGTCACTTGACCTTGCATTGCAAAAAATCGGTCCACCATTTTCAAGTCAACTGCAGCTATGAACGATATCCAATCTGCCTGGTTCTCGCCGGCTTTTCTCGGTGTAAAAGTCATTGACAAAGAAGAGGGATTGTTTTCCGCTAACGATGCAGAAAAAAGCATTATGCGTTCATCCCTGAACAGGATGTTCGAGGTGGTTTGATTCAGCATGATGCTTTGCACCGTGATGCCGGCTAATCGTCCGGTGATTAAAAAAATATACTCGCCGGAGCTCTGAACTGTCAGGTTGACCGATAAGCCAGTGTCGGTATACTGTATCTGTGAAAACGAAGCCGAGTAATCGATGTGATTATCCGGAATGTCAGTCAGGAGAAACGGGGAGCCTGGAAGGAGATTCTTCCAGCCCAGCTGTCCGAACAAGTACGGATCCAGCACATGCAAAGAATCTCCGATAAAAGCAAAATGACGGATCCGGTAGGCGTTTAATATATTGTTGTACAGTCGCAGGTCTTTGATATCTATATAATATTGCTCGGCGGCAATGGGAAAAGCGGTACAAGCTTGCTGACAGGTAATAAAAGAGTGTCCGGCATTGGGGTTGGCGCCGTCCAGGGCCATACCGGGAAATAACTGACAAAAAATAGCGAGCCGGTTTTTAAATCGCTCCTTCCAGTTTATATATCTGGAATCCGGGATAAAGCCTCTGGAGCGAGAGTAATTCAACAGCAAGGCGTTTACGGCCGAGACCAAAGGATAGCGCTGTTCCGGCGGAGTTAAGAGATAATCTTGCTCATGGGTGCCTTGATGCAGCGCTTTGAGAAAACGATAGTGCTCGGTGGAGAGAGATTGATAGTTGACGAAAAACCTTTTATTGCTGAGAAAAGCAACGACGGATTGAACGCCAATCCATGCAAACCAGGCTATGAGCAAAGCGGTAAAAATTCTCATAATGGATTTTTTCACAGAGCAGAGAGTACAAAGACCGACCGCTGTCAATATGGCCAAAGGAAAGAGCAGATGAATGGCAAAGCGATAGGGATGATTGTTCCATCCCCATAAATGATTCAACGATAAGATAATCGTGGCGATCAACAAAGCGGCGATCCACAGGGTAAAATCTCCGGTTGTCTTTTTTCTGTTTACAATTGCATAGGCTCCTGGAATTCCACCGATCAGCAGAGGACAAAAAAATACGGCAATGGTCGAAAATGAAACAGCCACGGCTGAATATGCTTTCGGCACTGCGCCATAAACGAAAATGGCATGATACAGATATGTGGAAGCAACAATCCCGCCCGTTATACCCGCCACTGCCAGATACCGCCAATGTTGCCAATCCCACAGGCGGGTTTTTTTGCGCAATAAAATAAGTAATTGAAACAGAAACAGCGCCAGTGCTGCGTTGATAAACGTCAGGGTATGCGTAATAAACAGCAAACCAAAGACCACACCCATGCCGACGGCATAACGGATACGACGTTTCGTACAGGCCAAATAGGCCATGCAAACGGCCGGGGTAAAAAATAACCAACCAAAGCTCTGGCTGGTGTTCAACGAAAGCGCCACAAAAGGCACATGCAGGAGCCAATATTGAGATCGAATCGTCTCCGGCACAAATTGCAGAGGTATTTGCGAGTCAGAGAAAACCGAGATGATAAAACAAGCCAGGAACGCCATACCTGAATTTCTCAAAACAGCCTTCAGAGAATAGTAATTGAACACGAAAAACAAAAAGCCTAGCAAAGGGCCAAGCACGATCGCCTGTATCACCATCGGTGGGAGATTCGTACATACCGCGAGGCCGTTTTGCAGCCAATCAGAGAAAAATTGATAATAGACGGGAAAATCGCCCGAAAAGGCGTCCCGAAAGTGCAGCCACCAGGGAGCGAAAGCCCATTTGCCTGAAGTGGTCAATGACAACGCTTCCCCATTTTGTACAAAAACCGGCCAGCGAAGATCGTCCCAGTGTATAAACGGCTTGACCGCTTGAAAGTAAACCCACCAGATAAAAAGACCTGTTACAAAGGCGGCCACATCCCACAGGTTCAGCCGGTTTTTGAATGCCACTACGCACTTTTGCATGCCATGCTTGCTCATATGCTCCATATTCCTTTTGCAACAAGTCGATTCCTCTCGTGCTCACCTGTGATCCTCGGACCAGGCTGGATTCGGTTTTAATACAACGGCGATCTCGTCCCCGCGCTGGTTTTTATTCAGTTCATCGGCTTGATCCTGATAGCGCCGAATCTGTTTTCTTGAAAACCCTGAACGCAAAGGATTAACCATATACGAGTTGACAGCCATGAGCGATGTACCGTGACGATATTGCTCGCTGGCCCAGAACTGAAACGCGCTCGATTCCTGAATAATGTCCTGAACAAGAAATCCGGTTTGAGTTGCCAGCAGTCGAATGCTTTCATGCGAATGCAGAAAAAAATGGCGCGGTGCATCCAGGCTCACCCATTCCGTGCGATAGTGTTGCCAAGCAAAAGAGGAGGCCGTTGGTATGCGTATAAAGCAGATTCCGTTATCAGCCAATAAACGTCGCGCATGCATTAAAACCAGTTGTTGTTCGCAAATATGTTCCAGGGAATGATTAAACATGATTACATCCTGCTTTTCCGTAATGGTCATGAACTCGCATTTCTGCAATTTCAACCTGGACGAAATCGTAATGTCTTTTGCCAGATATGGATCAACGCCGTGCAGATGCCGGTAGCCATGGCGCGCCAGTACGCGCAAGATGGCGCCCGTACCGCAGCCTACGTCTAAAATGCGAGAATGTAATGGCCAGTTTTGCCGCCTGATGGTGCGCAAGACGAATTTGGGGTAAAAGGAAAATACCATGCGTCCCAAAATTCCTTTACCCGAATAGGCATATTCATCGCGTACATGATTAGCCAACCGTGACAGTAAACCGGCGGATAGACTGTAGTACTGGTTCGGATAATAACGAGCCATATTTTGCGGCGGCGCAGCTAGTTGCACGCAACCACAAGAACCGCATTCAAAATAAACAAAGGATTCTCCCATGCCGAACATCATTTCTTTGGCCGTGTATATGCGGTGGTTTCCGGCGTTGCCGCAAATACGGCACACCCTGTCTGAGCTCTTTTCATTCGACATGAGGCGCCTTCTCCTGACTGGTCATAACGGTTTGCAAACGTTCGACATCGCCCCAGAATTTCATCGGTTCGCAAGTCGGATACGGGTAATAACCAAGATTCAGCTCCATCGTCGCATTTTTTTCCGCCAGCCAACGTTCTACCAATTCACGTATGGTAACCGGGATGCCGCTGCAACAATTGATGATGCCGTTGGTCCGGTTTTGCAGGGCGCAATCGGCCATGCGTTCTGCCATCTCTTCAACCGGCAGATAGTCGCGAACCTGGTCCCCGGCGCTCATGTTAAACACTTTATCGCCGCGACGCATGGCGCTTTGCACTAATGAAAACAGGGAGGTGGGAGATTGGCCGGTTCCATACATGTAAAACAAACGCAACCAGCGACAGGTAAAACTGAACCGTTCATTCAAGAGTCCGATAAACCTGCGCAAAGAATCTTTGGCCACCGCATAGGCAAGGATTGGAGACGGCGCCATGTTTTCCGTCAAACGCCCTTCTTGCATGCCGTATTCCGAACACGTGCCGGCAACGGTCAAATCAGACAAACCGCCGGCAAGCAGATCTTTTATAAAAAAGTAACTAGGCCAGAGATTATGTTCGATATGCAACAATTCCGAATAATTCGGCAAGCCCTGCCAGGCTAGATGGATGAGCGTATCCGGCTTGTTCAATCGTTGGAAAATATGCTTATCGCGTTCGCAGAGATCATAGGCATGGTAGGTGCACCCGGATAGCCAATCGTATTTTTCGGCTTTTTCCGGAGCATCCAAAGCACTGGCAATGACCGTATGCCCGCGTTCACGGATCACAGGAATCAGATATCGCGCGACAAAACCGGTCGCCCCGGTAACCAATACGCGCATACTCACCAGACCTGCAAATTCGGCACCGGAACGGCAAACCGGCCGCCCCAGGTGCGAATATAAGCCAGCTGTTG
Source organism: uncultured Cytophagia bacterium (assembly GCA_964387285.1). Taxonomy (GTDB): domain Bacteria; phylum Zhuqueibacterota; class Zhuqueibacteria; order Residuimicrobiales; family Residuimicrobiaceae; genus Anaerohabitans. The sequence goes on along the minus strand of CAYLWO010000050.1, from coordinate 38,642 downwards.
GGTAATTTCGGTCTGTAAATTCCAGGGTAAAATAAGCACGATGTCCGGTTTTTCCTGTTGCAGTCGTTCTTCCGAAACAATGGGGATGTGACTTCCGGGTAAATACTTGCCCTGTTTATGCGGCGATTGGTCCACAACGAAAGGAATCAAGTCGGACTTGATGCCGCAATAGTTCAGTAAAGTATTGCCTTTGGCAGCGGCGCCGTAAGCAGCCACTGTAAGTCCCTGTTGCATGCATCCGGTGAGATATTTTAGCAAATCGTTTTTGACGGTATAGCAGCGCGCCTGAAATCCTTGGTAAAAAGCCGGGGTGAGTATGCCCGCTTTGTTTTCAACGGCCAACATATCGGCAACCCGTGAAGTCATTGCATGCACTCCGCTGTCGGCGCGTTGTGCAAAAATGCGCAATGAGCTTCCATGCGTCTCCAACTCTTGCACATCAAATAAGGTTAAGCCATGCGCGGCAAAAATACGTTGCACGGTACTGAAGGAGAAATATGAAAAATGTTCATGATAAATGGTGTCAAACTGATTGTACTGCACCAAACGCAGCAAATGCGGAAATTCCATGGTCATGACGCCATTTGGTTGCAAGATGATATAGAGTCCTCGCACAAAATCGTTGAGATCAGGCACGTGCGCCAGGACATTGTTGCCGATGAGAATATCGGCGCGCGTCTTTTGTTCCGCCATCTCAGCGGCCAGTTGGGCGGAAAAAAAAACTTCGTGGGTGGGAATGCCTTTTGTACGAGCGACCTGCGCCGTATTATGGGTCGGTTCTATACCCAGGGTTTGGAACCCGCGTTGCAGAAAATACTGCAACAAATATCCGTCGTTGGAAGCAATCTCTACAATCCGGTGCTTTGCAGGAGATAGATCAAACCTCTTTATCATCATTTCGGTGTAACGCCGTGCATGTTCAAGCCAGCTGGTTGAGTAGGAAGAAAAGTAAGCATAGTTTGCATCGAAAATGGCGTCGTATTTTTTATACTCGGCAATTTGCACCAGAAAGCAATCGTCGCAGACATACACTTTTAAAGGATAAAAAATCTCCGGCTCGTCCAGTTGATCTTCCGTTAAAAAGGAATTGGACGGCGGCGCATTCTTCAAATCCACCAGCACTATTTGCAAGGGATGTCCACAGAAACGACAGTTCATAATCTTATTCCGTCAAATTTGTTATCAAGAAAGGGATGGTTTTTATCTCGTACTGAAAGGTCGGTAACAGGCAATGGCCAGGGAATGGCCAGGCGCGGATCATCGTAACGCAATCCGGCTTCGCTGGCAGGATCGTAGGCTGCGGTGTGACAATACAGCATTTCACACTCCTCCTCAAGCGTTTGAAAACCGTGCGCAAACCCGGGAGGCACATACAGGCAACGGTCTCGAGTCATCGAAAGCTCCATAGCCTGCCAATTCAGAAAGCTGGCCGAGTCGGCGCGAATGTCCACCACCACATCAAACACGCATCCGCGGATACAACGAATTAATTTGGCTTCTGCATGCGGCGGACGCTGAAAATGCAGGCCGCGAAGAGAACCACGGTGACGCGTCAGAGTGTGATTCATTTGCACAAAGTCCTGGCTCAGCCCATGCTCGACGAACAATTGCCGGTCATAGGTGCGCAACAGCCAACCGCGCGCATCAACTCTTCTTTCCAAATCAATGCAGTATAGACCGGCAAGAGATGTCTGTGTGAAAATCATTTTATCGCCTTTTCATACGCTTCGATATCAGATTCACAGAGCCGGCGAGCATCCCATTTGTCGATGAACAGCCCATGATACCAGTGTACCGTATGTTTCATGGTCTCGTGAAACGGCCAACGCGGAGACCAGTTCAATTGAGAGACCGCTTTATCAATGCACAAGCGCAATGTTTTAGCTTCTCCCGGGTGCAATGGTGAGGCGTCATGGCGCCATTGACCGCTGCCCCATAGGGTGTAAAAAAGATCTGCCATTTCCACAACCGTGGCCTCGTCGCCCGGCAGAGGACCAAAATTCCAGGCCGAACACCAGTCCGGGTCGTCCGAGCCCATGAGATGCGCGCCGAGAACAAGATAGCCGTACAGTGGTTCCAGCACATGCTGCCAGGGGCGGATGCTGTTTGGGTTGCGGATGGGAGTTGCTTTCTGGTTGATAATGTTCTGAACCAGGTCGGGGACGATTCGGTCCTGCGCCCAGTCTCCGCCGCCAATGACATTGCCGGCGCGCGCGGTGGCGATTTTAACGCCATGTTCGGCAATGCGTTCGACCGGGAAAAAAGAGTCGCGATAGGAGGCGATGCATATCTCTGCAGCAGCTTTGCTGGCACTGTACGGATCATGACCGCCGAGCGGATCGATTTCCCGATATCCCCAAACCTGATTTTGGTTTTTGTAACACTTGTCGGTGGTGATCATCACGACGGCACAAGGCCGCGCCAGACTTTTGAGACACTGCAAAAGTTGCAGGCTGCCCAGTATATTGATTTCCATCGTGTCAAAAGGTGCGCCATAACTTGCACGCACCAGGGATTGGGCTGCCAGGTGAAAGACAATATCGGGTTTTGCCTGGTCCAATGCCTGTTGCAGACGGCAAGAGTCCCTGATGTCAGCCAGACAATGTGTGGCCAATACTTCCTGCACCCGACTGAGTAAAAAATTACTGGGATCCGTAGGCGGCGGCAATGAATAGCCATGAACCTGAGAGCCCATGCGCGCCAGCCATAATGCCAGCCAGGAACCTTTGAAACCGGTGTGACCGGTGATAAAAACCGATCTACCCTGGTAAATGGATGCTAATTGTTGTCTGTCCATATCCGCCAGGGCGCTTGATTGCAGCGCCATAATTCCTCCAAATAGTTGCGCTCGCGCAGGGTATCCATGGCCTGCCAAAAACCGTCATGACGATAGGCCATCAATTGACCGTCGCGCACCAGGGCATCCATGGGATCGCGTTCAAAAACCGAATCATCATCGCTAATATATTGGAAAATCCCCGGCTCTAACACGAAAAAACCGCCGTTAATCCAGCCCTCGCCGGTTTGCGATTTTTCTGCAAAGCGACTCACCTGCTCGCCCTCGAGTACGATGTCGCCATATCGTGATGGCGGACGCACCGCGGTTACCGTTGCCAGGCGACCATGAGAACAATGAAATGCCAGCAATTGTTTGATATCGATATCAGCCACGCCGTCTCCGTAGGTGGCAAAAAAACGTTCATCACCAAGCCAGGGGCAGAGCCGTTTGATGCGCCCTCCGGTCTGGGTTTGCGAACCCGTGTCGACCAGGTCTATTATCCAGTTTGATTTGGCGCCTTCGTAGACTGTGGCCTTGCCAAGCTGCAAGTCGACTCTGATGTTGTTGTTGCGGCTGTGGTAATTGAGAAAATAATCCTTGATCACTTCGCCTTTATATCCCAAAGCAAGAACAAATTCGTTAAAGCCGGCTGCGCTGTATATATTCATGATGTGCCAGAGCATGGGTTTGCCGCCGATCTCCACCATGGGTTTTGGCCGGATGACGGTTTCTTCGGCCAACCGCGTGCCCAATCCGCCTGCTAAAATCACGGTTTTCACAGATTTTCCTTTGCTGCAAAATTGATGGTGTTATCGATAACGTACTCTGGTCTGCTTTTAACCTCATCAAATAAACTGCCGATGTACTGACCAAGGATGCCGATGGAAAGCAATTGAACGCCGCCGAAAAAGATCATGATAATGACCAAAGAGGTCCAACCGGAAATGACGGTTGTCCATCCCAACCAAAAACCGAATACCAGCCAGGCGGCATAAAGTAGGCCTGTGATCAGGCTAAAAAATCCAAGCGTTACGGCAATTTTTAACGGTTTTTTTGAAAAGTAGAACAGGGCTAAAGAGGCTAAATTTATCATTCGCTTTAAGGTATATTTTGTCTCACCGGCAAAACGGGGGTCCCGTTCATAATACACCGGACATTGTTTAAATCCCATCCAGCTGACCAATCCGCGAATATATTTATGTTTTTCCGGAAGATTGTTGAACGCATCAATGACTTTACGATCCAATAAACGAAAATCTCCGGTGTCAACCGGGAAGGAAATCTCGGATAAATAGTTCAGCGTGCGGTAAAATACTTTGGCGGTCGTGCGTTTAAAGAATGATTCGCCTTTACGTTTTTTGCGCACGCCATAAACCACATGACACCCTTCCTTTTCCTGAATGTGCAGCATGTCGGGAATGACCTCCGGAGGATCCTGCAGGTCGGCATCGATGATCACGGCCAAGTCGCCGCGGCATAGATACAGACCGGCGGTAACGGCGGATTGATGACCGAAATTTCGTGAAAAATTGATAATCTTTACCGATGCGTCCTGTCCCGCCAAATCACGTAAAATACCCTGCGTGTCGTCTTTGCTGCCGTCGTTGATAAAGATGATTTCACACTGCAAGTGCGGAAGCCGACTGACAACGGCGTGCAACCGACGATAGGTTTCCCGGATTACCTTTTCTTCATTATAACAAGGAACGATAATGGATAGCATCATGCGCAGCCCCCGCCGATTAGGAATTACGTGCAAAAATATAAATTTGAAACTGACCGGCTACTTGATAGTTGACGAAATCTTGCCCCCAGAGATAACGAATATCCAACGGGCCCAATGTATCCACCACACCGATCAGATGATAGTGTTTATTCAGGTATTTACTGCCCCATTGGAAAATAGTCTGATCGGTATTGGCCTGCACTAAAAGCGAAATGACATGATCAAAGAAAACGATGAATCGGGGTTGCGCTTTTTCTACATCACGTATAAACTCTTGTTGCCACTGCCGGTGTTCCGGAACATTGTCGACAAGCGCTGAAAAATAGGCGTGCTGGGAAGGACAGCGGCATTGTGTGTAAAAATAAAGCTCCGGTTCAGAGCCGATCACGATCATCTGGTCCTGGGGATTCGATTGGCGCGCGATAAATTCGCCGATCGCCATGGCTTCAGGAAACGGATTCATACCGTAAACCTGGCGGAGAATACGCGTATAATCCGGTTTGAAATAATAATCCTGTTTCTGCCAGACATGAGCCAATAGCACCAGGATGAATAGAGTGCAAGTTGCCGCAGAACGCCCGGTTTTTTCCTTTATCCATTTAGACAATAAAATCGTTATTACAAAATAAAAAGCGCCAATCAACAAACTGAGAAGCGGGAGCACCTGGATCCAGTAATGACCGTAAAAATAAAAACCAGGGAAAATGGTAGCGATGGAAAAAACCGCGAAAGTCCATACGAGGATTTTATGGGCGCCCGTAATGGAGCGATGCGCTAATACAACTAACCCGAGTGCACCGCACAGCCAGAGCACAGCGAAATGACCGGTTATGGCTTTAAAATGATAAGCGAGATATCCCTTGCCCTCTGCCCAGGATATTTTTGAAACATAGTTTTTGGGGATACGATACGCCCAATACATCATCTCGTTAAAGGCGCCCTGTAGAACGATGAGGAAAAACAGCAGAGCGACGACCGTCAAGACGCCGCTGCCCATCAGCAAAACCGGTCTCCACCACCTGCGCAAATCCAGTCGATGCTTGAGATAGAGGACGGCCGACAGAGAGCAGCCTCCGGCCACGACGAAAAAAACGCCGCTTGTTTTAACCATAAAAGCACAGCCCAGCAGCAAACCGGATAGAAACCATAATCGTCCGTTTTCAGTTTGTATGGCATAAACCATAGTCAGCAAGGCAGCTGACGCGAACAAGGCCACCGCATGTTCGGATTGTACGGTAAAGCCTGAGAGGTCCGGCGTCAGAGACAGAATACCGAAACCGGCCGCGCAAATCCACCCGGCCCAGCGGTCAAAAAGTTTTTCGCCCAGACGAAAGATGATGACAACCGTGATTACGTTGATCAAAATAAAACCGAGATGCATCCCGACAACGGTTCGGCCAAAGATAAAAACTATTAAAGCATAAAAATAAAAAATACCGGGAAATTTTTGATCATAAAAATCGATATAAGGGATTTTTCCTTCCAGAACAAGCTGACCATAATAACTATAGGCGCCTTCATCCCGCTCAAAAGGCATTTGCAGGAATTGAAATCGCAGGATAATGATTAGCACTATTAAACCGATCAGCGGAAGGTGCTTTTTTAACGCTGAAACGACTATTGTCTTTTGTGTGGATGTCATGTTTTGTTTTTTTTTCATATAGTGCGGTTTTTCCCCTTGCTATAGAGGAGATAAAACAATCTCCGCAGACTGGCATTAAGGCCGGCGCGCACGTAGCCGACCCATGCGGCCCAGACCGGAACCCGGTATCGCTCATCCGAGCGGATTTTTTGTATAAAAGCTCGAAAATCCTGTTGTTGGCGTCGTGCGGTGTGAACGCTGGCTGATTGCGGCGAAACGCGAAATCCGCACAGCACATCGGCCATGGCGTACAGGCTGCCGAATAACAAGAGCCGACACCAAAGATCCAAATCCACCGTGTAAAATATCCGAGTGTCGAATTTGCCCGTTTTGGCAATCAACTCTCGACGAAACAATACCGCCCCCGGTTCACCAATCGGATTGGTGCCGGACAGGATGATTCGTCGGATGGCCCGGGGCCCGGTGATTTTCACTGTACGAGAATTAAAACGGCGAATCATAAGCGTTTGATCCGCAGCGCCTATAATGTAGCGTCCACAGGATACGATTGAAACATCTTGATGTTTATCATCTCGTAATATCTCTGCCTGCTTTGCCAAACATTCCGGATAGATGAGATCATCTGCCGGCAACATTTTAATGAAATGTCCTTTTGCCAAATCAAGACACTTGTTCCAATTGCCTTCAAAGCCGATATTGGCATCATTTTCGACGACACGGATCCTCGCATCCTGAAACGAATGAATAATCTTTAACGTGTCATCGGTCGAATGATTATCGACAATCAATAATTCATAATCTGGACAGGTTTGCTTAAGAACGGATTGAATCGTTTGTGCAATAAACGTTTCCCCGTTAAAGACCGGAATGCATACGGAAATGAGCGGTTCAGTCATCCTGGGCTCCCCAGCGCGCTCTTGAACGGTTTCCCATAATTGGCTATTCCTTTATGGCACGCAACGGTTGATATTGCGATAGAAATATAATAAAAATCAATATTTTGTCAAACACTTTTACCAAGATGCAAGCCATTGCCTATAAAGGATATTATCCCTCTGTTTGCGTGCCTGACCAGGTTTGCTCTACAAGGTTACTCGACGATTTTGCATTTTCTCAGTACTGTAACTCTGTTCTCTCTCGAGCAGAACGAATGAATGCGTCTTTCTGTTATGCTAGGTGCACCCAATGTAGCCAGCAACAATAGTGCCATTTGTATTTTTACGTTATTTAAGCATAAAAAATTGAAATTAGGCGCTGGTATGTCCCTTGATTTGGACAATGGAAGTGATGTTTTGTCCAGATCACAGAACAAAGGCCAGGCACTGATTTTTGGATAGTGCTGGTGTGGCCTTGCCGGATTTACTGTTATGACGACAAATCTTGCCAACGCGGCATATCTTAAAAGAAGCAATGATGATTTTATTACCATTTTATCACACAATCATACGGACGCCGGGCCGACCAATTACATGTGGGGCGTGCATACCAGCGGCGTGGACAAGGTGGTGGGCGGTCTGGGCTGTAACATATCCGGCCTGACCAATCTTCGCTCTGCCGGCTATTTTCGCAATTCCAACAGTCAGACCCGTGATTATTCCATCTAGAGCGAAGGTGTTATTAAAAATATAAAGGGGTACACGCTTTTGGGCGCTACCAGGTCATTTGATTTCACGGCCGGCGCCAAATACGCGTTGACCAGCGATTGGTACACGGCGGCTCGCGGCGCAGCCACGCTAGGCGCCGATTACGTAGCTGCTGCCTCTTTCCCCTATCTCGTATTTGCATCCGGCAATACAACCGCACCGATACGCGTGACCGGAATGGCCGCTTATAACAGCGGCAATCATGATTATGACTGGTGCTTTGTGGCTGATGGGGAGGAGGGCAGAAAAGGCAATAAAAGCTATATCAGCCGGTTGGTGGTCGGCGGCATGGATGAAACAGCTATTGAAAATTATCCAGATAAAACAGTACACGTGATCGGCAATGCTTCCTTTAATGATAGAATTTTAATTTCAAATAGCGCTAATCCCACAGCAGGCGAAATCCCGCTGAATGCCTGGGTATTATATGTCGATGGCTCTGGTAATTTGATGGCAAAGAACCGTAACGGCAACACGGCAAAACTCGCGCCGATTCCATAAAAAACAACCAACGATGTAAAGCAAGCCGGTTTATCCGGCCTTTTTTTTACTTGAGAAAGTTGAAGCGGCTGAACACGTAATGGCATTGATAATCTCGTTTTGCACAGTAGACATCAACCTATGCAACCGTCAAGTATAAAGCCGTGCTTAGGTTGAAGCAAGAGGCGACAGGGGCGTCCTTGTCGCCTGCTCGAGAGTCCAAATTTATTTTTCAGAAAAACGAGAGAGCGTCATTTCCAATTGTTGGATTCTTTTGACCAGATCTTTAATGACCTCATTCTGCACTGATACCGTTGCGGAAAGATCCCGCTGCTCAGCGCCTGATTTGATGAACTCGTGCAATTTGCTGTGATCCAGTTGTAGCTCTTTATTGTTCTTCTGATACAGAGCATCGGGCAAACGTTGCATGGAAAACACCGCGTCATAGGCTGTTTGTACGTCGGGCGGATAGGGGGTGCGATCGGTAAAGGTTGCGGCCGAACAGTCGTTCTGAATCCATAGGTTGCCGCTGCTGTTAATGCTCATGCGCAATGTCGGTGTAAAGGTATTGCCTGAAGTCAAACCGGTATTGCTGTAAAAATAGACGTCGCCATTATATCCGGAAATGAGCGTTGCGGCAGTAGCGCGCGCCGTCCAGCTGGAGCCATTGGCCGTTTCTGCGCCGCCGCTGATGATGAATTGGCTGGGGTCAGTCGAACTCAAATAGCCGCCGCCGCTGAGCGCATCACAAAACTGCAGCTGACTGCATGACGATTGGGTATACATCGTACTTTTGCCTTGACCAAAAAAAGCCCAGTGATTGGCCGTTTCAGGCGCCATCCCTACCAGACCATAAAATTGGATATTAAAAAAATCATGCCCAACAGCGCCGGAAACGCCTGAACTGGTGTGTTCCGAATACAGACCGTACTTGTTAAAAGCGGAGACCCCGCCGTAGCAGTAATTGAGATAGGTGTTCCAGCCGTTGGTCGGCCAGGATGAGCGGAGCGTACCTTCGCCTGACGATGTCCAGCCGGCATCTGTTTTGACAATGTTCAGATTAAATTCCGGACTTGGAGAAGTGGTGCCGATGCCGACTGTGCCGTTGTCAAAAATAGTAGAGTTGCCGATGCTGGTGGAACTGGTAAATTTGGCCACATAGTTGGTGGTGCCGCTTACTCCTGAGGCACTGGCAATCGTGATTGTTTTTGCCGTACCGTTTGGCGTTATGGTGATATTGCTGCCGGCCACCAGGTCGATATTGCCGCCATCGTTTATAACACCGTCAACGCTGCTGATGACGTTTACACCCAGGTCAGCAGCCGTCAAGGTGCCGTCAGTGACCATACCGGTGGTGATAGAGTTAGCCTGGCCTTCGTCAACATACCAGCCGTCCACGGTGTTCTGATCAATCGCAATGTTGTCGGCGCTTACCGTAATGCCGCTGCCTGCGGTGGTGCCGACTGCCAGGGTAATGGAACCGGAACTGCCGCCTCCGGTTAATCCATTGCCGGCCACGATAGCCGTAATGTCTCCGGCCGGCGTAGCCCACACTCCGAGACCGTTGAGATATTGTGCGCTGGTGCCGATAGCCAATGCTCCTAAATCGCCCTGTGCGTCAGCCATAACCACCTTTGGGCTGGTCATGGTGGCGCCTGTCGCCAATGTCTCAAACCGCACTCCGTCCCTGGTATGGAGTCTGGCCTGTGGTGTGGAGGTGCCAATGCCGATGCCGACCAATCCGGTCTGCGTTATGTTGATCAGAGTATTTGTACCGGTGGAATTTCGAATCAGCATTTGCCCCTACGCGCTGTTCAAACTCAATACTCCTGCCATGACAATCCCACAACAGATATTTTTTAGAATAGTCTGTTTCACTATAATTCCCCACTTTGAATGGCACTATTTTATGATACAAGGCAACAGATAATGACACTGTTGGTTTAATGTTAGCAAGGAGTAATCACTGGCTAACTTGTTATTCTTTAAATGTATTTAAGTCATTTTATCAAGTCCAGATGGGAAATGTCTTTTCGGGAATAATTTTATGCATTCAAAAATCATGCCATTAGATTGAGCCGAGAAAATGTATAAAGCGATTTATAAAATCGAACGATCTCATGGTGGGTAAGGTTATCTCCTGACATCAAGTCTGAAGCTTATGGTTTGTCCTGTCACAGAATCAGAACTATTAACAGTATTTCTTTGCATGCAGACTTGTGCTCTCTACTTGATTTTCCTATCATGATTGGTTCATTTATCAATCCAGCTGTTCAATCTGCCAATCATAATCCCAGTCGTTAAAATACAGGTTGCCGCCGCGCCATTCAACCTCGCCGCGTTGAAAATCAACAGTTTCGCTGCGCGGGAATATTTTGGCCGGATACAACTCGAGCGAAAAATCATCGTTCACGATCCAGCGATAGGCGTCTGAATTGCCCAGACAAAACCATTTCACCCTTTCATCCGTCGAATTCTTTACGCCATAAGACTGGTCTACCAACACCCACCCGTAAGGTTCCAGATACATCTCGCACCAGTCATGCATACTTTCCTCGCCAGGCATCATCTCATAACCGGACTGCCAATGCACCGGAATGCCGTTCATGCGCGCCAGCGTCATGAACAGCAGTGTTTGAATGCCGCAATCTCCGTGCTTGTTGTCAAAAGCGTACATGCTCAGGTTGCGAATGGTGGAATATTCGCGGCTACTGGCCCAGGGTGTCCGGTCGTCGATCCAGGCAAATATTTTTTTTGCTTTGAGATAGGGATTGGTTTCATCGCCGATAATCTGTTTAGAGGCTGCTCGCAGCTCGGGTGTGAAAACAATATGCGGCGGTTGCTCGCGGGTAAAAGTTTTATAAAGTGTGGAATGGATGTCATACGCCTGCACCTTTGCCGGTTCAATGGCCATATATTCTGCATAGGAGGTAAAGCTGAAATCGTATTTAAAAACAGTCGGCATGCCCTTTTTGCTGTTTTGCTCCATATAGATGGTGCGCTGTTTGTAACGATCATTATCGGCGATGAGAAAATTCTCAGGCGACACACGACCTATTTCAATTTGCTGCTGGCGGCGATGGCCCTCGCGGGGAAAAGGCAGCCAGGCGCGCAGCCTTTCACCAGCCGGCACGGCATCTGCTGCAACAGTTAGAGTGTAGGTGATGTGAAATCGTTTCGGTTTCACCAGGTGCGAGCCCAGCGCCTCACTGGCCTCGATGATTTGCTTTGCATCCTCTACATAAAGATACGCCGGTTTGGCGGCAGGAGTATGTTTTTGATCATATTCTGTTTTGCGTAATTTGGCTTGCCGGTTAATACGAAACAGATTGGCAGCCGCGTTTTTGAAATAGAGCTTTTTGCCGTCAATAAGCATGCATTCGAGTGATTTCTCCTGTTCCCATTGACTGAGGTCGGCCTCGGTAACTTCCGGGATATATTTTTTAATCTGCTCGACCACTTGATCTCTGGTTTTGATAAAATCCAGGCGTATGCGGTCCAGGCGATCGATCTCGAATTCGAGGGCCAGACGACTGCTGTCCGGCATGGCGGGATTTTCCGCTAATTCGCTGCGCATGGCTGTTTGTGCTTTGCTGAATTCGCCCTGATCGATCAGAGCTGTAAATCTTTGCGCTACGCCCTGCGCATGGCTGTTAGCAAGAAGGAATAGTGCTAAACTCCATATTAGGCATCCGATTCTCCGATTCATAACGAACTCCATATTCGAATATAAAAGCACTTTTCAATTTATGAAATTATATTAAATTCCCATATAAAAAGCAAGGATTTCAAAAAACCGCTTTTAAACCGAACAGAAAGTATATTTTTTACGTCTAATAGGTCAGGTACAGTCTAAAGGAAACGACTCGGAGACCCGGGTGAATCTGGTAGAAGAACAATGGTTGATCTAGCGCTATAAAAATGGGGACAGGGCTGCGGCTGAACGTCTCGTCGACGCTCATTATCTTCAGGTCTACAAATGCCAGCATCGATTTTGCGATTTTGTAACTATACTCAAGGCGCCCAAATGCAACTCAAATTCGAATTTTTGACCGATGAATATTGCGATTTTTCTCACAAATTCTGTATATTATGATTGTTTTTCAAAAATACGTCCGTTATATTCTGCTAGTTTCGGTCAGAGATTGTTGCTCGGTGATTAATTCACTCCATTTTTTCTAATACAAAATGATTACCAGATTTGTTACAATCTGAGAGGAGGCTGCCAACATCTTTCGTTCAAGCAAATAGGGGCTTAATCCGTCACACGACCATTAAATGGAGGTAACAAAGATGTTAACGTCCAAGTCGAAGATCAGCCTGGCTGCAATCTGTCTGTTCATGCTTTTTTTTGCATCTTTCCCCAGGGTAGCGCCTGCTGAGGTTATAATTCTCATTCAGGTATCGCCGAATATTCTCAATTTGCAGAATGAGGGACAAGTGGTGACCATCCACGCCGACATTGCTTATTCGCTTGTTAACACATCGACCGTGCTTTTAAACGGCGTACCTGTGCTCAGCACAAAGTATGACAATCTCGGTTATTTTGTTGCGAAATTTACCATGGAGGATGTCAAAAACCTGCCACTGCTGATTGGTGAATACAACACGCTCACTTTTACAGGTTGTACCACCAACGGTGAACCATTCGTTGGCACGCAACAAATATTGGTTATCAACAATGTTCCAAAAGGAAAATAGCGTCGAGAAACGTGCATCTCGACTACGTGAAAAACAAGGTCAGGATCGTCACATCCTGGCCTTTTTTTTGTGTGCGGCATGTTTTAGATATGCGAAATAAATCTTATTTTTTCTCCTTTCGTCCTTTCTGCAGCAAATGTGATCAAAATGCATGGTATTGGTGCACAAGACCAATACGGTTATTCGCAAATGATCATCACGTCGAGAATTAATCAAGTTGATCAGTTGAAGTAAATATCGACCAAACCGTCGTTTCATTCGACCATTTTGTCGAATAAACAGTATTTTATTTAAGGATGTATACGGTCTATTGTCCTGTTTAATAATAAGATAACTCAAGATAAAAACGTGGCATAAAATTTGATGGAACAAACAAAAAAAATAAGGAGAAGAGATGACCGAATTGACCATCGCCGTCATTATTTTTGCCGGTTTGAGCATGAACGCACTTGAGGAAACAGCCCATGCACAAAAGCCTCAAGTCAAAACAATGTATGCTGATTCTGCAAGTATTCCGGTGTTGCAAGTGGATAGAAAAAAGCATTTCCCTACTGTCCGTGCATGTAGTCTCGGCGCCCCTGGCGACAAGGGACCATCGCATTGTTCAGGTTGCATACATAAAAAGAACTGTTCAGGATGTGTTGCCGGCGCTAAAGATGAATCTGGCGGATGGACATCACTGGACGCTTTACCCATTTGGAAAAAGTAGCTAACGCTCATAGAAAAACAAGGAGGAAGGCTTATGCGAGTGGTTCGGATTGCACGTTTGTTTTCTGTACTGGTTCTATTGATGGTGGCTGGATTTGCAGCTGCCTGTGAAATTGAGGTAAAAGTAACTGGTGACCCAAAACCATTCTATGTCAAAGGAGATATGGTGATAGTGGAGGTTATGGTTTTTTTGACGCATCGCGATTGTCCGAAAGGCATCAAAAGCACCGAATTTAAAGGCGAGGGCGTCAAATTGCTCGGCGCAAAAGAGTGGAAGCAGGTAACTCCTGAACGGTTCAGTCGGTTGCTGAAAGCGGAGATTGTCGGTGCTGATAATGGGGAAGCTGTATTGCATGTGCGCCGAAGTTGTGAAAAAGAGGGCGGTCACGGCATATTAAAATTGAAAGTGCAATAATGAAGGTATTTAAAATTTATCCTGTTCTGTGTTTCTCTTTCCTGATCGGATTTATTCTACTTTTATCATTCCAGACTTTCGCCGGACAGGACGGTGTGAACAAGGATTCCACCATGCAACAGATGGATGATGGTTTTGCGAGCGTTGACGAAGGCGAGTTTACAGCCATGGCAGAACCGGAAAATCACTCAGGCGAAGGTGTACCACGTGGTTTAACGATCGGCTTGGCTGCCTTGTTGTTCACCCTTATCGCCGGGTTGCTTGTCCGCTTTAAGGCGATGCGTTCCTTGCGTTTTGTTTTTTTACTCGCCTCGTTGGTGGTTTTGGGCTTTTGGAACGGCGGTTGTCCCTGCTCCATCTCGAGTTTTCAAAACCTGTGGTTACGGCTCATGGGGCAGGATGTCAAATTGCATTCGCTGATTTGGTTCCTGGCGCTCATCCCCATCACCTATTTTTTAGGCCGGGTCTGGTGCGGCTGGATTTGTCATCTGGGCGCCTTTCAAGAATTTTTATATCGGCCGAATCGCTTCAGGTTTCTGAAAAGTCAAACTGCGCAAAAAAGCTTAAAGACGGTGCAATATCTTTTATTCGCCGCCCTGATGATCCAGCTTTTTATTACCAAATCCAACCTGTTTATTCATTATGATCCCTTCAAGGTTGCTTTTAACATGACTTCCTTTCATGTCGTCGGCTGGATACTTTTAGGATTCTTGTTGCTGATGTCTCTATTCATATACCGGCCGTTCTGTCGGGGTGTTTGTCCGGTGGGATTGGTCTTGGGTTGGGTGACCAGACTGCCCCATGCGTCGAAATTGCATGCACAGGAAAACTGCACCTCCTGCGGCATCTGCAGTCGTGGATGCAATTCCCAGGCGATTGATAAAAAGGCGACCTTTAATTCTCAAGAGTGCATTCTCTGCGGTGATTGCCTGGATAAATGTAAAAATGAAACAATATGCTTTTGACGAAAGGAACAAAGTGAAAAAAAATGTTATTTTTGTTTTTTTACTTGTCACCGGTCCGCGCATGGCCATTGCCACCGATTGTCGCAGTGAGTTGGGCGTGCATCTCAAACCGCTTTATGCCAATGCACGGTTTTCCTGGGCTGTTGAGACGAGTCTGAATGGCGGGGCATTGGACAATGCCGCCGTGGACCGGACCTTTACCAGTCAGATGCTGTTCGCCGGACTCGATTTTACGTCCGGATCCCGTCGTTTCTATTTAGAGAGCGGCTTGAAATACTGGAGCAGGTCTGATGACCAGGAGCGCTCCGGCCTTAATACAACAAGCACTCTGTCCGGACTCTCCGTCTGGAACGAATTTCCCAAACCAGCCAAAAGACACTGGGGCCTGCGCGAGGCTTTCTATGAAGTTAATCGAAATAATACGAATCTCAAACTGGGCTTGCAGAGTATGAGGCTAGGCGGTTCCATGTTGCTGGATGAACGGGTTCTCGGTTTGGGCGCAATGCGTCAAGCAGGGGCATTTGACTTTTATTTCAAGCTGGGAACTGTTGCCACTGATTTTGCCCGCAAGGGTGATTTTTGCAGTACCCGACATGTGTACAACTTGATGCGCGGAGGACGCTTTAATCTGGTCAGCAGCCGTCTATGGGAGACGAATTTTTTCGGCGCCATGGCGAGCTGGGATCCCTCGGGAAAGCAATCTGCTCAGCAGAGTGGAAGTGTCGAATCAGCGGGTGATGATGAATTTTCAATGAACGATCTGGATCAGGAAAAATTTCTTAAAAACATCGGCTTGCTTTTTTTTGAAGAATTCGGTTCCGGCTTTCACGACTATAAATACTATCTCGGCGCTCTGGCGGCTTTTGCTCTGCCCGGCAGCGTCGGCCTTGAAACGGAAATAATAGGTCAGTATATCCGGGGCGAGAGAGCGCTTGCCTACCGGTTGACCGCCAAACGTGATTGGGCGTGGAACTCGGGCGCTTTAACAAATTTATCTGTGAATTTGATAGGCAAATATTCCATCGATGACAACAGCCGATTCTATTCCGCATTCAGCAATCTCTATATTGGCGAAGTGATGCGTCTGGATGTGCAGGATTTGCCTTTTTGGTCAGTCGCGCTCCGGCATGAATTCTCGGTCCGCTTTAAGCCCAACATCAAGATATTATATCTGCAGCAGACTGAACTGAATCATTTGCGTGAATGGGACATACAATTGGGCGCGCGTATTTATAAAGGACTGCGCCTCTTTGGAATTTACAGTAATATGCAATCCGATCTTTTGCCTGGGATAACAGAAATGAAACGTATGGAAATGCGATGGGCGTTCTAAGTATTTTTAAACTTTTCGGATTCAGGAGGGTGACGAACATATGGACGTAAAGAGAAGAGATTTTTTGCGCAAAAGCAGTTGGCTTCTTGCCGGTGGGACGCTGCTGCAGGTCATGCAATCCTGCAGCAAGAACGGCGTGAGCCCTTTTAAATCATACTCGGTCTGTGATAATACCTGTGTTGGCTGCGGTGATTGTTATGACGTTTGTCAGGATCGGGCTGTTATTCTTCCCCAACGATCCGTTTACCGCATAAATCAGGAAAAGTGTAAAATCTGCGGTAAATGCGTCGCCTTATGCAAATATCAGGCCATCATGGTTACAGTTAAGCAATATGAATTGAATGCTGAAAATTGTATTGGCTGTGGAAAATGTCTGGATGCCTGCCTCGCGGAAGGCGCAGCGATTACCTGGGAACGGGATTACTATTCCATTCGCGGCAAGTGCAAACCGGCCCAATGCGGCACGCCCTGCATTTCCGCCTGTCCGGAAAACGCACTCAGCATCGTCGCCGGCAAAGCGCAAGTGGATATGACCAAGTGCAATCGCTGCGGCAAATGCCTCTCCCTTTGTCCCCTAGACGCCATCAATCCGGCCAAAGTGCAAATGGATGAGGCCAAATGCAACCACTGCGGCAAATGCTTCGACATATGTGAGACGAAAGCCATAACGGCCATTGAACCAGAGGATTATTCCGCACCACATATCGATACCGAATTGTGCCGTTTGTGCGGAGAGTGCCGCACCGCTTGCCCGGAGTATGACGCTATCGCATGGAGCATGGAAAAAGCGAGTATCGACCAGACAAAGTGCAGTGGTTGTGGCGATTGCCTGACCGCCTGCACTTTTGATGCGATTCGCACTGTGCAATAAATCGTATCGCATTCTGTTTGCGAGGATTTTAAACCTTCACAAAGCTGTTTTTTGAATCATAATCCCGTGTCCGTTTTTACGCTTGCTTCATATCGTATAAAACAATACCTTTAAGCGACCAGGAGGTATGTCATGAAAAAGTACAGCCTGTTGTTGCTCGTCCTCATGTTTTCCCTATTTATTCAATGTACCAGGGTTTTTGACGTCGATGTTCCTCCAGAAACATTTCAAGTACGAATCACGGCCTCTGCCAGCCAGGGCCATGCTCTGCTCAAGGTCGCCTTTTCTGCGCAGTTGGACGGTGGATCGCCGCCCTTTCGCTACGAGTGGGATTTTGATCAACAGAACGGCGTGCAAGTCGATCAGATCAATCCCACGCCGGAGTTTATCTATGCCGAACCGGGCTATTATTTCGTCACACTCACGGTAAGAGACCGACTCGAAGCCGTGGGCCAGGACACCATCGCCATCAATGTTCTGCCCGCCCATTACGAGTCAGCCGCCGCCATCGACCTGATCAATGTGCACGGTACGGCGGAGGCTCCGATCATCATCAGGGGAAAAGAGATCACAGCGGCGGCCGGCAACGGCATTCGCCTGATTAACTGCTCGCACATTGTTTTGCAGGACAATTACATCCACCATGTCTCGGATGCGGATGGAATGAGTAACAGCAACAACGGCAACGCCATTGTGGTGCAAACCTGCCATCATATCGTTGTCGAGCGCAACCGCATTGTCGACAACCAAAAAGGCATTTATGTGTTTTCGCCTTATGGCGATCAGCCCTGTTCGAACATTCGCGTCAGCCATAACCTGGTGCGCAACAGCGCCATTGACCATTCGATTGCCATGCACTGGATTCGCGATGTGGAGGTCAACGGCAATTACATGATCAATAACGGCGATCCCGCGCATTTTCTCTTGCACAGGTTGAGCGGCATCCAGATATGGGACTTTGTTAATTTATGCGTACATGACAATATTTCGATCGCTTCCAGCAGCGACGGCATCGCCTTGTACAGGTCTCCCGGTTATCCTGATAAAGCTTTTCTTAATGAGAACCTGGTTGTATACAACAACACGGTGCGCGAAAACAGCGAACAGGGAATGTATTTGACAGGCATCCGCAAGGGCAAGGTTTACAACAATTATTTTGAAAACAACACCAATCCCGATCCTGCGCTCGGCAGCAGCGGTTTGTGTCTCAGTTGGAATGTCAGTCAGTTTGAAATCTATAATAATGCATTTGTCGGCAATGAAATTAGCGCCATCATGGTCAATCAATCGCAGGACAATTTGATTTTTCAAAATGTCATCAGGGAATCCAAAGCGGCCGTTGCCGGGCTTTGTGTTATTGAAGAAGACCTCGGCGATGCGCACTACCCGGTCCGGTCGGAGCGCAATCGTGTTTGCAACAATCTGTTTGCCGGCTGTTCCCGTGCGCTCTGGATTGATACGGGCCGGCAGTGCGAAATAAACAACAATGTTGTTTTCGCTAACGGGCCTTTCAACACCGGCACAGCCGGCATCGAAATCGGCGCCCGGGCGGAGGGAACCGTGCTGTGCAATAATATTTTTATGCAGAATCATGGCTATGGCGTGAGCAACGCGAGTCCTGCGGCAACGATGAGTTACAACTGCTTTTGGCAGAACCATGGAACCGATTTTAAAGGTCTCGTCTCCCGTGAAGGGCAAATCCTGGTTGATCCCTGCTTTATTGACGCTGCGCGTTTAAATTTCCAGCTAAAGACCGGATCGCCGTGCGTGAATGCCGGCGATCCAAACAGCCCATACAACGACGCTGACGGCAGCCGCAACGACATGGGTGCTTTTGGCGGTCCCCTGGGTCAGTGGCAGCCTTTAAAATTGAAAAAACGATAGGCTGGTACGTATTCATTTTCTTTAACCTTGCTGTGAGGCATCATTGGCAATATTATTGCCTCGTCATATTCACATCTTTGGGAAATCCAGTTAAAATATACATCCGTGCCAGGCCATGCGAAAATTCTATCCCGTTCCCCCGTACTATCAAGACGGCAGATCATACCGGCACATGTCAAGGTAGCCTTATTAGACGCATAATATTGATCGTCGGGTCCGCCCGGCAGCAGGATGCCGAATCCGTCATTAATCGGATCCAGCGGCGTCGGAAAAATGTTGCTGTTAATTAAAAGTCCTGCCAGGTTGGTCGGTCAGGTACTATGGACCACGCAGCACCCCTCGATAATAGCACGCTCACCAGACACAGGTACGTGACCACGTGACCTGTGTGTGACATCAGTCCGTTTACCATAACCGGTAATAATGTTGTCGTTGTTTGGCAGCAGCAGATTATCGCCGATATAGGCTGCGCCGCCGTCAATCTTGTTATCCAGCCTGACCTCGGAACTGGACTGATTGCCGGCGTTGAACAGCTCTTTTTGATAGATTTTTGCTGTTTATGACTTTTGCCTTAAAAAATTGCAAGATTCATTAGCATGTTTAGTTGGGTTTTACTAAATTGTTTCGGGCACATCTTCAACACCCAGCGCATTAGAGCTGACTTTTTCATGTATTTTTGACTGAACCGGCAACGGGTTTTATGAGAACAGGGTATCCGCTTTTTTCGCTAGCCATCTTGCGTCATCTCCTGCTGATCATTGCTGATACAGCATTTTCTCAAATCAATTTGCCCAACTCTTTTTCTTTGACATTTTCGAGGTCTCAGGCATGAGTGATTATGATTTTGTTTTTAAATCTTATGAAGAAATGAAACCGGAGGACTATGCGATTATCGGCTTTAAATCCGGTCTCGAAATTCATCAGCAATTACTGACGGAGAAAAAGCTATTTTGCCGCTGTCCGGCTGGAAGGTACAGCGAAGAATACGACGCCGAGATTTTACGCCATATGCGGCCTACTTTGTCCGAATTGGGCGAGTACGATGGTACCGCGTTGATGGAATTCAAGACCAAAAAAGAGATCATTTACCAGATCAACCATAAAACCGTTTGCACCTATGAAATGGATGATACGCCGCCTTTTGAGTTGAACGAACAGGCGCTGGACATCGCCCTGAGCATTGCCATGTTGTACCAGTGTGCCATGGTTGACGAACTGCACATTGCCCGCAAACAGTATCTTGACGGCAGTATCCCGACCGGCTTTCAACGCACCACCATTGTGGGCGTGGACGGTTCCATCCCGTATCAGGACCGGCGCATCTCCATCATTCAACTCGGATTGGAAGAGGATGCCTGTCGTGAAGTCAGCGATGTCGGGCATCGCCGTGTTTACATCACCGATCGACTCGGCATGCCGCTGATTGAAACGGTTACGGGGCCGGACATGCGCACGCCTCAGGAGGTGGCCGAGGTTGCCCAGATATTGCGTCGGTTGGTGCGTTCCACAGGACAGGTACGCACCGGCATCGGCGCCGGCAGGCAGGATGTGAATGTCAGCGTGCGCGGCGGCACACGTATTGAAATCAAAGGCGTACCCCGGATTAAAAAAATTCCGCTGCTGACTTTTAACGAAGCCATGCGGCAATGGAATTTGTTACGCTTGCGCGTTGAATTGCAACGTCGTGGCATCACTCCGGATACTTTTCGCAGCCGCTATGAAAATATCAACAAGCTGTTGCGCAAAACCCGTTTTCAACCCATACAACAGGCTATTGCTGGCGGCAGCGTCGTTAACGGCGTCGTTCTCTGCGGATTTAGAGGACTTTTATCCTGGCCAACGCAAACCGACACTTTTTTTTCGCGGGAGATTTCTGACCGCGTTCGCGTCATTGCCTGCCTGACCACGTTGCCGAATATTTTGCATACGGATAGTCCGGGAGAAACCCTGGCCAGTTCAGAGTGGCTTAATGTCCGCAAAACGCTGGGGGCAACCGAGGAGGATGCGGTGGTGCTGGTCTGGGGACCTGCGGCAGACGCAGAAACCGGCGCCCGCGAGATCATGATACGCGCCCGAGAGGCGACCATCGGTGTGCCATCTGAAACACGTCAGGCCCTGGAAGACGGCACCAACGGTTTTGAACGCATTCTGCCCGGGCCGGATCGCATGTACCCGGATACCGATCTGCCGCCGAAGCGCATTACCGAGCAGCGACTGAACCGATTAAAACAGCAACTGCCTAAACCGGTGTGGGAGAGAGAAGCACGGTATCGACGTCTCGGCGTTGCCGAAGATTTGCTGCACCCGCTTGCCTTTTCGCCCTGGGCGGAATTGTTTGAGAAAGCGGTAACAGAGTGGGAGGTGGCGGCCAATCTGGCTGCACTGGTTTTGATCCAGTTTCCCAAAAGAGTACAGAGAAAGCAAATGGACAGCCGTCGGTTTTCCTGCGAGTTTTTTTTGGCCTTGTTGCAGGCTGTAGGACAAAAGAAACTCTACAGAGAAGGCATTTTACCGGCCATGGAAACCTGGCTGCGCAACGGTACGAATACCTGGCTCATGTGGGATAAACCGCTAACGAACGCCGAATTGGACGAATGGATCGATACAGCCAAACGGATCGCCAGTCCTACGTCCGCTGTTGACGGTCAATTTCGACAAATCATGGGGCAACTGATGGCTCGAGTTGCCGGACGAATAGAGGGAAGCCATTTGGCTAAAGTGATCAAGACGAAAATCGAAATGTAGAGAACTTATGGCAAACAACGATTCTTTTAAAGGATATCGCGGCGCCGCGTTGGCGACTTTGCAGAATTTCACCGCCCCGGTTTGGAGCGACGTAGAGATCACCACGCGTCGCGGCAAGTACTGCGGCATTATTTTACCCCGTTCCGAAACGGCCGACCCGTTGCATATTGTATTAAAATTGCGTTCCGGCTATAATGTCGGATTGGCTGCAGAACAAATTACCGACATTGCAGTAAAAGGCCGTAAGGAAGCGCATTATAAAATTCCTGAAAAAGAGTTTCCTTATAACGCAAACAAACCCAGGGTGAAGCTATTCGGTACGGGCGGTACGATTGCCAGTCGCCTGGATTATCGCACCGGTGCGGTCATCCCCGCTTTTTCGCCCGGCGAATTGTACGGATCGGTTCCGGAACTGGCCGATATCTGCAATCTGGAAACGGAAAAATTGTACGGCGTGTTCAGCGAAAATATGGGGCCGGAACAATGGCGCGGCACGGCAGAAGCCATTGGCCGTGAAATTGACAAGGGCGTGCAGGGCATTGTCATCGGCCATGGGACAGACACCATGCATCATACCGCTGCCATCCTGTCGTTTATGGTGCAAAATCCGCCGGTGCCGATCGTGATGGTCGGATCCCAGCGATCCTCGGACCGGCCCTCTTCTGACGCGGCGCTTAATCTGATGCACAGCGTTAAAACCGCGGCCGAGTCTGATATTGCCGAGGTTATGGTGTGCATGTTCGGGCCTACCTCGGATTTGTACGGCTTGCTGCACCGCGGTACGCGGGTGCGCAAGATGCACTCGAGCTATCGCTCCACCTTTCGCACTATCGGCGATATTCCGCTGGCCATGGTCAGCCGGGAAAAAATTATCCCGTTGCGAAAAGATCACAAACATCGGCGCAATGATCGCCAGGTCATTATCAATACCGCTTTCGAGGAAAAGGTCAGTATTGTTTATTATTATCCCAATATGAAACCGGACATCATCGATGCATTGATCGACAACGGCTATCGCGGCATTGTCATTGCCGGCACCGGGTTGGGTCATGTAAACAAGCCTCTTTATCCTGCTTTGCAACGGGCGCAGGAAAAGAACGTGGCCGTGTACATGACCGTGCAGACGCTTTGGGGTTATGTGCAAATGTACGTTTACGACACGGGCCGGGATATGATGGAATTAGGGGTTATACCTATGGCCAACATGCTGCCTGAAGTGGCTTATGTCAAATTAGGCTGGGCCCTGGGGCAAACCCGTGATTTGGCTGAAGTAAAGAAAATTATGCACACGCCTATCAACGGAGAAATTACCGAACGGGAACCATCGAACGGTTATCTGATTTTTCAGGGCGGCATTCCCGAGGTGGAGGAATTCATTTCCACGATTAAACGTTAAGGGTGAAAGTGAATGTTTTTAATCAAGAATAAAAAAATACCCGGGCGCAGAAAATGCGACGCCCGGGTATTTTATAAATTTCAAATGACTTTATTTCTGCAAAGGTTCTTCGAAAGATTCCTGTAAAAACTTTTTACCTGAAAGCTGTTCCACGGTCTTTATCATCTCTTCCATATTGATGCGCACCACGCGACCGGTCTTTACATTCCTGGAATAGAAAATCCAATCACCGGTTTGTGGATCATGGGGAGAAATCTGCGTGCTGTTTCCGATTTCGTCAAAAGCAAAAAGTTCACCCTTGTTGCTGTAGATGCCGGCGTAATTTGATTGTGCGGTCGGCGCATTGGTTCCGGCCAGCATCACTTCACCGCCTACGGTCAAGGTGTATGGCGCTGCAGCCTGGCCGATGCTTACGTTGCCGCCGTCATGAACCGCAAAACGGGTAAAGATAATGTCACCGGGATAACCGGGCGTGTTTTCAATGACGCCGAACAGATCACTGGTCGAACTGGCTGCAGGATCCTGCACATGCAATATATAGGCAGGATTCGTGTTGCCGAACGCCATCCTTCCCGCAGGCAGGATCATGTTTTTCGGAACAATGGCGCCTTTGGGCGAGCCCTGATATTCGGGTTTAATTTGCAGGTCGCCGTTATTAATAATGCTGAATTGTGTACCGGCAAAAGTTCCCTCTTCCGATAAACTTGAATAGAGCCCAAAGGTGGTGCCGACGACGGTCAGATGCTGATTGGGCGTTGAGGTGCCGATGCCGACGTTGCCGCCGTTATAAAAGGCACTGGTGCCGTTCAGCGACCAGATACTGGAGCCGCCGCCTGCAGTTAAAGACACCCAGCTGCCGCTCATATACCCTTCGTAATCAGTACCAGTAAAGCGAATGGTGCCGCTATTGCCCGGCGTTACGTTGGGCGTGTTGCCGATGCGGATGGCGCCGTTGACATCCAGTTTTTCCAGCGGATTGGTGGTGCCGATGCCGACGCGCGCGAGCAGAGTCGATTGCACCGGTTGGATGATGACATGGCCGCGGCCGTGCGGCAGTTCGCCGCCCGCTTCACCGCCCTGCAATGTGAGAACACCGCCGGTGTTGCTGTTGGAAACACCGAGTCCCTGTCCGGCGCTGACGGTAAGATTAAATCCAGCGCCTTGCGGCGATCTGACAACTGGGTATATTTCATATCCTGTTGCAGCCGGTGATTCTTCGCCGATTGCAATGTTGCCGTTGACGTGGAGTTTTTCCTGAGGATTAGTGGTGCCAATGCCGACATTTCCGCCATATTCGTTATAAGGATTGGTCAGCAGGATATCGTGATATTGCATGGACGTGCTGAATTCACTCATAGCGGTAATGTTGAGGTTGTCATTGGCATCAACAGAAAAGAGTCCGCCTGCGGTGCTATGCGTGGCGCCGTAAGAGAGATAGCGGCTATATACGCCGAGTTGCGGACCAGTAGCGTTGACCACAGTCAAAGGTCTAATCGGATTGGTGACGCCAATGCCCACTTTTCCGGTCGGGATGATGATATTTTTCGCAACTGTTGGACCACTCGGGGTAGCTTGAGCTGAAGCGTCGATGTTCAAATCGCCGCTATTGACAATGCTCATCCTGACGCCGGCATAAGTGCCTAAGGAAGTGAGACTGGAATACAAACCAAAGGTGGTGCCAACGACGGTCAGATGTTGGTTGGGGATGGAGGTGCCGATGCCGACATTGCCGCCGTTATAAAAGGCGCTGGTGCCGTTCAGCGACCAGATGCTGGAACCGCCGCCGCCGTCTGTAAACGACATCCAACCGAGCTTGTCGATATAGCCTTCATAATCATCACCAGTGAAGCGAATAGTGCCGGCGTTTGGCGTTAAAACATTTGCAGTCTCCCCAATGCGGATGGCGCCGTTGACTTCCAGTTTTTCCAATGGATTGGTGCTGCCGATGCCGACATGGCCGCCGGTTGGATTGGTCAACAAAATGTTGTGGAATTGGATGGAGGTGCTGAATTCGCTCTGTGCCACGATATTGAGATCGTCATTGGCATCGATGGAAAAAAGTCCGCTGGCCGCATTGTGGGTCGCGCCGTAATTGAGGTAACGGCTATAGATGCCTAATTGCGGCCCACTGGCATTGACGACGGATAACGGACGCGGCGGATTGCTGACGCCGACTGCAACGTTGCCGCTGTTGTAATAGATGCTGGTGCCGTTCTGTGACCACAGGCCTGCTCCGCTGCCGCCACCGGTCAGCGAAAGCCAACCCAGTTTGTCGATATAACCTTCGTAATCAGTGCCGGTGAAGCGAATGGTGCCGCTGTTCGGCGTTAACGTATTTGACGTTGCGCCGATGCGAATGGCGCCATTGACATCAAGTCTTTCGAGCGGATTCGTCAAACCAATGCCCACCATGCCGGCATAATCGGGAGTAACCGGCTGCAGGATGACATGGCCCCAGGTATAGATCGGCTCCGTGTCACCGGTGCGACCGCCTTGCAGAATGAGGCTGCCGCCGGCAGCTGTCGGACCAAAACCACGCCCCTTGCCGGCACGGACCGTCAGAGCATAACCAACACCAGCATCCGGCCGCTGTATGGCATAGATCATTTGGTCGCTGCCATTTTCAACATCCTCGCCAAGAGCTAGGTTGCCATTGACGTGTAAAATTTCCTGTGGAATTGTAGTGCCGATGCCGACAAAGCCATCCTGAGTCACGCGCATGATCTCAGTCTTGCTGCTGTTTTGGATAATCATCTGCGCCTGTAAACTGGTGTATGCACAGACAAGCAGCAGCAGAGCAATCCATTGCTTGCTGAAGAGAGATGTTTGGTAACTATTTTTCATTTTCTTACCCCTCCTTTATGCTTCAAGATAATTTGCTAATGTTTTGCGCAATTTATTATTTTATGAAAGGTATTTACAAAGAAATTTGCCAATTTTTTTTAGCCAGCATTTTACTGATTTGTCTTTGTCATAAAAAAATGACGTTGTCAATTTTTTATGACAAGCTTCAAAAGTGGTTTTAGTCTTATTCTAATTAAAAACAAGAATAATGATTGCCTCACTTTTATTCAAACTTTATAGAGACAAAAATCGTACCAAGCTTTATCGCTGTTTCAGACCAGAGTACGTTCTAAAAAAACCATCAATCTTGCTGCATCATTTTGAAAACATACAATATGTTGCGCTCGTTGATGATGACATGGTCGGCATACTTTTTGCCTAAAAATTTAACGTGGGCAGGTATGAATGAAAATTTTTAAACCAAACGAATGCCGCTGTGTGCAATATTTTGATTCTAATGCGCAACCGATTGCCTTCACCAATAAAGAGACAGGAAGCAAAGACATCGGTT
>CAYLWO010000050.1:0-11938 GCA_964387285.1 uncultured Cytophagia bacterium | reverse complement strand
AATGCGCAACCGATTGCCTTCACCAATAAAGAGACAGGAAGCAAAGACATCGGTTACTTGGCTGAAGAGTTCGACCGGTTGGGATTGCAGGATCTGGTGGTCTATCAAAACGGCCAACCTGATGCCGTCAGCTATGAAAAAATGGGTATCTATCTTTTAGAGGTGATCAAGTCGTTGAAAGCGGAAGTGGATCAACTGAAACAAAAATAAATTTTCTATGTCTATTGCGAGAGCCCTCTTCATTAATAAAGGTGGAGAGGGTTTTTTCTTTTACTCATTCCAGCTTGGCCTCTTTTTCAGCCAGCAACTCCCGCAACACCGAACCGTACCGATGCGTAATCCTTCGCGTTCCAGTCGCGGACTATTGAGTCTGACGATGCGGACGGCCATTTCGTCCTCCTCTCATTGCTTCTTTTTGTCGATTTTCTTTTACCCTGAATTTGACTATCCGGCCAATAAGCGTATAGGGTATTGGTTTGTCCAACGGAAATTGCGCGGAACCTTTGGCGTTTTTATAAACCGATAGTTCTTTTTTGAATTTTGCAATGCCGGAAGGTGTTGGATAAAAACCTACGTGCTTTTTAAAAGCGGCAAAATGAACAAGGATGCCGTGTAAGACAATGGTTGGCATGCCATAGCTGATCTTCTCTTCTGCTTCTGGCGCCGCTATTTTGATGGTGGTTCTGATCCGTTGCAGAATCTGTTGAATATCGTCGGGAAACCCGGCGATGTATTCATCAACGGTTTTGGAATTGGTTGGCATTTTATCATTCTCCTCTTGTACAGTTTAATTTTTATCAACAAAAGTTTCTGTTGCGGCAGGATAATGATGTATCTTGTGTAGGCGGCGGCTACAATCTAACGTTAACGATCGAGTTGCTCCTTGAATTTGAGTGTGTTAGGAATAAATCAAGATAAATGTCTTAGTTCTGATTGGTGCTCACACCTGGGATGTAAAGCTCATCACAGTCCGGACAAATTTTAATTTTTTTATCACAGGCAATGCCCCACATCTCCCAGGCGCCGTCAATATAATTATCGTTCCCGGGTTTGCCGCAGGCCTGGACAAACAGATACCATCGGTCGGAGATCAGATAGAGTGCAGGCGTAGCCACGTGGTAAAGAGTACGATCGTCGTAGAGACCGGTCCATTGTGTCTGCAGCATAAGATCGGGATCAAGTTGCCTCCACCCGTGACCGGGATTCTTGCTGAAAGCAAGCACCGGCCGCCAGCGTACGCCGCGTTCAATGCCAACCTCTATGAGGAGCAGGTAGGTTTCACCCACCTTGAGAATCTGGTGCCATTCATAATAAGCGTTAGGAGTTGATTGGAAAATTTGTCCCATGCCGCGCGGATCATCGCTGTTAAAATGCCGCGTCCAGTTTTTTCCATCCTGTGAGGTTGCCAGACGAATACCGGGAAGCGTGCCGTCTTTGCCGCGATAGGAATAGTACATGTACCAATCCCATTGTTGCGTCGCGTCGTTCCATTCACGAAATACCGCTGCCTGTGAGGCCATTTTTTCATAAAAGGGCGGACCCGGTTCCGGCGCCAGCACCGGCACGTCGCCATAACGAACAATGGATTTTTCATTTATAGCAGAATAGCCATCGCTGCCGGCCGGACAAACAGCCAACCCAATCCTGTCTTGAATGTCGCCGGTAGATCCGGAATAGTAGATATAGTAAGCATCCTCTTCTTGAATATAAAGCACCGCATCCAACCGAATGGTGGTCGAATCCCATCCTCGCTTGCCGGGCCCGAAAATGGGATTTGCTTCATCCTGGTGCCACCGGAACGGCTTGTCCACACTGGCCCAGGCCTTACCGACTGCCGCAACCACGCGGTTTTTTGCGGAAATAGCGGAAAACAGCATGATCAGCTGTCCTGGAACCTTGGGATTCGGTAAAATGCAAGGCTCTTCGATTTGCTGCGACATCCATTCGTGGCTGGCGCGTTCCAATACCATTTCACCGTGAACCACGTGAGAAGAGAGGTTGGCATGACTGGCGATATGATTTGCACTATGGTCCGGCTTTTGCCAGGCACATACCAGATTGGTTATGAGAATAGTCATGAATAAAACATAATGTTTCATATGTGCATCCTTATAAAAAATG
The DNA here is from genome assembly GCA_964387285.1 of uncultured Cytophagia bacterium. Classification (GTDB taxonomy): domain Bacteria; phylum Zhuqueibacterota; class Zhuqueibacteria; order Residuimicrobiales; family Residuimicrobiaceae; genus Anaerohabitans. The sequence continues at coordinate 9,817 of CAYLWO010000050.1, read as the reverse complement.
CTGACTTTTTCCAGTAGTAAAATTTTTACTTAAATAAAGCGATGTGCGCTTCATTCCGAGTATATTATGGCCTAGATGCCATGATTACCCCCATAACACAAAGACCGTGTCATTGCGAACGGAATGGCATATTTCATTGCATATCGGTTGCTATCCGGACAGCAGTTTCCCGAGACGCAAAACTCGACGATCAGGTTGTTATTAAATCGATACGAAATGCAGGTATCGCTCGTCGCCGAGTTCTTGAGCAAACCGTGTCCAAGGCATCCCTTTATTGGTTCAAGTTTGCCGGATGGCTCTGTGTTTGGGCTGAATAAATTGCTGCCATCAAGGTATCTGATTATTAAAGAGAGAACAGAAAAAATAATAAGGTGTTTCATGGTCTGCAGACATCGGGACTAGTTGAGCAAAAAGTGATGAATAAGCTTCCTTTGCGAATTTAGGGAAATTATGGTTTACTGTCAATGGTTTTCACTAGACAGTCATACCGGCCTTGTTTTAGGATTTTGTCAAAACACGTTACACCCTATAATGGAATGTCAATTACTGCTTGTTTTTGGCATTCTGATTAGCTACCTTTCTAAATTTCAAAACACAGTTTATTTGCAAGAGTTGAGATCAACGCGTCATTAGTTAACGGCCCAGAAATTGCATGATATAAATAGAGAGCTTTATGAGAAAAAGCATAGTATATTGCCATTGCCGCGGCGAATGGTTTGATGCTGAGAGGCAGCACCAACTGGTTTCGTTTTTAGAATCAGTGAACGTGCAGGTAATCGAACTTGCCGATTTGTGCGGATGCGTCGTCCTTGATAAAGAAAAACTGGACCTGTTCAGAGGCGATGAAGATTATTTAATCATCGGTTGCCACCCAAGATCCATGAAATTGCTGTTGGATAAGGCCGGAATCAATGTCGCGCAGTTTCGTATGCAAATTATTAATGTGATCGACATGCCGGCAGAACAACTCTTCCGGCAAATATCTGCTTTTTGCCTGAACAGCGCACAGTCGCATTCGTTTCAGCAAATCGCTGTTGACGCGACCTGGCCATCCTGGTTCCCGGTTATTGATTATGCCCGCTGCTCCGCCTGCGGACAGTGCGCTGATTTTTGTCTTTTTGGCGTATATGATAAAGAGTCCGGGATTACGGTGGTTAATCCGCAAGCATGCAAAAATAATTGTCCGGCTTGTGCGCGCATCTGTCCGCAAACTGCCATTGTTTTTCCTAAATATAAACACGGCGGCGCCATCAGCGGTTCTGACGCTATTGACGAACGGACCGAGCAACAGCGACAACAACGAGACATTAACACGATTTTAGGCGCTGATATTTATAACGCCCTCGAACAACGAAAAGCAAAACGGCAATCGATTATCCGCAACGAAGCGATGCGCAAGGCCATGACAGAGCGGGAACAAGCAAAAGACGGGCGAGCGTAGGCCTTCATGCATCCAGGAAGCTGCAGAAAAACATGTGCAGAAGATATCTACCAGTTGAAAAACAACCTTGCGAAGGTTCGAAACCTTCGCAAGGTTGATTTAATCACTCAATTCAGGATTTATTAACCCCTAATCATCAATTATTTTTATGTCTCTATTTGCCAATTTCACGAAAACAGATGCCCGTTGCCGACTCAAGTTTGTCCTGAATATGGTATGGAAAGGTTGGCTTGGTTTCCGCAGGTTTAAAAACCGGAAAAGAAAGGGAGAACTGTTTCCCGCTTTTCAATTTATCTCGGTAACCAACGATTGCAACCTGCAATGCCAGGGATGCTGGGTCAGTCGCCAAAATGCCGGTGAATATTTAGAGTTGGACAGAATTCACCGCATCATTAATGAGAGCAAAAAACAAGGTTCCTGTTTTTTTGGCATCCTGGGCGGCGAGCCGCTCCTGTACAAGCAACTGCCGGATATCTTTTCCAGTCACCAGGATTGTTATTTCCAGCTTTTCACCAACGGCATTTTATTTACCGATTCGTTCGCAGAGGAACTGCGCAAACAAGCCAATGTGACGCCCCTGTTCAGCTTTGAAGGCGATGAACAGGTTGCCGATGTGCGCAGAGGTGGGCGTCATATTTACGAGCGTACACTGCAAGCCATAAGAACCTCTGTTGCGCACGGTCTTATAACCGGTGTCGCTATCAGTGTATGTAAATCAAACATAGAAATGGCTTTGTCCGATCGTTTCATCGAAATGCTTCATGCGATGGGCGTACTCTACATCTGGTATTATATCTATCGACCTGTAGGTGAGAATCCCAATTACGCGTTGGCTTTGAACAGCCAGGAAATCACCCGACTGCGGCATTTTTTGGTGGAGGGAAGAGTTAAACACCCGGTGATTTTGATCGATTCCTACTGGCGAGCGGATGGTGAACCCTTCTGCCCGGCAGCCGAAGGATTGAGCCATCATATCAATGCTTGCGGAGATATTGAACCTTGCCCCATTGTTCAGCTCAGTCGTGAAAAAATCGGCTTGAATCTGAAACAGATTTACGAACAATCCGTATTTCTTAAGGACTTTAGGAAAAAGATTCTTGAAAAAACAAAAGGCTGCATTGTAATGGAAGAACCGGATTGGCTTGTGAAATTCGCAAGAGAACACCAGGCCATAAATACGTCAAACCGTCCTGGCATGCTGGCCGACTTGGCGCAGGCGCCGGTTTTGTGCAGTCATGGCGGTTGTCCTGTTATTCCGGAAAAGAGTCTCTGGTACCGCTATGCCAAAAGAACCGCTTTCTTCGGCCTGGGCGCTTATGGATAAGCCAGGGCAGTTCCCCACTACCAACGAACTGGAACTCTACGTCCCGGAGGAGAAACAGGTACGACTGGATATCCGCAATAAAGTCGACTGTTATTACAGTCAACACTCTGTTCTGCCTCCGATATCTCTGGAGCAATTGCGCAGCACGGCAGCGACATTGCTGGCTGAAAACGAATGGGAGCCACGATGCCAGGCTTTTGTCATGATCTGCTGCGGCAACGCCGTTTGGCGCTCGATAGTGGAGACCGTGCCTTATGACCGTCGGCTATTATTATTGCCGCAATGTTTAAAGAACCATCAACTGTGTCAGGGTCAGCAGGACGAATGGGGCCTGCTGTGCAGCGAATGCGGGCATTGCTCCATATCAGGTTTTTTGCGTGAAGCGGAAAATTTAGGCTATGTGGCTATTGTAGCCGAGGGCACGACCATCACAACGCGGTTGATTGAGAGCGGCAAGGTCGATGCGGTGGTCGGCGTCAGCTGCATGGAAGTTCTGCAAAAAATGTTTGTCTCGGTCGCCAAATATTCCATTCCCAGTATCGGCATCCCGTTGCTGACAAACGGCTGTAAAGATACGCTGGCTGACACGGACTGGATAAAAAAGGAAATTTACCATTATAAGAACAATCCGGCCTATCGGCTGTTAAACCTGAATTATCTGCGCAACAGAACCTATGCCATTTTCGGCGAAGAACAATTAAGCAGGATATTAAAGCCGGCGGAAAATGCCGCCGAACAGCTTGCCCGCGAGTCTCTGCTGGCCGGGGGCAAGCGGTTGCGCCCGTTGCTGACGGTGTTGACTTTTGAGGCGTTCAGCAATCAACCAGAGGTTGAAGATCTGAACCGTCTTGCCTTATCGGTCGAGTGTTTTCACAAGGCATCGTTGATCCATGATGACATTGAAGATGGCGACATTGTCCGTTATGGAAAAGAAACGCTGCATGCGCGTTATGGAACACCCCTTGCAATAAATATCGGCGATTTGTTGATTGGCGAAGGGTACCGGCTTTTAGCAGAAACCCGGTTCAGACCGGAAATCGTTCGTGACTGTATTGCAATGGTCGCTCAGGGACATCGGGCGCTATCGATTGGACAGGGTATGGAACTGACGGCTTTGCGCAATCATGAGATTCTTTCGCTTGAGGATATCCTGCAGGTTTTTGAATATAAAACCGCGACGGCCTTCAAAGTGTCGCTCTTGCTCGGCGCCATTGCCGGCAATGCGGATCCCGCCTCACTAGCGTTTCTGCATCAGGTTAGCCGTTCTGTCGGCATAGCATACCAAATTAAAGACGATCTGGAAGAATGCAACGCTGAAGCGGAATTAAAACCTGAAAAACCGTCTGTGTTGATTTCATGGTTGTATGAACATTCGACGCCATCTGCCAAAAACCTTCTGAGAGAGGCTTATCGAAACAATGCCTTCGACATGATTCAACGACAGATTGAACAAAACCAAACGCGCAGCAGCGTGACCGAACTATTAAAACGGTATGTTGCACAGGCTAAAAAAAATCTGGGAAATTGTCCGAACATTGGTTTAAAATTGGCATTGCATGAAATTCTGGGAAAAACTTTCAAGGAGTATATCTGAGTTTGCTGGCAGGGGCATACAGCAAAAGTTATCAGACAACTCGATTGAACTGGTGCTGCAACGATCTCGCCAGGTCCTTGATGAGGAAGCGCTGTGCGCCATACAGGAATATATGGCAAGTCAGCAAACTCCGCAAGGCGGTTTTGCCGATAAAGCCGGTCGTTGCGATCTTTATTACACCCTGTTCGGTTGTTATGCGACTGAAGCGCTTGGCATGTACGAAGCTATACCCGCTGTAAAAAAATATGTACAGGAAAACGTTCAGCCTGAAAAACTGGCCGGCGTCGATCTTTACTGCGCTGCCATCCTGTACGCAAAACTCTTCGGCAGCCACAGGGTCCCCTCTGCCATATTCCAAAAACTGACTCTCCTGCTGGACCAATCCGTTGAAAAGACGCCCGTTTATACCGGCTTTATGAGTTTGCTTGTTTTGTATGCATTGAAAGATTATCGCAACCTTTATCGCATTCGCCGGCACCTTGCCGCAGATACCGAATCCATGCCTTGTTCTGTAACAGCTGCCCGGCTCGTACTGGATTTTGCCTTCGGCAAACCGTCAGAAAATATGAGAAAGGATTTAATGAATTTTTATGCGCAAGGTGGTTTCCGCGCTGTCAAGAATGCTCCGGTCAGCGATTTATTGTCCACAGCGGTCGCGCTTTATGCCTTGAGGTTTATTCATGCTGATCTGCGAATGATAAAGCCGGATTGTCTGTCTTTTATCGATTCGCTATTCATCAAGGGAGGATTTCGCGCTACAATTTTGGATCAGGCTGCTGACGTGGAGTATACGTTTTATGGTCTACTGGCCTTGGGCTCTTTGGCGGATTGAGAATGGATAAAGAATTGTTAGTAGCTCAGTTTCGCATGTTGTGTGCACGACTGATACGTGCACAAAACAGTCAAGGGTTCTGGGAAGGAGAACTGTCGTCCAGCGCTTTGTCCACTGCCGTGGCCATGGTTGCATTGAAAATAAACGGCGATCCGCACGATGAAGCGTTGATTTGTTCGGGCTATACCTGGCTGTGCGCGCATAATAACAGCGATGGCGGATTCGGCGATACGCCGGTCAGCCCCAGCAACGTCAGCACCAGCTTGTTGTGTTATGCCGCTGTTTATTACTGCCGGCCTGCTGACAACGATGTGCACATGCTCGCTGCAATAGAAAAATATCTTGACACAAAAAACATTACTTTTTCATCAGGCAATGTTGTGTCATCGATCCTCCATTTTTACGGCAAGGATTATACTTTTTCAGTTCCCATCCTGTCCATGTTGACCATTTGCGGCGCCGTGCCTGCAGAAACCATCGAGCGCATTCCGCAGTTGCCTTTTGAACTGGCTCTGTTGCCGTCTTCCCTGTATCGTTTTTTAAATTTGCGGGTGGTGAGCTATGCGGTTCCGGCTTTGATCGCTGTGGGAATTTATCTCCATATGCAAAAGAAAAAGCGTATTTCATCCCGATACAGAAATCGATGCATTGCTCCGGCCATGAAAAAGCTGAATTCCATTATGCCGGATAGCGGCGGTTTTCTCGAAGCCATTCCACTGACAGGATTTGTCAGCATGTGTTTGATGGCCGCCGGTCAGAGAGATAAAGATGTTGTAGGAAAGGGAGTCGCTTTCCTGCGCAAGCAACAGCGGATGGACGGCAGCTGGCCCATCGATGTCAACCTGTCAACCTGGGTTACCACTTTGGCTGTTAAAGCGCTGGGCTCTCAACTGGAAAGAATTTTAAATCCGCGGCAAATAAGACAACACCTGCTGGACCTGCAATATACAACTGTTCATCCTTTTAATCAGGCAAAACCCGGTAGCTGGGGGTGGACCCATTATTCCGGTTCTGTGCCAGATGCTGATGATACGTCTGGAGCTATTTTAGCATTGCTGGAAATGTATACTGGCAACAAGCAAGAGGCAGATGCCATTGTCAATGGTTGTCTCTGGCTGGTCGATCTGCAAAACTGCGATGGTGGCTTGCCTACTTTTTGCAAGGGATGGGGACGTCTGCCGTTTGACAGCTCTTGCGCGGATTTAACCGGCCATGCTCTGCTGGCATGGAGCAAATCTTTGGCCTTGTTGCATGACACCATGCCGTTTTCTTTACAACAACGATTAAGGAAATCGATCAATCAGGCGGTGCGTTACCTGCAAAACCATCAGGCCAAAGACGGCAGTTGGCTGCCGCTGTGGTTCGGCAGTCAGGGCACGGAGGATGCTAAAAATCCCGTGTACGGCACGGCCAAGGTATGCATTTATCTTGCTGATGCGCTGGCCTGTAGAGTTTTACGGGAAAAGACGAGAGAAAAGCTGGTCCGTATGTTGACTGCCGGCCGTGATTTTTTGCAGTCGCAACAAAATCCTGACGGCAGTTGGGGCGGTAGAAAAGGAACGAGTGGCACCATTGAAGAAACAGCACTGGCCCTTTGCTGTTTAGCCTCCAGCAATCAGGAGCAATGCAGCCGGGGTTTTGCATGGCTGAATAAACATGAAGAGGATGATGATTTGCCGGCCAGTCCAATTGGATTGTACTTTGCCGCGCTTTGGTATGATGAGAAAATGTACCCGCTGGTTTATTATATCGAGGCGCTGCGGAGGTATATATATGGCAGATCTGTCAAAACGTCAAATACAGCACGGTCTTGACGTTCGGCTCCGATTGCACGCGGATCGAGCCGCGATGCAAACGCATGATCTGCCGCGATAAACTGAGGCCAATGCCGCTGCCGCCCTCCTTGGTCGAGAAAAACGGCACAAAGATTTTTTCCAGATTCTCCGCTGTCACGCCCGGACCGTTATCCATGACCGAAAGCACCACGCGACCACGATGATTGAGAAATGCTTCCACTCTTATCATTCCGGCGCTGCGGCCGGCCAGCGCCTGCACCGCATTCATCAGTAAGTTGATAAGCACCTGTTCGATCAGGTCCGGATCAGCTTCCATCTGCAGGTTCGCCGGCTCTATGCTATGACTATAGCTGATGTTCTGCGATCCCAGGCGGTTCGACATCAGTTTTTCAACCCGGTTGAACAAATCCGTCACCGGGAAAAACTGCAACCGGGGTTTGGGCACCAGCGTCAGGCTGCGAAAGGAATCGACAAAATGCAACAAGCCCTGGCTCCGTTTGGCAATGGTTTCGGCAGCCAGGCAAACATCATTATGCCGCTCATCGCTGAGCAAACCGGTAGTGGTCAGGTTTTTTTCACTCGTCATCAAGTTGTGAATCGTTGAGGCGAGGGAGGAAATGGGCGTTACCGAGTTCATAATTTCGTGCGTCAGCACGCGAATCAGTTTCTGCCAGGCATCCATTTCCTTTTCTTCCAGTTCGCGGTATATATTCTGCAACGACACCAGCCGGTGAAAGCGGCCGTGCATCTTGAATTCCGTCGCATACAGCGCCAGGTACAGACTATCGGCTGCATCTTCAATTTTGACAAAGCCTTTTTCTCTCGACGGCAGGCGGAAAAGCGTTTCCACCAATTCAGGACTTTTTTCCTTCAATTCAAGGATATTACGCAATCGGGAAATTTTAAAGAGTTGTTTCGCCGCGTTGTTGATCAATTCAACCCGACCGTCCGGTTGAAATACGATCAAGCCCATGCCGATATGGTGTACCACGGTCTGCAGATACTGGGAATGCTCCTCTTTTTCCATGCGGGTCTTGCGCAGCGTGTCGAACACCTCGGTGAACATTTTTTGCAAAGAGGAAAATGATTTTCCTAAATTTTCGTCCTTGAAACTGCTGGAGGAGTCTTCATAGCGAATGGACTCGATGAATCGGGATAAATCCCGATTGGTCTTGTTGATGTAGTGGAGCAAGGAAAAGAATTGATAAACGGAAAAAAGACCGCACACCACCAGCGCGGTGAATGATTTCGCTTGCCAAAAGTAGATCGATAAAGCCAAAAAGAACGTTAAAACAAGCAAACGGAAAAAGCAGATGATCGAGAATCGTTTAAAGACCATGTTTCTCGATCCTCCGATACAAAGCGGCGCGCGACAATCCCAGTTCTTCCGCTGCATGGCTGATGTTGCCGTTGAATTTTTCCAGCGCCTTGCGGATCAGCAATTTTTCCACTTGCTCCATATTGAGATTCTCCAGTGCGATCTGGTTGTCTGTTTTTTCCGTATCCGTGAAAAACAGATCGACTACCTGCAAGGTGGAAGCATCAGACATGATCACAGCTCTTTCGACAACATGACTCAATTCACGCACATTGCCCGGCCAGTGATAATGGGTCAATTTTTTCAGCGCTACAGGGTGAATGGTTTTAAGGGGTTTGTGATATTTTTTGCAATACAGAGATAGAAAATGCTCTGCCAACAATGCAATATCCTCCTGCCGTTCCCGCAATGAAGGCAATTGTATCTCAACGGTATTGATGCGGTATAACAGGTCCTGGCGGAATTTGTTTTTCGCCACCATATCGTAGATCGGCATGTTGGTGGCGCAAATAATGCGCACGTCGACGTCGATCTGGCGGTTGGCGCCAATGCGGGTTACGCTGCGCGTCTCTAAAACACGCAAAAGCTTGGCCTGCAATGTGATGGGAAGATTGCCGATCTCATCGAGAAAAATAGTGCCGCCGGAAGCGATCTCAAAGCGGCCGGCGCGATTATCGCGCGCATCGGTAAAAGCGCCTTTGACATGCCCGAACAACTCGCTTTCAAAAAGCGTTTCCGAAATGGCGCCCATATCCACGGAAACAAAAATTTTATCCGCTCTTTGCGATTGGCGATGCAGTTCCCGCGCCACCAGCTCTTTGCCGGTGCCGTTCTCACCCAGGATAAGCACATTGGCATCGGTCCTGGCCACCTTTTCAATGACGGCAAAAACCTGCTGCATGGCTGCGCTGTGACCGACGAATTCCTGATAAGGCTGATCCATTTCCGCATTTACTATTTGCTGATAAGAACGCAAGGTGCTGGCATCGACGCGACTGCGTCGCAGTTGCATGGCGGCAAAAAGCGTAGCGAGAAATTTTTCATTTTGCCAGGGTTTGAGAATGAAATCAACAGCGCCCTCTTTGATGGCGCGAACCGCCATTTCGACATCGCCATATGCCGTGATCAGAATAACCACGTTGTTGGGATCCACCTCTTGAATTTTTTTCAACCATATAAAACCTTCAGCGCCATCGCTGCTGCGCCGGCTGAAATTCATATCGAGAAAAAGGACGTCATAGGTCCGATTCTTGAGAAGCAGGGGAATATTAGCGGGATTTTTTTCAATGTCGACTACTGCGACGTGTTGTTTCAACAGCAAGCGCGCTGCTTGCAGAATATCTTCATCATCATCGATGATAAGGATTTTGCCGGTCTTTGTTTCCAAGTTTTATCCTGAAAAATGTTTGGCTGCCATTTATAAAATTCTTGAGAATGCAAAAATCGTGCTACTAAACATTTACACAAAACAACGAACAATTGCAAGTAGTTTTATATCTAGTTGATAAATAT
>CAYLWO010000049.1:30553-44071 GCA_964387285.1 uncultured Cytophagia bacterium | reverse complement strand
GTCAGCCGGCAGTACCCTCCGCCGACCGTTTTATCACCAGCAAGGTAATATCATCACTTTGCCCGGCATTGCCGCGAAATTGCTCGACGGCCTGCAGCACGGCCTCGGTTATTTCAGCGCAGGATTTTCCGGCAGCCGCCAATACGACTTGTTGCAACCTTGCCTCGCCGAATTCCTGTTCTTCCGGATTCATGGCCTCGGTGATGCCGTCCGTGTAAAGAATTAGCAAATCCTCCGGCGCCATCGTCAGCTGCCGGGCCTGGTAAATTGCCTGCTGACTCACGCCCAATGGCACGCTGCCTGTCGTTAAGACAGAGACCGTGTTACGTGAGATTAATAACGGTGGATTGTGTCCGGCATTGACGTATTGTACGCAATGCTTGTGCAGGTCCAGCTCGGCATAAAAAAAGGTCATAAACCGGTTATGGGGAGCGGAATCATAAACATACTGGTTCACCACTTGCATTAATTCAGCCGGCGTCAAGCGCGTTTTGACCATTAAAGAGGTGCGCAGACTGGCGCGTACGCCGGCCATGACCAGGGCTGCGGCGATGCCCTTGCCTGCCACGTCGCCAATAGCCATGCAGCCAAACTCGCCCTGAAGAAAAAGATCGTAATAGTCGCCGCCCACGGTTTCACACGGCGTGCAGATGGCTGCGGCATCATAACCAGCCATTTGCGGCAACTGTACGGGCATGAGATGTTTTTGAATGCCACGGGCAATGAGGAGTTCGGTATCGAGGGCTTTTTTTGCCATCGCATCACGATGCAATTCCGCCTGCCGGATCGCCAAAGAAGCGTGAATGGATAAATCCTGCAGAAAATTCTGATCTTCGCTGGTAAACCGGCCTTCCTGTTTATTGATCAGCTGAAAAACGCCGATGATGCGTTGCTGTTCATCACGCATGGGCATGCACAACATGCTGCGAGTATGAAAACCGCTTTTGCGGTCGAACGCGTCGGTAAATCGGGGATGCTGATAAGCGTCCGCCACATTCACAGTTTCACCGCTTTCCGCTACCCAGCCGGCAATGCCGGAGCCGAATGGCAGCCGTAAATCTTTTTTTTGATCGTAATCAGAAACTTTGGACCATAGGGTTTGGGTGGAAGTATCAGCGATGTAAATAGTGCCGGTGGCGGCGTGAGTCTGCCGGCCGGCGATGTCGAGGATAATTTCCAGCAATTGCTCCAGATCCAATGTGGAATTGAGAAGCTTGCTGGCTTCAATCAAAGCATCAAGATGCGTCATGGAATCCGTCTCCTGCTGTCGAGCCGGGCCGGTCTATTCGATCCAAACTCCCATCTGGCCGAATTTCTGGATGCGCTGTTTTACCAGTTTGGCCGGCGTGATTTTTACCAGATCGTGGATTTCCTGCAACAAAGTTTGTTTTAAAATAGCCGCTGCCTCGTCCGGATGATTGTGCGCGCCGCCAATCGGTTCAGGAATAATTTTGTCAATGACCTTCATCTCCAGCAAATCTTGCGGGGTTACGCGCATGGACTCGGCGGCGAGCGGTGCGTTGGCCTGATCGCGATATAAAATGGCGGCACACCCTTCCGGAGAAATCACCGAATACCAGGTGTTCTCCATCATGAGAATGCGATCGCCGACGCCGATGCCCAGGGCGCCGCCGCTGGCGCCCTCGCCAATAACCACGACGATGATAGGCGTAGGCAGATGCGCCATCTCAAACAAATTGCGCGCAATCGCTTCAGCCTGTCCGCGCTCCTCGGCGCCGATGCCGGGATAGGCGCCGGGCGTATCCAGCAAACAAACAATCGGCCGATTGAATCGCGCCGCCATTTTCATGATGCGCAAGGCCTTGCGATAGCCCTCCGGATTCGGCATGCCAAAGTTACGGCGAATTTTTTCCTTGGTCTCACGCGCTTTTTGATGGCCGATGAGCGCAACGGGACGGCCCTCCAATTTGCCGATGCCGGCGATGATGGCCGGATCATCGCCAAAAGCGCGATCGCCGTGCAACTCGACAAAATCGGTGAGCATGCGATTGATATAGTCCTGTGTATAGGGTCGATTGGGATGGCGCGCCAGTTGTACGCGCTGCCAGCGCGTCAGCTTGCTGTAGATCTGCTTGCGCAGTTTTTGCGCTTTTTCTTCGAGCTTTTCGATCTCTTTGTGCATGGTTAAATCTTCCTGCACAGAGTAATCGCGCAGCTCGGCGATACGCTTCTCTATCTCTGCAATGGGTTTTTCAAAATCCAGAACGTACTGGTTCATATCATCTCTTTATTTTTTTTATCAGGGTCTGAAAGATAATCTCAACGTCCAAAAGAACCGAATAATTTTTCATATAGTACAGTTGCAATCGTTCCCGTTCACCGTTATCCAATGCTTCCCCTGCCTGCAATTGTTCCAGGCCTGTCCAGCCGGGCTTGATGAGCGGGGAACGACGATCGCTGTTTTGCAGCGGCGTAAGATGACTTCCCACCAAACTCATATCGCCCTTAAAGATCGGCCACACCATGATCGAAAGGGAATATTCCTTTATAGCCGCGCTGCGCCGAATCCTGAACGGCCGGCCATTCACGCCAATATAAAACTCATCCTGCCATGCGTGTTTTTTTGAAACACGTCGCCATAAAAAAAGCGGTGCAAACAGAAAAAGCAACAGAGCGGACACAGCGATGTCCAAGGCTCTTTTCCAGCGACGATTCGCCGGTTCATGCAAACGATCGTCTATTTCAAGCAACGCCAGCTCGTCTACGTATTCCACCGAGGATTTGCCGATAATCACATCCATGGCCCGGGGAATCCACTTGAACACGACCGGGCGTTCATGCCGCCCGGAGATGATCGATAAAATTTTAAAATTAGCCACCTGTTCCGTGGCGAATATGACTTGTTGTATCTTTTTCTGCCGGATCAATTCTTCAATCTGATCAATGTTCCCTAATACCGGCAGACCCTTAATCTCTGGCGGCGCCGCGTGATCATTTACCATCACGATGCCGCTTAGCGCGCAAATCTTTTCCAAACGTTGGCGCAGCCTGGTCAAGAGCTCGCGGCTCGCGTCGCTGTCTAAGACCAACAAGGTCTGGGGCAAAAGATATCGTCCTCCCCAATGGCCGTGCAGGTAATGATAATTGACATGAGCCACTACCTTAAATGTCAGACGCCATCCCGGGATGACCAGCAGATTCAATAATCCGGCATAAATCACCACCAAACGGGAAAAGCCGATATCTTTGAAAAAAAAAGTCAGGGCGCTGTTGACCATCCAGCCCAGCATGACGGCCGAACCGGCACGGAAAAAATTAAAGGGATTGCGCCGATACAGGCCGTGGCGAGACAACACGGTCAGCCATATAACGCTATAGACCGCATGGACAATTAAAAATTCCTGCCATGGAAACCTTGGCGCATAACGCCAATAAACCGCCAGACTCAAACTCATCGTCAAAAGGCTGAAATCGATGACGGGATACGCCATGGCGCTTACAACCGCGTTAATGAACGAGAGCAACGCTCGCAGTCGGATAGCGATCAACAAAAGCCACATCGGCAGCAAAGCCTGGCTTTTGTGCAGGTGCTTGCGCACAAAAAGCCGCATGGCCTGATAGAACAGGCTGCGTTGCTCAAACGGACTTTTTTTAGAACTTTCTCCTTTAAAATGGATGATCCGCGTCTCCGGAACGTAATAAATTTTCCATCCTTTGGCGCGAATGCGATAGCAATAGTCCAAATCCTCGCCATACATGAAAAATGTTTCATCCAGTAATCCGACCTGGTCCAGAACCTCTTTACGGATCAGCATGAATGAGCCCGAGATCGCTTCCACCTCTGCAGTTTGTTCCGGATCCAGGTAGGTCAGGTTATAACGACCGAATATTCGACTTTTTGGGAATAGTGCGGCCAAGCCGATAATTTTGCTAAAAGCAACCCAGGGCGTCGGAAAACTTCTCCGACAGGCCAATTGCAAAGAACCGTCGGGATTGAGCACCTTACAACCGACTGCGCCTGCTTGCGGATGTCGTTCCAGAAAGGATTGTAAAACCGTAAAGGTCTTTTCTTCAACAATCGTGTCGGGATTCAGCAGACAAATATATCTGCCGCGGCATTGCGCCAAGGCTTGATTGTTGGCTCGCGCAAAACCGACATTGACGCGGTTGGCCAGCAGGTGCACCTGCGGAAACTGGGTCTGGACAAAATCAACGCTGCCGTCGCTGGAGGCATTGTCCACCACCCAAATCTCATAACTCTGTCCCTGGAGAGCGCTGACCACTGACTTTAAGGCCTGGTCCAGGAACTCGCGCACGTTATAGTTAACAATGACGATGCTAAAGGTGACCGATTTTTCCCTGTTTTCCGGTTTTTTCTTCATTCGATCAATGCCTTAGCACTCGATTTATCATTAAATTACACAGAAAATTTGTCATACGCAACTGCATTCTGAAGCAAATTCATTTTTTGCTATTTATCGCAGCCACTGATCACGATTCTCTTCGACAAAGCCATCGTCGTTTAGATCCGGATGCATGAGATATACACGATCGATTTCCCGTTTCTGTCCCTTATCCAAAGCCAGAGTTTTATGTAAAGTCCAAACAGCTTCCAACAATCCCTGACGTTGCAGCACATAATGCAGTCCGATAATACAGCCGCGAAAATCATTTTTAACATCGAAAAAAGCGCTGTTGCAATCGGTCACTCGCGGCGCCAGGGTCAACAACTCCTCCGTCAGTTTGGCGTCACCCTCACGCCATTTCTTGATTTTTTCCAATAAGCGTACCGCCTTTTGCGTCCACACCGCCCAATGCCCTAACAGTCCGCCCACGATCTGCAGCTGTACGGGGCCGTTGCTGGTATGAATTCTCCAGGGCGTCATCAAATCCAAAACAATATGATCATCGTTGCCGGTATAGAGCGCGATCTCACTGGCCCGACTTGATTCGGCGACGCCTTGTATGACATCCAAAGTTTTGTATTGATTGAAAGGGGCGATTTTAATAGCCACGACATTCTCGATTTCGGCAAAACCGCGCCAAAAATTGCAATCCAACTCTCGACCGCCGGCTGCCGGCTGCAAATAAAAACCGACCAGCGGTATAATCTCGGCGATGGTGCGGCAATGGTTGAGCAGGAGCTTATTGTCCACATGGGGAAATGCGGCCAAACTGAGTAGAGCGGCATGATACCCCAAATCCGCTGCGATTTTCGCTTCGTGCAACGCATGATTGGTGAGACCGATGACGCCGGCGATTTTAATAATGGGCTTTTTTTTGGCCTTGCTGAACGCATTGACTTCCTCACTGGCCAATTCCAACACCGGTTGATACAAGCCGAACCTGCGCTTACGAATTTCAAATTGCGTCGTATGCACGCCCACCGCAACGCCGCCGGCGCCGGCAGAAAGATAGTACCGGGTTAAAGCTCTTTGCCGACGTTCATCGAAACGTCGCGATGGATTCAAGGCCAGGGGATGAGCAGGAATGACCTGCCCTTCCTGCAAAACTTTTTTAATAGCTGCCGGCAGTTGTGGTAATTGTGCCATAATACGCCTTTCTCTGCATCGACAAAAATCAATATTGACCGTTTCTTTGTTCAAAATGCGTAGGTTTGTTCAGCAAAGGTTTGTTTGCCTGCAACCAGGCTGCCACCCACTCTATCATTTGCGGCAATGAAACGCCGGGCTGACCGAACAACGCGAGGGCACGACCGGGATTGTTCAACAAAGCATTTCCTGATTCCTGACCGGTGAAAATCGGCGGTTTGCCGAAAATTTCACCAAATTGGCTTGCCAGGTTGCGAATGGAAATGACGCCCGGGCCCGTAATGTTCAAAATCTCTGCCGGCGATTTAGCATGCGCCAGAGCACGCAGCGCCATGTTGTTGGCGTCACCCTGCCAAATCAGATTAAAATGCCCCATGGTCAAATCAATCGGTTCCTGGTGAAGCACTTTGGTCGCTACATCTACAATAACGCCATAGCGCAGTTCCGTAGCATAATTCAATCTCAGCAAGACCATGGGCGTCGAATTTTTGATGCTGAAATATTGCAGCATGCGCTCGCGCCCCAGGCAAGATTGCGCATATTCACCCAGGGGTGCAGGCGCCTGATCTTCTTTGCATCCGCCGCCGGTTATATCAACAAAAGGATAAATATTGCCGGTAGAAAAAGCAGCGATTCTGGATTTAGGATAACGGCGAGCCACCATGGCGGGCAACAAGGTATTCATGGCCCAGGTAAAAGCAGGGTTGCCGGTTGAACCGAATTTCAATCCGGCCATATACATCACCGAAGGCGCTTCCGGCAAACCGGCCAGAAAAGCCTCATCCAGCAGATCGCCGGCGATGGTCTCCACCCCCTGCTCCTGCAAACGGCGGGGCGTGTTTTCGTCAGAGAAAAGAGATACGCCGATGACGCGGCAGCGGGCCGGTAAGGCCCGTCTGGCCATCATGGCCAAAGTGGGTCCCATTTTGCCGCCCACGCCCAGAATCAACAGATCGCCCTGCCAGGATTTACCTTCTTCCAACAAACCGGCGGAAGGTCGCGATAACAATTCTTCCAAAGTCGTAATATCCATAACACCTCAATCAAGAAAACGTAATGTGATTATTTTTTTTGCCGGAACAGGAACAGAGAGTTTGCCGCCTGCCATGGCCTGTGGCTGCGTCAAAGGATTGCTTTCCAGATCAACATATTGCACGCGAGTCGGCGCCGGCCAGGCTGCCGGACGATCCGGTGTACTGATGGAAGCCATGACCGTATGCTCGGTCGGATTGAACAACCGCATTTCAACAAAATCACCAAGACGACGACAGCTGGTCATCACTACATCGCCCTCAAGCAGAAAAGCACCGGCCCGATTCGGCAGCGGCGTATCGCTGCCATGTTGCCGCCGATCATTTTCATTCATCAGAATATTCATGACGCCGCCGGACAGCCATTGCCCCCGGACACAGCATTCTCGCCGGTCCGGCGCGCCGCATAAGGGTTTGATCAAATAGCGAAAATGCAAGGATTGGTGAAGCTGACCCAGAGGTTCTCCATCGGTAAACACGGTTCGGCGCGTGGAGCGGAACAAGGTCAATGCGATCGGGCGGTCGGGCAGATCCTGCACAGTGGATTCCCGCAAACCGGTGCTGATGATTGCCAGTCCACGATGCTGATCAAAGACCGCGGTCCAGGATTGCTGAGAACGCGTTTCAACCTCCAACTCGCGATAAGTGTGGTTATCCGCAGACAACGCTATTTCGCGCTCGACCACATCAAAAGGATTATCACACAAATAGGTGCGACTCTGACACCCGGTCGGAAACAAGACGCGCAGCCGGTGATCGTCCACGTGATTATCTATGCTGGTCTGTATTTCCAGCACATCGCTCTCACGGCGCAGGGTCAACAACGACTCGATCTGCATTTCCGTGCATTCTTCATCGCGGCGCATGACGTCGAAGCGAAAAGCGCGCGGCAAGGTCAATGTCGTACGCAAACGCAATGTTGCATAAAGAGGACCATCGTGCACCACGCTAACCTGGCTCCTGGCGGCGCAGGTTGAAAAGACCTGATCGTTGACCGCTTGTCCATGAAACCAGCCGTCGCCGATATCAGCAGAATCTTCAAATATCATCAGCCGGTCGTATTTCTGGCCGGAACGTTTGTCCGTCAATGTCAGGCTGCCGTTTTCACGCACCTCCATACGCAGCAGGGCGTTTTCCATGGCATTAGCTGCAACCACCAGACCGGGTTTTGTCGCATGGCGCGTGGGAATTTTCGCTTCGCTGCGCCGTACCAGCAGATGCACATAGCCCATGGCCGGGATTGTCAAAGCCAGAGCAACCGTGACATCATTAGTTCGGAACGGTTGCGGAAAATGGCGTGGAAAAATCCGGAATTTGCTACGGCCCATGGTCTGCCGTAACCGTTGATAAGGGATCTCCTTGCCGGATTCGGCATCATAGATGCGGAAACCTGGTTTTGCTTCAAAACCAAAAAATTCATTAAACACCGGCCACTCCTCTGGAATGGCCAAGGTGACGTCAATAACCTGATTCAGCGGCTGTGCAAGAGGATTAAAGAGCACAAGCCGCAACTCGTCGGCTTTGATTTCGCCTTCGATAGAAGCCGTGATTTTTTGCGCAGCCTCATGGCTCAATCGAGCGGCAATTTGCCGGCACTGGCTGAACCGATATTTCATATCCTCGTGCACCTGATCGATGCTGCATCCGCAAATGGAATCGTGCGGATGGTTTTGCACCAGCCATTTCCAGGCAATATCCAAAAATCGACTCGGGTGTTCTTCTTTCAGAGCGCCGGAGGAAAAAACAGATAACGGTTCCGCCCAGAGGCATAAAAGCGATTCACAGGCTGTATTTTCCTGCTTAATCCACGCCCGGCTGGACAACACGCCGGGAATGAGCCAGGATTGATCCACATCATCCGGCAGATGGCCGGTTTCACGCATTTCACCGTTGACGCATTCAGGGATGTCCTTTATCTGTTTGACGGTTTCGCTCATAAAAGCATCCAGCGAAGTATGCAGCAACTCGTAACCGGGTTTGGGATTTTTACTCTGTTCCAGATAAACGGCATAATGATCGGGATTCCATTCAAGATGATCACCGCCGTCGAAGATCAAAAGGCTGCTGGTCTGTGTCGCATTGGCTTCCTGTTCTATGAACTGCCACAGATCCTTGGCTGCTTCTTTTTTATCGAAAACACGATAGGCCTGGTCAGCGTGACGGACTTTAAAGGCATAATCGCAATAACCGACATGGCCAAAACGATAGCAGACCATTTCCGTACCGTCGGCAGCGCGCCAGCGCAATAATCTTTTTTCAATCTGATTGCTGCCGCGCCAGAGAAATACCGCCTGTATGCCGAATCCGGAAAATATCTGCGGCATTTGACTGTTGTGGCCAAAGATATCACAGATAAATCCCGCATTGGACGGCTGGCCGCCAAACTGTCGTGCAACAGCGCGGCCCATACGTAGATTTCTGATCAGAGATTCTCCTGAAACCAGGAATTCATCGGGCATGACATACCAGGGTCCCAGGACCAGTTGGCCTGCTTTGACCAATTGCTCCGCTTCATTTCTGCGTTCCGGGCGGACTTCAAGATAATCTTCCAGAACAATGGCCTGGCCATCGGTTTGAAATGGTCCACAGAGTCGGCCATCCTGCCAGCCTGAAAAAATATGGTCCAGCAATTGAACCAGGCGGTAGCGATAATGCTGAAAAGGTTGATACCACTCGCGATCCCAGTGAGTGGAAAGCACATAATGAACTCGACGTTTCGACATAACCATCCTTGCAGGTTGTTGAAATAACTTGGCTAAAGCTCATGTTTGATAAAGTAAACAAAAATTACGAAAAAATAAATAAAAATGTTCTTGAATATGAGTCTTGTCCTTTGTAAAATAACTGCACTTTAACCAGGCGTTCATTTGAAAGGAGCGTTCCATGTTTCGTCATTTTGCCCTGTTTTTCAGCATTGCTGCTCTGCTGTTGTCCTGCCAATCCGGGATTTCACCGGATCAAACAGCGATGCTGGATCCGGCCAAGCCGTCTATCAATGAAATAATCACCATTTATTACAATGGCGCAGCCAAAGATGCTCTCTTAAAAGACGCCGAAAATATCACGGCGCAAATTCTGGCGTTGCATTATCCGGAAATGCCCAGATTGTACGAAATTCCCATGCAAAAAAATGATAAAACCTGGCAATGCAATTTCACTCTCGAAGAGCAAAATGCACAGCTGTTGCTGTACCGTTTCTCGGCAGGAGACAAAATCGACGACCGTGGCGGGAATTGTTGGCATACCCTGATCTACAAAGACGGCAAACCGGTGAGAGGCAGCCAATACGCATTGGCTTCTTTGTACCGTCAAGGGGAATATGCTGATTTTAAAATAACGGCTGCGCCGTCTCTTGTCAGACAAGAATTGGCCAAAGAGATTAAACTCTATCCGGACCACGTTGAAGCGAACAATCTGCTCTGGAATCTGCAGTTGCGTGAAAAACGGACCGATTCAACCAAAAACGTGATTAAAGGTCAATTGGAAAAAGTTTATAAGGCCAACGAGGATAATGAAGAAGCCGTCACCATGCTGTTAAACTGGTTCTACCAAACCGATCAGAAAGAACGCGGGGATGCGATAAAAAAAGAATGGCTGAACAAAGCGCCCAGGGGTAAATTCGCGCTGAACGATCGGCGTAAAAGATTATTTCAAACCAAGGATTCCCGCACCAGGATCGCCATGATCGACAGCATGCTAACTGAAATGGATCTGACGGATAAAGAAAAACAATCCATGCAGAACATGTTGATTAATGCTTATGCAGATGCGGGGCAATGGGAAAAAGCCGCTGACTTGCTGGCAAAAATGGAGAACCCGAGCGGCAGCATGTATAATGTACTGGCGTGGCCTTTGATTGAAAAGGGCAAAAACCTGGAACAGGGCATAGAATTGGCTAAACGCGGCGTGGACCTGCTGCGCAATCCTGATATACGGCAAAAACCATCCTACATGACCGAGAAGGAGTGGCGCCAGGGCATCGATTACAGCCTGGCTATGATTCTGGACACGTATGCATTAGGCCTGTACAAATCCGGCAAAACCCTTGAAGCGGAGGCAGCCTATGCAGAAGCGTATCAAAAAGATAAAGGAAAAACGGAAAACATCAACAACAGGCTGCTGGAATGCTATCTCAAAAACGGCAAGTTTAGCCAGGTGGTGCAGACAGCGGAAGAGTGCCTGGCTGCCAACAAAGGCAATGACGAATTGATCGGCTACTATAAGGCTGCCTGGGCAAAAGTAAATCCCGGCGCCAAAGGATTCGACGGACAGCTGAAAAAGATGCTCGATCAGGGCAGGCAAAAAATGTTGCAGGAATTGACCGAAAAACGCCTGAATCAACCGGCAACTGACTTTAATTTAAAATCGCTGGATGGCCGCATGGTCAAACTCTCGGAGCAAAAAGGCAAAGTGGTGGTAGTGGATTTCTGGGCCACCTGGTGCGGCCCCTGCAAAGAATCCTTTCCTTTTCTGCAAAAGGTGCATGAACAGTACAAATACAATCCTAATGTCCTGATTCTGGCGCTGAATACATGGGAGCGTGAAGAAGGAGCGAAACGCATCGCCGGCGTGGAAAAGTTCATCAAGGACAATCGCTACACTTTCACAGTTTTATACGATGAAAATTTTGTCGAAAAATATGGTGTGACCGGCATTCCAACCAAATTCATCATCGATAAAAAAGGTCTCATCGCCTTTCAGAGCATCGGTTTTGAAGGCGGCGAGGAAATGGTCAAAGAGATGAATATGGAAATTGATTTGCTGCTTAAAGAATAAGCCTGGATGCTGAGAGTCGCCGCCGTGTCTGAAGAAATACGCAAAGCTCTGATCGACGATCCCATCAGGCGCATGCCGGCCTGGACCGTCGCCCTTTTGGATCCGACCACGGGCCCGCTGCCGCGGCGTCGACTCGACGAACAAGCGGCACGGATATATGCTGAAGCGATTGCCCATCAGGGCGCACCCGGCGTGCTTTTTGCATCGTCAACAGGCTGGGGACATGTGCGCACATTTGCCGAACACTGGGCCACGCTCGAGATCGGCGGACAAGCACAGCTGGGCAAAACCAGCAAGCAGGCGCTCTTGCGCACTGAAGACAGCGTTGATGACAACCATCGGCTTATTGCGGCACTCAAACAGTGGGATTATGATATTATCTGGATGCGTCGCGGCCGCTCGCTCCCGGCCGATGCTGACGACGAAACCGTAGCCGAGCATCTGCTGCCGACAGCTTCGTCGATCATCGATGCGCAGATGCCGCTTGGTTTGTATTCCATCTCTTCGGTTGACGGCGCGCCTCTGACCGTCCATGCGGCCGGACTTTTACTGCAGAAACTGGGACGCAAACGCAGCCCGTATGTCGTCGGGATTAAAATAACAGAACCGGATTTTGCAACCAGCACGCTTGCCTTTTTACACGATCCGGCTTTTAACCAGAAAAAGATCGTTCAAGGTTGGGATGAACATTACAGTCGGGCCTTGCGCGCCGGTCATAAAGCCGACGGCTCTTTTCATTGCGGCGCAACCTCCGGTGCGGCAGCGTGCATGGTTAAAGCGTTTCGCCGCATGTATCAAAAAGCGCTGGTGCAGGACTGGAACGGCCTGGCGCGTGTGCAAAAAGCAGTGACCGCCGCTTTTTTGTCCATGCAGGGCAGCGATAAAACTGTTTTTCCTGATTTGCAGATCGCCAAAATGGTCATGGGGCTGGGGCAACCACTTACAGAAGAAAGAACCCTGGATCAGGGGGAAATTCTTGTTCGCAAGATCGAAGAGTTGTCGCAAGATGCGGAGACGCGCGAAGGCGCACAAATGATTGCCGCCAGTCTCTTGATCATGGGCAAAACAGAAAAGTGGACCAGTCCCTTTTATGACCGCTTGAATTCTATTGTGGAAAAATCATGAACGCTAAAGAACGGGTGCAAGCAGCTCTGCGTCGACAACCTGTCGATCGTCCGCCTATCTGGATGTGGTTCCATCCCGAGACCAAACAGCAACTGAGCCGGGAACTGGAAATACCGGTCACGGCAGTAGCCGATGTTATGGGCGACGATATTCGCCAGACCTGGGTCAGCAACAATTACCCCATGGAGGGCATTGTGCACGAACGGGACGGTGAAGGTCATATCGATGATTGGGGCATTGCCTGGGTCAAGGACGGTCCCTATAATCAAATCAAACATGCGCCATTACAGAATGCGACCAAAGAGCAAATCCACGCCTACAAACAACCCTGGTCGCAGCTCGACCGGCTGCTGGATCTGATGATGCCGCTAAAGCAATGGTCTGATCGCTATTTTATCGGTTGCGACATCTCGCCCTGTTGGTTTGAAATGTGCAGCCGGATTCGCAGTATGGAGCAGTTTGCCATGGATATGCTTGCGGACCCTGATCTGGCCAATTACCAGTTGCATGAAGCTGCCGCTTTTGCCAAACAGCTGGCGCAAAAAGCCTGTGAACGATTTCCGTTGGATTGGTTGTGGACTGGCGATGATGTGGGCGGCCAGCACAGCATGATCTGCAGTCCGGCTATCTGGCGTGAAATGGTGCGTCCGCATGCGGCAGAGTTGTTCCGTATGGTGAAATCGTACGGCATACTGGTGGCCTATCATTCGTGCGGCGCCATCAGACCGATTATTCCGGACCTGATTGAAATGGGTCTGGATGTGCTTAATCCCATCCAATGTAACTGCCCGGGCATGGATCCTTTTGAACTGAAAAAAGAGTTTGGCGCTGTGCTTTCTTTTATGGGCGGCGTAGATACCCAGCAGTTATTGCCCAACGGAACAAAGCAGGAGGTTTATAGCGCAACCAAACATCTCCTGGAAGCAATGACCGCAGATGGCGGAGGATATATTCTTGCGGCGTCTCATGCGGTTCCTCCGGAAACGCCAACGGCTAACATTCTGGCCATGTACGAAGCTGCCGGCGTAACGCAGGAAGAGATCCGGGATCGGGCTGCGGATTTTCGGAAAAAA
>CAYLWO010000049.1:18152-30453 GCA_964387285.1 uncultured Cytophagia bacterium | reverse complement strand
AGGATAAAAAAAAAGTCGGCCCCATAGTAAGGCCGACCGATTTTCCATGTTTTAAAATAAAATGCTAGTCCGTCAACGAAATCGCTTCTGCGGGGCAGGAATCAGCAGCTTCTTTAGCAGCGTCCTTGGCAGCGTCAGGAACCGTTTCTGTTTTGGCAACGGCTACGTCATCTTTCATTTCAAACACATCCGGAGCAGTGTCAACGCATAATTCACAACCGGTGCACAGATCAGGATCAACTTTAGCTTTCATGGCAGCCTCCAGTTTATTAGGGGGTTAATTTTAATAAAGTTACATCGAATCCGTTTGTTGCAACAAAATTGAGTGTATCAGAGACCACAATTCTGATCAGGCATACACAAACAATTCTTTGTATTAAATATAATTTACAAATTTTGTTAAAATGAAACAACAATTTTTATCACCTGTCGTATATTTTGCACCCTGGATATTTTCAATGGACCGAATCGCAAAGGACCTTGCCCTATGATGAACTATGTCTGGTTTTTTCTGCTCATGGTTGCGTTGGTTGTCAGCATGATTACCGGCACGGTGGAAGAGGTGGCCAAAGGCGCCATGGATTCTGCCGGTACGGCGGTCAATATCGCACTGGGTTTGATCGGCATCATGACCTTGTGGTTGGGCATCATGAAAATCGCCCATGAGGCCGGCCTGGTGACGATTCTTGCGCGTGCCATCAAACCGATCAGCAAGCGGCTCTTTCCTGATATTCCGGAAGATCATCCGGCTATTGGCGCCATGGTGCTGAACATTTCCGCCAACTGGTTGGGACTCTCCAATGCGGCCACTCCTCTGGGCCTGAAAGCCATGGAAGAATTGCAGTCCATCAATCCGGACAAGGATCGTGCTTCGGATTCGATGATCATGTTTCTGGCTCTGAACACCGGCAGCATCACGCTGATTCCCATGACCGTCATTGCCGCGCGCGCAGCGTTGAAATCAGCAGATCCGACCGAGATCATCGGCGCCACCATCTTTGCTTCCACCTGCGCCACCATTATCGGCGCTCTGGCGGCCAAATTTTACATCTATCTTGATCAGGGCGTTCAAGTGCTCAAACAGCGATTGCTGGCCGGCTGGAAATCGTTATTGACATTAGCTTTTGTCATCGTCGGCGCCGCGCTGCTTGTGCATTTCGGCGTGTTTAAAGCAGCCACGCAATGGCTGCCGCCGGACAGTTTTCGCAAGAGCGTACTGTTACTCTCCAAGTGGGCTATTCCATTTTTATTGCTGGTTATTCCTTTGTACGGATTCATTAAAAAAGTCAAGGTGTATGAAGTGTTTATAGAGGGCGCCAAGGATGGTTTCCAGGTGGCGGTCAAAATCATTCCGTTTTTAGTAGCCATCCTGGCGGTCATCGGCATGTTTCGCGCTTCCGGCGCCATGCACTATTTTGTCCTGGCGTTGACGCCGCTCACGGATCTGATCGGTATGCCGGCAGAGGTGCTGCCTGCGGCTTTGATGCGGCCTTTGTCCGGCAGCGGCTCGCTGGGCATAATTACGGAACTCATGCAGACGCACGGACCTGATTCTTTTATCGGCCGCATGGCTTCGACGATTTACGGTTGCTCGGAAACGACCTTTTATGTGGTGGCGGTCTATTTCGGCGCTGTGCAGATTAAAAACACCCGCGGCGCCATTCCGGTGGGGTTAATCGCCGATGCGGCGGGAATTTTGGGAACTGTGTTTATTTGCCGGGTGTTGTTTTTATCGTAAGAAATTCAATCATGTCCTTCGCATTTTCATTTGCCGGACTCAATGCCAGGGATTTCTGATAATTCCTGATGGCGTTCTGAATATCCCCGGCCCGCCACAACGCTTCCGCATAACTGTCATATGCGTTGGCGGAAGCCGGACAGCTCCGGCTATTCCATTCCAGCACCTTGACCGCTTCCGTCATTTTACCCCGCCCCATAAGCCGATAACCCAAAACATCAACTTCATCTTCCATGATCTCAAAAAGGTTGCAGTCCAACATTTTTTCATATTCAACCAACGCAGACGATGGATCACGCAGTGATAATAACCGTTCTAACAATCTAGCGGCAGATTCTATCATGCTAAAGGATGCGGCTTGTTCCTGTAAACGTTCACGTAAAGACGATAAATCATCAAAGCATAATGGGGCGCCATGTCCCGGGACAATCACACGCACGGAATCTTGGCATGCGCGGTCAAGCGAAGATAAGAGTCTTGGCACATCTGTCATTTTGTTTATGGAAAAACCAAAACTGGATTTTGATGTAAAAAGATCACCGGTCGCCAACAATCTTTCCTCCGGAATAAAAACCATGACGTCGTTTTCCGTATGAGCGGGGCCGCAATAGTGCAGCTGCAGATTGATATCGCCACAAGAGACATCCAATCGTTTCGCAAAAGTTTTATTCGGCAGAGTAAGCTTGAATTTTTTTTGTAGGTCCTCAAGTCTCATTTGTCTTGCCGAAATACTGACAGCCAATTCCCGCGCTTTATCGGAATCATGGGATAAATGATGCCATTCTTCCTCTGATTCCTGAAGACTTTTTTTAAGCCGATAGATATTACGCGACAGATTTGCCGGAAAGTTCTGCATAAAGACAGGACAAAGATCATGGCTGATTATAGTGGCCTGATCGAAAAGCTGGTTGCCGGAAACGTGATCCTGGTGGCCATGGGTGTTGATCACATACTTGAAATCCTTGCGGCCAAACTCTTTTTCAATTCTTTTCTTTATCTCCGTCATGATGCATGGGGCAATGTGCGTATCGATGACGATCAGACCGGAGCTCGAGGAAATCGCCAGCACATTGATCCTGGAACAGGTGAGCAGTAACACGCGCCGGCTGATTCTTTGCATGCTAATGGGAAACAATTCGGAATTCGTTTTTTCCGCGTGGCAGGACAACAGTATGACAAACAAGGCCAGACGAGATATCATCGTGACTCCTCTCATCGCGGTTTTTGAAATTCCAACAACGGTGCGATGCTCTTTCTCAACAAAAATTCAGAATGTCCGGAAACCACAAAATCGACCAATTCGCCCACCAGGTTGTATCCCAGCCGCTCATAGAGTCGTCTGGCGTCTGGATTAATCGAAGAAACACAGATAAAAACATTTGGTGTCTCCGTTAGAATACGTTTCTCGGCAAAATCAATCAGCCGGCTGCCCAGGCCCTGATTCCGCCATTGCGGCGCAATACACAGAGTTTGGATATAGCCGCTGAAGACTCCTTGCATATTGATAATGATAAAACCGGTGATTTCCGATCCGGCAAACGCCAGATAAACTTCAAGATTCGGATCACTGATTCTTTCGAGAGCGGTGGTAAAATCACGTTTTAATGTGATCCAGGGTTCTGTGCCGGCCATCATAGCGGCGCAGATTTCAGCCTGCGCTGTTGTCTCCAGTCTTTTTATTGATAGGTTGTCCATTATTTAAAGCGCTTTCAGAATATAATTGTTCACAAGACTATGTGCGGTTAAAGTGGCATTGGTAAAAAAATAACCGCCGGTCGTAACAATCACCAGTTTTTCTGCGGGAAATACATACATAAGCTGATCGCCCCAGCCGATGGCCATATAGCAGGGATATGATTTCGAGCCGTTCTGAAAAGTATACAGCCACCATTGATAGCCATAGCCATTGGCAAAGTTGGTATAACCGGGATTAATATAGCTCTGAACAGATTCCGTGATCCACTCCGGCGAGATGAGGCGCTGGTTTTGCCAGACGCCGCCATTTAAATAAAGCTGTCCGATTTTTGCCAAATCCCGCGGTCGCATATATAATCCACCGGAGGCAAATACATAGTTGCTGCGAATCATATCCCATCGATAATTAAGGATTTTTAACGGATTAAACAAGTGTCGCTCGCCAATCTCCTTGAGATTCATATCGCCGCTGATTCTCACTACATCTGCCAGGATATTTGCGTAGCCGCTGTTATAATGGAATCGTGTACCTGGCGATGATTCCAGGTTTCGTTCTAAAATATACTTGATAGGATCGCTGCTGGCAAACATGCCCCGAATATCATTGCGAATGTCGTTATAATTATATGAATTCTCATCCCAGGCCAGACCGGCCGACATGCTCAACAGATGCCGGATGGTTATGGCAGATTTTTGATCGATCCAGATGGAAGGGTAGGAAGGATAATATTCACGGACCGGCGCATGAACATCCGTAATGATATTTTGGTCAACAGCAATGCCGAAAATGACCGATGTGACGCTTTTGGTCACCGACGCCATAAAGTGCAGCGTTTCGCGGTCATATTGGATCCAGGGTCCTTCTGAACTGATTTGGTTGGTATCGAAGGCATGGCCGGGAAAATACTCTTCAAAAACCAATTTGCCGTCCTTTATTACAAGCAGACTGTGAATCCGGTGATCACTGGTTTTATGGATCGTGCTCATCATTTGCACTAAAGGCTGCTGGTTCATAGCAACATTGGTTAAAGAAGTTACCTCCCACCCGTCATCGGTTTGGACGGGTTTCTGATAAACATAATCTTCGGAAAGGGTTTGCGTCAGATTCGCTTTATGACAAGAGGCAATTGCTATGGTCCAAATGAAAAATATGCATACCATACGAAGACATTTTTTCATAAATTTCCCTTTGCATTTGTCATGATGTGCCGTAGATACCAAACCAATCATACAAGTTTCTGAAGAGCAGAACAAGTCGTATAATCACATTTTTATCTTCGGGATACATAGTTTATCATTCAGCAAAACAGTGCTGCCGTTGCAACAACCTGGCAATAACCTATTTACCAGCCATTCTCGCAGATGGTTATGGGACGGTGCAGCCAGGCCGGCGTTCAAAATGCGTAAGACTTTATGCTTCGCAACCGCCTGATCACTGAATTCGCGCACTGTTCTACGATTAGCGAGTGTCTTATAAAAATCCAAGTTCAGCGCCTTTCACTCAATGTTTCCCATACGGGCACACATACAAACAAAGACCACAAACGTGCAATCCCGGTTTCTTAATTTTCATCCGATTATAATACTCATTACATTTATCAGCGTCATAACGCTTTTCTCTTGGTTCGTCCGGATGAAACGGTCGGCCGTTGAACGCGTGCATGGGACAAATATCTACACACGCCTGGCATGAACCGCATTGGTCTTCCATGGATTTGCCGCTCATCGGCAACGGCGCATCCGTCAGCACGCTCACCCAGCGCACGCGCGGGCCTTGTGTCGGCGTAATGACCATGCTATTCTTGCCGATCCAGCCCAAGCCGGCCAGATGAGCCGCCAGTTTATGAGAGAATACGGAACAAAGCTTTTGATCGTCGATTCGTCTTGAGGCGGGAACAGGAAAAGTTTGATGCCCGTTTTCCTGTAAAAAACCACTTATGTGCGAGGCCAGCATATCCAACCGCTGATTCACGGTATCATATTCATGTCGATAGCTCACTGCCACTGTTCTTTCCTGTGCATGCGGCAACTGATCGACAATCCTATGAGATAATGTTATGCCCATCGAGACGGCATAGGGATAATCAGCTAGCCGCGCTCCACCCTGGTTGGCAATGGCTTCGCGGGCCGGTGACAAATCGGCAATGCCAAAAAAATTGGCACCCCACATTTTTGTCAATCGGTGTAGAGCATCGACCAGATTCATGGTTGATTTCTCCAGTAATGTTCATTAATTCTGCAATGTACGACAGGTTATTCGATAGAACACCGGCATGACCAAAAGCATCATTCCCGTTGAAACCGTCAAGCCGCAGATGACGGCAAAACTGAATGAATACCAAAAAGAGTAAACATCGGCCGCCACGACAAAGGGCAGAAAGCCCGCAATGGTGGTCAAAGTGGTGATGAGAATGGGCCGCGTCCGTTGCATGACGGCGCGCCGCAACAGCAGGTCCGTCGCCTCGCCGCCGGCCCGGATCAGATGCGCCATACGATCCACCAGCAGAATGCCGTTGTTGACCGACAAACCGATCAACAGTATAATCGCCGCATAACCGCCGCGGCCAAAGTTGATATCGAACAGATAAAAACCGAGGAACAGTCCGGCCAGGGACATAGGCACGCTCAATAAAACAATGAACGGTTTAAGCAAGGATTCGTACAGCGATGCGGTGATCATAAACACAATCAACACGGCGGTCAGTGCGATCAGCAGCATGGGAATGGCGTCTTTATCCATGAATCGCAGCCAATACTCCGGCTCCTTGACTTCATAACCCGCCGGCGTTTTGATCGATTTGATTACCGCTTTTAAAAAACGGTCCGCCATTTTATATGGTCCTTTAAAGTTATAGCTGATATAGCGTGTGTATTGCTGATTCTCACGACGTATTTCCGACATGACCGGTCGCGTTTCGATTGTAAGCGCATCCCCTATCGTCATGCTGCGGCCGCCGGCCCTAACGGTGCTGTGCCGCAATGCCCGAACATCCAATTCAGACGCAACATTGTTGTTGCCGGCTGATGCAAAACCGAGTGAATACTGAACATCCTCATTGCCGATCGTCATGGACTGCCGCGTCAAATTACGACGCAATTTCGCCGCCACGGCTGTCATGAAATCTCCAATAGAGACGCCATGCCGGGTCAGTGCGGTACGATCGATGCGGCCAACCAATTCATATTCCACCGACTGCCAGGGCAAACGATCCAATTCCAGCTCCGCAACCCGCGGATTGCGGCTGAGCACAGCGCCCACCTGCTGTGCAATTTCCTTTACCTTGTTATAATTGTAGCCCAGCACCTGAATTTGTTGATTGGTGCTGCCGCCGCTGCCGCCGGAATAAAAACCAGGTCCAAAACCGTACACCGAGACGCTGAATCCGCTGGTGCCGGCCACCAGAGCGGTTATTTGATCCTTGAGTATCAATGGCGCGGCCGTCATTGCTGTTTGCTCATCAAATTCAACCCGTACTTGGGCGAAACGCGGATAGACGCGCGTGATATAACGATGAATCACTTTTTGATTCTGCTCCAGGCGCGCTTCGATTTGTCGGATGAAATGATCAACGCGTAAAAGCTCGGTGCCTTGCGGAGCATGGAGACTGACGATGAGATAGGTATCCTGACCGAACTTCCACAACTCGCCAAAGTACGCATACTTGAAAAACAGGTGAGAAGCGCCGCCCAGAAGATGATTCAGATAGGGCCGGGCTCTGGTCATCACCGCATTGTCAAAAACGCCGTTATAGATAAAAGCTGCATTGTTTTTCATATGCCACAGCCGCAACGACTGTGGCGGAGATTCGGAGAATGGTTTAACCTCCCACTTGGACGGCAACAACCAAACAGGCAATCCGATGAACCAGATGGAAAACAGCAACACGGTCTTGCGATGCTGTAAATTCCATTGGATAATACGCTCGTACCCGCCTTTTATAGTTCGTAGAATGCGACGGATATTTTTAAGATCACCGGCCTCTCGCATGTTATGCGGCCATTTGTTCCTATACCATTGGAAGGCAACAGGAATAAAGGTAAATGCAACCAGAAAAGAGAAAATCAATGTGACTGCTGAAGCAGCGGCAAATTGCATAAAGTAGGCGGCCAGGTTTTCCGGCAGGAAAATCACCGGCAATAATGCCCCAATGGTAGTGGCGGTGGCGGCCAAGAGCGGCAAACGAATTTCCTTCACGCCGTCGCCAATGCATTGATAAGCAGATTTGCAATAAGCCGATTCAAAATGACGCTGAATATTTTCAAAAATCACCACAGCATTGTCCACCAAGACGCCGAAGGAAAGCGCCAGTGCGGACAGGGTAATCACATTCAATCCTATTCCCGACAGAGCGAGGAAAATCAACGCGCCGGCAATTGAAAAAAGCACGGTAAAAAAAACAATAAAGGACAGCGGCAGACTGCGAAAGAACAAAAAAAGAATCAGAATCACAAATAATCCGGACAACAACGATTTTCCGGATAGCTCCTGAATCTCCTCGCGGATATCTTTGCTGCGATCACTCACTTTGTCCATGCTCATGCCGTTTGGGAAAGACAAGGCCAGCCGCGCTCCCGCTTCATCCACAGCGGCCGCGGTCTCCAGCATATTGACGCCGGGCTCCTTGTCGATCTCTATCGTGATGGCCGAATGACCGTTGATGCGCACCAGGTTCTGTGGTTCGGCCAAAGTATCCCGGACCGTGCACAGCTCTGCGAGCCTGAGGGGGCGTCCGCCACGATGCCCGGCAGGGATGACCAAATTGTTTATATCGTCAGCAAAATGCAGACGATCGCCGACATAAACATAACGTATTTGACCCGATTGTCGGACAACGCCGGCGGGATTATCCCGCTGACTGCTTTGCACGGCCTTTTGCACCTGCGCCAGATTGATGTTCAGACTCTTAATCCGCTCTTCATTCAAGCGCAATACAATCTCCCTTTGCGCGCCGCCGAGGATCTGCACATTTGCCACTCCCTTAATCCCTAAAAGCGCCGGGCGGATTTTCTCGTCAGCATAATTCTGCAAATAGGACAAGGACACGGGGCCAAACAACTGAAAAGTGATAAAACCCTGCAAATTTTCAACCTCTTTCGGCACATAGCGCTGCAAACGCGGGGCGCCGGCATCTTCCGGCAGGACCTGCTTCAGCGAGGCCATTTTTTCCGCCATCTCTAACCGGGCCAAATCCATATCGGCGTTTTTTTGAAACTCTACCTCAACAGTGGACTGTCCTTCCTTTGAAGTGGAGCTGATTTTTTTTACACCGGACACAGTGGCAGCCGTCTGCTCCACCAGCGTGGTCAGGGATCGTTCCACCATTTCAGCAGAAGCATAGGGCCAATTGGTCAATACCGAAATTTTGGGCAAATCGACTTCAGAGCTTAACTCTATGGGCAGTCGGGTATAACTGAAGAGAGCCAGCGCGATAAGCGCGGCAAAACCCATCAGTACGGTGACAGGACGTTGTAGGATCTTTTCTATCATTTTTGTTTGTGATGAAAACGATCAAAATAGGTGTATAGCACCGGATCGACAAACATGGCTACCAGCGTTGAAGCCAAAATACCGCCCATCACCGGCCAGCTTAACGCAGCCGCCAGTTCCAGGCCGGCGCCAAAGCCGATCAACAGGGGAATGATGCCGAGCAAAGTAGTTAACGTCGTCATGACAATGGGCCGCAAACGCTTGCTCATGCCGTCCAGTACGGCATCATGCAATCCCATTCCCTGCCGCCGGTTATCTATGATCAGGTCCAGCGCAATCACGGTGTCGTTGTCGATAGCGCCCAGCATGATGACCAAACCGACAATGGACATAACATTATAACTCTGCCCGGCCAGAAGCATGAATAAGAAAGCGCCTACAACAGACAAGGGACTGGTCATCAAGATCACGAGGGGATAGAGAACCGATTCATATTCTGACGCCAGAATCATATAGACAAGAAACAGAGACAACAGAATAATGATTAACAAACCGGAAACCGCTTCGCGGATTTCTTCTATCTTGCCGCCTACCTGTATCTCGTAACCGGGCGGCAGAATCATGGCAGCGCTGGTCTTTTTTAATTCGTTGACCACGCTCAAAATATTGCGGCTCCCGGCATTGGCATAGATCAGCACCGCACGATTATGATTGTCATGGTAGATTTCATTGTAGCCAAAGCCGTCATCCACTTCCACGACCTCAGAAACCGGAGCGCCGCTGCGCAATGAATGGCGCATCAGTGCGGCTTTTTTATCCGCATCGCTGCGCAGCGCCGGCCTTACACGCACCGGCGTGCGCTGGTCAAAATCACTGATATAGGTGGCCACCTGACCGCGTAAAAAACAGCTGACCTCCTCCACCACCTGTTCGGCATCGAGACGGTGCACAGCCATTTGTTCACGCAACAGTCGCACGCGCATTTCGGGGTTGTTTTGCTGCAAGGCCAGGCGCATGTCCGTCAATCCTTGTACGGACTGGGCGCGCTTTTGCAACTGTCCGGCAATCTCGGCACTAACAGCCAAATCCCTGCCGATGACGCGAATTTCGATATCGTTTTCCGCCGGTTGTAAAATGCGTTCAAAGGTAGTGGCGCGCCGTTTAAAAGCAAGACTCGCCCCCATTTCCGTCAACTGTCGTTGCAAAGAATTTATGGCCGCACGACCTGCGCTCATGGCCTGTGCAACCGTATGTCCGGGTCGCACTTTAACTTCAATGCGACTGCGGTCCATATCTGCAAACAAGAGACTGAAATAATCTTCGCGGCTGGAGATGCCAATGTCCGCGGCCGTCGCGGCGATGCTCGGCAAAGAGAGCAGGCTATTTTCCACCAGAGCCGAGGTGGAAGAAACAGCCTCCAGCGTAGAGCCGCGCGGCATGACCAGTTCAATAGTAAAACGGCTTTGATCAATATCCGGCGCTTGTTCTGCCGGAATAAAGAATGCTGCCGTCGCGGCCAGCAAGGCACAGCCGGTGGTAAGCAGCATAATCGCCATACGATGGTGCAAGCACCATCGTAAAAGCAGCAGATATTTTTCTTTCCAGGAATCATATAATGCCAAAAACTGCGAGGATTTTCCGGTCTTTGTTCGTTCAGGCATGCGATCCAATAAAGCAGGGACCAGCGTCACGGCGACCAATAAGGAAGCCAGTAAAGAAAAAGTCATGGTCAGACTCATGTCCAGAAACAGCTTTTGCGCTACGCCATGGACAAACACGACCGGCAAGAATATGGCCACATTGGTCAGCGTTGCTGCAGACACGGTCACGTTCAGTTCTTTGGCGCCCTGCAGCACAGCGTCGCGCACGCCCAATCCGGCTTGCCGCAGCCGGCTGAAATTCTCGACAATGATGATGGCATTGTCGCCCACCATGCCGATGCCGAGCGCCAGTCCGGTCAAGGAAATAATGTTAAATGTGATGTTGGAAAAATACATCATCACCACAGTGGTAAGTATGGAAAAAGGCGTGACAACGCCTATGAGTAAAGGATAGCGGGGATCGGCAAGAAAAAGAAACAATACTAAAAAGGCCAGAACAGCGCCCCAGAGAATCGCTTGCTCGATATCGCTGATGGATTTGCGAATGAATTCAGCCTGATCAAAGAGAACAGTGAAAGCGACATCCGGATAGTCGGCAGCCAATTGCGTCAAAATGCGATGTGCCTCAGACGACACTTGCACAGTGTTGGCGCCGGCTTCTTTACGAATGAATAACAGAACAGCTTCCCGGCCATTGACACGGGTCAATCCCTGTTTTTCAACAAAACCCTCCCGCACTTGAGCAATGTTGCGCAATTGGACAAGTCGATTTTGGCTGGTGGTCAGCGCCACCTGTTCGATATCAGCCAGCGTTTCCAGTTCGGAAAGAGTGCGAAAGGCATAGCGAAATACACCCTGCTTTAAAGTTCCGCCACTGAATTGAATGTTGGCGCGTTGCAGAGCTGTGCTGACATCCTGTAGTTGCAGGCCAAAAGCGGCCAGTTTGTCCGGATCAACCAAGACCGTGATTTCGCGTTCATTGCCGCCGGCAACAACCGCCTGAGCAATACCTTGAATCTGCTCCAACCGTCGCTTGACCAACACCTGGGCAAACTCGTGCAACTGGGCTAATTCGGCATTTTGCCGGCCACCGTCGCTGACCGCATGCTGTTCTTTGTCCAAGGCCAATGAAACAGTGATGATGGATTCTGTGGAAGGATCAATGCGCAGAATGGTAGGCCGTTCCGCTTCAGACGGTAAAAAGCTGCGCACTGCATCCAGTTTTTCGCGCACCTCCAGCATGGCGTAATCGATGTCCGATCCCCAGCTGAATTTCAGCCGCACCAGGGAGAGGCCTTCACGGGAAATGGAACTGATATGTTTAATGCCGCTGACAGTGCCGAGAACGGATTCGATGGGTTCGCTGACCTGTTTTTCGATCTCTTCGGGCGAAGCAGAGGTGTAAACGGTCTGCACCATCAATTCAGGGGTTTTGATGGCCGGCAAAAAATCGATGCTGATTTTGTTTAACGACAGCAGGCCCAAAACGGCAATGCCGATAAAGAGCATGGCAATGGTGACCGGACGATTGACTGCAGTGTGCGTAAGCGACATTGCGGCGACCTCAATCTTGAAAAAACGAATACCAACTGTAGCTGTTTTATCCGTTCTATCTGTTGCATCCGTGTTCGATTTTACCTCAAAAGCGAACGCGGATTGAACGGATTTAACGGATAAAAACGGATTAGGTCCTTTTCTTTATCCGTTCAAATCCGTCCAATCCGTTTCATCCGTGTTCGTTTTCACCTAAAAAGCGAACGCTGATCGAACGGATTTAACGGATAAAAACGGATTTAATTCACCTTTTCAAGTCAAGTGAAGGTTTCAATTTGTTTTCAA
>CAYLWO010000049.1:0-18052 GCA_964387285.1 uncultured Cytophagia bacterium | reverse complement strand
AAAACGGATTTAATTCACCTTTTCAAGTCAAGTGAAGGTTTCAATTTGTTTTCAAATATTTTTCGCCTGAAATCAGGCTTTTGGCCGAAATTGAGCAACAAACCTACTTCATATTCAGTCGCTCGAAGATAATTTGTCAACTGTGCCTCAAACTCTTCGCATAATTGTCCACAAGCCTTAATTTCGATAATTACTTTATCCTTCACAAGTATGTCCGGATAATATTTTCCTACTTTGACCTCTTCATAATAAACGTCAATTTCTTCCTGCTGCAAAACAGTCAATCCATTTTTGTGTAATTCATAAGCCAATGAATTTTCGTATACTTTTTCCAGAAAGCCGTAACCCAAAATATTGTAAACCTTATAAAAGAATTTAAAATGATATCAGTCGTGTCTTCATGTAGCATAATATGCTCCAATCTTTATCCGTTCATATACGTTCCATCCGTTTCATCCGTGTTCGTTTTTACCTGTTGATCCGTATCCTGGCATCATGAGCCAAATGATAATTGCCATCTACCACCACCGTGTCTCCGGCTGCTGCGCCTTTGAGGATCTGACAATAATCTTCATTCTCTGCGCCCAATTCCACATAATTCCATTTAGCCAGACCGTTTTGCGCTAAAAAGATCACCGGACGATTGTCGCGCATAACCAGCGCGGAGCGCGGTACGATCACCGCGCCGTCAACCACGTCGCCCTGGATGCGCACGCTGCCGTACATACCCGGCTTGATGCGACTGCTGGGATTATTCACCTTGATGCCGACCCTGGCAATGCGTTTTTCCAGATCAATATAGGGATTGATCTCGCAGACCTGACCATAAAAAACCTCTTGCGGATAGGCGACAAAACGCACCTCAGCACGATGGCCAATGGCCAATCGACCTAGTTGCGTTTCAGTGACTTCTGCCACGATTTTCATGGAACTCAGATCAACGATTTTCATACATTTGAAATTTTGCGGGATAAAGCTGTTGCCCGGACCCAATTCACAATCAGCCACCACGCCGTTAAAAGGCGCGGTCAGAGTGCAGTAGCTGAGGTTGAGTCGCGCCTGTTCATAGGAAACCAGAGCGGCATCAAGACCGCATTTGTTAGCCACCACATCGTCGCGGTCAAAATCACGGTAGCTGAGCAGAGATTCATAGTTGCGACGGATGCGCTGAAACCGTTCCTCGTCCAGTTCACCGCGGAGATGCTGTTCCTTCGCCTCATTATAGGCGGAGGTTAGACTGTCCAGCTGTTTACGCACATATTCCGGTCGACTGCTCAATTGGGTATTGGGCGCGGTTTTGATGATGTTGTAATTGATGCGACAGGCCAGCAGATTGTTCTCCGCCTGGCGCAGGGCAATGCGGGCTTCGGCCGGATCCAGACGGGCGAGCAATTGGCCGCGGATGACGGTTTTGCCGTTATGCACAGCCAATGTATCCATGTGGCCGCTGATCTGGGTGACGATTTCCGCTTCACGGGCCGGCCTGGCCAATCCGCCGGAGGTGATCCAGAGAATCAGATTTTCCCTGACAACCGGCGTCACGGTTACAGGGAAAACAATCTCGGATGTGGCCTTGATCTGCTTGTTGTTTTCCT
This sequence comes from uncultured Cytophagia bacterium, assembly GCA_964387285.1. Lineage (GTDB taxonomy): Bacteria > Zhuqueibacterota > Zhuqueibacteria > Residuimicrobiales > Residuimicrobiaceae > Anaerohabitans. The sequence continues at coordinate 16,457 of CAYLWO010000049.1, read as the reverse complement.
CGCCATTTTCAGCAGGTAATTTGTCGCGATGGAAAAAAATGTAGAGAAAAAGACAAATGATGACAACGGCAAGAGCTATGAGGAGGTACAGCTTTTTACCGGACATGGCGGGCCTCGTAGATTGTAAGCCATACAATGACGAAAATCAGTAAAATTTAACAATAATGAACGGAAATGCAATGGGAAATTTTAACTTAATTATCAGAAAAATATAGGTGAATTGCAAGGGACAAAACAAACACGGGGCACTGCATCGCACAAGAGATTCCTCCAATGCGAGAGCTGGACAGGACGTTCGTCCCGCCTAAATTGCGGAATGAATTTTAATTCTTTTCGTTGGCGCGGATTTAATTCCGGGCATCGTTCTACTCCACCGACATGCCCACCACCCGATAATTGAACTCAAACGCCAGACTTCTGCTCCATGTTTCGTCAAACATGGTCTTGTAGCGCGTACCGTCCTCAGGTCCCACCGGCTTGCCGTAGGTAAAGAACCAATTGACGATGGGACTGCCGGTAAAGCCGAGGGCAATCCAGTAGCGGCCCGGCGCCAGAGTAGGCGATTCCTGGCTGAAATCGAAATCAACCCAATCATACCCTACGCTGAACTTGATCTGCGACAATGAAATAAAATCGCTGGTGTTCAAAACAGCCGCAGGTTTACCCTTGCCGTCGTCACGCAACAGTTCGACCCACAACTGGCCGTCGCCGCCGAACTTGTGCAATGCCAGCCCCACCTTGCTCAACTTGACCGGTTTTTCAAGGATAAAAGTCTGCGCATATTGGTTGCCTTGTGTGGTGATATATTCGGCGGTTTCTACAAGGAAATTTTTGCGCATTTCCATCTGTCCGTTGCTGGTCTGTTGGGCCGGTCCGCGTGCAGAAATGAAATCCATATTGCGTGGGAATTCCAGATTGCCGAAAACAAAAGGTTTGTTATAGGAGGCTTCGCCGTAGCGTTGTGGTATCACCGGCTTGACCGGAATTTCCTGTTTCGACTCAACTGGCGGCTTTGGTTTTATGGGCTGAGCCAAGGCAACAGCGGTCTCTACCGTCGGTGAGAACAACAATTTTTTCGGACCGTAACTTTGCTTTTTGGCATTCAACTGAACACGGTCGCCGACAAACGCGGCTTCAATGGTTTCTTCAAATTGCGGTTGGCCACTGGATGAACTCGATTGCGTCCAGCGAATCAAACCGTCATTGCTGGTCTCTTCATTGTCCAGACCCACTTCAACACGGATGAACCGGTTGCTGACAAAGAGCTGGGTTTGTTGCGGATCAAAAGGCACCCAGTTCAGATCGGGAAACCAGACTTCGATCCACGAGTGCCGTCCCTGCGCCATGCGCAAGGTCATGATGCCGTCGCCGATATCCACATCATAGGGCTGTTTCAAAGTTATGCCGTTGACAATGCGCGCCGGAATGCCGACGCTGCGCAGCAGCGCCGCAGCCAAATGTGAATAATTCTGGCAATTGCCTTTGCCGGTGCGAAAAGAGTACAGCGCTTCATAACTCTCCGGCACCAGCACATATTGCATGCGATCCACAACCCAACTGATGATTTGCTGTACAGCTGCAAATTCCGTTTTCGCCTGACTCGTCAGCTTGCGGGCCTGAGCGTTGATATCCGAATTCCTGCTCGGCGCCTGGGTTGTCGGTTGTAGATAGGGTGCGATATCTGCCGGCACAGACGCGAGTGGAAAAGGCGCGTTGGTTTTCAGTGGTTTGAGACCGGTGCTGTTCAGGGCGCTCAGACTGATCTTGGCGGTGATCACCTCGGCAGGCCGGTTCCAGATCATGCGGACAATTTTGTTGCCGCGCTGGTCCACATCTTCTTCCTTTGTCGCCGGATTCCTGGAAAAGTCGATGCGAAACTGGGTGATTTTTTGCGTAAAAGTGGGCGAAGAAAAAGTCGCCGGCACGACATAACTCAGGATCAGCTTCTGCGTGCCGGCAGCGGGCGCAACCCGCTGTTCCATTTCATAATTGATCTGTGATTCCTGTCCGCCATTGATCAGATAATTTTCTGCGACGGCTGTCATGGCTGCGCAGAGCAAAATGAGAAAAACAATTTGTTTTTTCATCGTCTCCCCTTCATTTACCATTTGCAGCCGCAAGAAATACCGCGGCCTTTTGTCAGCGCGAATCGTCAAATTTTCTTATCGAGCTCTGTTATTTGTAATCGGATACCAATGCCTCTCTTTCAATATAATCAGAATTGTCTGCTTTGTCAACAGCAAATCCCTTCTTGTCAACTGGTGTAAATTTTCCTGCCAAGACCCGGGAAAATCGTTAAAATATGATAATTTTGACATTGGACAAATATTTTGTATATTTCACAAAATATATATTGCTGATCAGGAACTAGAAATGAAATCTGCCATCTTGACCGATGTGACCCGCTGCACAGGATGCGAAGCATGCGTTATAGCCTGTAAAGCCATCAACGATCTGCCGGTCGAGGCTGTAACGCCGGCGCTGTCCGCAACCACCTGGACCAGCGTGGAACACCATCACGGAGTGAACGTGCGCCGGCATTGCATGCATTGCGAACATCCGGCCTGCGTTTCCGCCTGCCCGGTGAACGCGCTGATAAAAACGGAACAAGGCGCCGTCATTTATGACCCGGACAGGTGCATGGGCTGCCGCTATTGCCAGACAGCCTGTCCTTTTGACATACCCAAATATGATTGGTCGAGTCCGTCGCCGCAGATACGCAAATGCGTCCTGTGTTTTGATAAAGCTTTACAGCTTGGCAAAGAACCGGCGTGCACCGCTGTCTGCCCCAATAAAGCGACCGTATTTGGCAAGCGCGATGCTCTTATCCAGCAAGCTTGTGCAACCATTCATGAATTTCCGGAAAAATACACCAACCAAATCTATGGACTCACCGAAGCCGGGGGTACCAGTGTTTTATATCTCTCGGCTGTGCCTTTTGTAGAACTCGGATTTCCGGCACAGGTGCGGCACGCCCCCTATTCTGATCTGACCTGGAAAGTCATATCACAGATTCCCAATGTCTGCACCGCCGGTGGTGTTTTTTTGTTGTGCAGCTGGTGGATAATCCGGCGCAGAATGAAATTACTGGAAGAAAAACAGAACGAGAACCATTCATGAAATTTCTTTTTAAACGAATCACCCTCTGGGCCGGCTTGCTTGGCGCATTGTGGTTGGCTGGCCTGTACGCCGCATTTATTCGCTACTATCAGGGCCTGGGAGCTGCCACGCATTTATCTGATTCCTGGCCCTGGGGATTGGCCATCGGCTTTGATGTACTCGTCGGCGTGGGACTGGCAGCCGGTGGATTCGTCATCACCGCCACAGTGTATGTTTTTCATCTTGAAAAGTACAAACCGCTGGTGCGACCGGCCCTATTGACCGCTCTGATCGGTTATTTACTCGTCATTGCGGCGCTGCTCTATGACCTGGGCAAACCCTGGAACATCTGGCATCCCATCATCATGTGGAACCCGCATTCGGTCATGTTTGAAGTGGCCTGGTGCGTCATGCTGTATACGACTGTGCTTTTTTGCGAATTTGCTCCGTCTTTAATGGAACGGTTCGGTTTTAGCAAAACAGTAAAAGCAGTCACACGCGTTACGCCGTTTCTGGTCATGATCGGCGTATTGCTCTCCACCATGCATCAGTCTTCGCTGGGCGCCCTTTATGTTATCATGCCTGGTAAACTCCATCCCTTGTGGCATAACAGCCTGTTGCCGGCGTTCTTTTTTGTTTCATCCATCAGCGCCGGCCTAGGGATGATCATTTTTGAATCGAACCTTAGCCATTATGCATTGGGCCAAGCGTTGCAGCGCAGGTTATTGCAAAGCCTGGGGCGGCCTATTATCCTTGTCCAGTTGGTTTGGCTACTAGGCCGAATGCTGGAAATTATTATCAACCACAAACAGCGCTATATTTTTGACGGGTCGTTTGAAAGTTATTTTTTTATTGCTGAATTAACGCTCCTGGTCGTTTTGCCGGTTGTTATATTCAGCATACGGAAAATTTATTCCAGCCGGCTCGGGCTTTTGCTTGGCGCCGTTAGTTTGACTTGCGGGTTTGTTTTACATCGTCTCAATGTAGCGATCATCGGCATGACCCGGTCAGCCGGAACAACCTACTTTCCCTCGTGGATGGAATGGGTGATCACCGCCTCGCTGATTACAGCCGGGATAATGGCCTTTCGTTTTACGGCAAAACATTTGCCGGTTTTTGACCATCACGACGCCGATCGCCAGGCAGCGCCGGCAGGCCGGACTGCACTTATGGTCACCCTACTGTTGTGCGGCTTTATGATGATTGTCTTCTCTGCGGTGCGTTTTGGTTTTCAAGGAAATGACGCTGCATCTGCGGCGGTTTTGCAGCCGGCGGCGGAATTACGACTGCCGGCAGCCATTGCTTTTGAACAGGCGGATGGCAGCCCGGGGATCGTCACCTTTAATCATGATACTCATGTGGATCCGGATAAACCGGACTGTAAATTTTGTCACGCCGCCATTTTTCAAATCAGGCCGGAAAAAGCAGGGAAAAGGGGAACAGTAAAAATGGCGGCGCTGTATGAAAAAAAGCAGTGCGGCGCCTGCCATGACGGTGAAAGAGCGTTTACGGTGAACGAGGGTTGTGAAAATTGTCACAGCGGGAATTAAGGATTAGCATGTAGCTCAGCTTCAGCCGGAGAACTACTTTCTAAAAATTACTTTTAGGACAACCTCTACTTGCCGTTCTTACCATCTGCTGTGGCAATGATCTCTAAAACCTGCGGCAACAGCGTTTTAGTTGTAGAGAGCGCTTCATTGGCGTAAATGGTCTCGTTGCCGGACCAATCGCCAAAATAGCCGCCTGCTTCCGACAGAATAATCGGAAACGGCCCGCAATCCCACGCACTCATGATCGGATCCAGCATCAGATCGATACGGCCGGTGGCGGTCAGAATATGACCGTAGCCGTCGGACAATCCGGTACGGTGCCAGGTAGCTTTTTGCAAACGCTGCCAGGCTTGCAGGCGATTATATCGCTCAAACGTGACCGGATCCGTAAAAGACATAATAGCCCGTTGCAGTTCCGGGGTTTCCCGCACGCGTACCGGGCGACCATTGCAAAAACAACCCAGGCCGGCGGCAGCATAAACCATTTCATTCAAGGCCGGAACATAGGCCGCACCCACCTGGATGCGGCCTTCGATTTCCAGACCGATTAACACCGTATATAACGGCACACCGCAGGTGAAAGACTTGGTGCCGTCGATGGGATCCACGAACCAGCGAAAGGCCGATTTTTTATCCGATTGACCGAACTCTTCGCCGACGATGTCATGATCCGGGAAACGGCGCTCGATGCACTGCCGGATCAGCTTTTCACCTTCGCGATCGGCAACGGTCACCGGCGTATCGTCTTCCTTGTAATCCGGCAGAATGCCGCGATTAAAATATCCCAGCGTCAACCTGCCGGCCTCATAAGCGGTTTGCACGGCAAAAGCCAAATACGGTGATAACGAATTCATGCCATTTCCATTCTAGTGCATTTTTTTCGTAAAGTGTTTATAGCACGCCCAGGCAATACAAAAAGAAACGGTAAAAATCGCGGTTGGCAATATGTAACCCCAAATGGGATGACCAATGTATAAAAACATAGCGTTCCTCGTAGGTTAGTCTTTTTTATTTTTCTTGTAATAGATGTATGCGAAAATCATGCCGGCCAGCGAGAACAGATAGATGACGGTCATGCCGATCACTGCCATGAGATTCTGATTCATTTTTTCTCCTCCCAGCGCTGGATCTGCTCCAAATCGTTCAGATATTTTTGTTGATTGTGCTCGTACTCTTCAGAGATGGCGCTCAGTTTGGGATCAATCACCCAGAACATCAGCGCGGTGACAATGATGCCAATAGCCAGCATGATAAATCCGATCGGCAATAAAAAAAGACTCAAAGCCAGACCAAAGGTGATAAAGATATAACTCAGGGGCGACAGGGCAATGGCGATCCAGTCCTCTTTGGTCCACTCATCCGCTTCATGCGGCAACCAGTTTCGTTTTATGATAGCCATTTAGCGCTCCTTTCGGGATTCTTGTTCTGCTTTTAAATCGATCTCTTCCAGCTTTTTCAACAAACCACGACGCTCCGCCTCGCGGCGCACCGGCCCCCAAAAACCGATGGGACGGGTTTGCACATACACCTTGACGAGTCGATCCATATCATCCGGTTTGGTGAGAAAAGTGACTGGAATATAAACAGCCGCTACCAGCACCATGAGCAACCAGAACTGATGAAAATCTTTCAAGTCGCTGAAAATGCCGAAAGAGGGCAGAATCCAGACCACCAGCCAGCAGATGCCCAGATTGGCCACCCAGGCAGAGAGATAGCCCCAACCGTTAAAACGCCACCAGATCACCTGCAGAATGTTGGGCAACCAGGTGCCGGCGGTCATCAACCAGAGCACGAAAAACAGCCATTTGGTCACGTCCTTGCCGACCATGAAGCCGAAAAAGAAGGAACCGAGCAGCACCACGACGGTAAAAATGCGCCCGATTCTGATAACCTGTTTATCCGTTGCTTTGGGATTAATGTAATGGTGATACAAATCACGGGTGGCGTACATGGAACCGAGATTCAGGATACCGGAAATAGTGGAAAAATGGATGGCCAGAATGGCAGCAAAAAAGAAGCCTACCAGACCGGGTGGAAAATACTCAAAGCCCATGCGAAACCAGGCCAATTGATAATCCGCTTGATCGGTCAGATGGGGATTGAGAACAAAGAACGCCAGCACGGCAATGACCCAGATCGAGTTGCGGACGATGACGGCCGCCGAACCCCACCAGATGCTGTACGAGGCGGACTTGATCGTCTTGGCTGATTGCACGCGCTGTGCTTCCACAAACCAGTCAAAGTTGGTAGCCATGCCGAATCCGCCGAAAAACGGCACGATGATCATGGTTACCAGCCATAAAAGCGGATAATCGCCGCTCAACCAACCGGTAAAGTGAAATGGATTAAGCATTTCCGGACGATTGAGTGAATTGATTTTTGCTACAATCGCTGTCGGTCCGCCGGCAGCCATGGTAGCCCAGATGCTGACCAGCACGATGGTAAGCAGCATGGTGATGCCCTGCTGCACGTCGGCGATGATGACGCCCCAGAAACCCGAGGTCATGGCATAAATGGCGCAAATGCTGGAAAAGAACACCAGTCCATACCAGATAGGCCAGTTAAAAGCCCAGGCGCACACATTGCCCATGGCAATGCCGACCCAACCGGCGATGAACATGTTGAGCGCCACTTGCCAGCCGGCCATCCAGCCGCGCATCAATTCAGCAGGCAGCCCGCTGAAACGCAGAGTTTGCCATTCAGCCTGGGTTCCGGCCAAAGAACGTCGGAAGATGCGCGTCGAGACAAATGCGCTGATGGCGCACCATCCTGCAAACAACGATCCCCAGATGCCGTACATACCGGAACGATAAACCCAACCTGAAAACCACATGGGTGTGTCTGTAGCGGTATGCGTAGCGAAATTGGAGGTTGCCGGCAACCAAAAGGGCAAACCACGACCGGCCAGAAAAAAATCAGCGCCGGAACGCTTGCCCAATTTGTAAAACACGACGCCCGAAGCAACCGTTAAAAGAATGTACGCTATAGTCCAAAAGTAATCCAGTCCGGTGAAATGAACCATGAGTACGCCTCCTCTCCTCTTTGGAAAATCCGTCCAAGATTCTAGTTGTGAATTACATCTATGTTTTTATATTTAAGCTATGGGAAAGCACGTCAAAATAACAGTCGCTCTTTTACTGATTTTGCTGTTTCCGTCTTTGCACGTCAAAGCGGCAAATGGACTCGTAGGTCTGGGCATTACCCTGCAAAAGCGGATATTGATCAATTTTGGTTATCAAATCAATTTGAGTCCGACCGTCTGGTTGCGAAGCCGAGTCTACCTGGCGGTCAGTGGTAAACCGGTCGCTTGCGGCCTCTATTGCTTTAAAGCGGAGAAAACCGGCACTGCCTGGCAACCCTATATGGGGACAGGTTTAGAGGTCATGCCCCATCGTTTTCAGAAAAAATTTCGCTGGACGCCCTATGTCTGCGCTGCAACCGGAGTTCGCTATCAGCCTCACCACCATCTGGCGGATCAGGTAGAATTTTCTCTGGGATATTTCCCCAAATTAGCCAGAATCATCCCTATGGGATTCACACTCTGGCATAACAACAGCCTCAATTAGCCGATATTTTCCGTACTTTTTTTCAGCGCAACTGAAGTTTGGTAAAACTCTTCCAGCGTCATCTTTTTCAAATACGCCATGCCGTGCGATGCGCGCAATCGCGGACTCGCATTCTCGTTGAAATATTCCCGGCCCAGGCATAACTTGATGTCCTGGTACTGTTCAACCAGAATTTTTCTGGACAGCTTGGAAAACGGTCCGTCCAATTCATAGCTCGGGAAGGAAGCTTCGCGTTGCGAGCCGAAGCAGGCTTCAAAAATCGCTTCCAATACCGCCAAAGAGTTCAACGACACCGGCACGAGCGTGGTGGCTTCAGATGGATGGAATCGATACCAGACATTGCGATATCCCCAGACCTCCATCCTGGCCGGTTTGCATTCAGCGGCGTATATTTTAAGCGCCTCGGACACCGTTTGCAGCACCTTGTAATGGGTATCCGGTCCACTGCCCTCCGGATCCAGGGCGACGGTAACTATGGTCGGCTGTGTTTTTTTCAACAGTTGCAGCATGGGCCATACATCGCGGTCCACTTGCGGCTCTTCGGTAAAAATTTCTCCTTTATAAAATCCCAGCCGCATGTGATGCACATGACTGGCGTTAAATCCCAGATGACCCCATTTTAAATCGGATTCCCATTCCCGCAACATGCCCTTCAGCTGCTGGATGTACGGCAAATCCTTTTTACCGGGATATTGGGATTTAAAATAGAGAATCAACTCGGAAACGCGGTTCTTGATTTGCTGGATGTCGTTTTCTTCAAAGATAAAAATCAGGTTGCGCAGCAAGCGACGTGCTTCACCCTCCTGCTGCATATGCTGGTTCTGCGCAGCCACGCCGTCCAGATACTGATACATGTCCCGGTTGCGGCCGATTTCATTATTCGGCTCGAAATAACCGTCATTCAACAGATACTCGAATACGGGCGTTTCCATGAACCGTTGAAGATTTTCCAGTTGTCGTTGCGCATAAAAGTTGGTGACCGCATTAAAACCGCTGGTCATATAAGCGAAATGGTGTTTGTTTTTCGGCGAACGCACCAGATGAACGACGTAAGCCCAATAACCCAAAATGATATCGTCGTGATGGGGCGCGGTATGCAGAAAAGACTCGCCTTCAATGGGTTTTGTTCCGTCCAGAATTTTACGATGCAGCCGTTCCGCAACCTGTTTGGTGATTTGAGGAATCGGCAACCCGGTTTTTTGCGCCACCCATTGTGAGGAGCGGATGGCGTCGAAATCAGGTTGTTCAAGACGATCCAGATGCTTATGTTGTTCTTTAGCCAGATCAATAACAATATGATCTATTTCCTTATCCGGAAGCGGATCCATCTTTTTTACATCTTCATAGCGCCGCTCAACCAGCAATTTCCCGGCGCCTTTGGTGATGTAAAAGCGGGCGTTGGGCAGTTTATGCAGGACCGTTGCCGGATAAGCGTTAGAGGCCGGTTTCTCCACAGCGTCCTGGATAACCTTGGCTTTGGCCTCGCCGGCGGCAATGATGATGGCCACGGCATCCGGATTGCAGGTTATGGTATCCAAACCGATAGTGATGACCAGACGATGACGGGCGATTTCAATTCCACCCAGATCGCTGGCAGCTGCTGCCTGGGTCTCATAATTGGTGCTGGTTAGTCGTGTTGTTGAATAGTGATCCGAACCCCTGACATTAAATCCGATATGGCCGTCCGGACCGATGCCGCCGAGAAAAAAGCCGATGCCGCCCATCTGACGGATCTGTGCTTCATACCAGGTGCAGTACTGATCGACTTTTTCGATGACCTGCCGCTGTAAATTTTCCAGATGCGTTTTACCGTGACGCGTGCGCAGGGAGAGGTCGACAATATCATTGGGGAAAGCTTCATCAGGCGTCATGCCGGCCGGCACGCCGGTGGTCCAGGCATTCAGCAACAGCGCCTTCTTGGCATCTAATTTAAAACCGCGTATGTAAAAATTCTGAATATAATGATAAAAACTGTTGACCTGAGTCGGATTGATGGGATAAAATTCATCGATCTGCACAAAATGCAAATCCTGCATGCGGGGTTGCACGCCGGGATCCACGCCGTTCACTTCCAAATCAGCACGCACGGCAGCCGTATCCCACTTGTGCAAATAGTGGGTTACCCATTTGATAAAATGCTCCGGCGTCTTGCCGGTGGGCAGGGATATGATGCCGTGCGGATTTTTTTGCACCCATTCGATAAAACGCAAAGCGGCCAATTTACCTAATGCGGGAAAATTGTCAACTTCAATGACGGGAATTTTTTCCACCAGATCATATTTCAGCTGACGGCCGCTGCGCTCCAAGGCTATCTGCTCCACACGTGTGGTTGGCGTGGAATTTTTTTCGCTCATTAACGCAACTCCATTTATGGAAAAATAAAATACAGTTTACGAAAACTAGAATAGAGAATCAAGGATTATTATCGTGATTATTATTAGGTTAGAACTCTTGTCGTACAAAAAAATAATCGGAGATTACGCCAGCATCTGCTGCAATTCCTCTTTTTCTACCACCTCTTTTTCCAAGAGTTTTTGCGCCAGTTTTTCTAAAATCTCCTTTTTTTGCTGCAGGATGGTGCGCACGTGCGCTTGCGCATTCTCAACAATGCTTTTAACCTCCGCATCGATCACCGCCGCGAGCGTTTCACTGTAAACCCGACGCTCCTGCATATCCGCGCCTAAAAACATGCTGCGCGATCCGCGACCGTAGGAAAGAGGTCCGATTTTTTCACTCATGCCGTACTCGACCACCATGCTGCGGGCGATGTCCGTTGCCCGTTCCAGATCGTTTTGCGCCCCGGTGGAAATTTCCTGATATTTCACCTCTTCAGCCACACGACCGCCCAGCAGTACTTTGAGTTTGGCCTCCAACTCGGAGCGGGTCATGAGATAACGATCTTCCGTCGGCAATTGCAGCGTATACCCCAACGCCGCCACGCCGCGCGGTATGATGGAAATCCGATGCACCGGATCACATCCCTGGATACTGCTCGCCACAATGGCATGGCCGGCTTCATGGTAGGCCACTGTTTCTTTTTCACGTTTGTTCATAACCCGGCTTTTTTTCTCCAGACCGGCAATGACGCGATCGATGGCCTCTTCCAATTCGCTCATGTCGATAAATTCTTTGTTTCGTCTGGCAGCGAGCAGAGCCGCTTCATTGATCACATTGGCCAGATCAGCGCCGACAAATCCCGGCGTTCGTGCGGCAATCACTTTCAGATCCATATCCGGATTCAGTTTCACCTTGGCGCTATGCACCTTTAAAATGGCTTCGCGGCCGTTGATATCCGGCCGGTCAACGACGATTTGCCGATCAAAACGACCGGGACGCAACAAGGCTATGTCAAGGATCTCCGGACGATTGGTAGCAGCCATGATGATGACGCCGGAATTGGATTCAAAGCCATCCATCTCCGCCAAAAGTTGATTCAGGGTTTGTTCTCTTTCATCGTGTCCGGCAAAAGCGCCTACGCCGCGCGCTTTGCCCAAAGCGTCCAGTTCATCTATGAAAATAATGCACGGCGCCTTTAATGTCGCCTGCTGAAACAGATCGCGCACACGCGCAGCGCCTACGCCGACAAACATTTCGACAAAATCAGAGCCGGAAATGCTGAAAAAAGGAACCTGCGCTTCACCGGCCACAGCCTTGGCCAGCAAAGTCTTACCGGTTCCCGGCGGACCAACCAACAGAACGCCTTTGGGAATATGTCCACCCAACCGTTGAAACCGTTCCGGGCTCTTCAGAAATTCGACAATTTCGCTCACCTCCTGCACCGCCTCATCGACACCGGCCACGTCTTTGAAGGTGACTTTGGTATTGCCTTCCACATAAATTTTTGCCTTGCTTTTGCCGATGGACATCATGCTGTTGCCCGGATTCATACGTCGAAAGAAAAATCCCCAGATGCCGAACAACACCAGCAACGGCAATACCCAACCGAATAGCAGGGACTGCAGCCAATCGTCTCCGGGTTTTCCCGTATATTCGATGCTGCCGTTGGCCAGTTCTTTCACCAGGTCCGGATCGCTGATCGGATTGGCTTTAAACGGTAAGAGTTTTTTTTCAATGGCCAGTGGCTTGGCCTGACGCGCCAGATATTCGTTAATCGCGCGAATGCTCCTGGGGCTTTCCTGCTTGGCTTTTAGCGCGGCAAAATCGGTTTTCAGGTTCTTTATTTCACTTGAATCACCGGTAAAATACACCCCTTCGATCACATCCGCATTGACCGCAACCTGAACCACGCGTCCCTCGGCCAGCAATTGTTTAAATTTGCTGTACGAGATCTCTTCCACTCTGGAACCGAAAAACAGCGCATTGATGAGGTACATGGCAGCCATGGCAAAAAACAGGTACCAGATGGAGAATTGAAATTTTTTTTCGATTTTTGGTTTCATCGCATTTCCCAAACGATCATAGTATGGTCGACACTGCTGTAAATGACCCTTCTCATACGACGTTGCGGACGACTTTACCTAAAGCGATGGATAAAAGTTTGCTGTCCGCCGAGTCTGCACGCGATGGTATCAGCACCGGCGCTTGGGCACCCATAATCACATGCGCCAGCCGGAAATTGCAAAAATAGGTGGTTGATTTCGCCAACATATTGCCGGACTCGATGTCCGGGCAGACCAGGATATCGGCTTGTCCGGCAACGGCAGATTGGATGTTCTTCGTTTTAGCCGCTTCCAGAGACACCGCGTTGTCCAGAGCCAGGGGACCATCTATCATGCAGCCTTTTATCTGACCGCGTTGATTCATTTTGGTGATCACCGCCGCTTCCAAAGTGGATGGTATGGCCGGATTTACCGTTTCCACTGCCGACAGCAAAGCCACGAGCGGCATTTTGTTGCCCAAAGCATGCATAACCTGCACACTGTTTTCGATGATTTCGATTTTCTGTTTCAAATCCGGTTTAAGCGTCACGCCGCCGTCGGTAATAATCATCAACCTTTTCTCAGCGGCATTGCTGTTTTCAAAAAGAAATACATCACTGAGCAATCGATTCGTGCGCAAACCGCTTTCTGCATCCAATACGGCTTTGAGCAGGTGGGCGGTCTTGATTTTGCCTTTAAGCAAAATATCCGCTTTTTTCTCGCGCACCCATTGCACCGCCATGGCAGCCGCATCGGTTTCATCCAGCGCACTGATAAATTCCAAATCAGCGGGCAGACCGCCTTCAATCTGACTGCCGACCGTTTTGATCTTTTGCTCATCGCCAAAAAGAATCGGTATTGCCAGCTTGATTCGGGCAGCCAGAGCAACAGCATGCAACGCCGCATCGTCATCCGCAGCCGCCACAGCCACGCGAACAGGTTCGCCCTGTCGGCTGATTTCCAACAACTCGTCCATATTTTTTATCATACGACACCCTGCCTATAAATTTTATGTATCAGATATTCCACCAGAGCAAATAGCGAGAGACCGAAAACGGGTAAAGCGGTTTTCCAGAAATTCCAAAAACCCACATCCCATTTGCTCGCGATTACGCCAGCAAAGGTAAAAAGCAAAAATATAACCGCGGACAAACGAACCAGCTGTCGAAAACCAAAAGGTCCATTGCTAAAGCCGTCGGCAATGCTGCCGACGCCCGCGCCGATAACAACAACAGTCACCGTAAATAACAATCCCAACATCACAGCCAAAGCATGCAAGAAAAATCGACCGACATCCATATAAAAGCCGACAAACCATCGCAGCCGTTGCGGGGTGATATTCACGGGATCATCCGATTTCCAGCCTTCTGTTGGGTACTTTTTGATGGCGCTGCTGGTTTTAAAATAAACAACCGAATCAGAAATTACTATCGAATACTCGGCTTTATCCATCAGCCAGATTGTATCAGGGTGAGAAGTGAACAGTATCGCAGAACCATGCTTGCTTTGGAGCACGAACGGCATGGTGCCTTGTAGATGCATACCCTTATTATCTAAATGGATTTGCGGCATATCGTCCGGTATGTTTGATATGAATCCACCGATATAATTCGAAAAGGAATTAATAAATGGCGAAATATGAAAAACCTCCATTACGCCGGCTGTGAACAAACAGAGCAGACAACCGGCCCAGGGAAAACTGAGGAATTTCGAGAGCGTTTTTTTGCAGGAATTATGAGCCGAACTAGACATATTTATAAATTACATAATCAGAATTTAATAATCAAGAGCCGTTTCCCGGCCCGTGAGCACCCGCCAGGCGCCTGCGGCCATGGCCTCCATTTCCAATTCTCCGGGCAGGAGCACGATCTGGGCCAGGAATTTCACTCTGCGGGATATTTCCCCGACCAAAAAAGTCGAATGAGTTAAACCACCGGTCAGCACCACGGCCTGGACATCGCCGCAACGCACCGTTGCCATGGCAGCTATCTCTTTGGCAATTTGATAAGCCATGGCCTGATACACTTCCCTGACCTTTTTATCGCCTTGACGGATGCGCTCTTCTATCTCCCGGGCATCGGTCGTACCAAGATACGCCGCCAATCCGCCTTGGCCCATGACCAGTTTCCGTAAGGTGGTTTTATCGTATTGACCGGAAAAAGCCAGATCAATGAATGGTTGCAGAGGCAAACCGCCGGTTCGTTCCGGAGAAAAGGGGCCATCGCTTGAGGCATCGTTCACGTCGATGATGCGCCCGCCAGCGACTTGCGCAATGGAAATGCCGCCGCCCAAATGCGCAACGACAAAGTTGCTTTTTTCCACATCCAGAGACAGTTTTTCTGCAGCCCAGATAGCGGCAGCGCGCAGGTTGAGGGCGTGGGAAAGGGCGCGTCTTTCAATGAGCGGATGGCCGGAATAACGAGCCAGCGGTTCAAATTCATCGACAGACACCGGATCAACCACCAACGCCATACCGCCATAAAGCGCGCTGATCTCCAGAGCCAGACAACAGCCTAAATTGGATACATGTTCGCCCTGCACGCCGCGGCGGGCATCGTCCATCATGACCTTATTCACCTTGTAAGCGCCGCGGGAGAGCGGTTTGAGCAAACCGCCTCGCCCTACTACCGCTTGCAGAGAAAAGGCCGGCAACTTTTGCCTGGCCAGGAATTTTTGCACAGCATCGAGGCGAAAATCGAACTGATCCCATAATTTGGCAAAACGG
Source organism: uncultured Cytophagia bacterium (assembly GCA_964387285.1). GTDB lineage: Bacteria > Zhuqueibacterota > Zhuqueibacteria > Residuimicrobiales > Residuimicrobiaceae > Anaerohabitans. The sequence continues at coordinate 1,138 of CAYLWO010000049.1, read as the reverse complement.
GCCAATTCGTCACGTGTATGCAATAAAGCCTCTTCCGTGACTTTTATCCGCCCGCTAAACAAAGCCACTTTGGTGGAAGTGGAACCGGGATTGATGACGAGAATGGCAGGTTCGTTGATCAAATTCATTTGGCGGCCTCCATTGACTTTTTGCATTGAATAAAATTACGATTTCTCAGATTCAAAGACAATGAAAAAAAAGTGATCTCTGGTACAAAATTTAATAAATATTACTGCTATATTTTAACCGCCTAAACAGGAAAAATTATGAAAAATATTAGTATTACTCACTTTATTATTTTGCTTGTTTGCACCGAAACCTTCGCCGCTGTCAACACCATGCATGTTAGAAACGGATATGCCAGGAACGGCGAACAAACAACGGTTTTTGTGGATGTGAAAAACGATGAACCCTTCCACTCGTTCCAATGCGATATCACTTTTCCGACGCAAGCGACGGTAGTCACCAGCGCCATCCTGCTCACCTATCGTCAAACCGATCAAACGTTGAGCTGGAATCTAGTGTCCGGAACCACCTGGCGTTTTATCGGCGTATCAGGATCCAAAACACCGTTTATCGGTCATTCAGGTCCTGTCCTGCAAATCGGCTGTACCTTGAATGGCGTAGATGGATCTTTTCCCGTGACGCTCAGCACGGTCAGATTGGTAAACAGCGCTTTTCAAAATATCGCTACCGGTTTCAGCAACGGATCAGCGAATATATACACCACTCCGGCAAGAACAGCCGTACGCATCTGGCTGGAGGGATTTTATACGTCCGCTGCCCTGCGCACAAGCCTGCGCGCCAATGGACTCGTGCCGTATGTTTCGCCCTATTCTATTTCCGCCAGAACTGCCACAGCCGTGCCGACCACTATCTCGGATTGGATTTTACTGGAACTGCGCAGCGCGCCGACAGGAGCGCCGTTGCAATACCGCGCCTATTTGCTTAACTCTGACGGTTATCTCTGCGATATGGACGGCGTGACCACTAATCTGGATTTGCACATGTCCACCGGCAATTATTACCTGATTTTGCATCATCGCAATCATTGCACCGTATCGAGTTCTAGTAGTGTAACCATGAACGGAATATCTGTTCCAACATACGATTTTACCGATCTGGCCGGCAAATACTA
>CAYLWO010000048.1:27031-45006 GCA_964387285.1 uncultured Cytophagia bacterium | reverse complement strand
GATAAATACTGGGTGCCGCTTGTATAAGCAGCTGCAATTTTTGGCTGTGTCACTGAACTGTTTGCCAAATCATTCGCAGCAACGGTTAAATCAGTAATTTCACTGCTCTCGATGGTTTGTCCCAACAAACTGATTTCACCACTGGCGTTGGGAAAAGTGGCGGTGCGCACGCCGGTAATAGTAGCAGGGGCTGCGACCGTTATGTTATTAGCATCATCGGTTGTGCCTTCCAAAACCAGATTCTTGCCCGGTCCCAATTCTAGCGCATTTGCAGCCGGCGTAGTGGTGCCAATTCCCATAGCTCCGCTCTGGGTAAGATGCATCAACACCGTAGTGCCATCGCTGGCCTTGATTTGCAATTGTGCAAAACCGGCGCTGGTCAGGCACAGCACTAACACCGCCAACACAACTAGTTTTTTCATAACGTCTCCTCCAAAATTATTAGTTGATCTATATTTTCTCTTGCCTGGATTGCGGAGAAATTGCCCAAGAATTCCCCAAGAACATTTTTGGACAGACAAATTTCATGCCAAAAATACACCAAAATAAAGGTTATAATTATTATACTTAGATGAGATGAATAAATCTGAGGCAAAAAAAGTGTCGTTTATCTGTTACAGAAGCATCAAAAAAGTGATATAGAGGTTTTTATTAATGACCGGATCCCAGCAAGGCTACTGCCAAAGCCAATCACAGGGAAGCAGATCTTTATCCACGACAGCACCTGGAGCCGTGGTAATAGCCGGCCATATTTTTCGTCCCGGGTAGATACTGGTATGAATGCCGGTATGCACATCATCGCTGATAATTGCGCCCAGTTTGTTGCGCCCTGTATCCACCAATCGACCTTTGATCATCGATCGAATGGCGCCGGCGTCATGGCGAAAGTTGGCCGTAATGGTTCCTGCACCAAGATTGCTGCGTTCACCAACCACCGAATCGCCTACATAGCTGAGATGACAGAGCCAACTATGAGACATGATAATGCTGTTCTTGATTTCTACGCCTTGACCGACATGCACCTGATCGCCAATAGCGGTACAGGCGCGGATGTAACAATTGGGGCCGATAACGCAATTTTCACCAATAAGCACCGGCCCTTCAATATAGGCGCCGGTTTTAACTACAGTGCCATGACCTATCTGCACCGGTCCATGCAAGGTCGCGCCCGGTTCCACAATTCCCGAAACAACCGAATCGCTCAGACGCTGCATGAAAAATTCCTGATGAGCTAAAAGATCCCAGGCATAACCTGTCGGCAACCAGAAACCGGTGATGGGTAAAATTTTGAACGGACGTCGATGCGCCACCGGCAGGATGCCGTCAATGATCTCTATTTCACCGCGGATGCTCAACGGGGCTTTTTCCAGTTCGTCAAAAATATCCGGTTCAAAAATATAACAACCGATGTTTGCCAGATGACCGAGAAACTCTTTCGGCTTTTCCACCATATTCACCAGGTTGTAATCCGCATCCACCACGCAAACGCCGTACAGGGAAGGATCCGGAACTTTTTTCGCCAGGGCGGCATAGGGATATTGCAGCAGCCGGTCCAGATCTTCATGGCTGAACAAATCATCGCCGTTCATAGCCACAAAACGGCCCCGGATATGCGGCCGCGCCTGCAACACCGCATGCCCCGTGCCTTTCTGCTCTCTTTGCTCCTGATAGATGATACGCATGCCGCGATACGAATCTCCCAGGAGCGCGCGAATCATCTCCTGCCGATAACCGACAATGAGGATGACCTCGTCGAACAGTCCGTGCAATTGATCCAGGCTGTGGAAAAGCAGCGGCCGATTCAGAATCGGCAGCAAAGGTTTGGGACGCGTACAGGTAAGTGGATAGGTGCGTGTGCTTTTGCCGGCAACCATGAGCACTGCTTGCATAAACATCTCCAAAAACGAACCAACTTGGCCTTCCCAAGCAAAAACAACAATCCTAAGGATTGGATAATTAATTCAATATATTTGATTTCGGTATTTTTTCCAAGCTTTTTTTGCCGTACCTCGATCCTTTAAGTCAGCACAAGAAAAAAGTGTTGATTTTTAATACGTTAAATATTACATTTACCAGTGGTCACCCGTTTACCGATCGATACGGAGAAGCTAGGAATTAGCTTATCGATTGGTTTCTAATCATCAGGAATTGTTTGGGACCCATGAGGTGAGGTAAGGGCAATGGAAAAAGCGTTTCCGGGTTGTTTAAAATGTAAAGTTGGCTTCTTGATCCCCTTGTCGGATTATGGACGGGATGGCGCTCCCATTACGTACAAAGCGTGGGTTTGCTCCAATCCTGAGTGTGGGTTCAATATCCGCATTGACAATGGGGAGATCAGTCGTGGAAAAGAAATTAAAGAGTCGTTAAAATAATCCGCATCGTTCCTCGACACGCGACGACTGATGTTAAAGGGTGACGCAGATGGCTGTGCGCACCCTTTTTTAACATATGGAAAATATCCGCTATGGCTGCAACCGTTCACCATTCGAAAATTAAAAAGTACAAGATTCATATCGCTTCGGTCTGTCTCGCCATTGTCATATGGTTGTTGGTCGTCTCGAACGGCACTTACGATTACAAAGCTACTATTCCCATTCGGTCCCCGGCCAATCCGACGCATCTGATCCTGGCAAAACCGCTGGCCGAATCGGCCACGGTGCATGTGCGCGGGCAAGGCATGGCTTTGCTCGCTTTTCTGCTTTTCCGCGAAACACAATTAGAACCAAAAATAGAATGGATCGCCGGAGCGCAGACCGTTCGTTTTTCCAAGGAGGATATTGTTATAACAGGCAGCGCCAGGAGCATCACGGTTTTACAGCTGATCGACCCATTAGAACAAACCATTGTTGTTGAAAAACTGGAAAAAAAACGTGTACGGATCGGCGGTCGAATCACGGTGAAACCGCAAGCCGGATATACCGGCGTGGGTGAAATGGTTTTTTCACCGGATTCCATTGATGTGGAAGGTCCTCTGACCTCGGTGCGCGCTCTGGAGACCGTTGCCACAAAAGAGCTTTTACTGGAAGGCGTTAAACGACCGGTCCACGGTGAAATTGATTTGGCCCAGTACCCGGAAAATAAAATTTCCCTGTCGCCTCGCCGGGTAACATATGATCAGGATGTGCAAAAGTTGATGGAGAAACGCATCAACAACATTACGGTGCATGTCATCAACACGCCGCCGGGAATGACCGCATTTGCGATTCCATCCGTGCTTTCTTTGCTTGCCGAAGGCGGCGTGCAGGTATTGGCAACTCTGAATGAAAAACAGATCAATGCGTATATCGATTTATCGCGTCCGACGGAAAGCAACACCGGCGATTATCCGGCGTATGTGGCGCCTCTGCCCGCTATCCGCTTTCGAGCCATTGAACCGAAACGGTTTAAAGTGATTATGGAAAGAAAAAGATGACCATTCTGGCCATTGAGACCTCGTGCGATGAAACCTCTGCCGCTGTTTCGGAAAACCGCCGGATTTTGTCAAACATCATAGCAACGCAAAAAATTCATGAGCAGTTCGGCGGCGTTGTGCCCGAGTTCGCCTCTCGCAGTCACATGCAACAACTCATGAGAATAATACGAATCGCTCTGTTGCAGGCGAACCGCCGCATCGAGGAGATGGATGCCATTGCTGTGACCTACGGTCCCGGGCTTGCCGGTTCTCTTTTAGTAGGACTGTGCGCGGCCAAAGGACTGGCGCTGGCCCTGCAAAAACCACTGATCGGCGTCAATCACATCGAAGGGCATCTGTTAGCCACGGAAGAAGAGCTGCCTTATCCCTATATCGGATTGGTGGCTTCCGGAGGACATACTCTGCTGATACTGGTCAAGGCTGATTTGCAGTATGAGATCATCGGCCGCACCATCGATGATGCGGCCGGTGAAGCATTCGACAAGACAGCCAAACTGCTGGGACTTGGTTATCCGGGCGGGCCCAACATAGAAGCACAGGCACGCCAATACGCCGGACCCATCATTTCATTTCCCCGTGCTCTGGCTGAAGAGGGCAATCTGAATTTCAGCTTTAGCGGCTTGAAAACAGCCGTGCTCTATCATTGCCGAACGCTTCCCGCTGCAGAGTTGTCTGCCGCAATCCCGGCCATTGCCGCCAGTTTTCAACAGGCGGTAATCGATGTTCTGCTGCGTAAAAGCCTGACAGCTCTGCGCCGATATCAAAGTCGAACGCTGGTGCTGGCCGGCGGCGTTATTCGCAACAACACATTGCGCAATCAATTTGTCGAACGCTGTGGCGCAGAAAATATCACCCTGATCATTCCCTCTCCCGAATTATGTACGGACAACGCCGGAATGATCGCTCGCGCCGGTTATCTCCATCTTGCACACGGCCGGCAATCGCAATTGGATTTGGATGTGGCGCCCAATTTATCGCTGAATTGACGTCTTTGAGGTTCTCTCGTGTCGGACTTTATATCAAATATTCAGTTTCAGTTTACCGGATATGGGTGGCTGTTGGCGGCTTTGGCATGCCTGGCGCTGCTCATCGCCGCTGCGGTTTATCGCCATACCAATCCGCCGGTCGGCTCCGGTTTGCGTCGCGTGCTTATGACCGCACGCTTCCTGGCATTATTGGCCGTACTGGCGGCGATCTATGAAAGCCGCGTTGATTCCTTAAACCGAGAAACAATGCCACCTCTGGTCGCGGTTGCGATCGATCAATCAGCGAGTATGGCGATCACCGATGCGGCAGGTGCGCGGATGCAGAGTCTGGATAAAGCACTAAGCCAGGATTTGCCGCGGATGATTTCGTCTCCCCTTATCGCCAAGTACTTTGCTTTTGACGCTTCGTTACGCGCCCTAACGACTCTTGATCGGGACTCTTTGCCACTAACCGGCGACGCTACCAATATGGCACTGGCGTTGCAGACCATCAACAATCAATTGCGCGAACAAAATTTGACCGCCATCCTGCTGGTGAGCGACGGCAATTACAACCAGGGAGGAAATCCCGTCCGCATCGTCGAAGAAATGTCCACGCCGGTATTCTGCGTTGGCGTCGGTTCGGTGCAACGACCGGCAGATCTGAAACTGGCCAAGGTCGATGCCAATCCTTTCGCCTACATCGACGAACCCACGCCGGTGGCGATAACGATCAACAGCGTCGGTTACGACCATATACGCCCCACCATCATGCTGCGTGAAGCCAATACGATTTTAGCGTCCGCTACCGTGGACATGGCCTCTTCACCGTCAGAGCAAACCGTCACTCTTAATTATACGGCCAAAACCGAAGGACGCCACAAATTAATCGTTCAGGTTTCCGGCCAAACCGGTGAACTGGCCTTAGAGAACAACAGCAGGACCTTGTACGTGGATGTGGCCAAATCGCGTTTGTTGGTCACTTTGCTGGCAGGCGAACCCAATCCGGACATTTCTTTCTTGTCTCATGCCTTAAATGCAAATCCGCGTTTTCGCATGCAAACATTGATACAACGCCAAGACGGCAGGTTATATACACCGGCCGGCCGCATGGCGGCGCTGGACAGCTTAGACAACACGGACATTCTCATACTGTTGAATTATCCGACCGCAGTGACGCCTGCACCCTCGCTGCAACAAATTGAAACAAGCTGGAGCAAAATCAGTCGCCCCATGTTGCTCATCTCCGGCCGACGGACCGATTTCCCGAAACTGACGCATTTGCAGCGTTGGTTGCCTGTCGGCACGGAAACACTCCAAGTGAATGATTTTTTAGCATCAGCGGCATTGACGCCCTCAGGACAAGTTCATCCGATCATGCAGATCGCGAATCAGGCCGGCGCCACGGCTGCGGCATGGAACTTGCTGCCGCCTATTTGGATTCATCACCGCATAAAGAATATCAAACCAGGCGCTCAAATTCTGGCTGTTGCACGCGTCAGTGAATCGGTCACCGATCGCGATCCCTGGCCCCTGGTGATTGTGCGTTCCGACGGCCTGGTCAATTGTGCCGCCATCCTGGGCGCCAGTCTTTGGCGTTGGTCGCTGATGATGGCCGGCATCGGCAATGAAGACCGACTCTATGACTCGTTCGTCAACAATCTGATCCGTTGGTTACAGATGGAACGAAAATCCGAGTTGGTTAACCTTGTATTGGAGAAAACCAACTATCATTTCGGCGAACCGGTAACCATTCAGGTCAAAGTGTTTGATGCGCAATTTCGACCGATCGACGACGCCCAGGTGGATCTGATGATACAAAAACAGGATAAACAGAATAAATTCACCGCGGCTCCTGCAGGCGACGGTCTGTATCAATGGATTTATTATCCGGACACGCCCGGCGATCATGAAATCAGCGTTTCGGCACAAAAGGGCGGTCACCTGTGCGGGACGGCGAAAAGCCTGTTTTCTGTCGGTGAATACAGCGAAGAGCTGGCGGAACTGGTGCAACAAAAAGAGCTGCTGCAAAACCTGTCCCAGGTCTCCGGTGGCCGTTATGTGCCCATCGACTCGCTGGCATTTTTTAAGGCAGAGTGGCCGGCGCGTTTTCAGCAACAGATTCACCGACGCCGTTTTGAAGCATGGAATCACGGTGGGCTCTTGTTGTTTATTATCGGTTGTCTGGCTGTGGAATGGTGGCTGCGCAAATGGAAGGGCATGGTCTAGATAATCGCTTTCTGCGCCGGCCCGCTTTTGCCGCTATTATTATACAGCGCAATTAACGGTTTTATCACGAATTGACGTCATAACTTAAGTACGCTGCCTAATTGAGGTTTTCTTGAATCGAACAAGCATCCGATCGTTCTGGCTTCTGTTGCTGGCCTGTGCCGCGAGTTATAGCCAGGTTTCTTTGACTGGTGGAAAGGGACAACTGCGTCTCCTGGACGCTGAAAATGTCTTCCCAGGGCATCTTTATCTAAACGGCATGTACAGTCTTTTTCTGGAAAAAAAAGACAACACCTCTATTGCGGAAAACGGGAACACAGAAACGCAGAGTGTTCTGGTCAAGGACAACGCATTTTATCTCAACCTGACGCTAGGTCTTTCTCGACGGTTTGAATTTTTTCTGCATACGGTTCCTTATCAGGACAATCAAAGAGATTTATGGGGGCCGGTCGGCGACACGCGCGTCGGCCTCAAGATGCATAGGCCTAACGAAGGGGGCTTGCTGCTCACCGGCATCGCCGCTTATGTGCAAATCCCGACCGCGCCTCGCGACGACATCCCTTACGAACCGCACAGTTTTAACTCTTATGGCTGGGCCTTGCTGGCCATGATGAATCTGGATTTGAAAAATTCCAGAATAGCTCTTCCTTTCAAATTATCGGTCAATTGCGGTTATCGCGACAATGACTGGCATGACCGTTATTTCAGCGATCGTAAAGACCAGCTGTTAGCCGGCCTCGGATTTAAATTTCCCGTTCGCGCCTGTCAATTTTTTTCCGAAGTCACCGGCGAGGTTTTCATCAACAGCCCGGATATGTCGCTGCGACAAAATCTCCTGCGTTTTTCGCAAGGCGTTCGTTTCGTCGGCTGGCGGGATATCATTTTTGATCTGGCCGCCGATTTCCGCCTGGGCGGATATCGTCCGACGGAAAATGAGGTCAAGAACAACCCGCTGCTTAAACGCTATGCAGACTGGAAATTGTTGGCCGGCGTCAGTTATCGCACCACTCTGTTCACCGTTTTAACGCCGGATGAAAAAAAAGCGCGTGCCGTGCAGGAAGAAGAGCAGCGCAAACTGGACGAAATCCGGAAAAAACGGGAAAAAGTGGCGCAGGAAATGGAAGAGTTGAAAAAAAGTGTGGAAAAAGAAAAACAGGAAAAACAACCGTTCTGACGCATGTCTGTTGTTGGCAGGATAGAATAGTATAATGATGGTTGGCCATAATTCAAATAGATCGATAAATCGCATCCAGCTGCTGTTCCTGTTGTGCGGGACGCTCCTGATGTTGCCGGCCTCCGGCGTTGTTCGGGCGACGACCGACCGGGAAATGGACAACGCTTCAGAGAAGCTCTTAATAAACGCGAGAACCGCTTTCGAAAGACAGGCCTACTGGGAGAGCGCCAGAGATTTGATCATTCTGATGGACTGGAATCCCCGGTTTGCCAAAACCGACGAGGTGATCTATCTGCTGGGCGACTGTTTATACGAAATCGGCTTGTCCGGCGGCGCCGGCAAGTTGTACAAATACCTCATCAATCGTTACGTTCGTAGTCCTTTTTTGCCTCGCGCCTTACTCGGTTTATTGCGCATAGAATATGATCGCACGGATTATGCCCGTTGTCTGGAATTTTATCAAACCATCGCCCGCTCCAATGCGCCGGAACCGGTGACAGATGCCGCTTCCTACTACGCCGGCCAATGCTATTATCGCTTTAAAGATTATCTTAAAGCCATTAATCTGTTCTCTTCCATTTCAGAGCAAAGCAGTTATTACGACTATGCGCAGTACACCATCGGCCTCTCTTATTTGCGTATGAAAAATGTGCGCAAGGCTATCGAGACTTTGCAGGCGGTGTGCACTTTGACGGTGATCAATGATCAACGCCGCACCGTAATCGATGAAGCGCACCTTACACTCGGTTATCTGTATTATGAGTTGGGTTATTATCCTTCCAGTTATAATCAGTGTATGGCCGTATCGCCTAATTACCAACAGCACGACGCGGCCCTCCTGGCTGCCGGATGGGCTTGCACCATGCAGAATCAATACGACCTGGCCATCATACCTTTGACGGAACTGGTCAGCCGCTATCCGCAAACAGAAAATTCAGAAGAGGCTTTCTTTCTTTTAGGCCGATGCTATTTAAAATTAAAAAAGTATGACGAAGCACTGTCCGTATACGATAACCTGATTTCAATCTTTCCCAAAAAGGAAGTGATTCCACCTATGGTGCGTCAGGTGCGTGAAGCGCTTAAAGACGAATCCGCTTCTCTGGAACGATCCCGTATGGATCTGTTGGTTTTGGAAAGCAAATTATTGGACACGATACCCTTGGAGGTGGACGGCAAGGCGCCGGCCTATCTGAAGGAAGAGGGCCGGCGATTGATGGAATTGCGCGACGGATTGCTCAGGCGGATTCATGAAGAACGCCAGGATTTTGAAGCGCTTTCCGGACAAATCCAAGAATTACAAAAGACCGCCGACCGCCGCGAAGTGCGGCGCGATTGGCGTGCTTTTGCAGAATTCGGCCGCTCCCGCGCCATGTTTTTAAAGATGCTGCAACCATGAAATTACTTTATGTAAAAATATTTATTCGATTTTTGCTTTTATCACTCGTTTATGCGAGCATGGGCTCGGCGCAAACGCAAGAGAGCGCCTTTGTGGCCGCGGTGATCAGGGAAGCCGGCCAGGATCTGGACAAACTGAACCGCATCATCGAAGAGCATGAACGATTGGTGCGCGAATATCCCAAAGCCGAATTTGTGCCGACGGTGCTCTTGCAGCTGGCCGAGCTGCACGAACGCCGCTCCATGTTGCTCTATCAAAAAGCCATGTCGGTTTATGAAAAAGAGTTGGAAGCCTACGACAAAAAACAACGCAGCGACGAACCCATTATGCCCAGAATCAGTCTGGTGCAAACCATGGATTACTGCTATCGTCTGCTCAAAGATTATCCGGACCTGGGCGCCAAAGACAAGGTTTATTACCGGCTGGCCATGGCGCATCTGCAGGAAGGCAATCCGGTGCGATCGCATAATTTCTTCCTGCAACTGGTTAAAGAATATCCCAATTCACCCGTCATGCTGGAAGCCCACTTTCGCATTGGGGAATTTCATTTTGACCGGCGCGAACACCGTCAGGCCATCGAAGAATACAAATACCTTTTGGGTCATTGGGACAATCCCTATTTTGATATGGCGTTGTATAAATTAGGCTGGTGCTACTACAATCTCTCCGATTACACCAACGCCATTACCACGTTGGTCTACCTGCTGGAAGATATCGATCTGGTGGAGCGAACCGATTCGCGCATTATCGGCAAATCCAAGGCGGATTTGAAATCGGAATCCATGCAATATATTGCCAGTTGTTACAGCGAATTCGGCGGTCCCCAGGCAGCTAAAAGTTTTTTCAGCGGTCGCACTGAAAAATATTATGCCTTGCCGACCTTGACCAAGTTGGCGGATCTTTATCAAAAACGCAATTATTACTCAGAGACCGTGGAAACCTACCAGGTCATCCTGGAGCTCTTTCCTTTTCATGAAAAGGCGCCGGAACTTTACCAACGCGTCGTGGAAAACCTGGAAGCCGATGAGCGCATAGAGGAAGCTAATAAAACGCGTGAAAAAATGGTGCTCGAGTTCGGCCCCGGCGGTCCCTGGGTGTTGCATTACCCGGAAGGCCCAAAATTCCGAACGGCCGACAGTCTGGCGCAAGCGACCTTGTTTTACCTGGGCACCATGTATCAGTCGCAAGCACAGAAAAAAAATCAAAATCGCGACTATCTTTTGGCCATCAGAAAATATGACGAGTTCCTGGCGAAATTTCCTCACGCTGCCAACGCTCCGGCCGTACAGTTCTATTTGGCTGAATGCTATTACAGTCAAGGACGGTTCAAGGAAGCGGCAGCCGCCTATCATCAAGTGGTCATTCGCGACGACACATCACAATATCGGGAGGAGGCGGCCTATAATCGGGTGTTGTGCAGCTATCAACACATGAACAGCGACCAGGTAAAGGACAGCGCCACGGTTTATATAGATGAATTTATCGGCGCTGCAGACGTGCTCATCGTTACGGTGTTCCGACAATCGGAAGCGGAGGTGCTGCGCAGCTGCAATGATTTCAGCCGCCTATTCCCAGCCAGTCCGTGGTTTGAACCGGTGTTGATGAAATTCGGCGAAGTGTTGCACAGCCTCCGGGCTTTTCAACCCGCCATAACCGTTTATAAAAAAGTGGTCGCTGCCGGAGAAAATCGCCCGTTTTACCTGACCGCAGCCATGAACGCCGGACAATGTTATTTTGAAGCGGAGCAGTTTGAACAGGCGGATATGTGGTTCAGCACACTGGCGCAAAATTTTCCCGACTCGACCGAATACGCCGACAAGGCTTCAAGAATGGCCGGCGCCGCCAAATTTAAAATTGCCGAAAATCTGGGACGCGACAATCAAAACCAGGCCTCGGCAGACATACTGCAAAAAGTGGCGTTGACAAGCAAGGACGGCCGCATGCGCAGTCGCGCTTTATTTGAAGCAGGACTGCAATATCAAAAAGCGGGACGCGACACTCTGGCCGCACAATCCTTCGAAGAGCTGGCGAACACAGAGCCACTTTCCGAATTGGCAGACCAGGCGCTTTATCGTGCTGCGGGCTTGCGCGAACGACATAACGACTGGCGACCGGCAGCGGCGCATTACAGCACGCTGGCAACGCATTATCCACAATCCCCATTCGCCGCCGCCGCTTTTAAAAACGCGGCCAATTGCTACGAAACGCTGCAAGAATGGTCAAATGCAAAAAATATGTATGACCGCTTTACAACGCAATTTCCCGATACCGTGGAAGAGGTGCTTGAGTGCACTTATAAGAGCGGCGAAATGTCCTACAAAAACGGTGATAGGGTCGGTGCACGCACGGGGTATGAACGCACCCTATCTGCATACAACCGTTTCCGCACCCTGGGCAAAGAGGCTGATCCCTACTTTGTTGCCCAGGCCCAGTTTATGATCGGTGAGTTGGAATTTGAGGATTACAAGCAAATAAATCTAACATCAGCAAAGCAGATTGCAGCCAAGCGGAAAAAATTTCAAAATGTGTTCCAGGCATATACGGATGCCATGGAATATCAGGTGGCGGATTGGTCCACAGCCGCCTCGTATCGCATCGGCATGGCTCTGGAAGAATTTGTCCGCGCCTTGCTGGAATCGCCGACGCCGTCAGGATTAAAAGGCGATGCTTTGCTTACGTATCAAACCAAACTCAAAGAGACCGCTCGTCCTTATCAGGAACGGGCCCTGGAAACCTATCGCAAAACCGTGGACCAGGCGCAGATCAACCGAATCGACAATATCTGGGTGAGTCAGTGTCGGGAACGAAAACAGGTCTTGATCGAACAATTGGGATTGCAGCCGGATTCTGCCAACGAACTGGCTGCACCCACACCGCCGGAAACGGCTTCCTGAAAAATAACGCGAGTCGGAAAACATGAATGATTTAAAAATATGGCCTGTCGGGTTGTTCGTTTTGCTGCTCGGTATATCTGCATATTCCCAAGAAAAACAGGCGCCGCCTGTCCAGACGCCGCCAAAGGAGGTCACAGCTCCGGCAGCGGCAGCCGGGCAAAGCCAACAACCTCAACCAGCGCCTGCAGTGGATGATAAGGCGGTCAAAGTTTTTTTGGATAAAATAGAGATCGAAGGGCGATTGGAAAAACCTCAGGCCGTTTTCATTATTCCAGGTTCCAATCCCGAAATCGACGATATTAATATTGAGCGAGCGTTTTTTAACGAGATTTTTCGACCTGTGGAGAAAAAAGGCAGAGTGCTGGCCAGACCAACCCAACCTGGTCAGGAACGCAAGGACGTCATTCCTTGGTAAAAGGCTCGCTTCCCATTTTCCACCGTAGCAGATCTTCCACGAAAAATACCGGAACGATTTTGAGAATTAGCCGCTGCCGTTTAGAAGACGATGATCCAGGCCGCGTGTCGGCAGCTGACGCGGCAGTGATTTGAGGGTTGCATGCAATACGATTTACAACAGCAGATGCGCAGCATCAGACAAACGCGCGAACGCATGGTTCAATTCCATCAGTTTCTACGCGACAAGTTGTTTCAATATGCCAAAGAACAGGGCGTGGCCGAACGCCGCGAAGAGATGAATTCGGCAAAAACGGTTGAATCCCTATTGGCCAGTCCGTTTCCTGCAGCCATTAAATCGGATATAACCGTCCTGTTGGCGCAACTCAAAATGGTGAACGCCGGCCTCATGCAGCTGGATCAGGAGCTCAAAGAACTGGAGGCTAAATGGGCTGAATTTAAAAAACCGGTTCCAGAGCCCGCGCCAATGCCAAAATCATCAGCCATGCCAGGCGCACCCAGGCCTATTCTGAAAGGCTATGGCGCCGTTGAACTGAAACGATTCGGCCGCCGCCATGTTTCCTGGAGCCTGGGCATTGCTGCAATCGTTCATATCATTCTTTTGAGCTCCTATTGGACTATCATTTCCTTGACCCCGGAGCCGGAAAAACAAAAAACCGTGCGGCTCAAGTATCTCGAGTTGTCAACCCCGCCATCGACCAACGTGGAACCTGCAGCGCCTGCGCCGGCAGGCAAATCCAATTTTTTGGGAGGATTGACGGCGCAAAATCTTGGCGTGCTGGGCCTGATCGTTCCTGTGGATGACGCCACCTATAAGGCCAACACCCGGCTTTTACTGGACGATCGTTCACTCAAGGACCTGGACCGGCTGATGACGCAGACGCAAAACACCCGCAGCAGCGGTTACGGGAACGGCAACGGGGTCGGATACAACGGCAACGGCAACGGAACCGGCAACGGCCGCGACGGAACCGGCGGCGCCGGTTTGGATTTGGACAATGTTGAAGTCGTCGGCGGTATTGATGATCTTATCAGCGACGCCAAAGGCGTGCAAACAGTCAAGCTGGAGAAAAAACCTCAAGTCACCATTCAGACGCCTGGACAAATGCGCGGTTCGCAGGCGGCTATTGTGCGTCGTTCTGTGGAATCGGTCATGGGCGTCGTTAACAGTCAACAAGGCCGCATCATGTACACCTACACCAAGTATATGCGCACAGATCCCAATATGCGCGGCAAGGTGAATGTCGATATCACGATTGAAGCCGACGGCTCGGTCTCCAACGTCCAACTGGTTGAATCCACCATGAACAACAACGACTTTGATCGGGAAATAATGAACATTTTGCGTCGCCTGCACTTTGAACCGATCCCGGAAGGGGCCTTGACCGTGAATATTCCATACGTATTCATCCCGACAGAATGAACCCAATGCGCAAAACCCTGTTCATCACCAGACTGGTCGTTCTTCTCGCTATCACCATGGCCATCGAATTAATTGGTTTGCCGCAACCGGTGACCGGCCCCTTTATCAATTTCATGTTGATCCTGACCACCTTGCTCATTTCCACGACCGGAGGTTTGATCATTGGCGTTATCACACCCGTATTGGCGGTGTTGCGCGGGCAGCTGCCGGCGCCGCTGGCTATCATGGCGCCGTTCATCATTCTCGCCAATCTGCTCTATGTCGGCAGCTTTGCATTATTGAAAATAAAAATGACAACCAGCGAATGGCATTATTATCTCCGCAATGGTTTAGCCCTTATACTGGCTGCATTGATAAAATTTCTCATTCTGTTGACGACTGCGCGCTATGCGTTGCCCTTCCTTTTCGGCAAAACATTGCCGGATAGATTGCTCTCTCTCATGGCTCTGCCGCAATTCATCACAGCTCTCTTCGGCGGTTTGTTTGCGCTCTTTATCTTTCATATCTGGCAAAAAAGACAAACCCGCTGATCGATAAAATTAATTGTATTTTAGGCAAAATATCATTACTTTAACGCCGTTCTAATTCCACCGGGAGTATTCCCTGAAAATTTTTATCATTAACGGGAGGGCTTTTAAATTGGATACAATCCCGAATCTCATCCCCAAGAGAATGTTCTTCACCAACGGCGTCGGTTATCACAAAAATAAATTGCAGAGTTTTGAACTGGCGCTCAGAGACGCGGACATAGAAATTTGCAACCTCGTTACGGTGTCGAGCATTTTCGCTCCCGGATGTAAAATCATCTCCCGGGCACAGGGGGTCAAAGAACTCAAACCCGGCCAAATCACTTTTGTGGTCATGGCCCGCGAATGCACCAATGAACCCAATCGTCTCGTGTCCGCAGCGGTCGGTCTGGCGCGTCCCACCAATTCTGAACGATACGGTTACATCAGCGAACACCACTCTTTTGGAGAAACGCATAAAAAAGCGGCGGATTTTGCCGAGGACCTGGCGGCCACGATGCTGGCTTCCACATTGGGAATAGAGTTGGATCCCAATGTAGCATGGAATGAACGAAAAAAGCTGTATCAGATCAAATCATACAATTTCAGCAGCCGCAGCATTGCGCAATCGGCCAAGGGACACAAGAACGGCTTGTGGACCACGGTGGTGGCGTGCGCCGTCATGCTGATGGATTAGGATCAATCTGCCCCGGTTTTTGTTTTACTCTCAATCACACAGTGTAAAACATTTTTTTAACCGGGGTTTTTTATTGCTCTATTGCGCGATGGGTGTCAGCACAACAACCTGGCGAAGGTTTGAACCCGTCCCCAGGATACAGAATCGCTCAATTCAGGTTACGGTTTAATCGCAAGGAACGATCATCATGCATCATAAAAAATCATTTTTTCACAACGCACCGGACATCATCCCCGAACCGTTCAAACCGGGCATGACTCTGAGCCGGTTATTGCAGATTATGGGACGCACCTCTTTTGAAGCACGAAATGTTTTTCGCGGCGCCCGTTTGTTCAAAAGCATGGTGCAGGACGGCGATGTCATCTGGCTCGGCATCGCCGGCGCCGGCATTGCCGGCGGCATGGGCGGCATGGTCATCTCGTTGCTGAAAGCGGGATTCATCGACGTTATTTGCTCCACCGGCGCCCAGGTTTACCACGACCTGCACTTTGCCTTTGGCCTGCCGGTCAAAGCCATTCATCCGCAGATGGACGACGATGTGCTGCGTCGGCACGGCGACACCCGCATCTATGATGTGGGCATCCGCGAAAAAGAAACGCTGGAAGCGCAGGATGAGCTCATCCGCGCTTTTGTCAAGGACCGTTATGCGATGCTCTCCGCAAAACCGTTAAGCAGTTGGGAGATCAATTATCAATTAGGGCTCTGGGCAGCTGACTGTGCTCCGCATCCGCAACGCTCCTTCCTCATCGCCGCTGCCAAACAGGGCGTGCCGGTGTTCTGGGATTCGCTCTCCAATCACTCTATCGCCATGAACATGGCGCGCACCGACCTGGAAGGTCTGCCGGTGCAGTTGTCCGCGCAAAGAGACATTCTCGACTCTGCAGCCATCAGTTATAACTCCAAGGCCACCGGTTTTGTCGAATGGGGCGGCGGCGGACCGAAAAATTTCATTCAACAAACCGGACCCACCATCAGCCAAATTCTCGGCATCGATTTTGAAGGCGCGGATCGCGGGCTGCAGATCAGCACCGCGGTGGAACGGGAAGGCAGCCTCTCCAGTTGCACCTTTGGCGAAGCCGTGACCTGGGGAAAATATCGCTCCACCGGCGACGACAAGCTGGTGCAGATTTGGGGCGAATATTCGATCATTTTCCCGTTGCTGGCCGCCTACGTCGTCAACGAGTGCAAGCCGCGCAAACCGAAAAAAATAGTCATGCACCTGCCGAATTTCACGCAAAAAATGTTGCAGAAGCGATGAAACTGAACCGCAAACAATTTTTGGGCCCAGAGCCGGAATTCTGTCGCTTTGACGATGCGGCCGTGGCCATTCTGCCGTTTCCTTATGAAGGCGGCGTCTCTTACGGGCATGGCGCTGCGCATGCGCCGCGTGCTATCCTGGACGCTTCCTGTTATGTGGAATTTTATGACGAAGTGCTGAAAGCGGAGCCGCATCGCATGGGCATTGTCACCATGGCAGCGCCGGCCATGGCCAAAACACCGGCAGCCATGCATCGACAGATTTATCGCTGTTGTAAAGAGCTGATGAGTCAGAACAAGTACGTCGTGGTGCTGGGCGGCGATCACTCGATCAGCAGCGGCTACTTTAAGGCTTTGCTGGAAAAGCATCAGTCTCTCGGCTGTGTGCAACTGGATGCTCATTCAGACCTGCGCCCGGAGTATGAGGGCAGCCGCTACAGTCACGCTTCGGTGATGGCGCGCATCCGTGAAATGACGCCGCATACGCTGCAACTGGGCATTCGCGCCATGTGTCGCGAGGAAGCGGACTGGGTAAAAAAAGAAAACATGGCTCTGTGCACCATGCATAACTTTCGTAAAAAGATGTTCGATTGGCGCAAAGCACTGTCCCAAATGCCGGAACATGTTTTTATCACCGTGGACGTCGATGCCTTTGATCTGAGCGTCATCAGCACCACCGGTACGCCGGAACCAGGCGGCTTTACCTGGGATGAAGGATTGGAGGTTCTGGCGGAGGTTTTTAAAAGTAAAACCGTTGTCGGCTTTGATGTGGTAGAACTCGCTTTTAGCAAAACCGATCCCAATTCCGCTTTTTGCACCGCCCGCCTGATTTATAAAATGCTCGGTTTTCTTTTGCAGAAAAAAGTCTTGACGGACGGCTCGAAATGGCCGGAAAAACCGCAGGGAGCGTTGTTTTAAAATTCAACAGGTTTTAAATAGATTAGAATGAATCCCGTTTTGAGCAACGATCATCGATTGTCGACTAGAAGGCAATACAATTTTTTTCTGAGATGAAATAAAACAACAAAATTCTAACTGATTTTTAAGAAAAACCCTTTTCTGGTATCTGATATTAAGCCTCCTGCAAGAATTCAACCATTTGATGCTTAATTGTCTTTATCTATTAAAAAATTATTTGTACCCGATAATAATAACCAACGAGATTACCAGCCGCAAAGCGGCGAAATAATATAGCCTGGGGCGATTAGCCCCAGGAAAAAGATACAACGAGACGCTGAACCATAGTTGAATATAAAAACTTTCTTTTGGGACAACCTCATTTAGCTCCGGGTTATCCGGATTAGGATAATTTCCAATACAGATGCATAGACGGAGAGTATCCTATCGCGCGCTTTCAGCGCTTGATTTTACACTCTCGGCACCTGGGCCTGCGGCCCAGGCTAGGATAGGTCGCGCCGATGGCGCTCAAACAGTTCTACACGGTTGAGTTTTTTGGTAATCTTTGAACAGAATATCAGAATATGGTGAAAACCCGGGCTATAATAAAACACCGCTTTGCGGCTTGATCCCGGATCGTGCCGGAGAGACCGTCCGCTTGCAAGGAATTTGGAGTACGGCGACGTGTTGCCGCTTTATATCGCGCCGACC
>CAYLWO010000048.1:0-26931 GCA_964387285.1 uncultured Cytophagia bacterium | reverse complement strand
GCTTGCAAGGAATTTGGAGTACGGCGACGTGTTGCCGCTTTATATCGCGCCGACCCGTCGGCGCGAACAGAGATTGACTACAAAATCGGCTCCTGTACCAAACGGGGATTGCTTCACGCCAGCGCGGTCAACACCCCTTATTTACATCTGCACCTGCGTTCGCAATGACATAGTTGTATACTCATAAACATGGCGCAAGAAAAATGAGGTGCACTCCTTTGCCGTTTGATCAGTCTCAAACAAATTTTAAAATGAAGGGAAATATATGTCTTTTGAACGTTACGATGTTTTACTCCATGACGCCCGACAACGCGGCTATGCTGTCGGCGCTTTTAATGTTTTTGCGCTTGAATTCTTGCCGGCCATTCTGACCACAGCGGAAGAAGAAAAATCACCGGTGTTGCTGCAGATTAATCCCATCCATTTTCCTTTGGCTGACACGGCACCGTATATTCAGTATGTTAAAACGCAAATGTCCAAATGCCGAGTGCCCGTAGGTTTGAATCTGGATCATGGCGCTACGCCGGACGTGGTGCTCAAGGGCATTCAATATGGCTTCCCATCCGTCATGTTCGACGGCAGTAAGCTGCCCTATCAGGTGAATCTGGACACCACCAAAGCTTTGGCGCAAATTTGTCGCAGTCTGGATGTGACCCTGGAAGCGGAATTGGGCACGTTGAACGACGAGGGATTGGAATTGACTCAGGGTAATCAGGACAAGCTGTTCACTGATCCGGATAAGGCGGCAGAATTTGTGCAAGCGACGGGCGTTGATGCTTTAGCCGTGTCCATCGGCAATGCACATGGTTTTTACAAAGGTGTGCCCAAGTTGGATTTTATCCGGTTAGCCAGCATTGCGCAAAAAACCAATATTCCTTTGGTGTTGCATGGCGGTTCCGGCATTTCCGATACGGATTTGCAGAAAGCGATCACGCTGGGCATTCACAAAATCAACATCTATACGGAAATGAGCGCTGCAGCCTGGGACCAGGTCAAGACCACGGTCGGACAAACCGATGGTCATCACGATTATCCGCAACTCTTGCTCAAAGCGCGCAGCGCGGTAAAAGAGGTGGTGCGGACGAAAATGCGCATATTTGGATCGAGCGGCAAGGCGTAAGCAAACGTCGCTACGCGACGTAACCATTTTTCTGTTCTAAGCCGTGGGTTGAAACCCACGGCTACCTGCATTTGGTCGCGGAGCGACCAGCGACGGTAGCCGGGCGTTTTAACGCCCGGAAAATAAAGCACACCACCGCGTCGCGGAGCGACGTATGACCGGGCCTGTACACATCCAGCACATTATTGCAAACCATAGCAAACCTTCTCATAACGCAAGCGGGAAAAAACCCGGCCACGCCAGGAACGCGGGCGTCCCGCCCGCAGAGGCGACCGGGACGGTCGCGTTCCTGACAGAGAATCTGTGAGTTGAAATCCACGGCTACCTGCATTTGGTCGCTCCGCGACCAGCGACGGTAGCCGGGCGTTTTAACGCCCGGAAAATAAAGCGCACCACCATGTCGCGGAGCGACGCATGATTTTTAAAAATCCAACTATTTTTCGGCAATTTGTCGAATCTTTTCAATCCGCTCGGTCACCGGCAAATGCTGCGTACAGCTTTCCTCACACAAACGGCATTGTGTACATTTACGCAGCACGTCATCGTTTTTACCGATGGACCAATGCCAGGCCAGGCGATCCAGCAGCGCTTTTTCACCACCGTTAAGCATATAATGATTGTAGGCATCCATTAACCGCGGCACCGGAATGCCTTCAGGGCAATTATCGCAATAGCCGCAACCGGTGCACAATTCCGTAAAGGATTGTTTGAGGTTGTTTTTCATGGCTTCAACACGACTGTCGTCGATAGGTGCAAAACCATTTACAGCGGATACGGCTTCAGCCAGCTGTTGTTGACTGCTCAATCCCACCAGAGCCACGCTGATGCGCGGATCGTTGAGCAGAAAACGCAATCCGGCCTGGACCACGGTTTCTTCCTCCCGTGTTTTTAGAAACGAAAACAGTTCCGGATGCCGCGGAATCAAACCGCCGCCCAGGGGATTCATCACCACCACGCCGGCATGAGTCCGGGCTGCGGCTTGCAGGGCTTTTTCCCGATAACTGAAATTCATGGCCGAATAACCCAGCAATACGCCGGCGAAGGGATAATCAGCCAGCATGGTGGCCACATCCTCGCCGGTCATGTGCGAGGAAACACAAATGTGCCGGATCAATCCCTCCTGCTGCAATTTTTCAAATGCAGCCAGGACACCCTCGCTTTTTCGGCGTTGATAACCGTGCAGGGACATGACGCACCAGACATGATAGAAATCGATATAATCCAATCCCATGCTGCGCAACGACTGCTCCAATTCTTTGCGCACCTCGTCCGGTTTGGCGCGCATGGTTTTGGTGGCCACATAAAAAGGACGCTGCGCTCTGGTCTTTTTCATCTCTTTAAAGGCAACGCCGAACAGCTCTTCAGATTTACCGTAACCGGGCGCGGTGTCAAAATAGGTAAATCCGGCATCATAGGCCGACTTGATCAATTGACTGCAATCCTCGACATTGTTCTGATCGGCAAAACGCATGCCGCCGAAACCGAGTGCGGACACCTGAACGCCGGTATGGCCATAGGTGCGATAGATCATAGTGATTCTCCGATATATTGTAGTAGTAGAACAAAATTGAAAGTCAAGCAGACCTCCCACTTTTCTAAAACCTGTGAGGCCTAGTAAAAACTATTTTGAAAAACCCTAAAAACCATTAAATTATCATAATTAAAACCTTAAAACTTTTGGAAAATATGCATGCAAAAATCTCTTGATCAAAAAATAGCCCGCATTCTCAGTGATCCCAATTGCAACGATTTCATGTTGGCCGACGCCAAGGACGCGGATATGGCCTTTGGCATCGCTGCGCCGGGTAAAAGCCCGGAACACCACAGCCAGGAAGGCAAATTTCGTTCGTTGGCTGAATATCGCGAGCAGATCCGGCAAGTCATTCAACAGGCCAAAGTGGACATTGTGCTCATGTCCGCTTCCACCAACGAGATACTCGCCATCGAAGAGCGCTTGTTCGACCACAGTCCGATTACGCCGGCGGCGCGCGCCAACGACACCACAGATGTGCATGTGATTACCGGCGGTCACTATATCGATCAGCCGGCTCTGCCGTTCCGCACCGCTACCATCGATCACATACAATGCGGTAAATACGAGTGCACGCCAGCAGAACGCAAACTAGGCGCTAATCTCGGACTATATTCCGTCACCTATAATAACGACTTGCAGTTGGATCTCGTGACTCTGGAAGCGTTCAAAGCCTTTCGCATCGAGGCGGAGAAAAAAGGCTTTCGCTATTTTCTCGAAGTATTCAATCCCAACCAGGCCCATGCCGTGGCGCCGGAAAAACTAGGGCAATTTATCAACGATCACATCGTTCGCGACCTGGCCGGCGTTACCAAAGCCGGCCGGCCGTTGTTTCTAAAAGTGGTATATCAGGGTCCCAGGTTTATGGAACAGTTGGCCGGCTACGATCCCACGCTCATTCCCGGTATCCTCGGCGGCGCTTCCGGCACTACCTATGATGCGTTTAAAATGCTGCAGGATGCGAAAAAATACGGCGCCAAAATCGCTTTATACGGCCGCAAGATCAACAACAGCGAGCACCAACTTGCGTTCATATCATTTCTACGTCTGGTCGCCGACGGCGAAATTTC
Source organism: uncultured Cytophagia bacterium (assembly GCA_964387285.1). Classification (GTDB taxonomy): domain Bacteria; phylum Zhuqueibacterota; class Zhuqueibacteria; order Residuimicrobiales; family Residuimicrobiaceae; genus Anaerohabitans. The sequence goes on along the minus strand of CAYLWO010000048.1, from coordinate 23,210 downwards.
GGCTGAAGAGGGCGTCAAGGCCTACCACGGCGTGCTGCAGAAATTGGGCATCAAGCCCTATCGTTCGTTGCAGGACGATATGCAGATCACCAATACGGCCGTGTCCTATGGCGGATCCTCGAGTCAGGTGGCTGTACCAAAAGCCATTGGTCACTCTTCGACCAAGCCGGATTTCAGCAAAATGTCGGCAAAAGAAAAAATGGAATATCAACGGAAACGATTGCGTTCCTAGTTTATTAAAATTCAACATTTCATCCCTACGGGACGAATTTATCTTTTAATATATTTTCTAGAGATGTGGCGTCCCTGACGGGACGCCTCTCACGCGCACACCCGCCCGAATTGAGAAATGTTCGCAACGAGAGCTTATCGCTTCAAGCGGAACGTTTTGATTTCGTATGGTGAAAAAGCAAAACGCAGCAAGCCGTCCTTGAATTGCACCGGTTTGAGATCACGCTCCATCAAATTGCATTCTTGCGCCGCGGTAACCGGAAAATGCAGTTGCACGGCTGCCTCGCCGCCAACACCCTTGCTTTCATAAACACGCAAGATCAGGTCCTCTCCCTCTTCCGCCTGCTTTAACGTTTCTATGCACAAAGAGTCGCCTTTGGCAATCTCGACAAAACCATAACGGCCCGGCACAGCCTTGGCCTTGGCAGCTGCTTTAACGGCTGCGGGCATACAGACTGTCAACGGCGCATTCAATTCCTGACTGCGACGAACAACATCCGCCTTTTGCCAGCCGCCGCTGTGGGGAAGGATGCTGTATACCATCTCATGAACGCCGTCATCCGTAGGCGCGGCGTACTGTACATGCAACCCGGGTTCAATCGGATCCGGACAGTAACCGGAACGCAACAGCGTCAAACGCAATCGTCCCGGTTGTGCGTCATAACCGTATTTGCAGTCATTCAACAAGGCCAAACCATAGTCATGATCGGATATATCCGCCCAACGTTGCGCCGGAACTTCAAATTTGGCTTTCTCCCAGGAGGTGTCAGCCATGAGACTGCGTTCCAGAACGCCAAACTGAATTTCATAGTTTGCTTTGTTGCTCCGCACATCTATGGGAAAAGCCGCCTTGAGGATGGTGCGTCGCTCATGCCAATCCACTTCGGTATTAAAGTCGATGCGCCGCAGATGCCGATAAAAATATATATCCTGGGTGAGACGCGACTCTTTGCCTTTGAGTGTTACGCGCAGAATAGTGCAGATCGGTCCTGAAGCGATCACTTTAACCGACTCGGTTTGAAAAACAGGCAAAGGACGATCGCGATAGTCGTCATCCAGATCCCAGGCTTCCCATTCGTTCGGATAATCCAGATAGGTTTCCAGCACATTGCCCAGTTCGGATTTGCCGAACACTTCCCGTTCTTGCTCACGGTCGTAGAGTCGTTCCAATTGACCGTATTCATTCCATTTGATTTTATAATACGGCGTGGTCACACTTTGCACTGAGACCTGATTCACGGGCCAGGCTGCTTTTTTCTTTCCTGCCACGATCCGATAGGTAGCATAGCCCAGGGACGGAACCTCTTTTGCTAAAAATAAACAACAGAGTCGGTTCCTTTCCAGGCTCAGCAGTTGCATGGGTACCAGCTCATCATGCTCATCCACGATGTGAAACTTGTCATCGCCGCGCGTCAGGGTCAATCGCACCATGTCCGTTCGCGGCCACGATAAGGAATTGAACACCAGGATGGTATTGGCCCGTATTGAGGTCTTGCCGGACAGCGTTTGTCTGGCGTCGTTAGCCAATTTGTCGGCAGTCTGCAATACCCGATCATAGGTCTCTTGCGCATCATGGTAAACCTCGGGGATGGAACTGCCGGGGATGATGTCGTGAAATTGCGTGGTTAAAAAGTCACGCCAGGTTTGCACCAGTTCCTGCTGAGCATAACGGTGTTGTTTGCCGGCTAATGCGTTCCAGATCTCGGCTTCACGCAAAGCGCCTTCGCATTTACGATTCATCCGTTTGGCCGGTGCATGGGAAGTGTAGGTGCCGCGATGTTTTTCGAAATAGAGCTCATTGGACCAAATCGGCAAATTTTTCGCCTTTTTGCTCAGCGCCTTGAAAAACGCCTTGACTGATCCATAATGGAGGGAGGGCAGACCCGGCGCCTTGTTCAGCCAGGGCATGCTTTCCAGATCCCGGCGCGTGGTGCCGCCGCCGCCGTCGCCATAGCCGGTGGGCATGATCATATTGTCCACGTCGCCGGGCTGGCGCAACTGCTCGTTCATTTCGGCCAGTTGTTTTGCTTCCATCTGGCAATTATAGGTGGCAGAGTGAAACATCAGATAAGACAGCAATCGCGTGCCGTCGATGCCCTGCCACCAAAAGGCGTTATAGGGAAATTTATTCTGTTCGTTCCATATCAATTTGCTGGTGAAAAAATAATCGATCTCTGATTTTTTGAGAATTTGCGGCAGGGCGCAAGAGTAACCGAAAACATCAGGCAACCACAGCGTATTGATCTTGACGCCAAAGGCGTTTTCAAAATAGCGTTTGCCCTGCAGTATTTGCCGCACCAGCGATTCGCCGGAAGATATGTTGCAATCCGCTTCGACCCACATGCCGCCCACAGGTTCCCAGCGACCGTCATGCACCCTGTTTTTGATCTGCTCAAAGAGCGCAGGGTATCTGGCCTCCGTATAGGCATACAACACCGGTTGGCTCTGCACAAAGCGAAAATCCGGGTACTCTTCCATCAACCGCAACATGGTGGAAAAGGTGCGACCGCATTTGCGCTGTACTTCCTTAGTGCGCCACAACCAGGCCACGTCGATGTGACTGTGACCCACGGGCCAAACGGTCAGCGGCGCTTTATTTTGAAATTGCGCTAATCCTTTTTCAAAATGAATAAGCGCTTTTTCCAGCGACGCCAGAAAGGCCTCGCTGCCCGGTCTGCGCGGATCGATATGAGCCACGGTTCGCTCAATAAATTTCTGCCAGGCCAGAGCCTCGGGACTGGCTGCCGGCAGAGCCTCAACCATGTCCACGGCATTCTTTAAGGCATGGTACAAGGACCATCCAGCCGGATGAACGAGACGCAACTCGGCGTTACGAAACAGATTTTTCTGATGAACTCTGCCGCTGTAGCTCTCAATCGCCAACGTCAAACGGCCGCCATCGCTCACGGCGTTGTTCAACAGGCATTCCGGATGGTTCTCATCCAATCCCTGATAAGGTTCACCGTTGACGTATAACAAAGATTCCGATGATTGCACGTAAAGAAACACTTTTTCATCGCGCCAGGTTTGCGGTAATTTTACATCACAGAAAAACCAGCCGGTTTGATCATATCCGCCCCAAAGATTGGGGACCTCTACGGTCGGTAATTTTTTAAATGCAAATCGTCCCACATCACGGGGCTCTAATTCACCGGCATGAAAATGCCAGGTCGAAAGCGGCATCCGCGCTTTCCACAGAGTTGTTTCCAATTCGATTAAAAGTTTTCTAAAGCGTCGCATTCTATCCTCGGTTTCTTAATCATGCCATGTTTCAACAAACTTTAATTCCATTTTTGCCAGTTCCTGTAAAATCGGTTTATATATTTCCGGTCGAACAGGAATATGAACCCCGGATAAAGAAATCCGTTTTTCCAGAATCAGCTTGACCGCGACCGCAGCCGGCAAACCGACGGTTCGCGACATGCTGGAGTCTCCGTACGGGATGCCGTAATCGATCAGACAACTGCTCAGTCGCCGCTGTTGACCGTTCCGGCGCTCGATTAAAAAATCATGTTGCAGCACCACCAAATCCCGTTCGCCCGGTTTATACGCCATTTTTTGCTGCATCAGCCGCGCCAGGCCGTCCAGGAGCGCATCTTCGGCGATCAGACTTGCATCAAACAATCCTAACCACTGCAAACTGGCGCCCACGGGACTGTCGGCCGGCAGTTGCAACTGCTCGGGCCATGCAGCAACCGGATCGTCAACGCGCCATTTTTCACACCACCATTGCCGCCATGCTTTACCGGCCAAATCCGGTTGTTTCGCGTCATCCAGCAAACCCAGTCGCACAATTTTTTCCAAAATAGCGCACCAACCCGGGTAACGAAACGTGCCGCGAAAAACCGTATGTGCGTGCGTCAACCCATAGAGTTGCTGATACTGCAACGAATTGCGGTTGGGATAAACCTCCAACTCGCCCAATCCGGTCACGGATTGCTGCCAATGGCTGGGAAAAAGCGCCTGACTTGCCACCTGCACGACTTTACCGTTGCGGAGATATTGTGCTGAATTTCGGCCCGCCAATAAAACACCGCGCGGACTCCAGGAAAACTTGTAACGGAACGGATTGTCCGCCGCTTCCGGCGCCGGCAATCCTCCGCAACAGGATTCAAATGCCAATACCCGGCCATCATCAGCCTCGGTTTCATGGATGATCTTCATGGCCGACATGTGGTCAATGCCGGGATCGAGTCCACACTCATTCAACAACAACAAATTTTTGGCCGTGGCCTCTGCATGCAGAGCTTGCATGGCAGAGCTCACATACGAGGTCGTAACCAAATTCACGCCAAACTTTAGGCAAAGCTGTGCAACCAGAACATGCAGCGTATAAGGCAACAGGCTCACAGCGACAACACACTCCTGCAATATTTTTTCCAATTGCGCTGCGTCTTCTTGCACGTCCAACTCGACGGCTTGGCCGCGTGCACGGCCGGCGATCATGGCGCGTGCCCGCTCAATCTCCACACTGGCAACGACAACCGGATTGTCCGTTTCAGCTAAAAGATAATGCACCAATGGAGCAGCCACGAATCCGCTGCCCAAAACCAGAATAGAACGCTTTTCAGAGTTTTTCATATTATTCCAAATATTTGGCCAAATAACGATAAGCAGGCGTCAATTCACCATTAAATAAAATGACCGCCCTTTGCAAAGCCGAGGGCAAGGCGCATGATGCAAAAGAGCTCATGTCAGACGATGCCAAGGCCGCCAGCAATGGCCATAAAGCTTCACTGAATCCCGTTGAAGCGTCTCGCGGCAAAGTGGCCGGCAGATTATCCACAGCTAAAATCGCCACTCCGTCGGCGGCAATATCATCCTGAATGACTCCGGATTCAGGATGGTAAGTAAAAAAGGGTTGATCCGGCGTGGTCGTTCGTTCCGTGCATTCGATGGCGCCATGGATATCGCAACTGATGTCGCCGATGACCTGCAGAGGCAGGTTGTGATTGCGATACAGCTCCGCGATTTTGGCTTTGGTAACAAGGCGGGGATACCGTTGATCCCAGTAAATGCCGTTGACCAGAACGGTCAAATAGGACAGATAGCCGTCGAATCGGGAACGATATTTTTCCGGATGCCGGTAATACTCGGTCAGATTAAACGTTTCATCCGCCTGACGCGGCGCAAACATATCCGCTTCTGTAAAAACCGTTTTATAAAATCCATGCCAGGGTTTTGCCTCGGCCAGTTTATCCGGCGCCAGGGTACGACAGGGCAAAAGATCAAAAATTTCCTGTGCGCCCTTTGCCACTTGACCGTAACCGCTGAACCCCACTATCACCGGTCCTGCGTTAAAGGGTCCCTGGCCATGCGCCAGCTGCTGCTCCAGACTCGTAATATGCAATCGGGCCTCTTCCACGGTGCCATAGGCAAAGGCCGGCAAAATTTCCGCCAGCGGCGTATTCCATCCCAGTTGCAGCCAACGCATGCCCAATCCGCGCAGCGTCTCCAACATGCCGGCCATGCCGGCATAGCGGCCGAAAAACACCAAACGCTTGCCCTGATCATCGGTAATGCATTCGTAATCGATTAACGTGCAACGCTGTTCCATAAACCTGCGCAACATGGGCAGGTTGTGCGCTTGACCTTTTATTGTATGGGAGAAAAGCAAATAGATTTTATCGGCCAGAATTTTTTCAACCGGCACTTCCTTGACATTGAGAATGACGTCGCAATGACTCAGATCTTCTGCGACCGAGGCGCCCCATTGGACGAATTCCTGTTCCGTAAAAACCCGGTGATTCGAAGGTTGGATGAAAAAATTAAATCCGGCCAGTTGCACCAGCTGCCGCATATGTTCCGGAATAACCGGTACGCGTCGTTCCCATTTGTTTTTATCTTCTCTGCGAATGCCGATGTTCTTGATCATACTTCTCAGTTTCCACAGTGTTGTAAGCATACATACTTTTTTTATCAACCGCCAATTGGCCGCAGGCGGCGGCAATATCACTTCCCTTGCTCCAGCGCACGGAAACCGGCGCCCGTATGGGCAGTAGTTGACGAGTGAACTGTTCTACACTGGTTGCGTCCGGCGCTTTGAATTTTGCGCTGACGGCATTATAAGGGATGAGATTGATTTTACAATCAAGACCCTGCACCCGTTGCCGCAAGGCGAGTGCATCTTCCGCGCCGTCGTTCACGCCGGCCAGAAGAACATATTCAATGGTCGGGTGTTGCCGGGCTTTTCGACTATAATATCGGATGGCCTGCATCAGGTCCTCGAGAGGATACTTGCGCGCAACGGGCAACAGCTTTTTTCTCTTCTCATCCAGAGCGGAATGCAAAGAGATCGCCAGGCGATAGGGTCGGCCTTCATCCGCATACCGATATATGGCCGGCACGATGCCAACCGTAGAGATCACGATATGCCGGCTGCCAATCGCCAAACCATTTTCATCGTTTAACAGGTCACACGCCTGCATCACCGCCTCGTAATTCAGCAGCGGCTCGCCCATGCCCATAAGCACCACATTGGTCATATCCTGCTGTGCTGCGCGCTCGGCCTGAATCACCTGATCAACAATTTCACCACAAGTTAGATCGCGCTTGAAACCCATGGTCCCGGTGGCACAGAAGGAACATTTGCACGCGCAACCCACCTGGGTGGATACACAACAGGTGCGGCGGCCGGATTCAGGGATATGGACGCTCTCAATCATGGCGCCGTCCTGCAGACGAAGTAAAAATTTAACGGCGCCGGACTGTTCGGATGTTTGACGTTCCATCAGCAGTCCCTGTCCGATAACCGCGTGAGCGGTCAATTTTTCGCGCAACGCTTTAGCCAGGTCGGTCATTGCGCTGAAATCAACGGCGCGTTTTTGATAAATCCAACTGAACAATTGCCGACCGCGGAATTTTTTTTCACCGATGGATTCGACAAAACGCTCCAATTCGGACAAGGTCAATCCGGTGAGATTTTGCTTGAGCTTTTCCATAAACCAAATAAATTAAGAAATTACCCAATAAAAAGCAAATGCAATAAAAGATAACCGGTTTGAATTGTACTAGGCCTTTAAATACACAGACCGCGCTTTTGTGACCTGGCTTTGAGTTCAGCCTTCTCACTGAGAATAAACAGTTGCTTTCCAGATGATTAATTATTATTATGTTCATCTTAACCAAGGAGAGCGTCACGTTTAAAATCAGTAAAATAATAAAACTGGCCTTGGCCAATCCCGGCCTGGCTGCCGCTAAAGCAGCCATTACCTGGCGCAACAAGGTCGGCGTAAAGTGGGATTATTACTTGCATCAGGGTACGGCCAAACCGCCATCCACGATCTGCATCAAACTCACCAACGCCTGCAATCTGGCGTGCAAGATGTGCGGACAACCTCGCGAACAGCAGCCAGTGGGCAGCAGCAAATATGCACCGGAATCTTTTTTCAAGCAAACCGTAGAGACCGACCGCTACCTGGCCCTGATTGAAGAGGTCAGCCGATTTCGACCCAACCTCTATCTCTGGGGCGGCGAACCGTTTATCTATCGCGACATTTTCCAACTGATTCGTCATGCGAAAAAACACCGCTTGACCTGTCAGATCAACACCAATGGTCTGTACATCAAAAAATATGCCCAGGAGATTGTCGCTTCCGGACTGGATGATCTCATTATTTCGATTGACGGACCTGCCGAGGTGCATGATCAGGTGCGCGGCCTGTCCGGCGTTTTTCATCAGGTGCAGACTGGAATCCGGGCATTGCAGGAAGAAAAGAAAATGCAAGGTAGAACCACGCCTGTGCTGCGGGTACGCGGCACCATTACTCCGGATAACTTTGAGCACATTCACGAGCTGCCGGCCATCGCCCGCGAGTTCGAGGCGGACAGTCTGAATTTTAACTGGACCTGGTTTACCACATACGAGAGCGGCACGGCCCATGAACGGTTGATGAAACAGCTTTTCAATATTGAAGCTGTATCCTGGCGGCCTTTTGAAACGGATGTCATTATGGATCCTGAGAAACGTCGACAATTCGACGGCATTCGTCAGGAATTGCAGCAGCTGTTTCGTAACCGGGAAAAAATTCTCATCACCCTGTCGCCGGGGATCAAGCCGGAACAGGTGGAGCGTTACTACACGGACATTCATGAAACATTTGGCTCTGATCGCTGTTATTCCGTCTGGCTGAAATCCTATGTACTGCCCAACGGCGATGTCACGCCATGTCCCGATTATCCGGACTATATCTGCGGCAACATCACGCAATCACGTTTTATGGACATATGGAACGGCGACCGCTACCGCGCCTGGCGCCGGGAATTGAAAAAGCGCAAGTTGTTTCCCATATGTTATCGTTGTTGCGATCTGTATCTTTCCAATATCGCTGTTTTCTAGGTAGTCATCATGCGTATTTTTTTTATCAATCCGCCTTTTCTCGGTCGATTCAGCCGCAGCCAACGCAGTCCCGGCATCATCAAATCCGGCACCATGTACTATCCCTATTGGCTGGCCCATGCCGCGGCTCTGGCAGCCAGTCGCGGCCACGACATTAATCTCATCGACTGCCCGGCAGCAGGCGTCTCTGTAGAAAAATTACAGAATGCAGTAATGGCGTTTCAACCGCAATTACTGGTGGTGGAATCCGTGACCGCCAGTTGGCAAGCGGATTGCGAAACGGTTGGGTTGTTGAAATCTGCGTGGCCGCAATGCCGCGTTTGCCTGGTCGGCACGCACGTAACCGCCTTATGGCAGGAGACCTTGCTGCGGCAGCCGGCTGTTGATTATGTGGCTATCGGCGAATATGATGAAACAATAGTGGAACTGGCGCAGGGACAAGAGCCGGAGGGAATACCCGGTCTGGCCTATCGTACGGACCATGGGGTAAATCGCACGCCAGACCGACCGCTGATCAACAATCTCGACGATTTGCCCTGGATCGCTCCCATTTATAAAAAATTCCTGAACGTCAACCATTATTATTTCAACCTATCCTATCATCCCATGGTCATGCTCATCGGCGGTCGCGGTTGCAATGCCCATTGCTTTTATTGCGTGTATCCGCAGGTGGTGCATGGTCATCACTATCGTCATCGCAGCGCGGAGCATCTGGTGGGCGAAATCCTGTGGGTACAGGAAAACATGCCTGAGGTCAAAGAGATCACTTTTGAGGACGACAATTTCGGCGCTGATCGTGACTTTAGCCGACATTTTGCAGAATTAGCGCGCGAGCGCGGCGTCCGACTGCCTTTTTTTGCCAATCTGCGCACCAATGTCGATTTCGCCACCCTGCAAGCTCTGCGCCAGGCGGGCTTGCGCAATTGCGCCGTGGGTTTTGAATCAGGCGACAATCGCATTCTGCGCAATATGCGCAAAGGTCAGAACATCGACGGGCAGGCCCGGTTTGTAGAGGATGCGCATAAATTGGGTCTGTTGGTACACGGCTGTTTTATGGTGGGCTTTCCCGGCGAAACGCGTGCGACCATGGAACAAACACTGGCGTTGTCTTTTAAAATAAAACCTGACAGTGCACAATTTTATCCGGTTATGCCTTACCCCGGCACCAGCGCTTTTGCGTATTATCAACAGCACGGATTTCTGGCGACAGATAATTTTCGTGAATGGCTGACCGACGACGGCGGACATCGTTGCGTGCTCAACCTGCCGGGTCTGTCAGCGCAGGAAATCGAGACCTTTTGCGAACAGGCTTTTCGCCGTTTTCATTTTCGACCGCGATATATTGCGTACAAGTTGGGGCAATTGCTCAGGCATCCCCGCGAGGGCTGGCGATCGTTAATCGCCGGACTCTATTTTATCTGGTACAGTCTTACCAACAAACGCAAGCAACAACAGCCTTTTCCCATCAAGCCGGTCGCACGACCCGACGACTGGCTGCAGGAAATCCGTGTGCCCATGGGAAGAATGGAACAAATACAACGTAACCGATCTTGATCGCGTCTTTGAATTATTCAGAAAGGAATCACCATGAAGACAGCATATCTCTTCTTGTCCGTGCTGGTCGTTTTGTCCTGTTGCCTGTGTTCGCAGAAAAAAACGCAGGATGGTTGGGTTGCCATTTTTAACGGTCGCGACCTCTCCGGATGGAAAATCAAAATCGCCGGCAGCGATTTGCATGACAATTACAAAAACACCTTTCGCGTCCAGGACGGCGCTTTAAAAGTATGTTACGATCAATACGAAAAATTCAACAATGAATTCGGTCATATTTTTTATGAAAAAAAATTGCACAACTACCGCGTTCGTTTTGAATATCGCTTCGTCGGCAGCCAGGCGCCGGAGGGCCCGGCCTGGGCCTTGCGCAACAGCGGCATCATGCTGCACTGCCAGGCACCGGAAAGCATGGGCAGGGAGCAAAGCTTTCCGGTTTCCATAGAAGCGCAGCTGTTGGGCGGCAACGGCACGGATCCGCGATCCACCGGTAATTTATGCACGCCGGGCACCAACGTGGTCATGAACGGACAACTGATAACGCAACACTGCACCAACTCTATTTCCAAAACCTTTCATGGCGATCAATGGGTGACTTTTGAGGCTGAGGTACATGGCAGCGGCCTTATCACTCATTACATCAACGGTGAACGCGTGCTGCAATATGAACAACCGCAGCTGGATGAACGGGATGCGGACGCACAAAAACTGATTAAGGACGGCCAACTCTTGTTATCCGAGGGCTATATGGCCCTGCAAGCGGAAAGCCATGGGGTGGAATTTCGCAATATCATGCTCAAAGAGTTACAGGAGTAACTACAGCCGGCCTGCGTCGTTTATTGACTTTGGCCTGCATATTTCGTATTTTTAAAATCAAGACCGAGTGATGTTACAGCCCATGCGGTTGTGCAAAACGTAGAGGTTTTAGATTCACTTATATTGAGCGATATGTGCTCATAAAACAACCTTGCAAAGGTTTGAAACCTTCACAAGGTTCCGTAAAATTTGCTACTGGAGGCAGGATGTCGTCTTTACGAACGCAAAAAAACGATGTGGAAATCGTACAGGAATTAAATAAAGCCCGCAACGAATTGGTTAAAGAAATCGGCAAGATCATTGTCGGACAACGCCAGGTCATCGATGAACTTTTGATCAGTTTGCTCAGCCGCGGCCATTGTTTGCTGGTCGGTGTGCCGGGATTGGCGAAAACGTTGCTGATCAGCACTGTGGCGCGCGCCCTGAATCTGAAATTCAGCCGCATTCAATTCACGCCGGACCTGATGCCGTCCGACATCACCGGCACCGAGGTGATCGAAGAGGATAAAAGCACCGGCCGTAAAACTTTTAAATTTGTCCGCGGCCCGGTGTTCGCCAATATTGTGCTGGCTGATGAAATCAACCGCACGCCGCCCAAGACCCAGTCCGCGCTGTTGCAGGCCATGCAGGAACATGAGATCAGCGCCGCCGGTTCCACCTGGAAACTGGAAGAACCCTTTTTCGTATTGGCCACGCAAAATCCGATTGAACAGGAAGGCACCTATCCCCTGCCGGAAGCGCAATTGGATCGTTTTATGTTGAATTTATGGGTCGATTATCCCAGCGAGAGTGAAGAGGAAAAAATCGTCAGTTCCACCACCAGTGATTACAAAGCGGATATCAAAGCTATCCTCAATGCGGAAGAGATCATCGGGCTGCAGGATCTGGTGCGGCGCGTGCCGGTGGCCGACAACGTCATCTCGTACGCAGTAAAATTGGCGCGGCGAACGCGTCCCTTGTCTGCGGATGCGCCCAATTTTGTCAAGGACTGGATCACCTGGGGCGCCGGACCGCGCGCGTCGCAATATCTGATCCTCGGCGCCAAAACCCGCGCGGTGCTGGACGGCCGGCCCACGCCGGACATCGCGGACGTCGCAGCCATGGCCAAACCGGTGTTGCGTCATCGGCTGGTGACCAACTTTAACGCCGAAGCGGAAGGCGTCACGGCGTTGCAAATAATCGAAAAACTGATTGCTGAATAGAAGGCGACCATGGCCGAACCAACCCAGGATTATCGACAATTTCTCAATCCCGAAGCGATTTCGAAACTGGCCAATATGAGCCTGGTGGCCCGTCTGGTGGTGGAAGGTTTTATCACCGGATTGCATCGCAGCCCCTATCACGGTTTCAGCGTCGAGTTTGCCGAGCATCGACCCTACATGCCCGGCGACGACATCCGGCATATGGACTGGAAGGTTTTGGCGAAAACCGATCGCTATTATCTGAAAGAGTTTGAAGAAGAGACCAATTTGAAAGCCTGGTTGCTTTTGGACGCATCCGCATCCATGGGCTACCGTTCCGGCAAGGTCAGCAAACTGCAATACGCATCCTGGCTGGCTGCCAGCCTCTCCTACCTCATGCTGCATCAACGCGACGCCGTAGGCCTGATTACTTTTGATGAAAAGATACGCCGCTTTATGCCGCCGCGTTCGGTCAACAGTTATTTGACGTTGTTGCTGCAAGAGTTGCAAAGAACAGCCGGCCAGGGCGAAACCAAAATCGGCGCCAGCTTTCATCAGTTGGCGGACCGCATGACCCGGCGCGGCCTGGTGATTATTTTTTCCGATCTGTTTGATGATCCGCAGGATATTTTATCCGGACTCAAACATTTTCGTCATAACAAACATGAGGTCATCCTTTTTCATGTGCTGGATCCCCGCGAGCGCTTTTTCAATTTCCAACAGGATGGAACCTTTCTTGATTTGGAAACCGGCGCCAAATTGGCCACACAACCCTGGCATATCCGGACAGAATATTGCCGGCTCATGAACGAATTTACAGAAACATTGAAAAAAGGCTGCCGGGAGCAACGGGTCGATTACGTATTGATGGACACCTCGGAAAATTTTGATCGCGCTCTTTTGCATTATTTGATCAAACGTAAGCGCATCGGCGGATAATCCGCAGACAAGGTGCAACGTGCAAATCTTTTTCCTCTGGCTCATCGTCATTTTGGCGATACTGGCTGCCTATGGTTTTTTTATCTGGCGCCGTTCCGGCAAACGCAGCCGTTTTCAATCGCGACTGACGCTGCTGTTTCTGGCTTTTGTTTTATTGCCCACCATACCTCTGGTCTTTCTGGTCGGCAGTTTATTGAATAAAAGCAGCGAAATGATCCTACTGCCGGGCATGGACCAGGCGCTCAACGCCTCATTGGAAACGATTCGAGGACAGCTGGCTGAACAGGCAGAACTTTTCTGGCGCCGAAACAACGATCCGCACAGCTTGCAGACGCTGGATCTGAACGACAACGGCCTGGCTTACGTCGGTCACGTCCGCTTGTATCCGAAACCACAAACCCTGTTCTTCCGCAGCCAAACATCAGCGATGACCACGCCCCCGCCGGCTCTGGCAGATTCCAGCAAACCGCAACTGCGGCAGGTCGGCAACCGGTTTTTTTATGAGCACTATCGTCTGTATGCGGATTCGACATTGCTCTATGTCGGTTTGCCGGTTTCGCAGCATGTGCTGCAAACCAAAGAGGAAATATTGCAGGCTTTGCGTAATTACTCGGCCCTGTCACTGCTGCGTGATCAGTTTCTGCAGCAGGGCGTCATCTGGACTCTGGCCGCCGTTTTAATTTTTGCAGTATCTTTTTTAGCCGTGCTCACGGCTCGCTGGACCGCGCGCAGTCTCAGTGAACCGATTCGCCTGCTCACCCAGGGCATGCAAGCGGTGGGCGAAGGGGACTTGACGCAGCGCATCACCGCCTCTGCCAAAGACGAGATCGGCTTTCTGATTGCCTCGTTCAACGCCATGACCCAGGATTTAAAGACCCATCGTGAAAATCTCAAAGCGGCAGAACGCGCCGCAGCGTGGCGTGATGTGGCGCGGCAGATATCACATGAAATCAAAAATCCACTCACGCCCATGCAACTTTCGCTTTATCGTTTAAAAGATACGCTGCCTGCGGAAATGAAAAACAATCCGGATATCGGCGAATCCTTCCGTATGCTGGATGAAGAACTGGCTTCTCTGCGACGTTTGGCAGAAGAGTTTTCGCAATTTGCCCGTATGCCGGCGCCTAATCTGCAGCTGGAAAACATCAACGAGATTCTCCGCCAATCGGCTAAACTCTTTGAAGCGGAGAACAGCCGCGCCCGGATTATTCTGGAATTGGACGAAAATCTGCCTGTGCTGTTAATCGATCGTGAACAAATGCGCCGGGTCTTTCACAACCTGCTTAAGAACGGCCTGGAAGCAAGTCCGAATAACGAACCGCTGAAAATCACGACGCGCTGCCTGGATGTTGACAGAACGGCGCTAGAGGTCCGGATCATTGATCAAGGGGTGGGCATGGACAGCCAGGCGCAGGAAAAAGTTTTCATCCCCTATTATACCACCAAAAAAGAAGGGACGGGGCTCGGTTTGACCATTGTGCAGCGAATAGTTGCCGACCACGGCGGCGTGATTGAAATGGAGAGCAAGAAAAACCAGGGAACGGTGGTGACCATGCGATTACCAGCGGCGCGCCAAACTAGGTCTGTTTCGCCTTCTGACTGACGAACCCTACCACCTGAATGCGACAGGGATACCCCCCCCGTTGCACACTGCATTGATTCCATAACGCACAACGATAGGAACAGATCACCGATTTAGCGACCGGCGCCGGGCTCTCGGCAATGCGCAGAGCACTTTTGCCATTTATGGATAGAGGAGATTTCTCGCCCGAGTTGGCCAGTAGTTCGGCGACAATCGCCCGAACATCCTGACTGGCGACGCCGTCTTCCCGCATGATCATATCCGGCTGAATGCGCATGATGGCGCGACGCAAACGATCGTCATAATGGACGTGCCGGATAGAATCCAGATATATTTCCAACATATCGCGAATGGCAATTTGCAACGCGGTCGCCTGGTCCGGATCATCTTCCGTCTCCATCATATTCAAAATGACGCGGGGACGGAAATCGGCGATCGCTTTTTGCCAGCTTGTAAAACAGCCATTGCCGAGATTTTTTATCTGCTCTGATAAAACCGGTATGGTAATGGTGTTGCCGGGCACATCCGGATCTACGCTGTGCTGTAAAAGTGCGCTGATTTCCGGGTAATTACGGAAAAGCCGCATAAGCCGCCGCATCAAACAGACCTTAATGAAATGATAGCCGTTTTGCACGGCCATCGGTTCCGGAGTGATGACGACGATGCCTTGATCGGATTGCAGAAAATAATCCAGTTCATTAAAAGCTGTGCCGGCGCCGATATCGAGCAGGACATATTCTGCCTGCAGGGAACGAATATGACGAATAAGCTGGGTTTTTAATCCATACTTGATGTCCGCCATGCCGAAACAATGCGCGGTGCCGGAGAGAAGATACAGTTGCGGGACAAAGGTGGTGAGCAGGAGTTTGTTCAGATCCCGCTCTTTGTGATCAAAGAAATCACGGATGGTGGTCGGCGGCGACAAGATACCCAATGTTTGGTGCAGATTGGCGCCGCCAAAATCAGCGTCCACCACCACGGTTTTGTGACCGGAGCGGGCAAAGGCAATACCCATGGCCGCCGTTAAAACGGTTTTACCGACGCCGCCTTTGCCGCCGGCAATGGCGATGATGTGTGGTTTTTTAATTTCAGATTCGATTAAAATTTCCCTTTTAACAACTCTGAATAATGCACAAAACCTGGTGTTGCCGATACGGAATTATTAAAAAGAGACAAGTTGCGTAGTTGCACGCGGAGAGAATGAACCGTTACAGAACCGGTTAACGAAACATCGCTTTAATGCTGCCCCATGTTTCCCGAGCCGACGATATCTGCGGGCTGACCACCAGACGTCCGTACTCTGAAGTTGAACCGTCTTTGTTAAGGATTTGCAGTTTATAATAAAAAGTTCGGCCGGTTTGTTTGAACACGCTGGCATCCAGATATTGATAGCTCTGTTCGCTGCTGCTTTCGGGTTTGATGGCGGGAATCAACGGGCTGACTTTTTCATAACCGGCGTCATCGAGGCTGCGCAAAACATAATACCCTTTTAAATTGGATTCGGCTGTTGCGATCCATTTCAACTCGACGCGATTTAATCCAGGTTCAGCCGTAAAACTGGTAATAATGGAACCCGCGCTCGCCAGCAGCAGCAGTATTGCTAAAAGTAGTAGCGTAGTTAAAGTCGCTTTCATAGTACAAACCTATAAAAATTCCCCACAGCCGTATTTAGCCATGTATAAAGTTTGTCATAATTTGACATATTAATATACGATTTAAAACATTAAAGTCAATTTATTTTTCACATTAATAATATTATTGACATTATAGATCGAAATTGATATATTACTGTGCTTTATAACTGGATCAAGGGAGGTGTGCTTGTGATAAAGCAATCGACCATTCGAGGTTCAGGAACCCGCCAAGATTCATTAGACCGTTATATGCATGAAATCAACGCCATCCCTTTACTGGCCCCACAAGAGGAGGTGGATTTGGCCCGACGCATCCGTCGGGGCGACCACTTGGCGTTGGAAAAACTCACCAAAGCAAATCTGCGTTTTGTTGTCAGTGTCGCAAAACAGTATCAAAATCAAGGACTGTCTTTGGCAGATGTCATTAATGAAGGCAACCTGGGTTTAATGAAAGCGGCTACACGCTTTGATGAAAGCCGGGGTTTCAAGTTCATCTCTTACGCCGTCTGGTGGATCCGTCAATCCATCCTGCAAGCACTGGCTGAGCAATCACGCATTGTCCGCATTCCGCTTAACCGCATCGGCATCATCTGCAAAATTGAAAAAACTTTGGCTAATTTGGCACAGACTTATGAACGGGAGCCCACAGAACAGGAACTGGCGCAAGCGCTGCATCGCAGCACAACGGAAATAGCAGACCTGTTGCGCCATAACGGTAAGCAAATCTCCCTGGATACGCCCCTGGACGAATCTGAAGAGAATAAATTAATTGACATTCTGGAAACACACGAATTAGCTCCGCCGGATGAGACCTTGTTGCGTGAATCCCTGGACAAAGAGATCGCGCAAAGCCTCAACACCCTGGAACCAAGGGAGGCAGAGGTTATCCGGCTTTATTTTGGCCTGGGCATTGAGAGGCCCTTAACCCTTGAAGAAATTGGATTAAAGATACAATTAACACGGGAAAGGGTTCGGCAAATCAAGGAAAAAGCCCTGCAAAGGCTTCGCCATTCTTCCCGGAGTTTCTATTTACGGAAATATCTGGGCTAAAGAACGCCTTAATGTAAAAATGTGCCAGATATCACTTTTTCACTTGACAGAGCTTGATAATCTGCGTATATTCTCGTAGGTGTCTGTACCTGCCTCTTTAGCTGTACCCGCCGCCTAATCATGTGATGTGCATTGTTTGCTCGGCATGAGTATTAGGATTGTATGTTTTCGAACCAAAACTCAAAGGGAATCAGAATGCGAAACAAGCAGATCAAGCTTATCTATTTCTCTTTGGGGGGAACTGAGATCAAGCAGATAAGCCTTGGCTGGAAAAAGATACTTGGTTTGACGGCCATAAGCTTTGCAGCACTTTTAGTTTTGGCGTCCATGATCATCGGAGTTTTTACCACCATGTTTGATAGCTTGCAGGTGGGTCATCTTAACCGTTCCAACCAAAGACTCAAAACCGCTTTAATGCAAATGAGCGGTCAGGTCAAGACTATCAAGAACAAGGTGCAAACTATCGAAAAAGATGATGACGATTTGCGAGTGTACGTGGATATGCCGCCGATAAACAGCGATATCCGCAAGATGGGTGTGGGTGGAAATAGTCCAAGCATCATTGATCATCTGGATGCCGGTTTCAATGGCGCCAGTGAACAAGCTTTAGAAATTAAAAAGACGCTGGATAACCTGTTCCAGCGTGCTGAATTGGCCTATGAGAGCCGCAAAGAGATTGCGGATCGATATTATGCCAAGCTGGCGGAACTGAAACAAACCCCCTCAATCAGGCCGGTTGAAAACGGCAGGGTAACCGATCGCTACGGTTATCGAATAGATCCTTTCATCCATCGAACCATGCACCATGACGGTGTAGATTTTTCAGCGCCCGAAGGGGCTGAGGTGTTTGCCAGCGCCGATGGCGTTGTTGAAGAAACGGTCATGCGTTATACACCCAACCAAGGCTATGGGCGTTATGTGATTATCGATCATGGCTATGGCAAAAAGACGCGATATGCCCACCTGCGCTCCATTTCAGTTAAACCCGGGCAGAAAATAACTCGCACCACGGTAATTGGCACTGTGGGCGATACCGGGAAATCCACCGGACCCCATCTACATTATGAAGTGATAATTGCCGGCAAGGCGGTCAATCCTGAGCAATATATCTACAATTAGATTAAATTTTACAAAAACTTGGGCCTGTTCTGAGAACAGGCCTTTTTTTTGCCCGGCCCGATCGCTCCGAGGAATTTTTTATTTGCAAAAAGGCTATTTATTTTTTAATTTAGTGTATGAAAGAGTATAAAAAGAAACAGTTAAAACTGCTTTATTACACTCATAACGGAACGGACTTGCAGGAAGTGACGCTGGGATGGAAAAAAATCCTCACCCTGGTGATCGCTTGCATGAGTCTTTTGTTGCTCCTGGTCTCATTTGTGTTGGGTTTTTTCAGTAATCTTACGCAAAACTGGCAGGCGTTGTCCCTGGCGCGCGCGCACCAGAGGCTATCCAATGTTATTTCAGATATGAACCATCGTATGAACAATATCGAAGGTTTAATTGAGCATATTGAGAAACAGGACAGTAGCTTGCATATTTTTGCCGACGCGCCGACAAGATCGGCGTCTATGGTTTCTGCCACGCTTACCCCTGATCTGTTATCGTCACCCTCATCCTCCTCTTTAGAAACGGAAGCCGCGCAAATACAAAAGCTGGTCAATGAACTCTCAGTGAAAATCGATAAAGCCGCCGCTGATCGCAGCCAGATCAAAGACGATCTTTTCGCCAAATTGCAGCAATTGCAACAAACACCTTCCATTCGCCCTCTCCATGGTGGACGCATCAGCGATAAATTCGGCTTTCGCATGGATCCCATCATTGGTCGGGTTATGTTCCATGAAGGCATCGACTATTCCGCACCACGCGGCACAACGGTGTTCTGCAGTGCAGACGGTGTCGTAAAAGAGGTGGTCACGCGCTATCGCGCCGGCACCGATTACGGCCGTTATGTGCTGGTGGATCACGGTTATGGCCGGCAAACCCGCTATGCCCATCTGGACGAGATCAAGGTCCGCCTTGGACAAGCCGTAAACCGCCGAACCGTCATCGGCACCGTTGGCAACAGCGGTCGCTCTACCGGCCCCCATTTGCATTATGAGGTGTTGGACAACGGCAAGGCTGTCGATCCCAACGCTTTCATCCTGAATTAAGACCGCCTCTTTTTCTAATGTCTTGCCGTTTTTTATCTCTGTTACTGCCCTGCCTTTGTTTGGCGCAACCTGATCCGCTGGTTCTGGAACAGGTATTCGTCCTAAGCCTTGACCATCGTTACGCCGAATCGCAAAGTCGCTTGTCCGATCTGAGTAATTTATTTCCTGAACACCCGGCTATTCCCTTTTGCCAGGCAGCCGTATGTCAATCCATGATGCTCGACCATGAATCCAAAAAAGAGTCGCCGTTTTTTTACAGCCGCATCAATCGCGCCATCGAGTTGGCTGAAAAAAACCTGACGGACCCCTGGCATCGTTTTTATCTCGGCGCAGCGCTATCTTATAAAAGCTATCAGTTGGCCGGAGAAAAAAAATATCCCTCAGCCCTTTCCGCGATGTTGCGTTCCATGAAAGTACTGAACCAACTCATCAAGCAGGATTCCAGTTTTTGCGAGCCGTTGTTGGGCAAAGGCAACTATTTGTTCTGGCGCAGCAAAATCATATCCTGGCTGCCGTTTGTCCCGGATCAAAAAAGCCAGGGCAAACAACTGGTGCAAAAAGCTTATGACTGCAGCCGGCTGTCGCGCTGGGCCGCGTTATCCAGTTTGTGCTGGATAACCATGGAAGAGAAAAAATATGACCAGGCTGTTGCATTCTCCAGACAAGGGCTGGCTCGGTTTCCGGAAAGCCGTTTTTTCCTCTGGCCGCTTGCCGAGGCTCTGTTTCGCGATAAAAAATATGACCAGGCGCTGCCGGTCTATGAAAAAATTCTAAATTCCCTGCATGACATCCAACCCAACAATCATTACAACGAAATTGTACTGCATTGGAAACTGGCGCAGTGTGCAGAACAACTGGGCAGCGTCGATAAGGCTGCTGAACATTGTCGACAGGTGCTGGCGCTGACGCCTGATGAGGAGGTGCGTGATCGCAGCAAGGATGAAAAAGCAGGGGCGCAACGTATGTTAAAAATGCACAGGCGCTGATCCGATATATTTTACTTGCAAGCCAGGAGGCTTGCACATAGTGTAAATGTCCAAACTATAGTCGCAAGCCGGGAGGCTTGCGCTACGAACCATTCACCTCGGAGGATGTCTAAAAAATTCGCTATTTGTTTTGAGTATTAAATATGCAGCAAGAACGCTAATATTAATAAATAACCTATTTTTTTTCATTAGTATGTAGTTCCGCCTTTAGGCGGAAAAATTACGGCCAAGCCGGCACTACTTGCCAAGTTGCTTTTTGGAAATCTTACACAATTGTTGCAAAAGCTCCGCTTAATAATCAGGTTATCGAGTACTCTCGAATATCTGGAGGAAATTATGCAACCAAAACTCTTTATATTATTTGCATTTTTACTCAGCTCCAACCTTGTTGGCCAACCCAGCCCTTGCTGTCTTTTTGATGGTCAAACGCTAACCGGCTGGCAGATTCCCAACCTGGGCACGCAAGGCGAAGTGACGGTCAAAGACAGTTGCCTGATCCTGGGATACGGCGACGGCTGCACCGCCATTACCTGGAAAGGCGAGTTTCCTAAAACAAACTATGAAGTGACGTTGGAAGCTATGCGCGTGGACGGCAGTGACTTTTTTTGCGGCATGACCTTTCCGGTAAAAGAATCGCCCTGCACCTTCATCGTCGGCGGATGGGGAGGAACCATTGTCGGCCTCTCCAGCATCGATGGCATGGACGCGTCAGATAATCAAACCTCCACCTTTGAAAAATTCGACAACCGGCGCTGGTACCGCATCCGCCTGCGCGTCACCGACAATGCCATCCAGGCCTGGATCGACAACAAGAACTATGTGGATTTTGAAATTAACGACCACAAGCTGTCCATCCGTCGCGAAGTAGCGTTGTGCAAACCTTTCGGTTTTGCTTCGTGGAAAACCACCGCTGCCCTGCGCCATATTTGCGTACGAATGGCGCCGTGAACTGAATTGCAGCACAGTAGGAAACAGTTCCGGCACATCAATTTTTTCACAGGAAAAACGGCGAAACAAACAGCCCGGGTAAAATACCATCCGTCCCTGCGACCCGATAAACTCTGGTTGCTTATCTCAACCGCCCGAGCTATATTAGAGCGACGCATGGCCTAGATTATTCAAATCAATTCCACAGGAGAAATTGTGAAAAAATCCTTACTCACACTCGTAATGATACTTTCGCTTGCCGGCTTAAATCCGGCACAACAAAAGGTGCACGTCTTTATAACAGACAAGACCACCGGTCAAAAGCTGGCGCCTCAGGCCGAGCAAACCCTCAGCGATTTCGGGCAGCCGCTGGAATCCCAGCCGTGTGTCTTTATCGATCCGACGCATACCTTTCAAACCGTGGTGGGCATCGGTGGTGCTTTGACGGACGCATCGGCAGAAGTTTTCGGCTCCTTGTCGGAAAAGAAGCAGCAAGAATTGCTCACCGCTTATTTTAATGCAGAACAGGGCATCGGTTATTCACTGGTGCGCACCAACATTCAGAGCTGTGATTTTTCCAGTGCAAGTTATTGTTATGTAGACGATAACGACAAGGAACTGAAATCCTTCAGCGTTGCGCATGATCTAAAATGGCGCATTCCCTTCATTAAAAAGGCTTTTGCCACAGCCAAAGGCAAAATGGTTTTGTACGCCAGCCCCTGGAGCCCGCCGGCCTGGATGAAAACCAACAACGACATGCTGCATGGCGGAAAATTAAAACCGGAATACCGCGAAGCCTGGGCCAATTTTTATTGCAAATTCATCCGCGCCTATGAAAAAGAGGGCATTCCGGTATGGGGACTCTCCGTTCAGAACGAGCCCATGGCCACGCAACGGTGGGAGTCCTGTATTTTCACCGCTGAAGAGGAACGGGACTTTGTTAAAAGCTATCTCGGCCCCATATTAGCCAAAAACAAATTGGCGGACAGAAAACTCATCGTTTGGGATCACAATCGCGATCTGCTCTATCAGCGCGCCGGCACCATTCTGAACGATCCGCAGGCGGCTAAATACGTCTGGGGTGTGGGTTTTCACTGGTATGTGCAGGACGCCTTCGACAATGTCAAACGCGTGCATGAAGCCTTTCCCGGGGTCAATCTGATTTTTACGGAGGGCTGTGCCGAACTCTACAATCAGGAAAAAATCGGCGATTGGCAATGGGGCGAAAAATACGGCATTTCCATGGTGCACGATTTCAACAACGGCGCCGTGGGTTGGACCGACTGGAACGTTCTCCTGGATGAAAAAGGCGGGCCCAATCATGTGCAGAACTTTTGCTATGCGCCGGTGCACAGAACCGCGAACGGCGACCTCTATTATATGAACTCTTTTTATTATCTCGGCCATTTCAGCAAGTTCATTCGGCCCGGCGCCAAACGCATCATTAGCTCCTCGAATCGCGACAAGCTGCTGAACACCGCCTTTGTCAATCCGGATGGGAAACTGGTGGTGATCGTTATGAATACGTCTGAGGAAAAGATGGATTTTAAACTCTGGCTGGCCGGCAAAGCGGCGTCCATGGAAAGCCTGCCGCGCTCCATCATGACCATGGTGGTAGAGTGATTGCTGATTAACAGGCAGGATATAGTTCTTTTTTGTCATACTGAGGCGCATGACAAAATCGCTCTGGTACTCTTCGATCCAATAAGCGCCGAAGCATCTATCATCGAACAAGGATTGGGAGTCGCCCGAGTCCGGTGCGATGATAGATTCTTCGGCCCGCCAAAGACAACACCTGCCTGGTCCTTTCAATGATAACGGC
>CAYLWO010000047.1:22575-45552 GCA_964387285.1 uncultured Cytophagia bacterium | reverse complement strand
TCCACCCCTTTTTCCTTAATCCCGTCATCCAGCATGGCCAGGCAGAAAGGACAGGCCGTGGCCACAACCTGGCTGCCGCTGCCAACGATCTCTTGGGTGCGTATATGATTGATGCGCTCTCCCTGGCTCTCTTCCATGAACATACGGCCGCCGCCGGCGCCGCAGCAAAAGCTTTTTTCGCCATGACGCTTTATTTCCACCGCTGTACTCGACTGCAACGCGTTCACCACCTGCCGGGGCGCATCATATATCTTGTTGTAACGACCCAGATAGCACGAGTCGTGAAAGGCAATCTTTTCCGTCACGGTCTTGAGCGCGAGCCGACCGTTTTGCAACAACTCGCTAATCAGCTCGCTGTGGTGCTTGACGCTGAAATCGGCGCCGAATTGGCTGTATTCGTTTTTAATCATGTGATAACAATGCGGACAGGCGGTCAGCACCTGCTTGAACCGGTACTGTTTCATGGCGGCCACGTTTTCTTCGGCCAACATCTGAAACACATATTCATTGCCGCTGCGCCGTGCCGGATCGCCACAGCATTTCTCTTCCATGCCTAAAATCGCATATTCCACCTGTGCGGCATTGAGGATTTTGGCCATGGCTTGCGATATTTTTTTCGCCCGATCATCCAGGCAGCCGGCGCAGCCGACAAACCACAGATACTCTGCCTCTTTTTTATCAGCCATGAGCGGCACGGACAATCCCTCGCGCCAATCCTCGCGCGCGGCAGAGCCCATGTTCCAGGGGTTGGCGTTGGTCTCCAGCCCGCGAAAAGCGGCGTTGAGTTCGTTCGGAAAAGCGCTTTCCATCATCACTTTGGCGCGACGCAGTTCCACCAAAGCGGGGATGTGTTCATTCATGACCGGACATACTTGCATGCAGGCGCCGCAGGTGGTGCACGCCCAGATTTCATCCGGGGTCAACCACTTATCCATGATCGGCTCAGCCGGCATATCGCCCTTGAGCAGATTCTTTTTCTCATTCAGCAGGTGTTTGCGCAGACTCATCATCACCACTTTGGGCGAAAGCGCCTTACCGCTTAAAAATGCAGGACAGACGTCCTGACATCGTCCACAATCAATACAGGAATTAAAATCGGTCAGATTTTTCCATTGATATTGTGTGATGTTGGTAACGCCAAACTCTTCGGTTTTTTCAAAATCGATTCTGTCCAAGGTTCCGATGGGTTTCCGGGAACGGAAAAAAATGTTGACCGGGCCGGCGATCAGGTGCAGATGTTTGGAATGGGGGATAAATACCAGGAACGCCAACACCATCAAAATATGGCTCCACCAGAAGAACTGGCTCCAGCCATGCAGGACTTCAGGATGCACTCCGCTCAACCATGCTGCGCACAGGCGTGTAAAGGGCATATAGGCGGTGTTGAACTCGCCCTTTAACAGACCCTCTGCCGCCTGTCCAAGCAAATAGGTCGCCATCAAACCGAAAATTAAAAACAGCACCACGCCGCTCTGCCAGGAGCGTGAGATGGGTTGTGGTTGCGTGATGGCCGGCGGTTTCACCAGATAACGACGAACAGCCATGAACAGGGCGCCGATCATGGTTAAAACGGCAATAATCTCTACAGCCAAGAACCAGAGATCGTTAAAACGATTGCGGCCGAATAAGGAAAAACCGCTGACAAAGGCGCCGACAAAATGGTTGATGGTGGCCACGGTGAAAAACACAAAGCCCCAAAATATGAACGCATGCATGATGCCGACCAGCGGACGATCTTTGACGGCGCAGAGCTGGCTGCCAACCCTGACCACCATAAAGAGCAATCGTTCCCAGGGGCGATCTAACCGTTGTTCGTCTCTTTTGCCGCGCCGGATCAAACGAATCCGCACGTAAAGCTCGCGCCCGAAAAATCCGACGCAAAGCAGCA
The DNA here is from genome assembly GCA_964387285.1 of uncultured Cytophagia bacterium. Lineage (GTDB taxonomy): Bacteria > Zhuqueibacterota > Zhuqueibacteria > Residuimicrobiales > Residuimicrobiaceae > Anaerohabitans. The sequence continues at coordinate 43,664 of CAYLWO010000047.1, read as the reverse complement.
ACACTGCCAGTAAAATCAGTCGTCCAGTCCAATTGAGCACGATCATCAACTCCTGTTCTAACTCGTTCGTTTTTTAATTTCTGCAGTCAAAGCCGGCACTATTTCAAAGAGGTCGCCGATAATGCTGTAATCGGCGCGTTGCAGAATAGGTGCATTGGCGTCTTTATTAACCGCGACGATGCACTTGCTGCCGGACATGCCTGCCCAATGTTGAATGGAACCGGATGCACCGATCATAAAATAGAGCTTGGGCGAGACCACTTTTCCGGTCTGCCCTACCTGTTCACTGTGAGGCCGCCAGCCGCTGTCAACAACCGCGCGGGTTGCGCCAACTGCCGCGTTCAATAAACCGGCCAACTCTTCCAGCATGGCAAAATTCTCCGCAGCGCGCAGGCCGCGGCCGCCAGTGACGATAATATCCGCATCAGCCACATCCAGCTTGCCGCCGGCGCCGGTTCCAGCCTGTTTTAATACCACCCGGGACTGAACAGCCGGCATGGGTAAACTTTCTTCAACAGCCTGGCTGCCGCTGCGAGTCTCCAGTGCCGGCAACACACCCGGACGCAGAGTAACTATTTTTTTGTCGCCTTTTAATACAAATTCGGCCAGCACCTTGCCCGCATAAAGCGGTTTTTGTACGACCAGGTCGTCTTGAAGCAGACGCACGCTCAGACAATCCGACATGCAGGGGGCATTGAGCGGAACCGCGACTCGAGGCGCCAGGTCTTTGCCCATGCTGGTTGCGGAAAAGAGCACCGTATCGGCTGCGGTTTTTTCAACAGCAGCTAAAACAGCCTGCTTAAAGACATCCGGATGATAATTCGCCAGGGTTGCATCACTTATTTTCAATATCGCTTCTGCACCATGCGCTGCCAATGGAGCGCTGTCGACCGCCGTACTGGCCAACAACAACGCCACCACCTTTTTTCCGGACGCGTCGGCTAGCTGACGCGCCACGGTAACCGCTTCCAAACTCGATTTACGAATTTGGTCGTTTTTTAATTCAACCGCCACCAGAATTGTGGACATATACTTATAAACCTCCCTGATTCTTTACCTAGATTGCTTTGGCTTCTTCATGCAACAACTTGACCAGTTCCGGCACAGCATCCGGCCCTTCACCGACGATGCGTCCTCCCTTTCGAGAAGCTGGATAGGTGAAACCGGTTGCCGTTACCGCATTCCCGGTGATCGCGACCGGTTGTTCGGCGATCTCTTTTTTCTTGGCCAGCATGACGCCGCGAATAGATGGATAACGCGGTTCATTCAAACCCTTTTGACAGGTGATGAGACAGGGCAAATCTGCCGTCAAGGTTTCGGCGCCGGCGTCCCCTTCGCGTTCTACAGACACGCCGGTTTGCACAACCGTCAATTTGGTGACCAGAGTCAAACAGGGTATGTGCAACAGTTCTGCAATCATGGGACCAATTTCCATATTGCCGTCGTCAATGGTCTCTTTGCCTGTGAGTAGCAAATCGTAGGACTCTTTGCTGATTTGTTCAACCAGAATTTTGGCGGTTTGCAGTCCGTCATAAAGCGGTTCGCTTGTTTTTAGCAACAACACGTCATCCACGCCCATGGCCACTGCAGTGCGCAAGGCCTCTTTAGCCCGATCCGGGCCCAGGCATAATACTTTGACCGTGGCATGGCCGACCGCCTCTTTGATGCGCAGCGCCTCTTCAACAGCAAACTCGTCGTAAGGGTTGAGAACAAACTTGACGCCGGATTCCTCTATGCTTTTCTGATCATTGCCGATCTTTATGGATGCTTCGGTGTCCGGCACCTGTTTCATGCAAACAAGAATTTTCACTTTTTTACCTCTCTTCTATTGCCAGTTGATTGTAGTACTTTTACCTCATGATTTTTGCTTATGCAGGATTCAGCAAAACAACGAGCGGCAAGCATGCGATCACGAGGTCTTTATTATGCCAATGCATAAAAAAACCGGCCAACGGTGCCAGCCGGTTAAATAATTTAAAAATTTTTTAATAAAAAAACAATAAATTTTGAACCAAATTCAGTTTCTCTTCGCACCTTTGATAAAGATGGAGGTGATTTGTTCGGCTGAGGCTGATAAATTAATTCGTTTGGTTTTAGACAGCGTCCAGTTGGTGGCTATTTGGTCCACGGCGCCAAAAATGACCTGTTTAAAGATGGACGGATTGATGTCGTCACGGAACTCTTTCTGGTTCTGCCCCAGTTTGATGATGTCGCCGATAATGGCCAGGTACTCTTTGAAACGGGTTCCTTCGTAGCCATGCAGGAACCGGCTGCTCTGGCGCAATTCCACTTGCATCAGTTGCGCCATATCCGGTTTATCCTGCACAAGAGTCAGATGCTGGTGGATAAAAACACGCAGCTTATCCATGGCAGATTCATAGTTGCTCAACTCGCGTTGCATATTTTCAATGATCGGAACCATCTCCTCTTCAAAGATGGAAATCATCAAATCATCCTTGTTCTCGAAATATAAATAGATGGTGCCGGTAGCCACATCAGCCGCTTTAGCGATTTCTTCCACTTTGGCGAGGAAAAAACCATCCCGGGCGAACACCTTAACGGCTGCTTTGAGGATACGTTCACGTTTATCGGTGCTCATTGTGCACTCCTCCCTGAAGATAATTCATTTTTCTAAATATAAGCAAAATAATAAAAAAAGCAACATAATTAATCGTATTCTGCACTTTTTTGAACATAATTCATTTTTATGTTGACTCTGGTTGTAATTTTCCTTAAAATTTGTCTGCTTTGAATGAGTCGAATTCACAATACACAGATCAAAAGCAGGAGGAGAGATGAAACGTACAGCTATTGTGGTTATGTTGATTGCTTTATGCACCAGTGCCGGTGTATTTGCAGCAGGCGTGGATTTAACCGGCGTCGGTACCCGTTCTTTCGGCATGGCCAACAACTATCGCGGAGTTTCCAACACCTGGGAAGGCATGTTTTGGAATCCGGCCGGAATGGTCTTTAGCAAGGGATTAAAAGCCGGTCTGAGTGTGGAGTTAATCACGCCGAAAAGCGGTTATACTCCTGCCCCGTTTATGAGCAGTCAATTCAGCGGATTGCCGGCAACTGAGGTCAATAACGAAGCCAAGACGTTTCTTATGCCCTCTTTTGGCATCTATCACAGCAATGAAAAGATCGCCTATGGCGTCGGCTTTTGGGCGCCATTTGGCCTGGGCGCGAAATGGGATCTGATCAACACGACCGTCTATAACAGCGCTTATCCCCAATTCGATTTAGAAGATGATCTTAAGATTATGGTGCTGCAACCCACCTTTGCCTACAAAGTGTCCAAGAAATTTTCCGTAGGCATCGGCGTCAAATTGATCTACGCAAACATCAAAATCCGCAAGCCGAATTTTACGCCCAATCCGGTTGTGTTCACACCTGCTTACGCAGGCATAAAGGCTGCTTTGGGTGCAGCCGGCAAAGCACCCTATGATCATGTTATCACCGAAGGGGATCTGAATGGCGACGGCATGGGTTTCGGTCTCAATTTGGGCATGCAGTTCAAACTGATGGAAAACCTCACGCTGGGCGCTTCAGCCCGCTGGTACAACACCATTGGTCTTGACGGCACCATCGAAGCAACCACTTATTATCCCAAAGATCCGGGCAACGTGAAACCTACGTTGGATAACATGCTGGGCGGCGGTCTGATAACCCAGGTTCAGTATCAGACCTTGTTGGGTCTTTATTCCGGCGCCAAGGTGAGTTCCATCGCGAAAACGGATGTCAAGGCTGACTTGCCGCTGCCGCTCAACGCCGGCGTGGGTCTGGCGTATAATGTCGGCAATTTACTCGTTAGCGCGGATGTGGCGTTAACACAATGGTCCACCTGGGATGTGATCGAGGTCAAGGATAAGGACGGCAAAGTGCTTAATCAACTCATCGAGAACTGGGAAGACGGCATCCGTATGGGCGCCGGTCTTGAGTATAACCTGACCTTTGCCCGGTTGCGCGCCGGTTTCTACACCGAACCGATGGCTGCCGTTCCAGAGACCATGACCCCGACCATTCCTGACAACGGCCGCCGCAACGTCGTTGTTTTAGGTTTTGATGTGCCTTTCGGTCCTTTCCGCTGGTATGCCAATTATGAAATGATGAACGTCGAAGACCTGGAGGTTACGGAATGGGTCGCTTCAGCCGACAAGAAGGGTTATGAGAACATGGCCGGAAATTACACCATGTCGGTTTCAAACTTTTTGTTTGGTATTGACATCAATTTCTAGATTGCGCTGATTTAATTAAAATTTTTCAAGGCCTTTGCCGTTGCGGTAAAGGCCTTTTTTCATGATGCCCGCAAAAGATGCAGAGGAAAAAATCGCCGCACCTGCAGAGCATCGATAAAAATAACCGGCCTGATTCCAAGGTGGACGCTGGAATCGATCTTTTTTTCCACATGTAAAAATAACTGAATATTTATGATTTTTTTTTAGTAAATTATCTTTTGTATAATATCCATAAAAAAACTCGTTCATATTTGGAAAAATCTATGAAAAGGCTTTGGCTCGTCTTTCTCAGTATGCCGTTATTCCTGACCTGTCATATGGACAGCGGCCTGCAACCTACGCGCAGCGGTTTCAGCGGCAGGTTGTATTTTCAAAATGATTGGCCGCCGCAGACCGAACAGGTGATCGTGGTGGCGGCCACGAAATTCCCGCCGACCGCCATCACCGAGATCCTGATGGGCGATCCGTTGCCGCTATATCAGGATTCAACGGATTACACGCTCTATACTACGCCGCAGGAATTTGCCGCTGTCGGCGTTGTCTGGAAAGAGAAAGGCCGGCCTTGGGACGTAACCAATATCATCGGCATCTACTTTAGCGGCGACAACCATTTTACTCCGGCTAAGGTTAATGTTTCGAATAGAGATCAGATGGTAGCGGACATCAATATGGAGGTCGATCTCTCCAAAGCCAAGCTGCAGGTCAGCAGCGGCCTGGAGGGCGTAATCACCGTAAAAGGTCAATGGCCGGCTGCCAGTCAGTCACTCATTATGGCTGCTTCCAGACCTATTCTTCCTTCCAGTTTGCTGGATATTTCGCTGGGCCAGCCCCTGGCGGTTCCCTTTGATTCAACTCGATTCTTTCTCAGTTTGCAGCCCGGCACCTATCGTCTTATTGGAACCTTGCTCATCGAACAGGGCAAAGAAATCAGTGTGTCCAGTCTCGTCGGTCTTTATTATAAAAAGCCCGGGGATATTTTTCCCGGTTCGGTCACCATCCCCAACGACACCACGCGTGTAAAAGGCGTGCGCATCACCATTGATTTCGACCATAAACCCTTTCCAGGATAAAACCGGATATGAAAAAATTTCTAATTATCTTGTTATTTTGCGGCATGGCGTCGAGCCAGAACAAAGGTCATATTGCCGGTCAGGTAGTGGACGCCAAAACCGGAGAGGGCCTGCCGGGCGCCAATATCATGTTGGAAAACACCGTGCTCGGTCAAAACACCGATCTTTCCGGCCGTTTTGCGATTAAGCAGATTCCCGTGGGCGTGTACTCTCTGCGCGTCAATATGGTGGGCTACAAACAATTGCAGGCACCTGCTGTGCGGGTCACAGCGGATCAAACCGTCACCCTGCAGCTCAGGATGGAACCCACGTTGATCGCCAAAGAAGATGTCGTCGTTACAGCCGGCAAACGTCGGCAGAGCATTCAGGATACGCCGACCTCGGTGGCGGTGATGTCCAGCCGCGATCTGCGGCAGAAAAATGAAATCTATCTGGATAAAATGCTGGAAAACGCTGCCGGCGTGAATTTTATGGGCTCGCAAATCAATATTCGTGGATCCTCAGGATATAATTACGGCGCCGGCACCCGTGTGCTCATGCTCATTGACGGCGTGCCCATTTTACCAGGCGACAGCGGCGATTTGAAATGGGATATGGTGCCGGCCACTCAGGTGGAACGCGTAGAGATCATCAAAGGCGCCGGCTCTGCGCTCTATGGTTCCAGCGCCATGGGCGGCGTGGTCAATATTATCACCAAATCAGCAGATGTGAAACCGCAGACCAACATTCGTTTTTCCGCCGGTCTCTATGACCGGCCGTCCCATGAAGAGTGGCGATGGACCGGGCGCACGCTGCATTATGACGATCTGGATATCGATCATTCACAGCGCATCGGCAAAGCACAGATGTTGCTGGCCCTGGGCCGGCATCAGTCCACCGGATACAGCCAAAACGGCCGTTTTCAGCGCATGAACGGATCGGTTAAATGGTACAGGCCGTTGACCGCACAATCCAACCTCACGGTGTCCATGAATTATGAAGGCGGCGAACGGGGCACAGGATTGATGTGGCGCAGCCAGCGCTACGCACTCGAGGTGGCGCCGGAAGCGGTTGGGGACTATGTGGTCTCTAACAAATTGAGCGTCAATATGTTTCATCAATGGGCGGTGAATAAAAATCTGGCGCTGAAAACCCGGCTTTCCTATTTGCGCAATTATTGGAAAAACTATTTCCATGACAATCTCAACGCCTCCACAGCGCAGAAATTCGGATTTGAATTTCAAGGGGACTATCAATTCTCCAACATCAACGTGTTGACTTTTGGCACAGAAGAGACCTGGGATGTGGTGCAATCGGATCTGGTCGGCGGGCACGAGCAATACGGAATTTCCGCGTATATGCAAAATGAACGCAGACTGATTTTCAACCTCTCCCTCACCCTCGGCATGCGATATGATTACCAGCATATCGACACCGGATTCAACGATCAAAAATGGAGTCCCAAAATCGGTCTGGTTTGGCATGCACATCCGGCGTTGAGCGCACGGCTCTCTTCCGGTCGTGGTTTTCGCGCGGCCAGCATGTCCGAGCGTTTTTCCGATTCCATTTATTCCGGCTTACGACTGGTGCCTAATCCAAACCTGCATTCTGAAACAGCCTGGTCCCATGAACTGGGCGTCAATTTGATCCTGGGTCCTGCCATGATGTTGGACATTGCCGGATTTTACAGCGATTATTGGAATTTAATCGAACCGACGCCGGATGCGGATCAAAACATCCGCTTCGTCAATGTCACCCGTGCGCGCATAACCGGCGTGGAAACCAATGTCAGGTTCAATCCCTGGTTGGCCGGCTTGACCTGCGACGTGTCGTACACTTTAATGAACCCACGTGATCTTTTATTGGATGAAACGCTGGCGTATCGAACCCGGCACATATTGCAGAACACGGTTAATTATCAAATCGGGCCAATGGACGTCAGTGCGGATTACCGGTATATCGCGCGTCTGGACCGGGTCGCGCTTTATCCCATGGATGACCGGGTCGCGCAGAAAACGGTCAATGCGCATGTGGGTTATAAATGGGGGCCGTGGCATGTTTCAGCCCATGTGTATAATCTTTTCAACCACAACCACACGCAGATGGAGAGAACCCTGATGCCGATCCGCAACTATGCGCTGACGTTGCGGGCGGTGATATAATGAGGTGTCCAAAAAGTTATTTGACAATTTAGCTCTGTTTTGTCTTCCATACGTCGCTCCGCGACGTGGTTGCTCTTTTTTCCTTTCCGGGCGTTGAAACGCCCGGCTACCAGCCATGGTCGCGCTGTGACCATGGGATTCCACAGAATTAGCGATGCCGGCCGGTCGCGGAGCGACTATGGGATGCTAGCCGTGGGTTTCAACCCACGGCGATAGATATTTATCATGCACGTCGCGTAGCGACCTTTGATCGGCGCTGCAACACCGCCTACGCAAGCCGGGAGGTTTGCGCTACGGATTAACGCTAAAACACTGTATTCTCATGTAGTTCGTAGCGCAATCCTTCGGATTGCGTCGCAAGCCGGGAGGCTTGCGCTACGGATTAACGCAATAACGCGTTTTTTCCTACAGGCATTTGTGCCTATCTAGCTAAAATCATCTTGCGGGTGGTAGCATTGCGATCGGACAGTAATTTATAGAAATAAACGCCACTGCTTACAGCTGAACCTTGCTGATTTCGGCCATTCCATGCCACCGCATAACTGCCGGCATCCTGATTTTCGTCTATCAGCACGACCACCTCGCGACCCAGCAAATCATAAACCGACAATCTGACCCAGCCCCTTTCGCTCACCTGGTAAGGTATCGTTGTGGTCGGATTGAATGGGTTGGGAAAATTTTGTTCCAATCTGAATTGATCCGGCGCAGATAGGCTATGAGTAACAACCGTCGGTGATTTTCGACCAGTATAGAGAAATTGAATTTCCTCCTCGGTCAACGCCCGGTTAAATATGTGTATGTCGTCAATAGCGCCTTTGAAATAAGATCCTGCGCTGGCGCCGATGGTGGCGCGCTGCTTGGGCCTGACCGTACCGGTCAAATTATGGGAATCCCTGGCCTGGCCGTTTAAATATACAACCGCCGTGGCGCCGTCGTAAACGCCGACAATGTGCAGCCATTGACCGGTGCGAAGCCAGGCGGCCGGAATGCCGGGCCGCTCCGCGCTTTTATCGGTCGTAACTTTGAATCGTAATTCATTCGTGCCTTTGTCTTCATACAAAACATAATTATCCGTATCGGAATCATAAAGCGGGCCATAGCTGCCGGGCAGTTCATTCGGCATCCGTTCCAGCCAGGCCCAGAGCGAGATGGAAACCGCTGCGCCGTTGATGTCCAAAGACGGAGACGTCGGCACGGACGCATAGTCGTCCATGCCGTCAAAGATTAAACCATTGCCCTTTTGTCCTGGGCCCCAGCCCAGGCCGTTCATCAACGCGCCCTGATTGTTATTTCCGGAATAATCCGATATCACGCTGCCGGCGCCTTCGTCCAAATCCCAACTGGCGACCGTATTGGCAAGAAATGGTATAAAGCGAAAATCCGTTTGCGCGGCCAGGATAGGATTTGGAACAATCGCAAGATCAAAAACATTGGCTACGGTAATGGCATACAGAGTGTTCTCGTTGAGCGGTGTAACTGTGAGCAGTACCGACTGGCGATCCAGCGCCAATCTCGCATCCAACACAGCGATTCCGGAAGATATTTGGTAATGCGCGGCGGTTTCAGCTGAGGATTTTTCCAGCCGTTCATCAAAAGCGACCAGCAGATGGTCCGGCCGACCGTAAGCATGGACTCGTTTAATCTGCGGCGATTGCAGATCTTGTTCTGTTACGGCATTGACTTCATTACTAAAATTCTGGCTGAGCATGCCTGCGACGTTTTTCGCTTTAATGCGATAAAAAAACCGTTTTGATTCTGTGTAAGTTACATCGACATATGAAGTGGTATCCTGCACAGCTTTAAATAAAGTAACGGCATGGGCGGTCGAGTCGCGATAAATCTCATAGCCGGCAATGCCGCTTTCCTCATCCATAGCCGGCTGCCAAGTTAATGTAATGCGACTGGCGTCCACCAGGGGTTCCAGCAGCACCACATCGGTGGGCGGCGTATTGTCGAGCAGAGATCTGGCGACATCCGGGAAATTGGTGGTGATGGCGTCCACGCCCAGATTAACGAGCGGAAGCATCTCTGCTGCCGAGTTTACCGTCCACTTGTTCATAAACATTTTTTTAGCATGCGTGGAATCGAGCAATGCTTTAGAGATGGCGCCGCTGGTGCCGACCCATTCACCGCCGATGGCGGCCACCTGATTGATCTGTGTCTGCGCAATGGTTCCGAAGAGCTGCACCGGGATGGAAGCATCGAGCTGTTTGCATTTGGCAATCTGATTAAAGTTGAAACTGCTGACAATAACCCGGTCCTGCATATTGCGTTTTGTTACTTCAGCGAGCACCTTTTCTTCTATCCCGGAAGCGGTTGTCTTTATTTCAATAACCACGCCGACGCGATAAGGCGCAGCCAGGGCCAGTTCTAACGCTTCCGACAGAGTGGGAATTTTTTCTCCGCTAAACTGAGCGGCAAACCAGGAACCGGCATCCAGAATTCGCAGTTGGGAATAGGTTTGACTGCCAATGGTTCCGGCGCCCGTGGTGGTGCGGTCTATCGTATCGTCGTGCATCAGCATGAGTGAATCATCGCTGGAAATTTGCACATCCAGTTCAAAATAGTCGGCGCCCAATTCGATTGCTTTGGCAAAAGAAGCCAGTGTATTTTCCGGCGCCAGTCCGGAAGCGCCGCGATGCGCGATGATAGCGGTTTCGGCAAACAGTAAAGTGATTCCCCCTGATAAAAACAAAGCAATATACAAAAAGAATTTCTGCAACACCGGGAACCTCCTTTTACTCAGCATACAAGACAGTTTTTTTGCTATCCGTAAACTAACTAATCGCAAAACGAAAATCAAGAGATTATCAGGATCCTCGTAAAGACACGCTAACATGATTTTTTAGACAATCAGGATTTTGTTCCAACCGGAAGGATCAACAGGAAGCGATGTTCACGTATGTTTTATCCAGAACGTCTTCAATAATGCGCCAAAAATCACCATATCGGGTAAGATGTAAAACAGAACCAGGCAGCGAACGACTCAGGCAACAGGCATTGGAAAAAATACGACTGCGCAGCAGTCTTTTATCATCAGGCTGCATCGCCGGCCAATAACGGCTGAAAACCTGGTCTGCGGATTTCGTATACAGAGTTGCAGATTGCATAGGCGTCAGAGGCGTGGCAAAATCCCGGTCTGATTTATCAAGAAAAAAAATCCTTTTCAATGACCCTGTCCTGTCCATATCCCACGAGTTTATGCCCTTTTCTATCAATGCACTCCAGGTGGGCAACGGACAAGCCTGATACCCATCTTGTTCGTGCTGCAATACCAGCGCTTCATCATCACAAAGAGCGCGCCAGCCAACAGGAAGCCGGCGACAGGCGGTGCTTTTTCCCACTCCGCTTCTGGCTGCCAACAGCACGGCTGTGTCTGAATGCTCGATCAATCCGGCATGAAACGGCAAACCTCCGGTCTGAACACAGGCATAATACAGAGGCAAAAGTGAAAACCGCATGGCATAGTATCCACCGACTGTACTGCTAAAGCTGATTGTACAATGCCATTCTTGATTTGCCTGAAATTGGTCTCTTAATATCTCACTCCAATTATGAATCAGGATAGACCAATCGACGCCTTTTACACAAAGGTCGCTTTCGGAACAAGGCGCGCTGGCCAAGTTCTTGCCGTAATGTAAAAAAAGCTTTTGATATTCGATTGCCGGCGGGGCGCATTCTTTAAGGTGAAGGGCAGATTTAAACGCGGCATACCACTGTGCTAAAGAGCCATCAATGTAAATACGCCATGCACATCTCGGTGCAAAAAAAATATGGCCGGCAGGAATCATGACAGTCGAGTGATGAATTGCAGCAATATTATCCAAGCGCCCAGGTGCCATTCATGCAATTGGCGGCTGAGGAGCCTACGTCGCAGTGTTGTGCGCCGGTGAATTGGGCGCCATTTCCGCCATTCGCACATGTTTGTCCTGCAGCGGATTGTCCATTGCCGCAGCCGGTCACCGTACTCCCGGTTCGACAACGACCTTCAGCAAATTGACTACCGGTGATTGGCTCTAAAGTTGGTTTGCTCCATTTCATATGATCCCCCTTTTTTAAGCCCGATGTAATTAGCTCTTGGAAAATGGTATATTGCCAATAAAATATTGCAAAATGTATACCAGTTATTGCCCAAAATTCGATTATGTAAAAACAAATAGTTAGAAAGAATATTGTTTAAAAAAATTTTTGTTGTCAACCAACTTGGTGAAATCACCAGGTCATTTCACCAACAGCATGCGTTTACGGATTTTAACATCATCTGCCGTCAATTGATAAAAATAGAGGCCGCTGGCCAATCCGGCGGCATTGAAACGACTGGTGTGCTGTCCGGGTGCTTTTCTCTCATTAACCAGGGTTGTCACCGTTCGTCCGGTTATATCAAAAACCGTCAACTCTACCTGCGCGGATTTTGGCAAATCATAGGCAATGGTCGTATTCGGATTGAACGGATTAGGATAGTTTTGCTGCAAGGTAAACTCGTGCGGCAATACCGCATCTGCATTCTTGACCTCGCTGATGTAATCTTGCAGAGTAAGCAACGGCGGAGGTTGATCACCGTCAAAATAGTGCCAACTGCTGCCCAGATTCAGATACATATGATTTTGATCGAACACGCGCGCATCCAGGGAAAGATCCACACCCGTTGCAGCGGCCGTGTGCACCTGCACGGCTAAAAGATTATGGCCGGTATGTAAAATCCGCAAGGCAGCAGGCGTAAACATATAAATGTTGTTTATTTTTACGGTGCTCAAAGCGTTGGTGCCGTGACTCAGCGAGCCGGACGACGGCAGGTTATAGCGGAGCAATTCCTGGCCATTGAGATACACCACGGCGCCGTCATGACATTTCACCAGCAAGCCCAGCGCGGTCGGAAGCTCAGCCAGCTCAAAAGTTGTGACAAAATAAACGGTCTTGGCTGTTGCTGTTGTAGTGACATTGCCGCTGCCTGCGCCATAGCCCAAAGGCGCCTTGCCAGACGGCCAAAACCTGAACGGATAGCGCAAATCATACCAGGGGATGGCGCGCTGCAGAGTATCCACCTTGAAGACAACTCGCAGAGCTTTGGTTATCTCGTTGCCGCTGATATCGATGGCGCGAATATATAGCGAGCGCGTTTCTCCTTGCATGGCACGCAACAGGGTGCTGTGCTGAAATCCACCCTGCCCTATATCGAAACGCTCCGGCATTTGCGCATAAGGCACATCAGCCGGGCCATAACGCAGATGGCTGCGTTCATTGGTTATAAGTGTGAGGGTAACCAATGTATCGGTCACGACAAAATAGCTGTCCGGCTTAACCGTAAATAAAGGCGGTTCGGAATCCGAGCCCGGCCGGGCATACATGGGCGGAAGGTCCTGCTCAAAAGCGGTGTACGGGTGGTTATAAAAATTCATAAAACCGGGAACGGTTGCATGGCCGGGATAAGGAGCAAAAAAATGAGAGGTCGAAGCATTTCGCCAGACCGCGGCATAGCACATCCTGGACGCCGGAGAGCCGTTCAAAAAAGGCGGCAACAAATATTGATTGAACCAGGACGGTTCCGGGATATTTTCGTAACCCACCTCCGTGAGCGCCGCCACTTTGGCGCGTTCTTGCGCCAGTTGAACAGGAACGGCCAAGGAATTGACAAACGACGTCTGTCGCTCGGCAAGGGGCGCCCAGTAATAAAAGTCCATGCCCAAAATATCGATGTAGGAATCACCCGGATAAATTTTTAAATATTCACTCCGTCTGGTAAAACCGATGGGTGAAATCGCATAGATCAGATTATGGACGTTGAGCGAGTCGCGTAAAAAGCGCACCGTGAATTGCCAGATTTGGTTATATTCTTCGGTGCTGCAATTATTGGTGCCCCACCAGAACGCGCCGCTGTCATGTTCATGATACGGACGGAAAATAATCGGAATATTGTATCCATCTTTTCCACGCAGTCCTTTAAGAAAGCGGGCGATTCGCGTCAACCGATTTTTATAAAAGGCGTGATACTTGCCGTTTGGCAAAAGCGTGCTGACGATATTTTCACCGGGAAGCTTGTCGCCGTAGAAACTGCGGCCTTTTGGATCGTATTGATGCCAACAGAGCGTATTCACAGCGCCACGGCTGTAGGCCGACTTGATGCGATAGATAAAACGGCGCATTTCATCCGCTGAACCGCGATCGACGGTGTTCATGTCCCACGAATAGAGCGCAGGATAATCTCCGCAGACCGATTTAATGTCGGAACGATCGTCATCGCCGCTCCATCCTACCCCATATCCGGTCGCATCATGCATTCCGAATAGCAATCTTTTGCCGCAACCCTGTTCAAGATTCATATACAGGTATTTGGTCTTGGCCGAAGCATCAGGGTCAATCAGACCGGGATTGGGGATTTTGGCTTTCTTTTCAAATTCGACACAGGCGTCGGAAAGTTGCCACAATGCATCATCCACCTCTTTTTGCGCGGCCATGCTCTTGCCGGCAACAACCATCGCAGCCTGAATGGCAGTCTGCAAAACAGCCTTGCTGCCTGTGGCTATTTCTCCTTCTCCGCTTCCTTCAACCGCGTTGACCAAAAGCGCTTCAGCAGAGGCAACGGCAGCGTCAAGCTCCTCCGTATTCGCTTTTACATAGCTCCTGGTGGAATCGCCGAAACAAAGATCTTCAAAGTAAACGACTCCTGATTTGGCAGCTGTTGTGCCGCCGTCGAGGTACATATACACGCGAGTGATGATTGAAGACTCGCCGATACCGAGATTAAAGGTCACATCATGCCAGGCGTTATCGCCCAGCACTTGCACAGACAACCAATTATCATCGCCGTTATCATATATCGGCTTGAATGTCAGCTCACAGGCAACAGTGGACCTGACTTTGACTGTGATGAAGGGCATTTGGCCGACGTCTACAGGCGGCGGCGTATAATTAAAATTATCCCATTCGGTGGAAGCGGTCGTGCGGTTATAGCTGATGCGTAAAACACCATTGGCTTCAGTAAGCGCAAAGGTAGCGCTGTTGGGCGCTTCCCAGCCGGTTAAAACAGCATCATCAAAATCCTCATTATAGCCGGTTATCTGTATTTGAGCTGTAACAATGCTGAAAAAAAGAAAAACCAAAAACAAAACACGCTGCATGAATACCTCCGAATGTTAAGGCAGCAAGCCTTTACCGAATCTACCAAAAATGGCCAATAACAAAATTGAGCGATACGTGCTCTAAAAACAACCTTGCGAAGGTTGGAAACCTTCGCAAGGATAATGCACTCGCTCAATATAGGCAATAGCTAAAAAATTCATTTAATCAAAATCATACGCTTCTGCCTGACCTCTTTTCCGCAGGCTAACTGATAAAAATAGGTTCCACTGCAGAGATCGCCGGCATTAAACGGTACACGATGCAATCCTTCCGCTTGTTCGCCGTTTGCTAAAATACGCACCAACCTGCCGTTGATATCATAAATTGAAAGATGGACCCGGCTTGCACGCGGCAAATAATAGGCAATGGTCGTTGCCGGATTAAACGGATTAGGATAGTTCTGTTGCAAAGACAAGAGCTGCGGCTGACGGTCGTTTCTTTCCACAGCCGCAGGAACAAGGACGCCAAAGACCTCAAATTCCTTAACCGAATAGGTGCTGCCATTGCTTTTGGTGCACAACAGCCGCACATAACGCGCCTGATTGGCGAGGCCGGCAAATTCATCAAGCCCGCCATCGCCCTTGGTTTGCGTCAAGCTTTTGATCGCCTTGCCCTGAGCATCCAAAAGATGAATCGCATACGATGTCGCAAAGCCCAGGTCCCAGCGAATGCGCAGTGTGTTGAGAACAAGGGTTCTGCCGAGATCGATCATGATCCACTCTGTGTTCTTGCCCGCGCTCTGCCAGCTGGTGGTGGTGTCGCCATCCACAGCCCATTCGGCGTTGCTGCCGCGCAATGCAGAGGAAAACGTAATCGGATGAAGTAACGCGCGATTGATGCTTTGAGAAGGCAATACCTCAATCGTAACTTGCATAGTGTCAGTTTCATTGCCCTGGGCAATTAAAGTATAGGTTGAGGTCGATGCGGGTCGCACTGCCAACGACCCATCCTCTGCCACCGGAACGCCGTCCATGAAGACTTGCGAACCGCTGGTGGTGCACCAGCTGATCATGCTGGAATCCGCTGCACCTTGGTCCAATTGCAAAGGAAATGCCTTCAAGGTTTTTATACGTCCAGAAGGGATACGATCGATGACAACCCGTTTGGTATCGGCAACAGCGCCGCCGGCAACCAAAGTGTAAGTGGTGAGTTGTGCAGGCGTCACCTGTAACGAGTCAATGCTATTGACCAAAACGCCGTCGAGTTTGACCTTAGAGCCTGGAGTCGCCTCCCAGTACAGCATGCTGGTCTCTCCAAGTTCCACCTCTGTATCCGTAGCGCCAAAAAGCCAGATGAAGCCTGAGGGGCTGTTACGGATGGCTGCAGCAGCGGTGTCCGCCATCATGGCATACCCCGTGGCGTTGGGATGAATGCCATCGGGAAAAAGATCCTCATGACTGAGCATGGCATGATACCAATCAATTGCAAATCCGCGAGCAGCGGTGCGCACCGAGTCCACCAGGGGATATATCTGGTCGCGAACTACATTACCGTTGATGCCGCTGGCGCCCTCGGCGCCAAAAACCGGGCAAGGATTGCAGACAAAAATTTGCGGATCACGGCCGTTTTTGCGCAGCACAGAGATGAACTCCATATAGTCATTAAAATATTCGTTGAGAAAAATTCTATTTTGCGGTTTGCTGTCGTTGGTACCCAAACTGATGATGATAATGTGGGCATCGAAATCCTGCGCCTGGAGAAAAGCGCCTTCATTCCAATACGGAAAATCGCCATGCTTCAGCAAGGTTGTGCCGCTGACGCCGAAATTGCGCACATTGAAATGAGAACCCAGTCTTTGCCCAAGTTGCTGCGGATAAGCTGTGGGCCCACCGCTGCCGATGGTGATGCTGTTGCCGATGCAGGCAACACGGAGCGTGCGATCCTGCCCCAGGAGCGCGACAGAATAAATAACGGTCAGGAAAAAAATTCTTTTCAGCACTTTTATATTCATATTCGTATCTTCCTTCGTTTGTCCAAGCTAAAATTCCTAGTACCAGAAGAATATATCCCATATTCACTAGCATATTTATCCACATTGCCCCATGCACAAGCTGAGGCATGTGCTACAAAATGATAAAGTTTATTTAAGCAACAAGCATTTTATCTTTTTAATCTCGTTCCCGGCTTCAAGCATTGCAAAATAGGTTCCGGAGGGCAGACCGTCTGCCGGCCAGGAGACGCGATGGTTGCCCGCTTGTCGCACTTGCTCCAGCAACCTCGCAACGCACTGACCACGTACATTGAAAATGGTTAAACACACCTCTGTCCGTTTCGGCAAAGTGAAAGAAAATTCCGTGCAAGCGTTAAAGGGATTGGGATAATTTTGCGCCAGATCAAATTCTGCAGGCAACTCTGACTCTTTCTGATCATCAACAAGAGTCAGCAAGCTGTTGCAAAAACTGATCTCGTCGACAAAAATCGTACCGCTGCCCGCTCCACGATTGCCCTGGAGAATATTCAGCGACATACCATTAATCTGGCTTAAATCCAGGGGAGTCGATCCGTCAACCGCTGTAAACAGGGCAAGAGGGATTTGTATCCATACGCTGCCTGTACCTGTCAAAACCATTTGATACTGCCAATAGATGCTGCTGGTTTTGTTCAGTTTGATAACAAGGTCGCGTTGCGAGCCGTCTCCGGACAACCAGAAACGCAGATATTTCGCCGGTCGATAGATCTGCGGGAAAGTAAATAAAACACCGGCAAAAGGCGGTTTGCCGTTGCCAATGCCATAATCGATGCGCAAAGCCTGGGCGCCTGCCCCAGTGACTGATTCCGCCAAAATAGCGGCGGCAAATGTGCCGGAGACCACCTTCCAAAAAAGATTTACATTGTTCATTGCGCCGTAGGACTCAAAGTCATCGATACTCTGCAAATCCGTCATGGCGATTAACACCGTATCGGGCGCCAATCCAGGAGAAGAAACGATGATTTGCGCATGGCCGTTGCCGACCGAATCGGAACGAACCGTGATCCCTGCCATACCGCCGACGGCGGCTCTGGTCGATGGACCGATGATTTGACCCAAACCGGATAAAGTAAAGGTGATTGTATTCGCGGCAGTGCTACAGAACCGTCCTTGACTATCGAGCAACAAGCAGTTGACCAGCGCTTCACTTTTACCGTCGCAATAAAGTTGCCGAGGATGAGCATAACACTCTAACCTGGTTGCGTTCGATCCGGTCTCCGCAGGTTTAATCATGAAAGCCATATCGGGCGTACCATCGGTTGGGGATGGCAGATCATCGAGCAAAACACCGGATAGCGATGGACGGGAATGTGCGGCGATAATGTTCCCTTTCCAGGTATCGTACCATACGATAGTGTAAACCGAATCTTGCAATCCGGTCATTTGCAAGGTTCTTGCTGAAATATCTTTGCCCCACTGGTCTCGTGTCCAACCGAAAGCTGTGGTATCATTGCCCATGGCGAACGCATCGGCCGATGGCACGGCGACGGTTATGGGTCGCACAGGCGTATGCGCATAATCGAATGCCGGCGTCATCTGTGAGAGCATTTTCATCTGCTGCACAATTTTGGCATTCATCAGTTTCCTGTCGTTGTACGCCCACCAGACCGGGGAGCAGGCTAGACCCGACGACCAGCTGGCCCACAGTGCATTATGAAATAAAAGCAGGTATTCCTCACTGCCTGCGGCATAGTTGCCATAGCTGTCATTGGCGCCTGCTTCGCCCAGAATGGCCGGTTTGGCAAAGCCCTCCCACATCTGCCGGGTGACATCATGATAGGTCCAGAGGCTGCTGCGCAGGGGATTGTTGTTAAATTTTGCCGTCCAACCGGTTTCATACATATGCACATTAGCAAGGTCGAAAATCGCATAACCGTTGGGCCACCATTGTCCGCCGCTCATACTGGCAGTCGTAGGTCGGTTAAATGGATCATGATCGCACAGGTATTGATGGACTCGGGCTGTCCAGGCTTCAGCTTCAGCCACGCGGCCGTTGACCCAGGCATCGGTGCCGTTGATTTCATTCATGATCTCCCATACGCCGAGTCCACGGCTGTATCCCCAACGCGCGATGATGTAACGATACTGTTTCTCCTGGTATTGCCAAGCTGTTTCATCAGCATAAATGTCAAAAACCGAGCAGAGCTGTTTATATGGATTATCCGGCCATCTGGCAGCCCAACCCGGCAAACTCTGACAGAAAAGATCATGCGGCCAAATAGCCAGCATCAGCGCCATATCGCGTTGTTCCATCCATTGAATGATCTCGTCGATACGGTTGCATTGTTTCTGATCATACTGACCCAGGCCCGAGGACAAAGACTCTATGATGGTCCCGCTGTCATAGGTGATGTTCCAGAAGCCGATAAAATTGCATCCGGCTTTTGCTAATGCGCCAAGTCCGCTCTCGCTGTTGTCGATTCTCCATGGCCAATAGGTGGCGATGCCATAAAAACCCGTGCCGTCATCATGCTCCAGGTAATGCGGATTTGCCTCTGCCGTGTGCAACCAACCATGATGCGCTGAAGGAACAGCTGTGAACGAATATCCGATACTCCGGCCCGTTCCCGTTCGGTTGCTTGCTTCAAGATGATAGGTCCAGGTTCCCGTCTCATTGGGCGAAAAACGCACTTTCCACTGTTGACGATTGTTGTAATTATCATAGAATCCGTTGATAAGCCATTGCCGGCCGCCCGGCGAGGTAAAGACGGCGCGCACATCGATTTCGTCCGGATCATAGGGATTGGCATAAAAAGCATTGCTGAGCGCAAGCACCAATTCATATTTTTCATACAGGCCGATCTCTGCGCTATTTTCGCTTTTCACGCTGATGCGCGGCGCAGCATGGGATGAAAAAGTCTGTGCAGACACTTCATTGCTGACCGCTGATTCCAGGCCATTCGTATCAATCGCTGTGACAACATAATAATAAAGACGATTATTTTCCAGTCCCTGGTCGCTGAACTGCGTCAATCTTGTTGATCCTGCCTGTATCCCTTCATTCGGCGTCACTCCTGCTGACGAACTGCGATAAATGCGATACTCTTGCACGGCGCCGGGTTGGTCGCAGTTCCAGGTCAGAGCAATTTGATTTGAATCGATCGTTGTGGCTTTAAGATCAGTTACGTTCACTACCAAAAGATCACCGGCCATGCGCAGATTATCCAGGCGTATTTCTCCTGCAGCCGGCGTAGTAGAACCGCCATCGATCAACCAATCGATATAAATTAAATTAGTATTAGTAACAGGATTCAACGCAACAGTCCTGGTATGAAAAAGCCCGTCGCCGGGCAAAGTCAGATTGAACCAACCATTTTCACCATTGGCATAATATGGTTTTATCATCAATCGACAGGCCACAGTACTACGACAATCAAGGCGCAGATAGGGATTTTGCCCGACATCTATCGGTGCAGACAGGGTATAGGAAAAGGTGTCCCATGCCCAACTGGCAGTTGTTCGCGTATACGTTATGACCAGATTGCTGTCTTGAATACTCAAATGGTAGGTTCGTTGTGCGTCCGAGACCAACTTCCAGCGGGACAGATCCTGATCGTTAAAATCAACCCGATCTCCCAATGCCTGAGCGTGAGCAGATAAAGAGAAACAGACAAAGAGTAACAAAAGAAAAGCTCTCCTGCCTACTCTGCAAGCGGTGTCATGCATAGGTATCTCGCATTGATATGATGTGAAGCGACGCTAAATCGTCGGCGCCGGAATAGTGCACTACTGTTTTTTCTTCCGGGAAGAGATCGAAATAGTTATCAGAAAAAAATCCCGCTCCGGTGTCGGTCGACAGGTTGACATTTTTTGCCAGAGCATCACTCTTTAACGATATATCATAGCCTGACGTCTGTTTTTGAATGGCATACTCGATCTTGGCTTTCGGCAGTTCCAGTTCCTTGATTTCGCAAAAATAATGATGGGCTTCTGCTAGGCGCTGATGATTCTGCAACGACAGCCGCAGAACGACCTGGCGGGCATCAAACCGGCCCAACCATTCGGCAAGCGCAGCCGCATAATAAATATCGGCAGCATAGGGTGCGATCGTGACCGGAAGCGATGATTTAAAGAGTACGCTGCCATGCAAGTCGGTCAAGGTCAGAAACAGTTCGGCAGGCGTTGTCATCGGTTCATCAGAGATGATTCGCACCAAGAGCTTTTCCCGACTGGTCTCAACGGCCAGAACGATGGGAGCAAACGCTTTTTTCGCAAAATAATGCAGAGCTTTCCAGCGTCCGTAATAATCGATGCTGGACCAGGAAGCGACCGGCCAGCAATCGTTGATCTGCCAGTAGAGCGATCCCATGCAAAAGGGCCTGGCGCTGCGATGCGCCAGGATGGCCTGACTGACACCCTCGGCCTGCACCACCTGACTGAGATAGAGATAGCTTTCGAAATCCCTGGGGATACGATAAGATTGTTGCAGATACGACTGAATGAGGCGATTGCCATATTCTGCGTCGCGCCGTTCATCAGCCAGGCAGCGCTGATGCGCCAGCATCACCGGTGAATGCAGTGAACGATCCTGCAGATTGGTAAAGGCATGCACAGT
>CAYLWO010000047.1:0-22475 GCA_964387285.1 uncultured Cytophagia bacterium | reverse complement strand
CGACAAAAACAGTAAAGACCGCTGCCATTTCGGCCTTGTCGTCCGTCAGGGATTGTTGCACGTAGTGGACATCGTCCAGCCGCATGTCGTCAAAAGCCTGCAGGTAAATCGGCCGCCAGATGCCGCAGGTGATCAGTCGCGGTCCCCAGTCCCAGCCATAATGAAATCCAGCTTTGCGGCTGTACATATTGATGCGCACATCAGCTTGATCGTTGTTGGCAAAAGCCAAAAGTCGGAACGGCGCGGACGCCCATTTAGCCAGGTTTTCATGAAAAACAGAAGTAAAATAGATGCGGATTTCGTTTTTCCCGAGATGCAAAAAAGGTTTGACCTCTACGCGCCAGCGCCGGAACATATTATCGGCGGAAAGAACCCGCGTCCCATTTATGAAAATGTCAGCATAGGTATCCAATCCCTCGCAAACCAGTTCGACCTGTCGGCGCTCGTAAAGGGTTTGGTCGACTGAAAAAAAGGTACGGTAATCCCAATCTTTTTCACCGATCCACTGCTGCTCAAACTCATTCCTGCGAAAATAGGGATCAGCGATCAGGTTGTTTTGTAAAAGATCGGTATGAACACACCCAGGCACGGTTGCCCGATGCCAGGCGAGTTGGTCTGCCTGACGAAATTCCCATTCCTCTGGCATCGGTTGTGTCAACAGATATGGCGTTGTCGCGGTGAAGCAAGAGTCCTTAATCATGAGAAATATCCAGTGACGAACGAGCAATCATTAATTTCAACTCTAGCGAAACGCCTGGTTTTTCCGGATCAAATCGATGCGTTGCTGGACGCAAGCCGCTGATCGCAATGGATCTTCAGGTGTGTTCTTGACATAATCGAGCAATCGTTCCACGGTGGACGTGGCCACGTGCATGCGGGTATCGGACGAGGCATAGTAAATAAAGACCTGACCGTCATCCTGCGCCACCCAGCCGTTGCTAAAGGCCACATTGGAGACATCGCCGATCCGTTCTTCGCCTTCCGGAGCGATAAAATACCCGGCTGGCCGATGGGTCACGCGCCAGGGTTCATGCAGATCGGTCATGAACATGTAGAGAACATAACGCAAACCCGCGGCGCAGCCGCGCACGCCGTGCGCCAATTGCAGCCATCCCTCCGAGGTTTTTATGGGCGCCGGACCCATGCCGTTTTTGGACTCTTTGATGGTGTGATAACGGCGCTCGTCAATAATCATCTCCCTGTCGATCACGGGATTTTCAATGTCCTTGCACAGACCCCACCCAATGCCGCCGCCGCTGCCGGCGTCGATAAAATCATCCTGCGGCCTTGTATAAAACGCATACTGTCCCTGGACGAATTCCGGGTGCAGAACCACATTGCGCTGTTGCGGCGAGGCGGTTTTGAGATCCGGCAAGCGTTGCCATTTTTTCAAATCCTTGGTCCGGGCCAGGCCGGCCTGCGCCACAGCAGAGGAAAGATCGCCTGGTTTGGCGTTAGGATCTTTGCGTTCGGTGCAGAACACGCCGTAAATCCAGCCGTCCTGGTGCTCAACCAAACGCATATCATAGACATTGATGTCCGGATCATCGGTTTCCGGCATGATCACCGGTTCGTCCCAAAACCGGAATTGATCGATGCCGTTCGGGCTTGCCGCTACTGCAAAAAAGGATTTACGATCCAGTCCTTCGACTCTGGCCATAAGAATAACTTTGTCATTCCAACGCATCGCGCCGGCGTTAAAGGCGGCGTTGACGCCCATCCGTTCCATTAAAAAAGGATTGGTGGCCGGATTCAAATCGTATCGCCAAAACAACGGCGTATGAGCAGCCGTCAGCACCGGATAGTGATATCGTTGATAGATGCCGTTGTGTTCAGCAATCGGCGGATTCTTGCGCATGAGCAGACCGTCATGCGCCTGTTCCAGCTGCCGCAAGCGAGTTTTAAAATCCGTAAGATTCATGTGTTTCCTCTTTTTATTAACTCTGACAGGTTTTGACGAATATGTTCGAGACGATGAATCGTCTCGACACAGGCCCGGCCGTTGTGATAAGGACATTTCCATTCTGAAATTTTGAGCAGCGTCAAATCAGGTTTGAGATCAGGACCGACGCTGTAAAACCATTCTCCCTTTTCGTGATCGATCAAGTAGCGGTCGCAAAACTCCCACACCCTCTCTGCCGCCTCGAAAAACTTTTCCTGACCCGAGTTTTGATAGGCATTGAGAAAACCGACCAGCGCTTCCGCTTGCGGCCACCATTGCAAATCTTTTTGCACATGACCGGTTACGGAGCGTTCATAATAGATGCCCCCCTGCGGCGCAAGCGCCTCACGGTAAACGGCGTCGGCCATGGCCAGCGAGACCTGCTGAACCTTGGTGGACAGCTCGGCTTCGTTGAGAACCGCGGCCGCCTCATCTAAAAGCCAGCTGGCCTCTATATCATGCCCAAAGGAGACATCAGCCAGACGGACTTCCCATGCTTCATTGAAAAACAGTCGCATATGGTGAGTTTGTTTATCGATGATTTGCTGCAGAAAATTGGACAATAAAGAACGTAAACGCGTTTGCAGTTCGGCAACCGGCCAGAGGCGAAATAATTGCGTATAAGCCTCAAGTACGTGAAGGTGGGTGTTCATTGATTTTTTTTCGTTCATATCCACTTCGCTCAAACGCAAATCCTCGGCAAGCGTCCAATCCCGATTGGAGGTTTCATAATAGCCGGTATGGATGGGATCGTAATTGTAGCGCTCTATCAAGCGGTACAGTTCAATGGCGCGATCCAGCGCTTCCCGGTTTTGCGTGGCGCGATAATATTCACACATGCTGTAGATGGAAAAAGCCTGCCCATAGATTTTCTTACTGTCATCCAGCGGCTGTGCCTTCTCGTCCAGCATCCACAGCATGCCGCCGAACTGCTGATCCCAAAAATGATCCTGGACATAACGAAAAGCGCGTTCCGCCAGCCGGCGATAGTTTTCATCCCGATATTTTTGGTATACCGAACTAAAGGTCCAGAGAATGCGCGTGTTTAGAATCAAACCCTTGGGTGTTCTCTCCTTGACGGCAAGATCGTTCGAGACGCGCGCCCAGAAACCGCCGCCTTCCTGATCCACGCTCTCCTTTTCCCAAAAAGGCAACAAATGATGAACCAGTTCCTCTTCTATACGTTTTTGTAAAAGCGTGCTGCGCTCAACGTCCATAGGTAATCTCCACCCGTCCCAGCTGTGCTTCCTGGGCGAACGCAATTTTCACATAGTGACTGTTTTCAGGCAATCGGTCGATGCTGAAAAGAATAGGCCGCAAATAGTCATAATCAGCCGGACCAAAATAAAAATCCTTAGCCGTAAACAGCGTTGGTGCGTATTCCCGGCCATCCTTTGAGACGCTTACGGTGATGCTGTTTTCGATTTCTTTGGCAAAGAGATACAGTTTTACGGTTTGCATCGGCCCCGGCGTATAATAAACCAGGTGCGCTCCCTCTTTGCCTGCGAGCCGGTGTGCGTCCTCCTTAAAAGCGCGGGAATTGTCGGTCTGCATGGACAAATGGCCGCTTCTGCTGAATGCGATGGCAAAGTTTTTGCATTCATCAACCAGAGTTTTATGCATCACCTTGATTGGCCCCATCACATGGGATGGGGCAGAAACACCGGCCGAGTTGCGGCTTTTAACGCGATAATAGTAGCTCTTGCCGATCTCGACGCTCTGATCGTTGAACAAGGGCCGATGTGCGGTCTCGGCGTCAGAAATATTGTAGCCGATCATCTCCCAGGGACCTTTCGTGTTGCCGGCGCGTTCGACATCATAGCCGGATGCGCCAACAGCGCCCTGCCAGGTGATGCGGCCGGGATCATCACAGACCAACAAATTGGGTGCGCCGGGTACAGAAAGTTTGGGAAGCGTCTCACCACGGACGGCAAAAGCACGCTCGCGCATCAACTGCATGACGTCACGCTCGGCATAATTCTCGCCTGAGGTAAAACCGGGCCAGTGATAGGCTTTGTAAAAATACCCGCCCAGTCCGGGTTCAGAGTGCCAGTAAAAACCGCCGTCGCGGCTGTGAAAACGAAGACTCCAGATCAAAGCGCCGCAGACGCCGGGGGTCTCTTCGACCTGCTGCAGAACCGCGGCCACGCCGGTTAAACCCAGAAATCCGAATTCACCAACCAGATACGGTTTTTTGCCCTTGCTTTTTTCCGCACTGGCGCGAATAATGCGCACCATGTCGGCCGGATCACGTTCATAATGGTGCGTGGTGACGATGTCGGTGTACGGATTTGCGATCGACTCATCGCGCAAACCATGACCTGTGAATCCGTCAAGAAGCAGGTGATTCTTGTCGATGGATTTGATAAAAGCAGCCATCTCCAAAACCCATTCATTGGGACTGGCCAACTCATTGCCGGTCTCCCACGCCAGAATCGCTTTATCATCCCGATAGACCGTACCGGTGACGGTGTTTTTGCGATTGATGATATAAGAGATCGTTTGCTTGAAATCGTCCTTGATCTGGCTATCGGTCCAGAACTCATCCGGCTTTTTATCGCGAAAGCCCGCGTATTCCGCCCGGCCGCCCATCCAGCTCCAGTTATCGACGAAAGGAATGATCAGACGTATGCCGGTTTCATTGGCGGTCGCCAGCATCTGATCCAGGCTGCGAAAGGCATCTTCATTGAATCGACCGGGACCCAGAACATAGCGGGGAATTTCCGGCGCATCGTCCTTGCGCCGGACGGTGATGGTATAGACGCGGGCCACGGCGCCGCCCATCACCTTGACCGATTCAAGGGCGTCGCGAATTTCAAATTCATCGGGCATGCGCCAGACGTTGGTTTCTTCAAAAGCCATATAATCTTCGATGCAGTGCAGATTGGGTATATTGAAGGAAATGAAACGTAAGGTTTTTTGTCCATCGCGCAGCTGGTCGCCGACCGCGGTGACAAAATGGGTAAAAACCGATTTATCGGGATTGGCAAATAAAACAGAGCTGAAAACGAACAGACTTGGTAAAAAAAATAGAGCTCGTCGAAAAAGAACCATTGTTTACTCCAATCAAAATTGAACGATATGTGTTCGAAAAACAACCTGGCGAAGATTGACAACCTTCACAAGGATCATGCAACGGACTGTGTTCATTTTTTCAGTAAACCATCATACCAGGCATGGATCGGCGCCGGGTTCAGCCGAACCCCCATGTTGTCGCGCAGCGCCCGCAGATGGTCCCGTAAAATCTGCGCGCGTTTTTCAGCAAGAACATCGCCAAGCAGCGATTCCCGCACATCCTCGAATTTCAAATTCGGATATTTCTCATGCAAATGAGCGTCGAAAAAAGCGCGCAAATCGTTCTCTTCTGCCTTGACATTCGCCAACAGACCTGACCGGCGCGCCATTTGCAATCGATTTCGTGCAAATAAACTTGTCTTAATGCGGACAACGGCATCCCGTTCCAGTCCCAGACTGCGCGCTTCCCTGGTCAGTGCGCGGTCGCGCAAAACAAAATCCAGTGCGGTCTTCATGCTCTGATGGGCGGCATGATAAGGAACATAATTGAGCGCGGCGATGAATTCGCCGATGGTCATTTTTTCATCGTCAATAGTTGCCAGGGGCTCGGTGCGCAACTGCCACAGCGAGGCCTCCATCCTGCCCGTCTCGGCTTCGCTGAGTTGTTCCTGGCGAAATTGGTCGGTGGTAGAAGGGTTGCGTTTTAATATGGCGCCTAATTGCTGTCCCACAGCAGCCAGGCCTTTGGGATAGATTTTTATTTTTTTATTCTTCATCAGCTCGGCGATGTACGCCAACGCAGCTCGGTCGCCGAGTTTCAATTCCAGCGCGCCACGGGCATTGCGGCGTAAGAGTTCGTAGTCGGTTTGTGATAAAAGCGGCGTTTTGCGCCAATCGACAACCTGTAAAATATGCCAGCCATAGGATGAAGCCACCGGTGTTGAATATTGCCTGAGCGGCAGGCTATAAGCGGTCATGGCCAGGTCGTATTCCATCTGCTCCCAGGCCACCCAGCCAAGATCACCGCCGTTTTCCGCCAAACGGGCGTCGGCAAATACACTCCGGGCCAAATCCTCCCATAATGCGCCCTGCAGCAAAAACCGGTAAAGCGTGTCTGCAGCGGATCGCCTTGGACTGAAGAGATGACGAATGCGACGCTCCTCATTCATATAAGCGTAGGCACGCTCTACATCTGTCTCATTGATGACGATCCTGGGTTTTATCACTTTTTGATAGTGAGCGTCGCGCAGGTTCTTATCGCGTTGGGCATGGACCCGATATTGCAATCGTTCGTCTGCGGCCAAACCCATCTTCTCGGCCTCTTTGGCTAAAAGAAGACGATCGACCATTTCGTTGAGGAATTGCTCGCGCAGCTCCGGTGAATCATAGACATTGGGTTGCTTGATGATTTCCAGATAGGCAATTTTAAATTCTTCCAAAGAGATGCGGCTGTTACCGACATGCGCAACAACAGGTTCTTTATTACTGCAGGTTGAAAAAAGCAAAAAAAGCGGTAACGCAAACGATATAAATTTCATGGCCGTCATCTGGATTAAAAAGCAGCTGCACAAAGCCGCCGGAATCAGGCATCCCTTGCGGCTTTGCGTCTCTGCAAAAAGTACTTTATTGAACAATTATTTTATCAACAACAATCTTCCGGTCGTCGAACCAATGCCCGGCGCATCAACATGATAGATATATACGCCGTAGCTGATGTCCATCTGATCCTTAGAGAGCAGATCCCACTCTTCGGAGCCGTCGGTCATGGGCGAATCGTGTTCGATGGTCTTTACCAAAGTGCCGTCCACGGCAAAGATGCGGATGGTGCACTTTTCCGGCAGATGGATAAACTGAACCAGTCGCGGGCCGCGGCCGCTGGTATAGGGATTCGTCGGTTCCCACGCAGCGGTGACCACATAGGGATTCGGCACCACTCTGATCTTGGCCAGGTCCTTTTTAGCAACGGACTGGTCGATCTTTTGCCCACGCACGACAAATTGATAACGCATATTGCCGGTGAACGGGAAATCGGGATATACGTTAAGGGTATCGCCGGCGCCGAGGCCGCGACCGTACAAATTCCAAAAGGTCGTGTCTTCCAGAGCCTTGTTCTCGATCTGGAAGGTGATCATGGTCGAATCGTTGGCCAGCTTTTCAAACAGGACAATTTTATCCTTGGCGGAAAAGAATCCGGGCTTGATTCTTTTCGGAGATTTGGTCTGATCGACAAAAGCAAACGGCAACTCTTCGCCGGTTTGTTTATCGAAAATGCGAAAGTTGGCATTGGTGGCCGGCAACGGGATCTTTTTGTTGCTGGTGGCGAGTTCGACCTGCAGCAAATCGGATTTTTTTACAACCTCATCGTAAAAAACCACCGAATACTGACGGGGATAATAATTGCCTCCTTTGAATCCGGATTGCACAAAAAGCCCAAAATAGATCAAATAGGCGGTTTCGAAATCGATGTTGGCGCTCCACTGCACGCCGTTGTAAATACGATCCAGCGGCGAATTGATCAGGCCTTCGGGCGGATTATAGATGGAGATTTCCATGCCGTGCAGCAAAGTCTTTAACGTCCGGGGATTGCCGTCATTGTCGTCGTAGAGGTTGCTGATTTCCACGACCTCCCCCACCTGGAACTGCTTGTTGCTGAACAGCACGGTATCTTCCGGCATCGAGTTTTGCGTGAGATTTCTCAGGACCAGCCCGGTGGTAACCGTGGGCACGAGTTCGTCCTTGTCCGCGGCATCCACCAGGCTATCTAGATCGTTATCGCGACGATCCATGGACTTGTCGAGGAATTGTATCTCATAGCGATCGCCATCGGTGATCTGATAGGGATCGATATAGCGAATGGAGACCTGGCCGGAGGATTTGCCGGAGCCCATTTGTCGGGGCTGTTCGCTCAAACTTGGAGCACGGTAACCACCGGCCGGCGCTTGCGGAATAACGGCCACCGTATTATCACTGGTGGTGATCTTGCCGGAAGCATCGACGGCAATATACATATTGGTCTCAGCCGGCGCAATATTTTTATCTTTGGCGCCTTTATCGTAGGCGGTGACGGCATAGAAATAGCGCTTGCCGTTCACCAGCGGCGAATCGACATAGGTGTGCACCAACCCGGTTTCGTTGCCCAGGTTGAACTGAACGCCGGTGCCGTAGGTATTGGCAAAGAAACCAAACACGCTATCCACTTTGTCATAGATGGCAATAGGTTTGGTATAACGGGTATAGCCGTATCCATCCGTGATGGCGCCGGCATCGGAAAAGCCGGGATCCGTGGCGCGATATATCTTATAACCTTCAAAATCATATTCGTGCAAATAGCGGTCTACGCTGGCTTCGGCGCGTGCGTCCCAGTAAAGCGTGACCTTTTTGTCGCCGGCTACAGCGCGCAGCAGGGGCTTTTCCGGCGCAACGGCAAAATTATAATTCGAATTATAAATTTTCTGCACGATCTCTTTGTTGCGCATGATATCTTCCTGATCCCAGCCGTAAATCATGGCAACTGAAAAGAACTCTTCCTGCTCAGGAACGAGCGGGAAATATCCGCAGGAGAAGGCATAATCCGCGTCCACATTTTCCAGATGGCCGTCAAAGAAACCAGGTCTGACGTTATCCCACCACTCGGCGTCGTTATCGTAGCGCGTGGTCGAGGTATATTCGTAAAAGATAAAGCTGGTGAGACCGATCTGGTCCGACTCGTCGACATCGGTGTGATCAACATTGGGCTCACCGGGCAGATCGCCAATGCCGGCCGTGGGCAAACCATCGCCCTCACCTGCATCAGCAGAGCCGCTCTTTCCATCCATGCCCAGGTCATCGGTTCTAACGTCCCAATCACCGTCATTATCGATGCCGTCGTCGCGACGCTCGTCGATCATCGGATTGTTTAATCCGGCGCCGGTGATATAGTCCTTGGCCAAATAGTCGCGATTGTTGTATTTTGCATCGCGAATATAGAGATAGTATTTCATGGAATCCGGCGCCACGGCGCCGTCCGATTCGTCGATGAAACCGTTCAGATTGTCGTCGATGCCGTTGCGTTCGATCTCCAACAACAACGCATTGGGTTTTTTACGATAGGTGTTGCCGTTGTACCTGATCGTCACGCCTTCTGCCGGCATGGTGGAAACCGTTCGATTATACAGTTTGCTGTTGTAATCGATGAGCACGATGGGCTCGCCGACGGCATAGCTTTTGCGAAAGTCCTCGGTGGTAATGAGATGACCGCTGCCGGTTTCATAGCCGTCGCCGTCATTATCAATGCCGTCGCGGGCGTTGCCCGGGCTTTCGAGAAATGCAAAACCGACCCAGGGCACCGGCCGGTAACCTGCCGTACCGACGTTGTCCCAATCATAATTGACCGTTAAATCTATCTCTCGATAAAAGGTGGCGCAGTCGTCGTCATAGTCGGTGTTCTCACCCACCTTGGCGCCGATGGAAGCGCCGACATTGAGAGCAAAAACGGTTTTGGCGTGATTGAGTTCACCGATGTTTTTGATATAATAGATCATAAAAATACAATCCTGGGCATCCGGATTGGACCACTGCATGCCGCGAAATAATTGGCGAATGCCCATGCCGCCTCGCTGCGGCTGGCTGCGAATGGGCAAGGGAATGGCGTGGCCGGAGACTATTTTTTTAAAGGTATAGTCATCCATCGCATAATAGCTCTCTTCATCGGAATTCTTTTGATCTTTGCCGAAATAGCCGTTCCAGTGTCCGCCCCAGCCGGGGTTGAGGGGATCATCCATTTTATCCGGCCAAAAAGCCGGCCAGGTGTAGGCCATATGGCTCATGGCCACCGCATTCAAAGGATTTTTTTCTTTATTGGTCACACTATAGTAACCCGGCAACGGTTCAAATCCTAAAAAAGTGCCGGTCAGGGAATCCTTGGAAAAGATATTGGGATTCCAACCTTCGCAAAAAGCGGCCGGCGTGATATAGGTATAGGTCGAATCTCCCAATGAATCCAGTCCGGCGTAGACGCGCAGTTCGGACATGATAAAGCTCGAGGCATTGCCCATTTGCACCAGGCCGGAGTTGAGAGGCCATTCGCCGGCATAGAACAGGCTGTTGTCGCCGCGTTGCGCGCCGAGCATGCCGTGATTGTGGAACGTCACGCGAATGAGATTGCCGGCATGTATGTTGCGCGCACGGTATTGGGAATTGCCGCGCTGATCCTGGGCCATTCCGTTTAAAATAAGAATAAAAATAAACAGGAGAAATAAAGCTCGAAATTTCATAGCAAACGCTCCTTCCAGCTCGTCTTAGAGCGATAAAATAAGCGAAAACTTGTTCTGTTTGTCGAGGATGCCAAAGTCGATTGAGGCATAATCAAAAATGACTTCGGTATTAAGCACATTGACGCGTAAACCCATGCCAAGCGTCAATCCGCCTTCGTGATCCTCCAACATGAGCTGGCGATAGCCGGCGCGCAGCGCTATCATCTGTTTAAAAACGTATTCGGCGCCCACGTTCATATATTCCTTATTGTCGCTGGGATGAATGGCATCCATGGCCACGATGAAATCATGATCCTTGAGATCCATAAAATCCTCCGCGATGTTGGCGGAAATGCCGACGCGGAAGAGAATCGGCAACGGAAATTCATCGGTTGAAAGTTGCGCATTGATGCTGCCGTTATTGCCCTTGCTGCTGTTATCGATGTCATGTTGCACCAGCATATCGCGCCCATCCATGCGCATGTCAGCGCCGAAATTGGAGATCGACATGCCGATGCGCAGATTCTTGAAAAAGGTGCGGTACTGCACGCCGATATCCGCAGCCACGCCGCCGGCGTGACTGTGCCAAATGGTTTCGCGTACCAGTTTGGCTGTACCGCCGATGGAAAAACGATCGGTCAGGGCGCGGGCATAACTGATGCCGGCGGCAAATGAATAGGCGGCCACCATCTCTCCGGTGCCGTCGGGCATGGTGATCGTGGTCCGCTCCACATCCGGCATGCCGAGATAGGAGAAAAAGAAACCAAAGGTGCCGACATTCTGAACCGGAAGGGCGAAACCGGCATATTCAAATTTCATATCTGCAAGATAATCATAATGGTTGAGCAAAATCTGCATGCGCGGCACATCGGCCAGGCCGGCAGGATTCCAAAAAAGCGCGGTGACGTCGTGCGCCTGCGTGGCAACGGCTTCGCCCATGCCGAGTGCGCGGGCGCCCACGCCGATTTTCAGGAAAGCGGCAGAGCTGGTGCCCACGCCGCTCAACTTTTGTCCGAACACGGGATTCCCCGGTGCGAGTAAGAGCAGCAGCATCACTGCCGTCAGCGCCATCAGGCCGGCTCGATATTGCTGCTTGATTTTCATTGTATTCATACGGTCCTCATTTAGCTTATTTGCTGACGCGCAGTCCAATTTGAATAAACCGCGGCGATGAATAATTGCCCGGACGGGTAAAGTATTCGGCGACATTGGAAATTTCCACATCCGGATTACCCGTCCGATCGACCTGATTAATGCCCTGCAAAGTATAATCCGCCTGCCCGGTATCAGAATAGATGTTGGTGGCGTTGCGTGTATCAAGGAGATTGGTGATGTTGCAGAAAACCTGGGCCCGGTACGGGCCGATATTGATATTGCGTCCAAAACGAAGATCCAGGTTATAGGTCAGGGGCTTGCGCTCGCTGTTTTCACGCAACCCGGTAAACGTATTTGAACCGGACACCTCGCCGCGGGAAAACGAGGGCGTATAGGGCAGACCGGAATTAATGGTGCCGATCAAACTGGCCAGCCAGCCACGATCCGAATAGCTTAAAACCGTATTCAGCGCCTGGCGCTGATCCCAGTTGAGGTTGATCATCTGAATGCGCGGCGCCTCGCTGGCCATGGCAGAATAGTACGCATCCTGCGGATTGGAGGATGTGCCTTTGGCGGTCATATAGGTGTAATCGAAATTGATGGCCAGCTTGTTGACGCGGTATACGGCAGAGAGCGTCAACCCTTTGGCGGAAGCATGGTCTTTGTTCACATACTTGTAATAGGTCAGAGCCCGATAGGTGTCGATCGGTTCGCCGGTGCTCACCCAATCGCGGATGTCGCGATAAAAACCGGTCACGTGCAGGTAAAAGGCAGGCGTGAGTTGTTGCTGCAATCCGATTTCATACATCACCGTACGCTCGGCATTCAAATCCGCATTGCCCACCAGGTTGGTGGCGCCGGCGCCCTGCACCCAAAAGTTGGGATTATCATAGAGAAAACTCATCTGCGGATTCTGGAAAAACCAGCCGTAGGAGAAATGGATCACGCCCTGCTCTGAAATCGGGAAAGAGAGACCAAATCGGGGGCTCAGCTGCGATTTGGCTTTGGCCTTCTTGTACCAGAACTCTCTGCGCTCGTCAACCGTGTACTCGACCAGTTCGCTGTCCGGCGTCGTCGGCGTGTAATTTTTATAAATATGTTCAAACTTGAAGGGGCGATATATCTGCGGATCCATCGGATCCGCCAATATCCGTCCGTCCGGATCGAAATAATCGTAGCGCAGACCGATATTGATGATGAGTTCGTTGAATTCAATCTTGTCCTGAATGTAGGCGGACAGTTCCTTCGGCTTGGCGCTGTACTTGACGTGATACGGTGAATTTTCATTCGGCACCCAGGGACGGAAAGTAAGATCCGAAAACTGCAACTGATACCAATCGTTGCGCAGATCGTTGAGCGTAGCGGCCGCGCCCAATTTCATCAAATGGCGTTTGGTGACCTGACTGGTCACGTCCAAACTGAAATTCATATACTGCACGTCGTTTTTGCCGATGTCCGTCGAGTTGCCGAAATAGCTGAAATCATTGGAACGTGTTGTGATCGAAATATCATTGCTGGTGCTGCGTCCATAAACGTACTGTTCGAGCAATCCCGATTCGTTGGGCATGTAGCGCGCATCATAGGGATCCTCGTAGAGAAAATTCTTGTGCGCCTTTTTATAATAATTCGCTTTGAAATCGATAAAGGTGCGGACAGACGCGATATATTTGGCGGAAAAAATGTGCGTTTGACTGCGCGTGTTATAATATTTGCCGGCGTCAGGAACATATTTATGATCCCAACCCACACCGTAACTGCGATCATAGTTATAATAAAAACCGTATGTGAGTTTAAGTTTGTTGGAAGCATCCAGAAACAATTTCGACTGAGAAGAGTAGCCTTTGTACCAACCCAGCGGCGTCATTTCATTGTCGGCTTTGGCAAAAACAGTGGCCGTATCACCCACCGGCGATTGGAAACCCCAGGGCATAAAATACCGCACACCCTGAGTAAAGGAGGGCGCGTTCTGATAGCGTCCGGATATGTAATAAGTCAATTTTTTTCCGGTCAACGGAATGGGACCGGAAAGATTAACCTGAAAATCGGTGTTGGTGGTCGGATCATAGGAATCGAGATAGGTCTTGCGCGTCAGCCATGGCTTGGTGGCCTGCGACTCTTCGCTGTAGGGATTGATTTTGCCGAAATCGTAATTCAGCCAGCGGCTGTTGCGCGTCAAGGCGCGCGCCGCAGCGTTGGCCCAGGCGGCATTGCTCATCACATAATAGGTGTCGTCGTCAAAACTGAGATGATCACCCAGATAACCGGTGGCGTTGATATGAAAATCCTCACTGCCCTGTTTGGTGACGATGTTGATGACGCCGGATAACGCCTGACCGTATTCGGCGTTAAAGGTGCCGGTGATGGTCTTGAGTTCTTGAATCGATTGGTCGTCGATGCTGATGCCGGCCGTACGATTGAGCGGGTCCACGACCTTGACGCCGTCCACCATGTAGGTGATTTCAGAGGTGCGACCGCCGCGGATGTGCAAGTTGCCGCCGTCATCGGTGACTACGCCGGCCTGCAGATTGACCAGTTCGTTGACGCTGCGCACGGGCAACAGATCGATCTTGTCGGCGCCAAAGGATACCTGCGATGAGGTCAAATCTTTTTGCACCTGCACCCGATCTGCAATGATATTGATCGATTCGCCGATTTCAAGCACCGTGGTCGCCAGTTTGCAGTCCACCTTTGAGGTCAGATCTACACTCACATAAATCTGGCTTTTATTGACGCTCTGATAGCCGATGAGCACGAATTTAACCGTATAAATGCCCGGTTTGACATTAATGATAAAATATTCGCCATTGGGATCTGTTACAGCGCCCTGAATGCTGGATCCGGTGATCGGAATGACGCGACCGCTTTCCATGCGTTCCACAATCATCACATTGGCGCCGATAAGCGGTTCTCCTGTGCCGGCGTCTGTCACCCTGCCGGCGATCTTGCCTGTTTCACCGGCGAACATTGCGGATATTAAAAACAGCGTGCAAAAAAGAGTCAGGACCGCTGTTTTTGTTCTCCCGAAACGCTCGATCATACTACCTCCATATAAATTTTAAAACTTTAATACTCTTCCGAATTGAACCTTGCGAAGGTTTAAAACCTTCGCAAGGTTCACCAAAATAAAATCCAAGATCTTTGCCGGGAAATCGTTTTATCCCAGGACGATTTCCCGGC
Source organism: uncultured Cytophagia bacterium (assembly GCA_964387285.1). Taxonomy (GTDB): domain Bacteria; phylum Zhuqueibacterota; class Zhuqueibacteria; order Residuimicrobiales; family Residuimicrobiaceae; genus Anaerohabitans. Next base: position 8,015 of record CAYLWO010000047.1, on the reverse strand, counting down.
ACAAATCTCTAGACAAAAAAAGAATATCGAGGTCGATGCCGGCGTAAGCGTCATACCGCTTATAATGAGGGGGCGGCTTTTTGCCGCCCCCTTGCATAACGCACGATTACTTTAACAGGGTCATTTTCATGACGCGGGTATAATTGGGCGTCTTCATTCGGCAGAAATACATGCCGGAAGGAAGAGCCTGACCTTCTTGATTTTTACCATCCCACTGGATCGTATAGACGCCGGCGTTCCTGGTGGCGTTGATCAAAGTGCGCACCTCTTTGCCCAGCAGGTCATAGATCACCACGGCAACTTCCGATCTTTCAGCCAGCGAGTATTGAATGGCTGTCGTCGGATTGAACGGGTTGGGATAGTTATTGCTCAAATTGAATTCGAGCGGTTGGGTTGTCGGTTTATTTTCAACAGCGGTCGGACCGCCAACCACTTGCAGGAAGCCGAAGGTGCTCGGACGTTTCCAGTCTTCGGAATTGCCCGTATTGCCCCAACCGGTCCACAGCGTGCGCTCGGTATCACCCTTGGAGGGATCCATGTCGGTGCCGTCAATGCGCAACGGCAGCAAGGCGCCGTCGACGATTTTCAGATCGCCGCCCTTGGCCAGAGAGTCGAGCGCGATGCGCACTTCGATGATATAGCCATCGCCGGTGAATTTCTGGTACACTGTGCGTTCTACGCCCGGGAACTCGAAATCGGCAGAACCACTGCGTTGCGTGGTGCCCCAGGCGGTAAAACCGATACGCCAGTCGCCGGTGCCGGCTAAATCAACATCTTTATACCGGTGCGGCTGGGGTTCCAGCAGCGCATTATAAAAACCGATGTAAAACTCTAACGCATCGCCCATCCAGGCCTGGCTGCCGGAAACGATGGGTTGGTTGCCGTTGGCGTTCATATCATCATCATTCACTTCAGCGGAAATGTACAGATAGTTGTCATCAACCACAAAGGTTGCATTCCAGCTCATATCCGTTGACGCCGGCGTCCAACCAACCGTGTCACTGCTGCTGCAGCGTTCCGGTTTTAAACCGAATTGTTTATAATCGGTGAACTCGGTGTCCAGACCGTCGAGTGAAAAGACACTGGCGAAATTCTGGACATACGTGGCGATGGCCGGTTGACTGGTAGAACAGGAGAGCGGACCCACTTTGCTCTTATCAGTCAGGTCCATCTCAGTGCCGCTGGCATCAACCGCCGTGACGGCAAAATAACGGGTCACGCCGCGCTCGGTGCTGGAGTAGGGACGGAAATTATACTCTTGTGCGCCATGAGGAATGGCATTGCCGATCAGCTTTACGCCGGCAGCTGTGACGTCAGAAATGGGCGCGTCGCTCATGTACACATTGTAGGTTTCCGTACCGATGGTATTGTCTTCCCAGGTAATGTGGTAGAATTCGAAAACGGTGCCGCTGGCGCTGAACGTGTTGACAACGCCGGCGATGGTTGGCGAAGCTACCTTGCCCTCAGGTTCTTTGACGCCGACAAGAGTGAAATTGTCAAAATAAATGGTGCCGGCCCAGTTATTCGGCACATTGTAATATATCTGGCAACCGACGGTCAGCACCTGATCCGGTTTGATTTCTCCGGTCTTGACATATTTCATGACATCATAGGTCATGGTGTTCCACTTGCCGGGTTTAAACGTCGAATCGTTGAGGAAGAAGGACTGTTCGGTCCAGACCCATTGATTATGATCCATGGCAAAAATGGAGATCTGTGCGCCCAACGGAGCATCGGCCGGCACCCAGACATCCATAGTAATGGCTGTGGCGCCGGTATCGCCGACGGTCCAGCCAAGATTGATGTTGGCGTTGTCAAAAGAACCTTTTTTGGAAGTATCCAGTGCTTTGCTGAAATCCCATGTGGTCACCAACACGCCGCTGGTGCGTGCCGAGGGATCCGCACCCTGGGCCACACTGACCAGTGCAGCGCCCCAACCGTTATTGGCGAAACCCTGCGTGCCGGCAGAAGCTTTTTCCCAGGAACCGACAACCCATTTATCGCCCACTTCAAGCGTATGCATGGCAAAGTTGTCGACCAACACTTTTCCGGTCCAGGTTTTACCGGCGCCAAAATAGATTTCCAATCCGCCCTTGACTTTTAGCCAGGGATCGAAATTGGGCCAGGTGCTCATGGCGTACTTGACCGGATAATGAATGGTGTTCCATTTTCCGGCTTTGACGCGTTCGCCTTCGCCGGCAATGGAATATTTAAAATCTGTCCATTGCCAGGCGCCTTCTGCAACCTGCATCCAGAGTTTAATGACTGCATCAGTCGGAAAATCAGCGGGAACATAGACATCAAAAGTACCGAAATAAGCGCCTTCGGCCGCTTCTGAAGCCCATAAAAAGTTAACCGGATCAGTGCCCATGGCCGCTTTGGTATCGCCTTTGGAAGCATCACAATCCAACACCAAAACTTTATCCGTTGCATCTTCCGGATCATCTCCGACCGTGATGCTGAGCAGCGCATCGCCCCAGTACTTGCCGAAATTGGCCTGACTGGAGGTGAAATCAGCCACTATGATCGGTTCGACGCCTTCGATAGCAAAATTGTCGAAAAGAACATCGCCGACAAAAGTGGGAGTCGAACTTTTATCGCTCGGGAAATAAATTTCAATGCCGCCCTTGATTTTCAACCAGGGCTGGAAATTGGCATAGGCGCCCATCATCGCCAATACAGGGTAATGAATCGTCACCCATTCACCGGCTTTAATGTGTTGCCCTTCGCCTTTGAGCGAGAATTTTACGTCGGTCCACTGCCAGGAACCTTCAGCGATCTGTGCCCAGATTTTTACTACTGCAGAATCAGGGAAATCAGCCGGAAGATAGATGTCGAAGGTAAAAAACGTCGCGCCCGACGCGTCGACCGATTTCCAGCCTAACGGCAAAGGATCAATACCGATGGCAGCCTTGCCGTCGCCTGTCGCTCCGGTGCATGCGAGTTTCAGGACGCCGGTGCTGCGTCCGGTGGGATCAGCAGCCTGGGTTAACGAATTGGCGGCATTGCCCCAGTAAACGCCAAAACCCTGCGTGCCCTCGGCAGCATTCTCAAAAGCGCATTTGACTTGAGACATGGCCACGCCGCTCAGCAGCAAAATAACGAACACAACGCTCATCGTTTTAAAAAACAGTTTCATGCTTGCCTCCTGATACACTTGATGGAATGATAAAACAACCCGTACTAGTGATTACCGCAACGTGGCCAAGCAGCCACGCGCAAACGCTGCTCACCTCCTTTCATTTTTCGCTACTGGTCGCGAAAAGCCTGGTGCAACCCGATGTGCGGCAATCTGACCTGGACACCAAGGGCTGCAGATTCCCAAAATTTGCGCCGAATCAAAAACAAATGCGTGACCGGCTGAATTATTTTTTGTGTGGATTTCTACTTGATGAAGGAAAGCGTTTCGCATGTTAGTGATCACACCAACCTCAGAGACGTGAATAACCAGAATTTTCGAAACCGTTTTCGAAATAGTGCTATAAAGATACATTTTTCTTACTTTTTTGTCAAGCATTTTTTCGTATTTTTTCGAAATTTTATCACTATTTCGAGACTCTGAAATTGATTTTTATGCGAAAGCCTTTTTTACAGGAAAATGGTCGTACCAGACAGTACCTGACCCGATCTGCCCATCGCCCATGTACCCTGGAGTACAAAGTAAAATAAAAACAAATGATGAGTGCAACTATCTTTTGCGCAATACAAATCAACATCCTTATAACCAGTTGACTGGAATGACCAGACGCCTCCGGGGCCATTTTCTTTTTTTTCTGGCATACCGCTTGCTATATATACAATGTAACCAGAGTCGTTTTTTGCTAAAGGAAACAGGTCATGAAAACAAACAGAACAATTCGATTTAATCAGATGCTGCTCCTGGCGTATTGGGATCAAGATGAGATCCCTCCGGCCGCTGATCAAACGCGTTTGGGTGATTTGGAAGGCAACAGCGGTCATCCGGGTTATCCGACAACCGTGCAGGGAATTCTCAACTGTTGGGGCGGCATCGCTGATACGGCCTGGATCGATAATGGCGAACCACCGGTAGCTGCATTCCACGGCATGCGTGATAAAACGGTGCCTTATGATCTGGATTTGACCAACCTCGGATTTAAACTCAATGGCAGCGCTTGGCAATTATGTTGTCGTTCTCGAGAGTGCGACCGAAATTCGAATGAGGAACTGCCTGCTTATAAAATAATTATTACCTAATTTGTAGCTCATCTGAAAATCCGCTTGCTTTTCTCTCGTAAATAGAGTATGTTTTACTATCGAGGATTCATACATCCAATTACTTCAAACAGCACCGGCACACAAAGTCTTTCTTGTCGCCTTTACTTGTATCGAGAGAATCAGCCATTTCATAGACCATTCGATTTGCTGAGGGAGATTCGTTATGAAACGATCGTTTCGAATCAGGCAATACGATATGACCTGCTTTGGCCCGGAATATAACCTGTTCTCATACTCCTCTTTCTTAACAACGCCCTATTCATAGAGAGCTTTCGCAGACTTTGTTGTTTCATCAATCAAGTGCACGGCCTGCGTAAAATCAGAAATGGCGCAGCCTGACAACCCTCGGCAATCTTGTTTCAGAATGCGATTTCTCTGACTTTTAACCATGGATAAAGCCTGCTCACCGGCTCGTCCAACCGTATGATGAACGTGACAAGCTTAAAAGCTGGGCAGAATCAATTGGCCCATCTGCAATTGATACTATGGTATTATAGCTGTTGAAAAGCAATTTTAACTATAGCGTTAATTGGAGGCTGCAATGAAGATCAGAATCATGTTGTCTAACCTTGCGTCTTCGCAAAACACGCTCCACCGCTACATCCTTTTATGTTGCATGCTTGCTCCGCTGCCCTCCCTCCTGGCTCAGCAGGTCACGTTGAAGCCTATCGGCCATTTCGGCGGTTCGATAAGGTGCGCCTATGTCCAAGGCAACTATGCCTTCGTCGGACAAGGAAGCTACTTTACTGTTCTGGATATTGCCGCTGCAGACATCACGCAAAAAGCCTTTGTGGAAATGCCAAATCCGTTTCTCGATTTGGCCATTTCCGGCAACCATGCTTTTGCTTATGTCGAAAGCGATACCGGTTTACAGATATTGAATATTTCAGATCCGGTGAAACCTGTGCGGGTAAGCTCTTTTCTCCTCAAGGGAAGTGAGTCCGGTCGAGTCATCATCGACGCCGGCTATGCCTACATTGCCGCCAACACCCGAGGCATTAAAATACTCGATGTTTCAAATCCGGCAGCGCCGGTGGAAGTGGCGTCAGTTCCCATGACCATCAGATCGCTGCACAAGGCAGGCAACTACCTATATGCAATAGAATACATCGCTTTTCAGAACTGTAAAGTATGGATCATCGACATAACGGATCCGAAAAATCCGCTCAAAAAAGGCAGCTATAGCGTTGCTGCCGAACTCCAGCACGTTTTTGCATCAGGCAACTATGCCTATGTGACCGAAAGCATGCCCAATTATGGCCTGCGCATCCTGAATATTACCGATGCTCTGAATCCGACATCAATCTCATTCACCAAAACCAAAGTCGGCAGTGAGGGAATCACGCCGCGACAGATCACGGTGCTGGATAACAAGGCCTATATAGCCTCCAATGGTACCAAGGCCTATGTGCTCATTTACAACGTGGCCAATGCCAACGCGCCGGTTGCTGCCGGCAATCTGACCATCGAGAACAACGATTACTGCAACGTTGGACCGCTGCAGGTTAATAACGGGCGGTTGTATATGACCCTGTCTGCGAGCGACCAGGGTTTGCGCATCTATAACGTCAGCGCACCGGCCAATATCACCCTGGATCGCACCTTTAACAGTCCTGCGAAAGTATTGTGGCAACAGGCTGTCGACAACAAACTCTACCTGTCCAGTTCGGAGCAAATGTGGCTATTCGATATTTCGAATCCGTCCGCACCGGCTGTGGTGAAAACATTTTCACAGTGGAAAAAGCTGACTCGATTCAAGGTGGACCGCGGTTATCTGTACGGAATAGATTTTAGCAAATTATACATCATCGACGTATCCTCTGATCATCAATGGACGCAAAAATCGGTTCTAGCCGCGGCCACTCCTCCCTGGTACGAATTGGCGTACCGAAACAATTATGTATACCTCGCGTCCGGGATGTACAGACAATCGCCCAAATTTGTAATTGTCGATGTCAGCAATCGCAGCAATCCGGTGGTAAAAAGCAGAACCGACATTCCCGGCACCGGCCGCGACATTTTTATCGATGCCGAGGATACGACGTTCGCCTATGTTTCGTTTTTTGGGGCGGGTTCCGGCGTCAATGTCTATAACATAACCAATCCCGCTGCGCCGGTACTGCGCGGCGCCATCCAGACCCAAGGCATTCCCGCTTGCGTCAAGGTTCGCGATAAGCAGGCGTTCATTGCCGCTAGTCCTGATCCAATCTATTGGTCCTTTGCCTCTTATGATGTATCCAACCTCTCTTCTCCTGTCCTACTGGCGGAAAATCATGGCAACGGCATCATTTGGGATTTTGATCTGATCGGCGAGACCGCTCTGGCTGCTATAGAAGGTCAGAGCATATTCGCCTTCAGTCTGCCGAATATGGCTATCCTGGCTAAATGTCCTTCTCCGGGCACACTTCATATGACATCAACTCCCATGAGCGGCGATAATACCCATGCCCTGTTTGGCATGGACGGCCATGGTAACCCACGAGGCGACATGTATGAAAAATATATGGACGCTTATGATGGCGTATCCATTCAGGAATATATCGTTGTGGTAAAGCAAGCTGGTCTGGTGACCTCTGTGCATCCGGCCGCAGAAGCCGGCACAGTAATACCGAGCTCGGCCACCGGTCCTGTCGGGAAAAAAGTGCCGGTTGCAGCCACAGCTACTGATGGCTGGGCTTTTAGCCATTGGGTCAATGCCACACCGCCGAACCTCAAAGACGCGATCGCTGTGCTCGGCGATCCGACCACGCAGGTGCAGGCCTGGTTCAAGCCCATTCTCACGTTATCCACAGGTCCGGATAATCCCGGCCGCACAGCGGTTTGTCCGCCTGATTCGGAAAATCAAAAGACCAACACGCCGATCATACAGATTGTACTCACTGCATCCCCGGCTGACGATTGGCTATTGGGCGGTGTCACCTTTAATATGGAAGGCACAGGTTCCGCAGCAGATGTGCGCATGGCCAAACTGCGTCTCGTCAACAGGGACGGCATCGTATTGGACAGCACCAACTTTGCCAATGCCATCTCCCTCCACATTCCTCCGCCCTATAATAAACTGCAAAGAGGCAGCAGCATAACCCTGATGATGACCTTTGATTTTGCCTACAAGGAAGGCGGTTGCGGGGAGAAAAAAGAGTTTGAAGCCTATACCAACTATACCTTTGTCGGCGCCCAGGCGGAACATTACAGCCCGGGCGTGATCTATCCGGGCATACCGCCGGCGCCGTTCAAGACGGTGAAATCCGGTCCGCTGGTTCTCGCTTGCGTTTACAACGCTAATACGGGCGAAAACTATGATGCGATACAGGAGGCCATCAACGATGCAAAGACGCTCGATGGGCACACCATTCTGGTTTGTTCCGGAATATACCGGGAAAATGTGGATGTCACCAAATCCTTAAAAATTATCTCGATCAATGGCTGGCAACACACAACCGTTCAAGCGATGGATGCCGCCAAGCCGGTCTTTCACATAAAAAAAGACAGCACCACCATTGAAGGTTTCACCATCAAGGGCGCCAGCAACAACGTGGCAGGTATCTATGTGTATGGCAGCACACTGCACCGCATCACCATTATCAATAATTATATTACTGGCAATAATTACGGAATACACCTTAAATCCACGGAAGGCGCCACGATCCGAGAGAACCGTATCCTGTCCAATACCGGCATCGGTCTGTTCGCCGAGTCGGCAAAAATGAACCGGGTGCAAAGCAATCACATCAACGAAAACGGCGGAGATGGCGTATATCTGAAAACCTGCAAGGATGAGG
>CAYLWO010000046.1:0-45666 GCA_964387285.1 uncultured Cytophagia bacterium | reverse complement strand
TTGTTCTAGCTTTTGCGACAGCCTCTCCAGGCGTCCGACATTTTTTGACCATTACACGTCGTACATGAATTTTCTATAACCGGCAATCGCCCGATCCCAACCGAATTTGTTCAAGAGTTGATACCCGTTGTAAATCATCCCGCTATAAACCAAAGGCAGTTCCTGATATATTTCTATCGCCTTATCCAAAGCTGCCGCAGCAGCTGCAACCATTGCCTTATACAGCTCCCCATCAGCCCGCTCGCTGACACGGTCAAGTTTGGGATTGTTGTGCCAATAACCGCACCCAACGATCTGCTTCCATCCCTCTTCCTCTTTCCGCGCCTCGAGCCGTTGTTCACGGAACAGCAATCCTGTGGCCGGATCGTTTTCCGAATGAAATTTACGGACAACTCTTAAAACGGAATCCGGCAGATAATTCTGTCTGGATTCATCCAGCCAGGGCGTAACCTGTTGTACCAGACCGCCGGTAGCGCGTGCCACGACCGGTACGCCGGCCAGGTAGGCTTCGGTGGCTGCGCCAAAGGGTTCATACAAAGATCCCATCACCATATACGAACAGCCGATCATCAACTTTTCATAGACCTGCAAATCGATCCTGAACGGAAAAACCTTGACGCGGCCGGGACAATCGGCAGCCAGCTGTTTAAGAAAAGTCAAACCTAAAAGATCCTCATCGCCGGGTATAGGGGCAAAAATATAGCGCCCCTCTTTCCTGGTGTTACGAATAGCCTGAGCCATGACATCGTATCCCTTTTGACACGGATCGTCGCGACCGATCAGAAAAAACACCGGCACAGCAGCATCGGTTAAATCCAGATCACTGCCCCAGGACTCTTTACTTTTATCCTTAGCTAACTCTTGTTGATAGGTCTGCATTACCTGGCCCAGTTCGACCCTGCGCTTCATCTTTTCATCGCATAAGGGCTGCAAGTTCCCCTTTCTTGCCTCTTTTTCAACAGATGAAGAAAACGGGAATTCTTTGGTTTTAAACAATCCGTTATCTATGCCGATGATGGGTTTTTGCGCGAAAAGATACTGTAAATGCGGCGCAAAGGCCTTGGTATGCAAAGGATCGGTATGCAACTCGTCGGCAAAATTTTCTGAAACAGTGGACACAGAGCCATGCATCAAAGGAATGGTTTGCGGCAGCACATTGCCGTGCGACAATTTAAGATAATCGGCGAGGTTCTGCACGACGGTCGAACTGGATGCGTCGATATAGCGGTCATAGGGATTGTGCAGGGTAAGCGTGCAGCGCATGGAAGAAATTTCCGGCTGATAATGAACCTGCTGCACGGCCTTGGCCACACAAGCGGTTTCCCAATCCTGCAAATGCAGAATGAGGTTCTGTGCCGGAATTTTGCCTTCCTTGTGCAACTCGACCAGTGCAACAGGTGCGGCAGCGCAGAAAAGCAGAGCATCCTCTGTCAAACGTTCCGGATTAATGGGATTGCGATAGGGATCCAGGGGTTTGGCCGGATTGCAGGGATTGACATAGGGATTTTTCGGTGCGGTAAAAAATCCAGGGCAGGACAACAGATAGATGGAGATGCCGTCCGCATCTATCATTTCTACAACATCAACGGCATAGGCCAGTCCCACCACCGGAAACGAGAATGAAAGCACGTGGCTGAAATCCCGGATCTTTTTATCGGCTTTGAGTTTTTCCGGATTTGTGATCTCTTTAAAATGCGGCGCCAGGATGATGCACGGTTCATTATTTTCCGGCCTGGACATTTCTTTGGGCAGCCAGGTCATCACGGCGGCCAATCCTCCCAATTTGCAGAATTCAGTTTCAAAAGTCGCGAATGCGATAAGCCGATCCTTTTTTGTATCACTTTTTGCGGTTTTCATTATGATCCCTCCCATTCCGGCTTGTCCGGTTTTTATTATATACAGTAAAAAGGAGCAAGTCTATACCCAGGCAACACCATTAGACTGATAAATTTCGCCTAGTCGCATAAATACTGCAAATGTCTGGTGAAATGCCCTGGTGTATTTGCTTGGATCCATCTCAAGTTCTTTGGCCAGCGTAGCGACTTTTTTATATTCGATTCTCTCCACTTCATCAGGATCGATTTCGAATTTTCCATCGTACACGAGCGTGAATAGAGTAATTAACTCGTTATTACTTGCAGAATCCCGCAACCTAAAGCTGCAAAATTTGTGCAGACTCTGTACGATATGTATTGGTACTGCCTTCCCATGAAATAACTCATCAAGCTCATGAATTGCGCCGGATACATATGTCTGCCCAGCAAGGAGATGACCAGAGGCTGAGTGACACCATTTTAACGGGCTCACCGACTTGTTCTTACTGCGTTGTTGCAGGAGCATTTCTTCACAAGAGCTATCCTTAAAAATAAAGATGTGAACTCCCCGGTGTGTGGCGTCGGTAGCGTGGGCTTCTGCACGTGTCGCCATACGGATTGGCCTATCTGCATGATCGACTATATCAATCAATTCGTCATCTGCCATCTTGATCCTCATAAAAAAAAATTCCAAACTATTGACAAGGCCACTTTTCGTAGGATTGGAACAGTTCCCGCAACTCATCCGGACTCATGGCAAGTTTCCAGTTTTTCCCTGCCATGACAGCATGCTCCAAATGCCAGGGGAGAGAATAATCGCGCAATCGGTTGCTGATATCGCCGGCCAGATTTTCGTTGATATCCAGCATCTTGGCAGAAGTTTGACACGAAAAATCAAGTTTTCGAAAATCGACCGCTCGGATGTCGCTGCAAATAATCGTACGAAAGTGAACCCGCAGATTCTCTGTATCGAATACGAGACTCCAACAGGGAGGCGGCGACAAAGGTTTCATCTTTTGACCGGCTGCGTCTTGCAGAATATCAAAGGCGATGCGCACAGCTGTTTCAGAGTCTGTCGGTTTGAAAGCTGTCACTCGCTCTGCTGCTCTGATGAAGCGACCCCGGGAGAAGGTCCCCATTGCAGTAATCTGTTTGCCATCTGTCTTTTGTTAACAAATACCAATCCATGATGACGATCTTTGACATAATCATAATTGGTTCCATAGATGGCATAACCGTTGTTATCAAGACAAAAAGAGGTGCACGCTTGATCAAAATAAGCAAATTGTGCCAAAGTGCTTACTGGCATGAAACCGATAATGCCGTACACTGGCTGAAGGAGACGATTTATGATTTTCATCTATTTTGCCAATCCTGAATAATCGAACGGGCACTTACACGCTAAAGCAGGCAGGCTTTTCAAAAAATCTGCCATGCGGCCAAAGCACCGAGCAGATAAGCTGCGGCCACACAAAATAGCCAAGCTTGGATTACCAGCCGATGGAATGTGCTATACTACTTTTCACTCCTCCGCCGACCACTCTTTATTCAATAAATTGCGAAACCAAAAGCGCATGGACTCTTGACCGTCATGACGATTCTTGCTGCCGCCATATCCGTGACGTTCGTTTGGATACAACATCATTTCAAAGTGCTTTCCTGCATCCTGCAATTTGTCGATCAATTGCATGCTGTTCTGCATATGCACATTGTCGTCCATAGTGCCATGGGTGATGCGCAGCAGTCCTTTGTAGCGATCCACCCAGGTCATCACTGACGTGCTGTCATAGCCGCTGTGGTTTTCAAAAGGAAGGTCCATATAGCGTTCGGTATACATGGAATCGTACAAACGATAATCCGTTACGGAAAATTCGGCAATGCCGTGGGTGAAATAGCCGGCGCCATAGGTCAGCGCGAGACAGGTGACGTACCCTCCATAGCTGCCGCCGGTGATGGCGATGCGGGTGGAATCGACAAACGGCAGTCGGCGCAGCCAATTGACCGCATCGATATAATCGTTCATCTCCCATCTGCCCAGGCAGCGATGCATGAGCCTCTCCCCTTTTTTGCCAAAATGGCCGGCCCCGCGATGATCCACAGATAAATAAATGATATCGTTGTGTGCAAAATAGTGGCTGCGCAGACCTCGCCAGGAGTTGCTTACTTCGGCAGCGCCCGGTCCGCCATAACAAGAGATCAATACCGGATATTTTTTATTTTTATCCAGTTCAACCGGCAACACCCACATGGCCGGCATCGCGTAGCCGTCGCTGTTGGAAATGGTGAACAGCTCTGCCCGGCCTAATTGATATTCAGCCAGAGTCGGACCGGCGGCGTTGCCCAACCGACGAATTTTCTTGCCCTGTGTCGAGGTCAATTCGATAACCGTCGGCTGTTGAATATTGGACCAGGTATCTATAAAATAACTTGCCTGAGGCGAGATCTTGACCGAGTGGGTGCCGGTTGCGCTGGTCAACCGTTTGAATTTTTTTCCATTGAGACCGACGCAGCAAAGATGAGTCTCCACCGATTTATCATAATTTGCCGTGAAATAAACTTTGTTTTTTTCATCCACCAGAGAGATCGCTTTGACGGCCCAGTCGCCCGAGGTGAGTTGCCGGCGCAAGCGTCCTTGCAAATCATGGTAATAGAGGTGACTCCAGCCGCTCTTGTCGGATTTGAGGATAAAACCGCTGCCGTCATTGAAAACATACACATTTTCGAAAAATTCCACCCAGGTCGTTTCCCGTTCTTCATAAATGGAACGGCAACTGCTGTCGGACAGATCAGCCAGAAATATTCGCAGCCAATCCTGTCCGCGATTCAGGCATTGAAAATAGAGTTGCTTGCCGTCTGGACGCCAAAAGGGAAAGGCCAGATATTGATCTGCGTCTGCATCCGTTTGCATCCATGCAATTTTTCCGTCGGCGAGAGTAGCGACGCCCAATTTCACTTTGGGATTGGGATCGCCGGCCTTGGGATAGCGGGCTGTTTCCAAACGGCCATGCACGCTGTCGGCGCAGAAAAGCGTGAACACAGGAACCGGAGAATCGTCATAACGGGAAAAAGCGATTTTGTCGCTTGTCGGCGCCCACCAAAAAGCACGCCAGTCGCGTCCATAGACCTCTTCAAAATAAACCCAGGAATTGTAACCGTTGAGAATGACGTCCGAGCCGTCGTGTGTGAGTTGTTGTTCACGACCGGTTGCGATATCCACGACGAACAAATCATGGTCGCGCGTAAAGGCCGCTTTGCTGTAATCCGGAGAAAATTGCGGGGTATATTCGATTGCCGGTGTGGCGGTCAGTTGCTTAAACTCTCCTGACTTGGCGTTGAAATAATAAAGATCGTTTTTTTGGTTAAAGAGGAAATGGACATAGTCGTTGCTGTGTTCGGTTGCCTGTTGTATGGTAAAGCCGAAGGGCAGTTTCTTGTTCAGCTCGGCGTTGGACACATAGACCGCAGATTGACTGTCTTTGGCGCTGATGGAGTATAGCACCGGAATGCCCTTGTCGTCATTTTGTTGTAACAGATAATGCCCGTCGTCCAGCCAGCCTTCGATAGTTGGCAACGGATTCATCAATGGTCCGCCGCTGCCGCGGCCGGCGGTTTTCTGATAGGTGAGTTTTTTCTTTTGCGTATTTTCTGCCAAAGAAACGGTGCAGGTCAGAATAAGGAGATACGCTAGAAAAATTTTTACCGGTCTCATATGCAATGTCCTCAAATTACCATAGATTACTTTCACTCCGGCAACACCCCTTTATCTGCTTCAATGCCGCTGATAATGACACTTTTCATGTATGAGGGAATTGCTTCACTCCAGCGCAGAGTATATTCTTTATCAACGACTATGACTTTGTTCGCAATGACACGTTATTAGTGCTATTTGAGAAACGACGATACAGATTCCAATATGTCTTTCAATCCGCTCTGCTCCAGATCAAACCAGGTGATCTGTTGATTTTTTCTAAACCAGGTGAGTTGTCGTTTGGCGTAATTGCGCGAATTTTGTTTGATCAGATTGACCATTTCGTCATAGCTCAATTCACCGTTAAAATGGCGAAACACCTCGCTGTAACCGACGGTAGCCAGTGCATTGTAACGCATATCCCAGCCGCGCTGCTGCAATCCGCGAACTTCAGCCAGCAATCCGTTAGTCAGCATCAGTTCCACGCGTTTCTCGATGCGCTGATAAAGAATCGGCCGCGGCCGATCCAGGCCTATGTATATCGGCGTAAAAGGCGGCGGCGTTTCCTCACCGGTGCGAAATTTGGAGATGGGCTCACCGATCAATTCGTATACTTCCAGTGCGCGCACAATACGCTGCGTGTCCTTTATCGGCAAGCGTCCGGCTGTCACCGGATCAACTTTACGCAAATATTCAAACACCGCTTCCGCGCCCTGTTCGCGAATGGCCTGACGCCATTTTTCCTTGACCTCCGGATCTGAGACCGCCGGTGCAAATAGCCCGCTGACCAGCGCCTGAATATAAAAACCGGAACCGCCCACCACCAAAGCCCGACCACCGGACTGATGCAAAGCCTGAAGGCAAGCGCGCGCTTCCCGGCCGTAATCGCCGGCGCTGTAATATTCGTCAGGATTTTTTATATCGATAAAATGGTGGGGAATCCGCTGCCGTTCAGCGGCAGTGGGTTTAGCCGTACCGACATCCATGTGGCGATAGATCTGCCGCGAGTCCGCAGAAACGATCTCAGCGGACCAGCGGGCGGCCAATTCCAGCGACAGATCGGTTTTGCCGACTGCTGTCGGTCCAATTAAAAAAATTACCTCAGGTGCGCTCAAAACGTTTGTCCAATTCATCGGTGGAAATGGTGATGATCACCGGACGGCCATGGGGACAAAAATAGGGATTTTCTGTGGCAAAAAGCTGATCAATGAGGGCGGTCATGGCATCGTGCGACAATTTGTCGCCGGTCATGATCGCACTGCGACACGCCCAACTTTTAGCCACGCGTTCCTTAATATCGACTTCGGTTTCCAGATTTTCCTTGTACTCGTCCAGCAACTCTAACAGTATTTTTTCTTCAGCGCCGATGCGCAAACCTACCGGAACTCCCTCCACCACAATGGTACGGCCGCCAAAGGTTTTGATGATGAATCCCAGTTTTTCCAACAGAGGCATGATCTCCTGCACATACTGATAATCCTGCGGACTCTGATCAATGGTTTGCGGAAACAACAACTGCTGCGACGCGTGCTCGGTGCGGATAAAACTTTTTTTTGCCTTTTCATAAAGAATGCGCTCATGAGCCGCATGCTGATCAATGACCACCAGTCCGCTCTTGATTTGCGCCAGAATATATTTGTTCTGCAGCTGCCAGACCATAGCCGGGCCGGTGGACTCTTCCTGGCGCGGTTGCGCTGAAACCGGCTCATCGGTCATCACCGGAGCAGCCGGCTGTTCAGGCACAGGGGCCATGACGCCGCCGGATCGTGTAAATTCAATCTGCGTCTGGTGGTAATCAAAAATGTCTTTTTGCAGGGTGGTCTGAAAACGCGGTTGTTCAAAGGAGCGACTGCCCGGCGTAAAACGGTGCAACTCGGGGATGATGGAATCCGTTTGCAAGGCCCGTTTCACGGCGCCGCGCATCAAATCGTATAGCACTTTTTGATCTGCAAATTTTACTTCGCTTTTGGTAGGATGCACGTTGACATCCACGCGTTCCGGATCGATTTGCAGGAACAGCACGTAAAGCGGATAATGGCCGAGCGGAATGCTTTCACCAAAAGCGGAAACAACGGCGTAACCGAGAGTGCGGTCATTGATATAACGGCGATTGAGAAACAGATATTGGTCGTTGCGGGATTTGCGCAGACAATCGAAATTGCCGACAAATCCGGAAATGGGCGCCAACGTGTTGTCGTCCTGGACCTCGACCAGATTGTCGGCCACGCGACGGCCCAGTACTTCGGCGATGCGTTCACGCAAAGGCGCCGGTTTCAATTCAAACACCGTGTTGTTTTCATTGATCATGGTAAACGCGATTTCCGGAAAAGCCAGCGTAAAACGGTTCAACATGGCCAGGATATAACGATACTCGGTGCTTTCGGTGCGCAGGAATTTACGGCGCGCCGGCGTGTTGAAAAAAAGATTTTTCACCGCAATGGAGGTGCCGGGATTGCCGCCGGTTTTTTGCAGCTCGCCCATGCCGCCCCCCTCGACGGTGAGCAGCGTCCCTTCCATTTCGCCGGCCAGCACCGTTTTCATCTCGACACGCGAAACCGCAGCGATGCTCGCCAACGCCTCGCCGCGAAAACCCAAAGTTTCTATTCGTTCAATATCGCGATAGGTTTTGATTTTTGAAGTGGCATGGCGTTGCAGCGAGAGCACCGCGTCCTCTTCACTCATGCCGCAGCCGTCATCCACTACCTGAATGAGTCCGCTGCCGCCGGCTTTGACGATGACCGTGATATGGCCGGCGCCTGCGTCAATGGCGTTTTCCACCAATTCCTTGACCACGGACGCAGGTCGATCAATCACCTCGCCGGCTGCGATTTTGTTGATCAGATTTTCGGAAAGGATGTGGATTTTATGCTGCTCGGATTTCATTTCAATAACAAAATTTTTCGAGTGATCGAATAATCATTTGCGCGCAGACGAACAAAGTACGTACCGCTAGCCAGGTGGTCGGCGTGCCAGCGAAACTCATGGCTGCCCGGAGTATAAAACCCCTGCAACAGCGTTTTTATTTCCCGACCAACCCTATCGTATAGCGTGAGCGTCACTGGGCCGGACTTGCGCAGAGAAA
Organism: uncultured Cytophagia bacterium; assembly: GCA_964387285.1. Classification (GTDB taxonomy): domain Bacteria; phylum Zhuqueibacterota; class Zhuqueibacteria; order Residuimicrobiales; family Residuimicrobiaceae; genus Anaerohabitans. The sequence continues at coordinate 37,082 of CAYLWO010000046.1, read as the reverse complement.
AACGAAAAACGGTTTCTTGATTGAATGGATTGGGATAGTTCTGCTCCAAAGCATAACAATCAGGAGACTGGGCGTCGCCATGATCCGTCCTGGTGCGGGTGAGAGTGATCTGTGCTGAATTCCAGGTCGCCCAATTTGCCTGACGCCCGTTACGGGATACAGCCATGACCGGTTCTTTAAAAAAAAGCGTATCCACGTCTGTGTTTATCGATGCAGAAACGGTTAACGATAATTCACATAGTTTGTATTCGCCCACCGGCAACAGCTGGTTTTGCGGACCGGCGATTAAAATGCGATTTTGATAATGTAAAAACTTGAAATCAGCGAAAGCATTTTCACTTGAAATCGAATCGAGGGACACCGCATGGCACTGATCCTCCAGCTCCCACTGCAAACCGGCCACAGGCTGGCGTGTGTTTAAATAAACCGGTACGGTGATTTTTTGGCCAGGTTGCGCGACGGCCTCTGCCAGAGACACGCTGATGAAATCAGCGCGTTTATCTGAATCAGGCGGCGCCGAATGGAGCAAACCGCTCAAGGCGGTCGCGTCGAGTACGTCAACTCTGACCTCGTTATCATTCAAAGACGCGACCAGATCGGCGCGCCACAGTTCACCGCAGGCGGCAGCAGCGCCTTTCTGCAACGCCAGGTCCATGCATCGTTGCCAATCCTGATCATCGATAACGGCATCGCGATTGACGTCAGCCGGAAGGCCGAAATCCACTTGCACCATTTTCATCGGACTCCAGTCGCCTTGCTGTTCGTCGCCGTCAATGCCGGCCACGCGGAAACCATACCATCCCGGCTTTTGTAACCGTATTACAACAGAAGAACTGTCGCTAACGGTTCGGTTGACCTCCTGGCCCGGCAAATACAAAGGGCAGATATCGTCAATGAACAGGCCGGGGTAATAGTCCAGTCCCTCGGTAATATGGCGGATGCGCAACAAAATTTGCTCACCGATATAAGCGCGCAGATCAAAGGAGAGCGTTTGCCAGCCGTTGGAAGAGCCGGTGATGCCGTTGCCGATATTGCGCCCATAGGGATTCTCCCAGCGTGTATGGCTGCCGGCCAGGTTGGCATAGGTCTTGCCCTGATCTTGCGAAACCTGGACGTAAAAATAATCAAAGTTCGGTTCAAGATCATACCAGGCTTTAAATGAAAAAACCTGTCCTGCTGTTACGGTAATGGGAATTCGCCAGGACAGATTGGAACGGATGGGATTTCTCGTCGCCGAATAATAGCTGTAAAATCCGTTCCAATGGTGATACGGGCTGCGCTGAAAATTCTCGTATTCCAGCACCATGCTGCTCTCTTCGGCATTATCGCCTCGCATGGCAAAATCATAAAACTGTTGAATGCGAAATGCGCGGGCTTGATTTATCTCATCTGCCGCGCTTTGCCAGCTGAGCGTCAAGCGGCCGTCATCATCCACAATAGAAGCATGCAGCATCGGCGCTGCAGGTGCAAACACGCGAGCCGGGTCCTGCTCCAGCAGGCCGGATATCTCTGCCAAGTATAAATTAGCCGGCAAATTTTCGTCGACCAACCGTAGAATGGAAGCTTCGCGCTGGCGAAAGGTATTGCCGATCTCGGGAGAAAACGGGAAAATGCGATTTTTTTCCTGCACATTGCCGTACAAATAATCGTCGGTATCACCATTGACAATATAGATGGCGCCGGTGCTCACATTGCCGATTATATAATCATTGGCTTTAGTCATGTGGCGGCTCATTTCCAGGAATAACGCATGATGCGGCGTTTCACGGTACTCGGAGCTCCAGGGAAAGAGCCAGGATCGGCCATAGCTGTGATAAAAAATGGCGCTGATGAAACGATGAGAGCATACGAGATCACGAATCGTGCGAGATTCAGGTTCTGAAAATGCGGACAGGCCGCGGAACGTTTCATCAAAGGGAACCGGGCTGGAGCCAAAGTCGTCGTATCCCCAGTGATAGCTGAAATTGCGGTTCAGATCGACGCCATAACTGCTGTCTGCATTCAAACGACGGTTTTTACGCCACCAGACATCGACGGTCTCCACATGTACATGTCCGTCCGGATTAATAGTCGGCACGAGCCACAGTTGTCGGTTGTCGACGATGCTCGTCACCCGCTCGTCGATGCCATAATTGTCGATCAGATAATGCAAAAAGTAAAGTATGATTTCCGGTGTGATGATTTCTCTCGCGTGAATGTTGCCGACATAGAGCACAGAGGGTTCATAGGTCTCTTCCAACTGCGGGTTGTCGGAAATTTTAATCGCATAGATCTTGCGGTTTTCGACGGTATAACCAATGACCTGCAATTGGGCGATGTGGGGACACTGTTGTGCAATCTGCTCCAGTTCGTTGATCATTTCAGCATAACTGTGATAGAGTCCCATGACGCTGGAATCGACTGCGGTTTTGCGTAACGGCGGCGCTTCCAGGGGCAGCGGGAAAAAGTGGAAACCCCGGGCCCGCAGGATCGATTCCTCTTGATCGTTTACCACCAGATCGACATGGTGGGCGTCAGGTAGAGCGGCGACGTCGAACGATTCGTGCAGCGTTTGGATTTGTTGCCTGGTTTGCACCGGCACACGTACGATTCTTTTTTCACTGCTAAAAGGAAAAGCAAGGCCCGCGCAAAGGAACAAAAACAGAAAAAAAAGAATCGTGCGTTTTTTGGCCGTCATAGGATGTTATCCCAATGCCACATCCAGAGCCATCATAACCGCAAATCCGGTCATGGTGCCGAGGGTGGCAATATGGGTGTTTTTTTCCAATTGTGATTCGGGAATTAATTCTTCAACGACGACATAGATCATGGCGCCGGCTGCAAAAGCGAGGGCATAGGGCAAGATAGGCCGAACGAGTAACACGGCGGCAGCGCCCAACACGCCGGCCACAGGCTCGACCAAACCGGATATTTGTCCGTACCAAAAACTCTTGAACGGGCTTACACCTTCCCGCCGCAAAGGAGCGGAGACCGCTAAACCTTCCGGAAAATTCTGTATGCCGATGCCCAGCGCCAAAGCGACAGCGCCGGTTAGCGTCGCTGAGGGCAAATCAGCGCCCAACGCGCCAAAAGCCACGCCCACAGCCAGACCCTCGGGAATATTATGCAAGGTGATGGCCAGCACGAGCAACACGCTGCGTTGCCAATGGGTTTTTATGCCCTCAGCCTGATCCATGGCAAAACCCAGGTGCAGGTGCGGCATGATGTGATCCACCAGCCAGAGAAACGCTCCTCCCAGCAGAAAACCAATGACAGCCGGTTGCCAGGCCGACAGGCCGGCAGCTTCTGCCATGTCGATGGCCGGCGCCAACAAGGACCAATAACTGGCAGCGATCATGACGCCGGCGGCAAAACCCAACATGGCGTCAAGAATTTTGCGATTGACGTTCTTGAAAACAAAAATGGTCGCTGCCCCCAACGCGGTCAGCAACCAGGTAAAAAGTGTTGCCAAAAGCGCCTGATAAACAGGCGCCAGCTCTTTAAACCAGGTCAATGTCATCATCCATGCCGAATTTTAATTACCAACCTGTTAAATAATGCGCAGATAATCCACCATCGTGCAGCGGCGCATACGGGTAAAAGTCCGCGCCGTGGTAATGCCTTCGCCCGTAGGGCTGGCGATGCTGTGCGTAAATGTTCCTTCACCGCCGATGCCCAAGCCGGCAGTGGATGGTCCGTTTTTAACGAACACGGTGCAGTCCATCACCTGTCCCATTTTGGTCAGGTTGGCGACATTTTTTGAATGCATGATCGCGGTGTGCTTGAATCCGTGTTCAACCTTTTGCGCCAGCATGATGGCATCGTCCACGGAGGCCGCGCGAATCAAAGGAAGACACGGCATCATCTGCTCAGCCAACACCCAGGGGTGATCCCACGGCGTTTCACCGAACAGCATGGGCGTGGCAGCGGGTAGATCCAGGCCAATGGCCTTGGCCAACACCGCGGCATCGCGGCCGACAAACTGTCGGTTGACCACCGGTTCGTGAACGTTGCGTCCGCCGTTTTCAAAGGCTTTATCGGCCAATTGATCCATCTGCTGCAAAGAGAGTTGATAACAGCCCACTGCCTTCAGCTGACGAATCAGTTCATCGGCAACCGCAGCAACGACGATAATCTCTTTTTCACCGATGCATAATAAATTGTTGTCAAAGGTCGCGCCCTCCATGATGGACCTGGCGGCCTTGGCTAAATCTGCCGTTTCATCCACCACCACCGGCGGATTGCCGGGTCCGGCGCAGATGGCGCGCTTGGCGGATTGCATGGCCGCTTTCACCACGCCCGGTCCGCCGGTAATAGCCAACAAATTGATGGACGGATGATGAAACAGAATCTTACCGGTCTCCATGGTCGGCTTGCGCACCGCGGTCACCAGATTGACCGGACCACCGGCAGCGACGATGGCGCGATTGATGAGCTGTACGCCGTAACCGGAAACATTCATGGCATTGGGGTGCGGATTGACCACCACCGCATTGCCGGCAGCGATCATGCCGATGGAATTGTTGATGAGCGTCGGCACCGGATGGGTAACCGGTGTAATGGCGCCGATTACGCCAAAGGGCGCCATCTCATTGACAGTTAGACCAAAATCACCTGAAACCGCATAGCTTTGCAAATCTTCCACGCCGGGCGTGCGCTGCGAAGCCGCCTGCATTTTTATGATTTTGTGTTCGTATTTCCCCATTTTGGTTTCTGCCATTTCACGCTGCGCCACGTCAACGGCGTGCTCAACGCCCATTTTACGAATGGCCTCTATCGCGCGTTTGCGCATCTCCATACCGCCGCTGACCAGTTTTTTCTGCGCAAGCACAGCTGCGTTAATGGCCTCCTCCATATCGTCAAACAGCCCATCATCACCCTGGGCTGCAATCGCCGCGCCGGTCAAACCGGTTTGCTGCAGCTGCTCCATAACTTGACGTACGATATTTTCGATCTGTTGATTGTCCACAGCATCACCCTTTTTCTCTATCTACTTTTTAAAAGTTATTTTACCGTTCGTTTCTACCGCATCGACAATAGCGACCACAGCTGCATCCACAGGAACGGTTGACAGATTGCCGGCAATGCGGGCGGAACTGCCGCGCACCACGATGACAACCTCGCCCTCGCCTGCGCCGACAACATCGATGGCCACCACGGTCGCATCGGTCAACGTGGCGTCCAGGTTGAGGATATTGACCACGAGCAGTTTTTTGCCGACCAGTTTGGGTTCTTTAATGGTGGCAACCACCGTGCCCGTCACTTTGCCTAATTCCACATCCGCCTCATTTTGGTTTTTTTCCACCCTTGCGAAGGCTATTCACCTGGAACGATGCACAAAAAACATGGCGTCATCGGACATTCGATAAGCATCCTTCGCAAGGGTGTTGTATTTCTCAGTTGAGCATGCCTTCATCGGCAAAACTGTAAAAGGCGTCACGGCCGATGATGATGTGATCGAGAACCTTAATATCCACATATCGACAGGCTTCGATGATTTTATGCGTGATCTGTTTGTCTTCCGGCGAAGGCAGAGCCTCGCCGCTGGGATGATTATGCACCAGGATCACGGCCGCGGCATTGCAACGCAGCGCAGCTTTGATAATATCGCGGCTGGAGGCTACGCTTTCAGCCAATGTGCCTTTAAAAATCTCCTCATCCGCAATGATGTCGTGTCTGTTGGTCAAAAAAAGCACACGGAAAACTTCACGTGACAGATCGCGCATGCGCAGGTGCACATAACGAAAAGCATCGTCTGAACAGTGGATGCGTTCGCTCTTTTTCCACTCTTCCTGCACCAGCCGTTTGGCCAGTTCCAGCGCTGCCTTGATTTGACAGGCTTTAGCTGAACCGACGCCTTTGACCTCGGTCAGCGCTGCAGCTGTTTGCATGTCCAGGCCGCGCAGATCGCCGAATTGCTTTAACAAGTTGCGCGCCACATCCAGCGCTGTTTCGTTGCCGCTGCCGGTGCGCAGCAAAATGGCCAGCAGTTCAGCCACCGACAAGTCTTCCGCGCCCTGTTGCAGCAACCGCTCTCGCGGACGTTCATCGACCGGCCAGTCGGGAATTTTTCGGCCGTATTCAGCCATAATTTAAATGAATATAGGGGAATTACGGCAAAAAATCAAGAGACAATTCGATTAGAAAATGGTACTGCGTCAGGCTGTCTGCCAGGCCTACTAAACAAAAGTCAGCATAAAGCAATGACCATGGCCTTCAGGAGCATCCGGATAGTATCTGTGTCAACACCTGAAATCCCCAACCTGGACAAGCCAGAACGAAAAAGTTGAACTGCAATTCATAGCCATGGAACCTATGAATCATTAAATGCCTGTAATGGGATATAAAAAATATTTTACCTCAAATGATCAAGATTTTATTCATCAAATGCTAAAACATACTCGCGCAGACGCAGAGAACGCCAAGGAAAAATTTTGGTAGTGTCGTTTCCCCTCTGCGTCTTTGCGCCTCGGGAGAATTTTTTTGATAATTCCCCCAATCCAGATATACTGGAATGAATAGTACAATAATCCGCAGATTGCGCAGATAGACGCAGAAATGTCGCCATCCGAATGTTATCTGCGAACATCTGCGTCATCTGCGGATGAGCAGGAGATTGGCTGAAAATGCCTAGCGCAGCAGAACTGCAAACAAACGAAAAAAACAGCAGCGAAAAGAAGGTGGTTATTTTTTCCCATCGCAAGAAGGAGTACTGATAAAAGATTTTGTTGCCAGTTTGCGTAAAAAACAACTCGTAATACAATAAAAAAATCCCTCAGCCCAGAAAACAGAGGGATTTTTAACCATTGCTCGAAAAACAACCTTGAAGTTAGATGCCGATTTACTGCACTTTGATCATCTTGCGCAACTGCCGGTGTTGTCCATCGGTCAACAGATAAAAATAAACACCCGATCCGGTCATCTGCCCGGTATAATCCAAGCCATCCCACTCTTGCCGAAAATATCCGGGACGAGCCGGCTCATCTACGAGCGTGGCCACTGTTCGTCCCAGCATATCGATGATGGATAACGTGACCCGACCCGTGCTGTTTTTCGGAATCCGGTAACTGATGGTCGTTCTGGGATTAAAGGGATTAGGATAATTCTGCAGCAGCACAAACTCCTCAGGTGCGTTCACTTTGGCCGACACGATGGGCGAATAATGAAAAGCGCCGTCCAGATCGATCTGTTTGAGACGATACTGATAATCACCCATGGCGAGTCCTTCATCGTTGAATTCATACATGCGCAGCGACGAGACCGTGCCGTTGCCTTTGACGAAACCGATGCGTTGCCAGACTTCAGACCGGCCGGTTTTACGTTCCACGGCAAAGCCGAGATTGCCGCTTTCAGAGGCGGTGCTCCAGGACAGCCGCACCTGATCATGCAAGGTCGCCGCAGTAAAAGAAGCCAACTCCACAGGCACCACGATATTCATTACCACCTGCACTTTAAGTGGACTGGCCACGGCGTTCATGATGGACGCGGCACTGTCCGGGCTGATATTAGGCCCCAGCATGAACAATTTTCCGGAAAAAGCAATGTCACCGGCAATGCTGCCGTTATATTTTACACCGGTGTCTCCCCAGGAGCCATCATAACCGGTGTCGCTGAATTTCGTATCCGGGTCATTGGTGCCGGTTACATTGTCCTGATAATATAAATACTGGCTCGTGCCGAGTTGCGGCAGATAGCCCACGAACAGCATGGAGCCGGGAGCACCGGTGTGCATCCACCAATTCCACCCCGGCGTGGTGATCGTGCGATCCGGTTCGCCGTCGGTCATGGTATGATTGGTTAAAACGCCTGTTTGATTGAAATTGGTAAACAGCTGCATGCCGTTGGCGTCCGGATCCAGATCAAAGGAAAAGCGCGCATAACTGACGCTCAGACCGTCCGGTGTTTTTATTTTCAGATCAGCATAATCGCAAAAATGGGGATAAAATTTAAAAAACACTTCATTCTTGATGTCGATGGTGAACGGATTGAGATAAAACTTGACATTCCATTTGCGAATAACGCGCACGCGCCCATCGATAGCCCAGGCGCGCGGTCCGCTTCCTTTAATGAGATTATCTTCCGTAAGCCGTTGTGTGCCCAGGGGGATGCCGCTGTAGCTGCCGCTGCCTTTCAGGCGCACTTTCATACGATCCACTATGTCCAATCCGTTGCCGCCCACGAAAGGTTGAATAGAGAGATCGCTGAACAAGCCATGTATATTATGTGCGTAGCCGTAAACGTCGGTTAAAATGCCGTCTATGGGATCCGGCAAATAAGCAATATAGTCTTTGAGTCCGGGATCATCGGAACCGACATCGGTACGAAAAATGTACATGTAGCTTTTTTCGCCTGTCAAAGTATCGGTGAGTATGATCTCGAATCGGGGATACTGACGCGTGCTCTCATCCCCAATCCAGGCCTCCTCCGGCGCCTGATCGCCGGCATCGGCTGCCAGAAACACCAATTCATCGTCCTCGTTGTTGCGCACATCATCGGACAAGGAGAGATTGTTTTCCAAGCCGTTGTTTTCTCCGGCGAAATAGCTGTTGTTCTGCTTCTCGTCTATTTGAGAAGAAACGAGTGTCCATAATGTACTGGTCGCATGATAACGATAAACTTTAATCTGGTTGCAGCTTGCACCCTCAAAGTCCGGCATAAACATGGAGCTTTTGATGACAATGGGTTCAAAAGGTCGATTGACCGCTGCAAAACCGACATGCGTGGTCAGCATGGCGGCACAGACCCAGGCTGTCAAACCGATTTTGCGATAACACATAGCAAAATGCAACAAGGTGCTTCCTTTCATTTACATGTACCTTAATAAAGCAACAGGCGGCCCGTCACTGCGGCCGCCCGTTAAAACACAAACATATACGTAAGATAAGGGGATAGGTTACTTTGTGAACGCGGCAATCGCCTGATCCACTGTCTCAAACGTATCAAAAATTGTGACCAATTTTGTGATGACGAGCAAGTTTTCCACATTATCCGGAATTTTGGCCAATTTGAGATCGCCTTTGGCGTTACGCAAAGAGGTCATGGCGCCCATCAGCGCACCCAAACCCGTGCTGTTCATCCAGGAAACTTTATCCATATCAGCCACGACTTTGATATTGCCTTTGGTGATCAATTCTTTGATCTTGTCATGAATCTCACTTGTTTCACTGCCGCCCATGAGCTTGCCTTTCAGCTCAATGATCGCCACATCGCCGTTCATCTGTTCTTTAAGAGCCATTTTTTCCTCCGACCGTTAAGAGATTAATGCTAATATATGTTAAATTAAAAGTTTTTTTCGAAATACGCAACTAAATTTCGACTGTACGAGAACGAATGGCGGTCAATCCGCTCCGGGCTTGCGTCAGCAGATTACGCGCTTCGGTCAGCGTAGAATCCAACCGCACCGCCTCTGCCAGATATTTTTTCGCACGATCGTTCCAGCCGCTGGCCAGACAATAGCGGCCGACGAGAAGGTACATATGCGCTTGCGGCGCCTGGCCAAAAGCTTTGTGCATGAGCTCCGCAACCGATTCGTTGAGGGAATCCTGAACGTAACGTTCATTTTCCAGTATAAAATGCAACAAGGGTTCGTTGTCGGAATAATCCTGCAAAAGCTCCTTAATTTTCTCAGCGCCATAGCTGAAAAAGCCTTGAATTTTTTCAAAATAGGAGCCCAAGGAGATATTAGAATTAACATAGTCGGTGGAATCAATCGTATAGTGATCCATGACATATTTAAGCTCACGGGCCACCAGAGTTTTGTGAAACAGCAAGCCGACATTATTGATAAACTCGATCTCTCGTCGATTGGGGGTCAGCTTGTCGCCTTCTTCGAAGCGCATGGTTTGCGGATCAATGGGTCGCTTGAAAACAAGATGCAGGTTTTCCTTGATTTCGAACAGCAACTCGGAAAGTTTTCGCAAATGTTCAAAGGTTATTGGCCGGCCGGCTTGAAATTCACGAAACGTGTTACTGAACATATTTTTCGCACGCACATAGTCGGCTATAATGTGCCGGATCATCCATTTGCGGTTATTTGCGATATACGTGTTCTTTTTTTTCATAGTCGTTTTCTCTTGAATAGAATAAATTAATTCATCTGCAACTCGTAGACCGCCTTTGCTGCGCTGTAAATAATCGCGTTAAAAAACAGCTTGAAAGTTGCGCGCGTCTGCGCGCGGAATTGCGGCTGCAAGCCAAAAAGAATGATGCGTCCCTGTTCAAGAGCTACGCTCGCCACTGCGGTCTGTAACGCCATTTGCTCCTCATTGGCCGGCGCTCCGCTTACCAGCAGGTTGGCGCCCGGATAGACCGCTATGGATTCCGCCATCTCTGGTAGAATGTGCAAGACCGGGCTGCGCCAAACAAGACCGGCTGTCCGTTGCGGCAATCCATAGCCCAATGGGTGACGAACATCCACTATCAAGCTCAACAACGAACCTGGAATATTCATTCCCTGTTTCTGCGCGATGTTCTGCACACCCAGCTGCCATTGATTCACAGCAAGATCGCAACTGCGATTAAGCAAGATCAGAGTTCCACCCTGCCGGACAAAAGTGTGCAAGGCCTGCAGTTTATCGGATTCATACTCAGCACGAGGGGCAAGCGTCAGCGCCTTTTGCAGCCGTGCGCTCGATTGGTCGGCAATTACAATAGCATCAAATTGCGCTGCAAGGTTTTCTACCGGCCATTTATCCAAAGAGAGCCGATGATGGATAAAGCCGAACTCATCCAATATAAACCGGCTCCAGCCTTCGTCCATCTCTGCCTGGGGTCCGGACAGCAGCGCCAGGCGAGGCTGCTTCAGCTGCCGGGCGCGAACGGTTGTCGCAACCGGATAATAAATCTGCAGCGGCAAGTCTTTGATAATGTGACGATCAGACTGATCTGCGTATAAAGTCCCTGGCGGCAAGCGAACGCCGCTCGTGGTCAAAACAGAATCACACAACCAGAAAAAGGACGCTTGCGACCGGTATAGTTTTGCCACAGCAGCGATGGCCTGAGTATTGCGATAATCAATGAGCAAGCCGTTGCCGGAAGAGAAACCATATTCTTTCTGAGCCGGTCGTGCAATCGATTCTACCAGCTCAATATCCGTCAAATCTCCATAATGAATCTGCACGTCAACGCCTAAAAAGCCGGGCATATAATGGGCCGTAACATCATAGGGCGTGATCGCTGAAGCGATTATTTCGTCATAACGAATTTTCTCCAACAAGGTCCGGACATAACCGCCATATGGTTGTTTTTGAGGAATCACCCAGGTCGATTCCGGCAAGACCCATCCCTGCAACATCATTTTCTTTGTTGTTCGATACAGATCCACTTGACCGGTCTTGAGCAGGGAGAGAAGTGAAAACAAACCGTCCGCATCAGGTTGTTCTTGCCTGATAATATAATACACCGGCGGCTTTCGTTCCGAAAGAGCATTTTTCACTACAGTGAAAGAATTGCTGACCCACTCCCCACGGTTAGCAGCGGCATGATGCAACAAAGAGAGACTGGAATGCAATGCATACGCGACGATGTCGGCCAATCGCCATTCTCCCGGTTTCCAGACCAGAGGTTGACGCCAGGACCGCTTGGCCGGATTAAAATCTCCGTCAGCCTGCAGATCGGTCGCTTTAACGGTAAGGGGCCCAGCCACCCGTGCTGAAGCGATCTCGCCCAAAATGCGCACTCCGCCATGGTGATGAATATAGCTCCGTGCCGGTGAATAAGAATCAAAATACAGATTATGGGCAACGCCGGCCAGGCCCAATGCGGTCATATCCATGGCCACCGCCATACCCAAAGCAGAGCCTTCAGCCTGTAAAATCGGATCCATGAAAGGATCATAGGGATCGCGAAAAGGCGGCAAAAACATTCGCGCATTTTGCGCCGCCATCTGATGCAAATCAAACACAATATGCGGATGCCAAATGTTGTATACCTGTTCGACCGTTAATCGGGTTTCTCGCTGCGTTAACATAAACCAATCGCGATTGATGTCGTGTCCGACATAGGGATGATCCAATTGGTTCAGCAGCAGAGGATGTTCCTTATCGCGCGGTTGCTTGCGATACCAGCGAACCACCAGATTGTGCCCATCCGGATTATGACTGGGAAGCAATAACAAGACGACATGATCCAGGATATTTTTACAGTCGGCAGAGTTGTCCACTGCCAATCGATAAGCCAATTCCATGGACATTTGGCTGGGGCCTATCTCGCGTGCGTGTATGGAACAGTTGATGGAGACGATGGCCGGCGCTTCATGGATTAATTTCTGCGCCTCTGTTGTGGACAATAGCTGCGGTTTCGTTAAACGGTTCTGTCTTTCAATTATCTTGGAGCGGTTGCGTATATTGTCGGCGCTGGAAATGATGACCAGATAAAAAGGTCTGGCTTCTGTTGTGCGACCGATTTCCTGCACCAGCACCCTACTCGATTGTTGCGCCAGCAGGGAAAAATAACCGATCATGGTTTCATAATCGACCAGTTGATAATCGTCGCCGGGCGCAAATCCGAGATATTCGGTTGGCGACATTATCACGGCCGGCGCCGGCAGCCAACCGGCCAGGACAAAGCATATGATGAATAAACGTTTCATTTTCCTGTTAACCAACTGTCACGAATGCGCAGTTGTTCCTCATTGGGATTAGCCAGTAACGAAATCGTGCAGGTCATCCGCTCGATTTTATCCACCACCACCGCTAACTGCATTTCCAGACCGTCGCGACTGATCAACAGCGTCATGGTCTGCCCGATTTTTTTATTGGCGACAAGTTTATAAAGACCCTGTTCGCCGCTGAAAACCTGATCATCGGCTTTTAAAATCAGATCGTTGCGGCGCAATCCGGCCAAGGCGGCCGGGCCTGTTTCATCCAGTGAAAAAACCCGATTACGCGGACCATAGATGCGCAATCGGCCGATAGCCGGCATTGGCTGAGGGGAAATCGACACAGCCAATCCGGCAAAATTTAAAACCTCCTGATAGGGCAACTCCAACAGGCCGTAAACATAACGATCAAAAAACGATGCAAAATCCTTTCCCGTGGCCTGTTGCAAAATCGCAATCCACTCGTCGTCGGAAATCGCTCGTCCCCTGGCTGCATAATTATGATACAAATAGCGCAGGACATGATCAAGTGATTTTTCATTTTTCGTAGCCTTGCGGATCATGATGTCCAACAGCAGGCCCAGCAATTGGCCTTTGTTATAATAAGAGATGCCGGGACCGGCCAATCCGTTCTGCCAGATGCGCCAACTGGCCTGAGCCACAGTGGTTTTCAGGCGATCGGGATTTTCCTGCAGCAATTCAATTTCGTTGGCCTGATTTTTCAGGAATTTCTCCACAGTCCAGATGCCGCTGCGCACCAGAGCCAGATCAGCGTAATAACTGGTCACACCCTCGAACCACCACAAGGATTCGGTGCGCGCCTCACGGTCATAGCGCAGCGGTTGAAAGCCGGCATCGGTAATGCGTTTAACGTTCCAGAGATGGAAAAACTCGTGGCTGGTAATGCCGGCGGCATGGACGACATCCTGCATCACCTCCAGAGCGGATAAACGAATGGTGGTGCTGGTGCGGTGCTCCAGGCCGCTGCTGCCGTGCTGATCGCTGTTGAGCAAATATTGGAACACATAACGTTGATACGGCAAGGCCCCCATGAGCAGCTCATATTGCTGCACGATCTTTTTGACCATATGACAAAAAGCCGGGATGTTGATCTCGGCCCGGCCGTGAAAACAAACGTCATGTTCAATACCGGAAATCATCAAGGTTGTATCGGAGAGAGCGCCTAACAAAATCGGGCAATCCGCCAACTCGTCGTAATCGGTCGCCGCGTATCGACCCGGAGCAGAGCCGGACAATGCGGTAGCGATGCGCCAAACCGATGGTATTTGTAAATGCACTGATAAAGGAACGTGCTTATAATTGCGCACCTGCATCCAGGTTGAAGCCCCCTCAATCAAAGCGCCACTAGAGTCCAGATTCGAGCCCAGATAATAACGACCGGCCGGTTTGAGCCAATACGCCACCTGCACATCAGCGCCACGGCCTTGAACTTCCCACTCATCACGACTCAGCTTTTGCCAGGGCAGTGCAACTCCGTTGCTGTCCTGCGCGGAAAAACGCGCGACCTGGTCGCCGAATTCATGCCACTCGTAAGCGCCGGGGAGCCAATTCGGCATGGAAAAGACCATTCGGCGGTGTTGCGCGTCCTGAACGCGAATTTTCACTATGAAATACTGGAAAGTGGCTTGATCGATGGACAGGGAATAGCGCACCTGTTCGGCATGCAACAGACCGTCGTTCAACAGAAAAAAACGGATGCCGATTACAAAAAGAATCAGCCGGTTTTTATGTTGCCTGGTTCGATGCATACAATCTCATCAATGAGTCAACTGCAACACACTAATAAAAAATTCGTTTCTCATGGTTGCGCTCAAAACCGAGATACGCCTGCAACAGCCGTACCGTTTCTTTTGCAGACAGAACCGTACGCATATCAATGCTCTCCGCCGCATCCTCGTTAAGCGACAGCCAACTGATTGCGATCTCGGCAGCAGCGTCATCCCCGGTCACGGGCCGGTCATTGAAAAAATATTCTTGAACTTTACTTTCGATGTGATCCCATTGATCCGATCGAAATTGTTGAGCAAAAATGGAGACCGATGACCGATCGTTCACATCGCTGTTCTGCATGCAAAAAGCGAGCAATGATTTTTCCGGATGCAAAAAATACAAGGCGAAAGATGCATCGAGATCAGAAGGCATTATCAGAATGCGGGGATAACGGCTCTTCTGCTTGTGTTTTCGCGCCCGGACCTGCACTTGAATGTTCAAATCAGGATTATGCTCTTTAATTAATTTATTCTCCAGCAGCAAGGCCTCCAATTCAGAACCGGTTGGCACAATCTGCAAATGCACCAAACGACGTCTTATGGCAGACAGCTTGGCCTCGATTTCTGCAACAGGAAGAAAATAGGTTCCTACGCGTTCTATGAGACTTTTGGCTTTGCCGACATAGAAGGGTCGCCGCTCTGCATCACGCATTACATAGACGCCGGGGCCGACGGGTAAAGCCGCCATGCTCTGCTCGTCAAAGGCGCACCGGGAGAAATCCATTACTGAAGCGCTGGGGGTCAGCCGGGAAAAAAGCTCGTCCAGAGATAGTATGCCCTGAACTTGCAGTCGTTCCCATAACACCTGCCAGAGCGCAGCCATGGATTGTACATGCAATTCCGGGTCTGCTTCTTCAAAAATTGTCACGTTCAGCAATCGGGCCAGGTCAGACAGGTTGGTCGGCGCGTGGCCGGGAAATAAAAGAGCGGCGACGCGACGCAACGTCAAAATGGGTGGTAAAAAATCCTGGCCGCTGAAATAGCGAAAAGCCAGACGCCACTGCGCCAGGTGTCGATCGAATCCTTCAAAAAGCAGAGGTCTGAGCGGCGTCGCACGGTTTTCTTCCAGCAGGAACGCGACCGCCTGTGCAATACCGGGAAATAGTTTATATTCATTCTGCGTCTGATTGACTTTGCCACAAGCGCACGCTTGCCATTGCTGCCACCGCACGACATGGGTAGGAAAAGCTTTAAGGAGAAAAAATGGATACAACTGATTAGAAACCGGACGGTCCACAATTTGCCACAAGCCGCAAGGATCGCGCACAATATTCTGACTGGACTCGACGATTGTCTGCACGAGTTTATCGGCCAATACCGCCGGCGCCTCGTTAATTTTCAACACCTGTCGAGCCAACTCCTGGGACGAAGCCGGTTCGCCCTTTTTTCGCAGATACGCGGCCAGTTGCTCAATCATACCGAGCCATCAGGCGGGTCCTGTGCAGGCGGAACATCCTGCTGAACGGGATAGGGCGGCGGCGGTGAAGAAGCGGTCGGCTGTTGATGGTAGGGCGGTTTGCTTTTTCCATACCAGCTGACGCCGATCAGACCACCGATCAGGCCGAATATCGAATAGAAAATCAGATTAAAGAAAAGGCTGATAAAGATCAACCCTTTGGCCATGGCATCCGGACGAAACCGGTCGAAAAGAACTTCCACTTCAGGATCCTGCAAGTAAGTGGAGATTATTTTTCGCACCATCTCAAAACTCATGGTGGCAAACAACTGCCCCAAAGCAGTAGCCATGACCGCACCAAAGATGCCGGCCAGCAAACCTAATTGCGCGCCATCGCTCATGTCCATGTGATAGCGCGGGTCCAGATCGCGGCGAAACAGATACACCGCCAAAACGCCGCCCGCCATCACGCCGGCACAACAAGCGCAATTGATCCAACTGAGAAAAGGTACGCCACTGATGACGCCGATAACCATCCCTCCCCAAATCGCGGGCATGAGCTTGCTGGGTTGTTGCGGCATATTGCCTCCTCCGTCGTTCCGGCTCAGATGAGAAACATTTACCCGAATCGAACGATTGCCTTCTCCTTGTAAAGATTGCAGGCCTTCGCAAGGTTGTTTTGCGAGCGCCTATCGCTTCGTTCAGGACTTAAAGATAAAATTTTTTCCAACAATTCCAAAATAAAAAAACGAATGCTTGGTACTAGAATGCCAAGACCCCACAGGGTGCAAAAACCTGTGAGGTCTTGATCGTAAAACCTTTGTTGCAGATTAGGCCTTCAGAATCAAAGCGCCGGTGGTTTCGGCAAACCATCCAACGACGACAGCGATTTCTTGATTTCGGCTTCCGGCAAGGGATAGTTGACCAATTCGCCGCGGAAATAGAGATCATAGCCGCGCAGGTCCATCAATCCGTGTCCGCTCAGGTTAAAAAGAATAACGCGCTCTTTGCCCTCTTCTTTGGCCTTGCGCGCTTCGTCCATGGCTGCAGCGATGGCGTGGCTGCTTTCCGGCGCCGGAATAATGCCCTCGCTGCGTGCAAAGGCCACAGCTGATTCATAGCAATCCAGCTGATCATAGGCGCGCGGTTTGAACAGGCCCAGGTTGATGCCATGACTGATCATGGGCGCCACGCCATGATAACGCAGACCGCCGGCATGAATGGGCGGCGGCATAAAACGGTGCCCCAGGGAATGCATGGGCATCAACGGCGTCATCTCGGCGGTGTCGCCAAAATCATAGGCAAAGGGCGCCCGGGTCATGGTGGGACAGGAGCTTGGCTCAACCGGAATGATCTCCATATCCGCGCCATTGATCAGATCCAAAGCATAGGGAAACGCCAGACCGGCGAAATTACTGCCGCCGCCGACGCAGCCGATCACTTTATCAACCTTTTTCTCACCGGCCATGGCCATTTGCTTTTTCGCTTCCAGACCAATGATGGTTTGATGCAACAACACATGGTTCAACACACTGCCCAGAGAGTACCTGGTCTTGCCGGTGGGATCACTGACAGCCTCCTCCACCGCTTCGCTGATGGCCATGCCCAGACTGCCCGGCGCATCGGGAAATTCGGCCAGGAACTTGCGGCCGGCATTGGTGTCCGGACTGGGGCTGGGCACGCATTTGGCGCCCCAGGTTTCCATCATCAGACGGCGAAACGGCTTTTGTTCAAAACTGACGCGCACCATATACACTTTGCATTCCAGGTCCAGCAGCTGACAGGCCATGGACAAGGCACAACCCCATTGACCGGCGCCGGTTTCGGTGGTGATGCGTTTGATGCCATAAGCTTTGTTGTACCAGGCCTGAGCAATAGCGGTGTTGGGTTTATGGCTGCCCGTCGGATTGACGCTCTCATTTTTATAATAGATGCGCGCCGGCGTACCCAGCAGTTTTTCCAGACGACGGGCGCGATGCAGCGGCGTCGGACGATACATGGCGTACAGATCCAGTACTTGCTCGGGAATATTGATCCAGCGTTCAGCACTGACCTCCTGCTCAATGAGGTTCATGGGGAAAACCGGCGCCAACATATCCGGAGATAACGGCTTGCCGTCAGGACCCAATGGCGGCAACATGGGTTTGGGAAAATCGGCATTGAGGTTGTACCATTGTTTGGGCATGTCGCTTTCATTCAATAAAAATTTGGTTGTTTCCATGACGCTTCTCCTCGTTTGTTGGTTTTATGGTTCAATTCCTGGATATATGCATAAAAAAAGCCCGCTGCTTTTTACGTAGCGGGCCTGAAAGGACTTTAATCTTTGTTGCTTCTCTATGCTCTTCTCCCACTACGTATGAACGTACGCCACCACCAGCTCCACCAATAGCTTCTTTGCGTGTTTGACATTGTAGCGAAAGAAATCATCTACTTCATCACCTGATTTATTTTTCGAATATAACCATTTTTCTATTGGTTGTCAAGAATTCTTTTTAAAAAATTCCCGGGCGGTTTGTCCGTAACGACTGCAGGCCAACAAACACTCTATCATGCTGGTGGGATCAGCGATATTTTTGCCGGCCCGGTCAAAGGCGGTGCCGTGATCCACCGCGATGCGTAAAAATGGCAATCCCATGGTCAGATCAATGGTGCGCTGGAAATCATAACATTTGGTGGCAATATGGCCTTGATCGTGATACAACGAGAGCACGGCATCATATTGACCGTCCAGGTTGTGTTGAAAGACCGAATCAGCCGGAACCGGACCAAGCACCTGCAAGCCCTGTCGTTGCGCCTCCTGTACGGCCGGTTCAAGGATGGTCATTTCCTCATCGCCGAATAAACCATGTTCGCCGCCGTGCGGATTCAATGCCGCCAGGGCCAGACGCGGCGAATCGAATCCCAGTTGCCGCATGCCCTGATCGCACCGTTTTAACGCCGCGACCAGGCCAGGAACGTTCAACGACCGGGCAATATCCCGGAAAGGGATGTGACGCGTATAAAAAAATACCCGCATGGAATCCACCATGAACAAGGTCATCGGGTTCTCGGTCTGGGTGAATTTGCTCAGAATTTCTGTCTGATCCAGATAAGGTATGGAACCGGCTTTCAGTGATTCCTTATTCAATGGCGCCGTGGCCAGGGCCATGGTAATGCCGCTCAGGGTCCAGTCGATGGCATTGGCCACATATGAAAATGCCGCGCGTCCGCACAAACCCTGAATTTCCCCCATTTTCACCGGCTCGGTAATCATGTCGCTTTCCACCACCAGAAGGGTGTTGGGCTCAAAAACAGCCTGATCGATGCGCTTGAGCGGTTGCAGGTTGAATTTGAGTCCGGTTATATCCATGGTCTGACGCAGCACCGCCGAATCGCCGAATAGCACCGGCTGCAATTCCTGAACGACCCGTTCGTCTTTCAGCGCTTTGAGCGTAATCTCCGGGCCGATGCCGGCCGGATCGCCTAACGTAACGGCAATTAGGGGTTTGTCGAGTTGATTCATCTTTTTGTTACAGTCCTCATCTTTCAAATTGAGCGCCAAAAACCGAAACCGGTATATGAATTTCCCGTTGCACGCGGCCGGCGATATCATCCAAAATTTGCCGCGATACCGGCGATAATCTGGCGATAGCGGCGGGTCGAGCCAGCGTATAGATCTGGATGCCCTGCGGTTTCAAATCGGCGCAACGCTCCAGCCAGGCAGAAATATTTTGCTCACTGATGTTGCGGACAATGCCGTCCACAAACAGCGTTTGGATAAAATAGTGCGGCAACTGTTTTAAACCTTGCAGAATCTTTTCCAGCGTCACTTCTGCAGCCGGCCTGTTGATGACTTGCAGAGTCCTCTCATCGCCGGCATCGAGTTTAAGAATAGGTACGTCGATACGGGCGACGGTGTTTCTGATGTGTTCCGGTGAAATCAGCGCCGCGTTGGAGAGCAAAGCGATCTCGATGGTCGGCGCGTATTGGTCGCGCACACGAATAACCCGATCAACGATTTCAGCAAACCGGGGATGCAGCGTCGGTTCGCCATTGCCGGCAAAGGTGATGTAATCCGCAAAAAAGTCCCTGTTCAAGGCGGACAGCAGAGCCTGTTCAATCTCTTCCGGTTTGGGCCAGGAATCATCCGCCTGGCTCACCACCGGCGCAGAACCGCATTCGCAGTAAACGCAATCAAATGAACAGGCTTTTTTATGTGCGGGCAGGATGTTCACGCCCAAGGAATGACCCAGACGCCGCGAATGCACCGGTCCGTAGATGATATTACTCTTGATATGTTTTTCCGATTCGGTCTGTTCCATATTCGCCAATGTTATTAAACGGTAAAATTAAAATCCTAATTCGTGCAAATAAGCAACCGCTCGACGAATATCCTGTGCCGTGGCCGGCTGATGAATTTCCAACACATTAATGGTCTTATCCGAGACATAGGGCTTGAACATGGTAAAGTTCAAATCGCCCTGTCCGGGCGCTTTGTGATCCTGCAGATGCAGAATGTCGTGCAGATGCAGTCCCAATAAACGATCCTGGTAGCGCGCCAACAGATCCCGTTCGTGGTGCAGAAAACCCAAACGATGATTCAACTCGGCATGACCGGCATCATGCCAGTAACGCAGACAGCCGCCGGCGAACTCGCTGAACAACAGATCAAACTCGTCGCCAAACGGAATCTCGGAAAAACGATAGCGATTTTCCGCGCCCATCAAAACGCCGAGCCGGCAAGCCTCCTCATGTATCGGATCCAGCGTCTGCAACAGAGCGTCTAAATAGGGGGCAGAGGCAGCAGCGCGTTGCTCCAGTTTCTGCTTGCGCCACTCTTCCGCTTCTGTGGATTGCACCAAATCCTGATGATACAGATTGAAAATCTCTTTCATATCATGAACCATGGTCACATGACCCAGATGAAACACCACAGCTTTGACGCCCAATTCGGCAGCGGTTTGCAGAGATTTGATCGAATGACGAATCGCCAGTTGTCGTTCCTCTGCATCCAGAGACGAGGGCTGGAATAGATTGGTGGCCTGTGCTTTAGAGTAACCATCAGGCAAGGGACAATAATTATGCAAGGAGAGCGCAACAAACTCGCCACGCCGTAAAAAGGGCCGCATCTGCTGCAGCATGGCTGCGGTCACGCGATAATCGATTTCGATATGATATAACCCGGTTTCACTCAGCCGCGCCAACAGGATTTCACCGTTGTCGCACTGTCCGGAATACCAGGCTGTGGAAAGCGCAAACATATTTCTCCGTTTAAAAACAGCTGATAATTTACGTTATAATCATGGAATTGTCAAATGTTTTTCCCTGGGCTAGGCGTTCTCGTCTCTGGAAGGCGGTTTCGGTTTTATACAATATTTTATACATTCTGATGGTTGTGTTATTATTTTTTGACATATTTTAAAAAAAATATTGACATTTGAAAATAATTCAATTATATTGTATCGGGAGACTTAACCTACTGATATTTAACAACTTTAGCCAGATTTTTTACATTATCGCCAATTATGGTAAATTTTATCAACGAATATTTCGTAGATAATGAATTTACCCAACCAACTATCTTGCAGGAGCATCCGACCTTTTGCACCGGCTGCGCAACATAAGGGGGACTTGGCTGTGAAAAAAATAGGCTTTGTCAACATGATAATGAGGACAACGATCTTGCCCGGGCAGTTGTCAAGATTGTTCACACTCTGGTTTCTCTTCGCTGAGCAGAAACCCTACGTTAAGACAAGTGGCAGCAATAACGATTCCCGCGATGCACTGGTAACAAACCGGTGCATTTTCTTTTCTGCCCGTCTTTTTGTCACGTTCCTGGCAGCTTCTCTGTTCTTTTTATCCGTCTTTTCCACTCCTTTGTTCAGCTACAACAATCTGGCGCCGGGCGCTATCTGGACTACCAATGCCGATTGTGGCGATGAAACACAGGACGTGAACCACTATCCGGTGGGCGGCGTTGTTTGGGTGAACGGCAATAACTTTAAACCGCTCACCGAATTTGACTGGACCATTACAGGCCAACCCGGCCATGCGAGTTGTGATCCGGGTGAAATCGTTGCATCCGGCAAAATCACCACAGACGAAGACGGGGCTTTCTGCTTTAACGCGTACACCGTTCGAGAAGATGATTGCGGAGAGTATACCGTAGATGTTGGCAACAAAAACGACAACTATCGCGTCGACAAACCCGAGAATCCCGCCATTCAAATCAAGAAATACACCAATGACGAAGATGCAGATACGATCACAGGGCTGCTAATTCCGGTAGGACAGACTGTGATATGGAAGTATGTCATCACCAACATTGGCGATGTCGAATTAAAAGACCTGGTCCTGAATGACGACAAACTCGGTGCTATTTCCCTGCCACAGACCAAATTAGAGTCGAACAGTTCCATTCAAGTTACAATGACCGGCATCGCGAGCCCCGGGCAATATGAAAACACGGCAACGGTTACCGGCAAGTACCGGAGCGATACTGTGCAGGACACGGATCCCAGTCACTATTTCGGCACCCAGACCTCCATTGACATTGAAAAAGCCACCAATGGTCAGGACGCTGATGAAGCGCCAGGGCCGTCTCTTTTGACCGGCAGTACGGTTACCTGGACCTATGTCGTGACCAACACCGGCAATGTTCCACTTTCCAATATCTCCGTCACCGACGATCAGGGCGTCACCGTCTCTATACCCAAAACAACTCTGCAACCCGGTGAATCCATGACCGGCACAGCAGCTGGTACTGCTGTTGCAGGACAGTATAAAAACATCGGCGTTGTCACAGGCTCTGACGGCGTTCAAACCGTGTCGGATCAGGATCCCAGTCACTATTTCGGCAGCCAGGCCTCCATTGTTATTGAAAAAGCCACCAATGGTCAGGACGCGAATGAGGCGCCGGGGCCGGTTCTTCCTGTCGGCAGTACGGTGACCTGGACCTATCTCCTTACCAACACCGGCGCTGTTCCGCTCACCAATATTTCCGTTATCGACGACCAAGGGGTTGTTGTCGCGATACCAGCAACAACACTGCAACCCGGTGAATCCATGTGCGGCACGGCTACCGGGATAGCCACCGCAGGGCAGTATAAAAACATCGGCACAGTTGTAGGTTATAACGCCGATCATATGGTGACCGATCAGGATCCCAGCCACTATTTCGGCAGCCAGGCCGCCATCGACATTGAAAAAGCTACCAATGGTCAGGACGCGGATGAAGCGCCGGGACCGGAAATTTCGGTCGGAGAAGATGTACATTGGACCTATGTTGTAACGAATACAGGGAATGTGACTCTCACCGGCATCACAGTCACAGATGATCAGGGTGAACAGGTTACGTTGCCTAAAACCACTCTGGATCCTGGCGAATCAATGGTCGGGACTGCCGATGGAAAAGCCAAATTAGGCGCATACAAAAATATCGGCCTGGCCGTTGGCCACTATGGAAATCAGCAGGTAACCGATCAGGACCCCAGTCATTATACAGGCGTACAAAAATCATGCAAATCATCCGTGACAGTCACTGTTTACAAGGATAACAACGTTAACGGTAAAAAGGATGAAGGTGAATCAGGTCTTGCCGGCGTTGTCATTCTCTTAAAGGGTCCGGAGGGCATGGACAATCAGAAAAAGACCGGCGGCCAGGGGTCTGTCTCTTTTCATAATCTCATTCCCGGAATTTATACCGTAACAGCAGTTGTTGAAAACGGCACACCTAATCCGCAAACTTTTGAACTTGATTGCAACGCCAAACGAATTGCCATTGGGGTGACCAAGACAACATTCGGTTGTGAAACCATCTATTATGCCTATGATCCGTCACCTGTTTTCAGAATAGACAGTCCTCTGGTCGAATGCAGCGAGATGCCCTGTCCGCATACGCAAGAACAGCACAACTTGCAGGCGATTATTCTGGATTCCAAGGCTTTTATTATTCTCCTACGAACGGCTGCAGACACCATTGTAGCGGATGAAAATCTCCGCCAGACAAAACACCTGTGCGCATTGGGCGGCGATCATAAAATGATCGTTATGCTGGATATCTCTAACGGAACGCAAGATCCGGACCTGATCCTGAGGGTGCAGTATTTGCGTCGCTTGCTCTCGCGCGAATGCAACTGTCCTCTGCATCGCTGTGAAACTCGGGTCCACCTCTATTCGGACAACGACGTATTGCTGTTCCATCGTTTTCTGGTCGAACTAGGACGTCCCTATCTACCGGCCGATATGATCTACAGCTATAACTGGAGCGCAAAAACCCTGGCAGCCGACATGTCCGGTTTTACCGATGCCTATGGTTATCCCTGGTCCCGGTCTGCAGGCATTGTTTTTACGCAGGATGTTGAGACCAACATAAACCTGCTGATGAAATACCTGGAAGACTTTGTCGCGTCCGGAGTCCCGCGCATCAATACGGTTTTTACCTTGTCGGATATCAATGCTACCACAGAACAGCGCATCGCTTTCTTTTTACAGACCTGGAAGTTTGCCCGCCGGCATCGTACGGATATCCTGTTATTCTGGGGATTCAATTTCTATAAAAGCACAAATTATGAAGGCCCGACCGTACTCGGCGAATCCACCAATCTGTTCCAGGATATGGTGCCGGATACAACGCTCTTTGAATTATCGCATGACTTGTTATGCACCGATATACGTTATAACTCTATCGCGATTGATCTGACTCGACTGGTATTGCAGGCGCGACACCTAAACGCTGATTCCAGTAAAGTCAATTACGGAATCATGTTGCTTCTGGCCAAAGATTACGATTTGGCCTATCAAGTCCTGCAAAACGCCATTGACGAAGTGACGGAGGATATCGAATATCCTTTGCAATTCACCGGACAGGGTTCACCCTGCTGGAAAGAACAGGACTGGAGCAATGCAGTGGATGGTGACCTGGAAGGATGGGATGGAACCGTCACAACACACGGCCAGGAGCCCATGCAGGGATATCAGGATGCCGCCTGGGCTGTATTTAGCCTGCCGGCCAGCGTGCCTTTCAACAGTGTGGCTATTCAGACCGATAATGGCATCCATAACGCCTACACACCGAATCGATGGGCCACGCAATTGGAGATTTTTGTTTCAGACGACGGGACCAGCTTTACCTCGATCGGCAAGATGCAACGCGCTTATCGAACCGAGGGCGAATTGAAATGGTATGCTTTGCCGGAAAAAACGACTGCTCAATTTGTCAAGTTGGTCATCTATGCACCCAATCGCACCAATCAAGCCTGGCGACAACTGGTTGAATTCAAGGTAAAGCTGATAAAGTCCGTACCGCTGACGAAATTGGTGAACAGCTTTAATCCTGAAATCGAAACGGATGAACCGGCGCAGTTCACTTTGGAACAGAATCATCCCAATCCGTTCAACTCTGCGACTCGTATCGCTTTTCAAATCCCGTATGACACCGTTGGGCGCATCATCGTGTTCGATCTTTTGGGACGCGTAGTGCGGGTTCTGGCGGACGGCCCATTTTCAGCAGGCTGCCATGTGGTCTCCTGGGATGGTCAGGACCAAAATAATAAAACCGTGGCCACCGGCATGTACATGTACCGGTTGCAGACCGATCATTTCACGACCTGCAGAAAATTGCTGATCCTGCGTTGA
Organism: uncultured Cytophagia bacterium; assembly: GCA_964387285.1. Lineage (GTDB taxonomy): Bacteria > Zhuqueibacterota > Zhuqueibacteria > Residuimicrobiales > Residuimicrobiaceae > Anaerohabitans. The sequence goes on along the minus strand of CAYLWO010000046.1, from coordinate 11,704 downwards.
CAGAAAAAGCCCTGATCTTAACCGTCAGGGCTTTGCTTTATTATCGATTTTTTATCATGCAGATGCGGAAGCAGAACGGATCATGAATCTTTTATCCGGTTCCAACGGTCCGATAAATTTTAAAATAATGGCAATGCCGATCACGGGAAAAATGCCGTAGGCGATAAAGACCGGCGTGTAACCGAATTGATCGATGATGCGACCGGACAGCCAGCTGAAAAGCATGCCGCCAAAACCGGCGCCCATACTGGCCAGTCCCTGAATGGAGCCGACCATATTTTTGGGAAACACATCTGCGGGCAAAGAGAGTGCGTTGGCATTAAAGCCGGTATAGCCAAAGGTAGAGATGGAAATCAACGCGATCGTAATAAAGGGATCATTCGGAAACACCGCCGGAATGGCGCAGGTCATCAGCAACGCAAAAACCGTTAGCGCTGTTTTGCGCGCACGTGAAATGGACCATCCCTTTTTAATCATCCATTGAGAAAAACCGCCGCCGGCCAGATTGCCGATATCTGCAGACAAAAATGGTATCCAGGCGGTCTTGCCGATCATTACCAGATCGAAATGGTGAACAGTGCTGAGATATTTGGGAATCCAGAAAATGTAAAAATACCAGACCGGATCGATGAAAATTTTCGCAATGGTCAAGGACGCCAAAAACCGCGTCTTTAATAATTTCCAGGCCGGCGCCGGCTTGGCGCGCACTTCATTCAGTACCTGCCGGGGTGTCGAATAGGTAATCCACCACGCCAGCAGCCAAATATAACCAAGGCCGCCAACGACGATGAAAGCCATGGGCCATCCCCATTGCAGCACCAACCAGGCGACCAGGGGCGGAGCGATGACAGCGCCGATGGCCGAGCCGCTGTTAAAAATGCCCGAAGCCAGAGCGCGTTCTTTGGCAGGAAACCATTCGCTCACCAGTTTCACCGCAGCGGGCCAATTGCCCGCTTCGCCTACGCCTAAAAGAAAGCGGGACAGGCCCAGAGTTAAGGGCCCAATGCTGAAGGCATGCAAAATGCCGGCTGTTGACCACCATAACATACACAAGCCGTAGCCCAGTTTGGTGCCGATGCGATCGATGAGAGGACCGGAAATGCCATTCATGATGGTATAAGCCAACATAAACGCCGAGATGATCAATCCGTAGGTTTCGTCTTTCATGGAAAATTCGGTTTTCAGGATCGGCGCTACCACTGATAAGGTCTGTCGGTCAAGATAATTGATCACCGTGGCAAAAAATGCAAAAGAGATCATCAGCCAGCGCAAAGAAGAGGGTCGATCATCCAGAGTCTTGTTCATAGAGAATTCTCTTTCAATTTTTTCAAATATCGCATAAATAGCCAAATATTCAAAGAACAATTTTGCCATGGCGCTCCTGTACGAAAACAGCTAATAGGCGTAATCCGGACAGAAAAGTATTGTCAAAATATTATGACACCTATAATAAATATTGGCAAATCACACACCCACTTTTTCATTTTTACAATTGAAAACTATAATCTTAGACCCTTGCAAACTGCGATAATATTGGCACGGAATTTGTATTATTGTAACATTAACCAAACAGACCTGAAAATTTTGCACAATGTCATCCGGTGATCTATTGCTGTTTTTATAGTAGGTTGCTTTATAGGATTATTATTTACAGTATGATATAAATTATCATCTGCGTGCAGATGCCAACCTGTTTTTGTGAGAAGACGATCGGGGCCCACACGCCTTTCAAACAATAATTTCATTTTGTAATGACGTGCTTGCAATTTGCAATGCCCGACATGAGTGTCTTGCGGTGGCGTAAAAATTATCAATAAACTCCGTTTGGTTTTTTCTTCCATTTTTATCACTGTGAGGAATCCAATCATGACGACGCAAAAATCCTGCAGACACAGCCGCGCCCGTTTTTGGCTGTTCATCATTTTTTTATTTTCTGCAACCCTCCCGGTTTATGCTGAGGCCATTCTAACCATCGATAAGAAGGCAAAACGCGGCAGCCAGATTATCAGTTCCGCACCGACCGGCGATCCGTTTTACTATGCCATCAGTTTTGAAGCTTCTTCCTCTGCCGATTCGGCCGTCAATGCCGTGATCACGGATGAACTCAGCCCTGATCTGATTTTCCTCAGCATCAGCGGCGATGATAAAAGCTGGATCGACTCTTACAATTATGATGCGGCCAGCCACTTGCTCACCATGCACTTGAAAAGCCCGTTTCCCACCGGCATCAAGCCCGAGCTGTTTATCGACGTCAAATTCAAACATGGCGTCACCTGCCCGGGCAGTGTTGCCGCCAATCAAGCCCACATCAGCGCGGATAACGCCACGACCGTCAGTTCTCCGGTTGTTTCGGTAACAGCCACAACCCAGAGGCCGGTTTTCAGTATTACCGAAGTGTTCAAGGTGGAATGCCCCATCGTTGACATCGGTCAGCAGCGTTACGAAATTTCCATAACATTGAACAACGGCGCTTATACCAGCGGAGCCAAGAACGATGTACACATCGGCACGGAGAATTTAAGCGGCATCGAACTGCGCAGCCTTTTGCCCAATGGTGCGGTGCTGGTCAGTGCCAGTGATGGCGGATATCAATCAGGGAATGAAATCATTTGGGATCTGGGCACTTATGAAGCAGATCCGGTCACCGGCAAGCTGAACGCCTGGCCTCTGGGTTGGGAATCTCAGGTTTATCCTTTTTGCTGTGGCGGACAATACGGTCGCATGCTGTACGCTAATATCAGGTTTCCGGCGCCGCCCTTTTCTTCCGGACAAACGGTAAACAATACATCCAGAATAATCCTGACCAGGTTGTGTCAGGGCGACACCTCCCGGCAGACCAGTGTGGAGCATCCGCTCTGTGAATTCAATCCCGGCGGGACCTGCAGCAAGCGATTTTATAACTTGCCGGGTTGGCATGTTGCGCCCATCAATGCGATTACTCCTTTTCAATTGGGCTTTGTCAACAGCGGCAATGCGTCGCTGGATGAACTGATGATTTGGGACAAGGTGCCTGCTCCGCTCCGTGCAACCGGCATCAATCCCTCGACCATAACCGCGGGCACCGGCGTTGTGGCGCCGCTGCACGCAGAATATAAGACCAATCAGTCCGGCGCGAGCTGGCAAGCCTTTCCCGGCAGCCCTTATAGCGCCGGCACCGTAAATGGATACTATGCTTCCGTACCGTCCGGATATTATATCGATTCTTTGCGATTTTATACCACCACACCGGTTTCACCCGGCGCCAGCTATCAGGTCAGCGTATTCGCCTATCTGATGGCGCAGGATCGCAACGGCAATCCGGTACAAATCGGTCAACATATCGTCAACGGCATGGACGGCAGAGCGCGCGCCGCCACCCGGGAATTAACGTTTCATTGTGAAGACTATTTTAACGTCATTCCCATTTTAACACCCACGGTCATGCTGACCAAGCGCATAACCAGTCCTCTGCCGCCGGTCTATCCGAGGCAGGGGGATCAGGTTGGTTTTGAATGCTTATTCAATCCACAAGCCTATGGTGAGTCCAGAGGCTATGAAAATCTGGATAATCCGGTGCTGGCTGACTTTTTACCCAAAGGCGTGAAATTCATTAGTTGGTCAAAAGGCGCCTCTGCGCCAAGCGTTCCGAATCCGGATTTTCAACAAATCGATAATTTCCACAACACCGGTCGGACTTTGCTGCTCTGGTCCTGGACCGACGCCGCCGCCTTTTCATTCACAGAACCATCCCAGTATTTTCGCATAAATCTGACGACCCTTCTCACAGACACCATCGTCAACGGCACGAACACCAACGGTTTTTATCTTATCAAAACCGACAATCCTCAGGGCTTCCGCGCCTATTATGCGGGGGAGGATCGCGGATATGAAGTGGCTGACAGCTATGATCTGGATGAAGACGGCAACACCAGTGAAAAAATCATGTATGACGGCGCCGACGTCATCGTGCGCGGTTCTGTTGAATATGAGGGTTCGAAAAGTACGCGCAGCAACCTGGAAAACAATTGGCGCCAGTATCCCAACCTATCCTACACAACGCGCGACGGCTATATAGATTGTCAACTTTATTTTAGAAATATCGGCCGCGCGCCCATCCTGCAACTGGAGATGATCGATATCCTGCCCTTTCTCGGCGACACCGAAGTGACCTCCTCGTCAGCCAAAGGATCCGCCTGGCAACCCTTGCTCACCTCGGTCAATGCCCCGGCCGGTTGTACGGTCTACTATAGCCAGCAAGGCAATCCGCATCGCCCGGATTATGGTGTATCCGGCAGCGCCCCTGGTTGGTCGACATCCGCCGGCGATCTGGCGACCGTAAAATCCATCAAGGTTCTCTGGGATCTGACAGCAGCGCCGCTGCAACCCAATGACAGCCGTTCGTTAACCTTGCGGTTTGCTGCCCGTAATGGCGCACCGCTCGGCGCTATCGCCTGGAATTCTTTCGCCTTCAGAGGGTATGATGGCGTTTCCTGGTATCTGGTCACCGAACCCAACAAAGCCGGTATGGCGCTGGCTGAGGGAAACCTGGTCAAGACCAATCTGGTTCAATCCATGGAGGCCGGTGAAACCTATCAATACCGCATCGCCTACACAGCTCCCGTTAACCTGCAGCAAGCAACGATTACCGATACACTTCCTTCCTGTCTGTACTATCAGTCCAGCAGCCCGGAAGCGAGCATGGCCGACAATGTTCTGACCTGGACTTTAAACAATCTGCTCCAGGGTCAAACAGATACTCTGCGCGTTTTCGTGCGCGTCAACGAGAATTGTTATCAAGAACGGCTGGATAACTGCGCCGTATTCATCACCGTTGATCGCGACGGGAGAACCGTGACTCTTGGCAGAGGCTGCGATGGAGACCGTATTCTCAATTTGGCTAGTGTGGGTGATCGCGCCTGGTGGGACGACAACATGAACGGCTTGCAGGATGAAGGTGAAAAAGGACGGGCAGAAGTGACCGTACAGCTGTTCAATGAGCAAAACCAGCTGATCGCGTCTCAACAATCCGATGACAATGGCCACTACCTCTTTACCGATATAGAGCCGGGAAAATATGCTCTGCATTTCACTCCGCCGCCGGAACCGGAATCCGCCCTGACCAAATCTAACGTGGCTGACGACAACCTGGACAGCGATGCCAATCCGGAAACGTCCCGAACCGATATCTTTACGCTGACGACAGGCCAGGTAGATTTGAGCAGGGATGCCGGCTATTTTGAACTGGGTTCCATCGGCAGTTGCATATGGCTCGATCTGGATCAGGACGGTCTGCAGGATGCGGACGAACATGGCATCCCCGGCCTTACTGTTGTTCTTTTGGACGGCAACGCCAATGTGCTGGCAAGTACGAAAAGCGATAAAAACGGCAACTATAAATTCGAGAATCTGCGACCAGGCGCCTATCAGGTGCGTTTCCAACTTGCTGAGGGCTATTCTTTCACCGCGGCAGACCAGGGAAACGACGATGACACAGACAGCGATGCAAATGCGGAAACCGGCGTGACCAAAGTATTTAACCTGAAAATGGGGCAGGACGATCGCAGTCGCGATGCCGGCGTCATCCGCTCCGGCGTGTCGACCTTCGGCGAAATCGGTTATCTGGTATGGTATGACGAAAACGAAGACGGACTGATCGGCGCTTCTGAACAAGGCATCGCGGATGTGCAATTGCAACTGCTGGACAATCAGGGAAACGAGTTGAAACGCGACACCACCGATAGCCAGGGTATGTACCGCTTTACCATGCTAACAGCCGGCGATTATGTCGTTACCGTCGTAACCGCCACCTTGCCCAAGGACTATTTCTGCACCACGCACAATACGCCCATGTCCGTAAAGTTGGCCACAGGGCAGATTTTCCTGGATGCCAATTTCGGTTACAGTTGCCGCAGCTTGCAATCCGGCACGGGTTGCAGCGGCACGGTCCTGGCCTGGTATGAACCCTGGTATGCTGATGCACAAAATGATTCCGCCTATCGCTCCTGGCGTGTTAACGGCGCTGTCACGCATGCTGATACCAGCCTGCTGGGATATTTCGACAGTCAAAATCCCGACATCTGGGAACATGATATCATGCTGGCCTGGCTGTCCGGCATCGACGGCTTTGTGGTCGATTGGTATGGTCGCCACAGTTTTGAAAATGCCGGACTGCACGGTTTGTTGCAAGCATCGCAAAATCTGTATGAGCGGCTTAAAGACAAAAAATTCGATTTCCAGATAATCTGTGCGTACAATGGTCTGGCCAATGGAAGATTGGATGCCAATTTCACCTATCTGGCGGATTCTGTTTTAACCAAGCCGGCCTATTGGGGAAATCGTCAGCGCCTGCGCAGACCGCTGTTCATATCAGACACACGCCCTGTCCGGCTGCCCGCAGCGCACTATCGCGCCTGCTGCGACACCACCCTGACCGGGGATGTTTATCTTGTTTGGAACGGTCTGGACGCGCAAGATCTGCCGTTCATGGACACGGCCTATCCCGGCATCGCAGGTTTGACAGAATGGGACGATGCGCTCGGGCTAGAGTGGGGCGATGCTTATCTGGATCGGGCTTATCAAATTCTCAGCGGTTGGCAAACACCGCGGGCCATGCTGTTCCCCATTGCGGTGGCATGGCCGGGATATGATGATCGTGTGTGGCGCGATAGCCGTCATCACTGGATGGATCGCCAGGATACGCTGGTTTATCATGCAACCTGGAATAAAGTGCATTCACCAGGCCATGACCGCTTTCCGTGGGTGCTTGTCGAAAGTTGGAATGACTATTGTCGCGCTACCGCCATACAACCGGCCGTCGAGTATGATTACAAATTCATTGTTGCGAACAGGGAGCACAGCCTCCGCTACAAAAGTGAATTGTGCTGGCACAGGCCGACGGAGAACTTGGCTCTGTTGTGGCCACAGCATGCGTACCAGGCTCGAACCGCTGCAAAATTGCGGCCGGAGGAACAGTCTCTCATCGAATCGCAACTGCAGCTATCCTGGCAAAGCTTTACCAACAACGAGTTTCTCGATGCCGTTTCATCGGCTGATCACGCAGCAGGATTGGCCATGCCGGATTATTCAGCATCCGACACGCCGCAAGGGATACGCGTGTCCTGGCAGGCAGCGCGTCATGCTACACAGTATCGTGTATGGTATGCAAAAGAAGCAGAGCGCTTTCTAGCCTGCGCCTTTATCAAACCAGACCATACCCGAATTGACCACACGCTCGAGATTCTGTTGACCAATCTGGATGCGGGTTCAACCTACACCATTGCCGTATGTGCGCTTGACCCGCTTCTGGGACCCTGGGCAAACCAAGGATGGTATGCTAATAGTCTCACCGGTGTAAATTTAGTGACCGTGAAAACAAGCTCGCAGATATCGAATCCGGATCAACCGGACGCCCCGGCGCAACTGGTTTTTGTTGCCGGTTCTCCCACCTATCCCGGCCAGGGATGGGACAATGCCATTGACCAGGACGAGCAAGGATGGGATGGGACCGTCTCTACGCGCGGCGACACGGTCGGCGTCGGACCAGCGTGGCAGATGTTTTCCGGGCCGGCCTGGGCGATATTCACTCTTCAGGATGGGGCGTTAAAAACCATTCACGGCATTTCATTGCGCACCGATAATGAGATTCGCGAACCATACGTGCTTAATCGCTGGGCGCGAAAGATTGAAATTTGGCTGTCGCACACTGATACCGCCACAACGTCATTTTATAAGGCGCTTGACGTTAATCGCACCCAGGGTGAGACCCAGGCATACTATTTTAACCAGGCTTTTAATGCCAAATACATCAAACTCGTCATTCTCGAACCTAAAAAAACCAGCGGATGCTGGCGGCAGATCAGCGAGTTCGGAGTCATTGACGAGGCGCCGGCCGGCCACATACAATCCCTGCAGGAAACAGCGCTCGCTGCTGATTTACGTACATACGAGTTGTGGCCCAACTGGCCGAATCCGTTCAATCCGGAGACCCAGATCCGTTTCAGTTTGCCCGAAGAAGGGGTGGTATCGTTAAAAGTGTACGACCTAGCCGGCAAATGGGTGGCCACCCTGGCGAATGGGCAATTTAGCGCCGGCCCGCACACCTGCACCTGGAATGCGCAGACGATGCCAAGCGGCATTTATTTTTGCCGGATGGAGGCCGGTTCGTTCAAGAAAACCATGCGCATGCTTTTGCTCAAATAAAATTTAATCTCTTCCTCCTGTTGGCCTAAAAGCACAGCGGATAGTATTCAGTAATATCGACAGCCTAACTCTGTCACCGTTACTGATTGCCGGCTCTGCTTTTAGGCCGGGAGGACCTGATTTCCCTTGCATTTCCCGCACTGAATCACTATTTTTTTTCGTCAAGAAACAGCAACAAGCAATCATCACGCTCAAATCCGTAGCACATCCCGGTTTTCCCTGGCAAAGCGTTTCAAAAGGGAGGAGTATTCTGTGTACTATAAATTGAATCGTTGGTTCGTAATGGTTTGCCTCATGTTTATGGGCCAAGCCGCTTTCAGCCAGAAGGATCGGTCCGGCCCCGTCGTGACCCTGCACTCGGACAGCTATCAGGTGGGCGACAAATGGTTTTGTCCGCTGTGCCGCAAACAGGTCGACAACGGCGACCGCGCAAAAATGGATGCAAAACTCTGCCTGTCCGAATGGCACGATGTCATGATCGATCCGCAATATTTTCATGACAAGATCAGATATATCACCGATGAGGAACTGGCCGCGTCTCTGCAAATCAAAGGCTTATCCGCTCAAGAAAAAGATCCAGGATTTTTAGTCGATTATTTTTCCAACCGCAGGGACAATGGTCGATTGTCGCTTTATGATCCACAGAACAAAAAATATTTCACGACCATCGATGAATTCCGTCGCGACGTTCTGGCTGACACCTTTCGCTATAACAGAATCATGCGATCTGCGCACGCGTTTTATTCAGCCGAGAAAGGCTTTGCGCTGTACAACGTATCGTGGGGTCAAAAAATCGATTTCAATCACAGCTATCCGCAAGCCTCAAAGTGGGGCGTGCATTACCTCAGTTTTATCGACGACCAAATGAACAAGTATTTGATCACGCACGATGCCGAGATTGTCAGGACGTTCGAAAATTTGTTCAATCAGTGGTACGATCAACTGGACAGCGTTAAAGACGAGCACGCGGTCAATCACACCAAAACCTATGACGTGATCTGGTACGAGTTGGGCCTGGCGAACCGGACGCAGCGGCTGATCGACGCACACCGGCTGTTCGCCAGACAGCTCTCAACAGAGACCAATAAAAGGCTGTTGAAAATCATACTCGGTTCCAGCCGCTGGCTTGATCAATGTTTGCTGAAAACTCCCTTTCATCCTTATAACTGGCAAACCCATACCGCTTTTACGCTGTCGTATGCGGCGCTGGTCTATCCGGAATTCAGGGAATCCGCTGCCTGGCTGGAACGCAGCAAAAAAAATATGATTCTGCACCTGCACAGCGACATCATGGATGACGGCGGCTATGTGGAACGCACGCCGGGTTATGCGGAATATATGTATTCCATTTTTTATCGTTACATGCTCTTGTTTAAATATTTCAAAAATGACGATTCTTTAATGAAACAATATTTGCCGAGAATTGAAAAATATATCGAATTTTTTGTGCTGACCAATGCGCCGGTGGGCGTCAATGTGCCGTTTAACGACGCGCACAGGAATAAAAGCCTGGTGCGGGTGTTCAGGGAAATGGGAGAATTTTTCAAGCGCGGCGATTTTATCGGCGCGGTCAAGACGGAATTTTCACCGGAAACGCTGGCCGCTCTGTCCCTCAAGCCGGAAGCGCCAAAAATAAAATCCATCGATTTCCCGGACTCTAAATTCGCGGTCATGCGCGATTCCTGGGAGCCGCAATCCTATTTCATGATCATCAACTATGGCGAATTTCGCAATCACTGCCACTACGATCAGCTGGATTTCGAGATTTATGCCAACGGCGTGCCGATTGCCCTGGATGCCGGCATCGGCAAACTGGGCTATGTCGACTCTCTGCATGTCAGCTGGTATAAAAATCCGCTGTCGCACAACATGATCACCATCAATCAGGCCATCCCGGAAAAAATGGACAAACCAGGCTATGACAAAATCTGGTGCGCGCAAAAACGCACCGAGTATTTTGCAGCCACGCATGACGGTTATGTGCATTATCAAAATACCAGACACCGAAGGCATATTGTATACAGCAAAAGCAGATACTGGCTGATCGTCGATGAAATTTTCACCAAAGAAAAGGACAAAGACATCGATTTCAACCTGCATACGCCCTGCTCCATGATCGAGATTGATCAGGGTTATATCTCCAAACAGGATAACGGATTTTTAATTATCTGCGATGCCGGCGATGCGGCCAATCTCAACAGGATAAAGTCCAAAGGCTGGGCTGATCTCGGTGAATTAGCCGGCGAGCCCGGCCACCGTGAGATCGACTGGCTGATTTTCCGCAAGCAATCGAGAGGAGAAAAACAGGCAGACCGAATGGCCACCCTGATCTATCCGTTCGCAGCAAAAAAAGACATTGATCCCGCAGCGGTCCGGGTTGAGCGAATAGAGTTGCAGGACCCTGCGGCCATCGGTTATAACGTGCGCATTGGCGACCGGCAAGATATCATTATTCTATCGGACGGCCAATATCGCAACTTGACCGATACGATCTCCGGTGACTTTCAGTTCGCTTTCCTGAGTTATCTCAACGACAAACGCGATTATGCGGGGTTTACGCAAGTGGGGAAATTCAAAATTGCACATGAAAAAAAATCTTTTGGCCGAAAGCAGGATTATGAATATTAAATTTGAATGGCTGTTTTTACCGCCGCTCTCTCATAATCTGCAGCAATGACACAGTTTTCGCGTTATCCGGGCAACCATGGCATTGTTGCCATAATTGCCTGGAATGACCTGGCATGTTTTAACATTGCCATGCAACGATAATCCAGCCCAACTTGCGCACTAGACTATTTTCAGCCTGACAATGGAGTCTATAGCTATAAAATCAACTGCTATTTAGTCGGCCGTTAAACGCTAGCTAGTAAAGAACAGACCTCACAGATATTGCGGGCCTGTGAGGTCTTGAATACTATAGGTATTTCGCCTTGACAAATTGATACCACCGGTCTGCAAATTGCTCTGTGGTCAATGCAAAACCTGTTTGAGTATTCCCATTGTTCTTGATCAGATGAATCAGCGCATCCCGATTCCAATCATGCAGGATAAATTCCACAAGAGTATAGCCCACCTGATAGATCTTGTGATCACTGCTGTTGTAATCGACATCCAGTTCTGCCAGCGTCGGATAATCGCCGGAGACCATATACGGCAATTGTTTGGGATCGATCAGTTCCCCTGTTTCATAGAGCGCCACTGCTTCCCACAGCCAGCGCGGATTATTGCCGATGCGGTTGTTGACATGCAGGGTAACCACATGCGCGAACTCGTGCACCGCCGTCCGGCTGACATTGCCTGTGTTGAGCAAACAGATGCCGGTGAATTTGACGTAACCCGTTGAACCGGGATAACGCCGGCCGATGTTTTTTTCCATGGCAGACTGAAAGTTACTATTGTCTGCCCATATTTCCACCGAGACGACCGGTAGACTGGCAATCCCCAAATCATCGATAATTCTTTGGTAATTATTTTCCAATTGCTCAAGAACGTCGCTGGCCACTGAGCTAGGTAGACCATCATAAAG
>CAYLWO010000045.1:0-45671 GCA_964387285.1 uncultured Cytophagia bacterium | reverse complement strand
GACGTTGTACTGATCGTGGAAGTAGATCGAATAATATTAATATACGAACCCGCCTTTGGCGGGTGAAGAATCTATCAACGAACTGTTTATATGACAATAAACGGTTTTGCGATGAGGGATGCAACTATGGAAAACAATTTAAAAAAACAGGATTCCTGGACAGTCTGAGGATTCCCCGGGCGATCTGGAAAAATATTTTACCACAAATGATCAAGATTTTAATCATCAGATACTAAATGCGTTTGCATATTCATATTTACTCAGAAATTTTGTTTCTTAAAATATTTTCAGATCATCGTTTAAAACATCAATCCTGTAAGACCTGTTCATCCGGTCATTATTCAAGACAAGATGAACAGGATTGATTTAAACAAAAATTAATAAATCCGTTAAGATCGGTTATATCCGTTCAATCCGCGTTCGCTTTTCCTTGAGGGAAAAATGATAAAAAACTTGAACAGATTCCCCCTCTGGCTGCTTGGCGCAATTCTTTATGGCATTTCCTGGCCCATGCCGTGGAGCATCAACCTGTCCTTTCTGGCCTGGTTCGCCCTTGTATTTCTATTTCTGTCCATCAAGGACGCCAATACATTCTGGCGTTTCTGGGGTACGACCTGGATATTTTCCTTTATCACCCACACTATCTGTTCCGGCTGGTTTCTGGACATTCCCACCAATAAATTGATGATCGTTGTCGGCGCGATCAATGAATCCCTGAATTTTCCCATGCCCTTCATTCCGCTGTATTTTTTAAAAAAACGTATTGGTTTCAACAAAGCCATTCTGGCGCTGCCCTTTTTGTTCGTGCTCGGCGAATGGTTGTACAGTTCCTTGGAACATAATCTCGGCTATTTGATGGTGGTGCACTCGCAGACCGCCAATCCCTGGTTGTTGCAATATGTTGACCTGTTTGGTTTTTTATCCGTTACCTTTTGGGTGGTTCTGTTCAACGTCCTACTCTACACCGCTCTGCAAAAATCCGCTTTCCATTTTCGTTCCAATGCTTTTATCAAAAGAGCGATTATCATAGTCCTGGTCATGTTGGCCATGCCTTTAATTTATGCCTGGCAGCGGCATTATCAATTGTCACAGCAAAAATCCGATTCAATAACCATTTCGATGGTGCACACCATGTTTCCACCAAGGCCGGATGACAAGCAAAGAATGAAAAACCTGGATCGTACTGTGGAACTGACCGATTCGTTGGATTATTATGCTAAAATAAATAAAACGCCAAGCGATCTCTATGTCTGGCATGAAGGCGCCATTCCTTCCGGCAATACCAGACAAATCGTCGAGTTTGTGAAAACCGCTGTAAATGATTGGCAGGTGCCGCTGTTGGCTGGCATGGAATATTTTGAAAAATACCAGGGAACAGATGCCTGGCAACCCGTGAACCGGGTCGTACTGTTTCGCGTGCCGGCGGATTCAATCGCAGCCATGCCGTATTACGAAAAGATGAATCTGGCGCCAGGATGGGAAAGCATTCCTTATTTATCCCTTTTTCATAAAGTCGGCATTCGTTTTCCCCATGAAAACACCTATAAGAAAAAGGGCAATCTGCTTCGGCTGCTGACGCTATCCAAGGCCGGCAAACCGGTGCGGATCGCTACACCCATTTGTTTCGAGCACAACACGCCGTCGCTGTGGGGTAAGATGGTTCTTCTCGGCGCCGACTGTTTCGTCCTCATATCCTTTGAAAGCTGGTTCGGCCAGACCTACTTCCAAAAACAGGTGGGCTATATTGCCCGCCTGCGCGCCATAGAAACCCGGCGCAGCATCGCCCGTTGTTCCAACGGTGGTCTCACCTTTTTTATCGACCGCTTTGGCCGGATCTATGCGCCGGCGCCTGGTCCGGAATCCGTAACCACGGCCACGATGTCGCTGTCGCAAACCGTAACCTTTTATACGCGACATCCCGGCCTGTTTCCCATGATCTGTCTGCTGGTCAGCATTGGCTTTTTCGGGGCGGCTTTTTATCGAAAAAAACAATCCATTCTCCCATAACGGAGCATGGAGTTATGAGCAATGCTTCAATGACGGAACGGTGTAAAACCCGCAACCAAAGCGGACACGGAGATCCGCCCTCCTGTCTATCCGGTATTACAATTCTTGAATTTATTCGCATGACTTTCAAATATTTTATTGTAACTTTTACACTTTTTTTTTACAATTCCTGGTCGCAGTTCGAGAATTCTATCAAGAGGTTTTTCATGAGAGTAAAAACTTGGCACAAAAAGAACCTGCTGCCATGTTTCCTGATCCTCACGGCTATCATGTCCCTGGGCCTGGATACGGCCAGCGTCAACGCCTTTACCGACAGCAGTCCAATTCCGCTGCCGTTTGACGATCCCTCCGTATGGCCTGATTCCAATAGCTGTTCAAACTGTCCGCAGAAACTGAATGAGAGAACTTTTTTCCTCAAAAAAAACCGACAAGAGCAAAAGGCCAGGGATTTGCAGATCCAACTGCAGCGACAATTACAAGAGCTCAGTCAACGGCAGAACCTCAAACGCGTACACAAACCCTCTGCCATCGAAATCACCTATCAGGACATGGTCAACACCTATGCTTTCAATGCCGATTTCCTGGAATATTACGCTTATCCCAAAAACATCACCATGGACATGGGCAACTTTGATCCGGATCTGGCCACGCCGCAAAACTGGGTCATGCCCAATGGATTGGACTAAATCCCCATCAAACGTAAAATCGTTGATCCCAAAACCACGCCCTATGCCTATCTGGCGCCGGAAGCCACCCATTGTCGTTTTATCCCAATCCCACCCGCGGCCCGATCAATTTCAGCAGCCCGGCCAACGTCGATATAATGGACATACTCGGCCGCCGGGTTTATACTCTGCAAAACGCCAAAAAAGCCAATCTGTCGCACCTGCCGGCCGGCACTTATTTTATGAAACCAGCCACAGGCAATGCGCAGAAATTTATTATTCAAAAATAGTTTATTGCATACTGCAAAAAGCCCTGTTCATGGAACAGGGCTTTTTTTGTTATTGACCATTTTAAAACACGCCTGAAAAATACCAATTGGTCAGTTGTATCAGAGCGCTGATATCAAGTTAAACATTGCAGGTTGGGCTCAATTGCGGTCAAGCATTCTTATCAAGACACCCTCATTAGTTTTGCCAATCGCAAGCCGATTTTCATTGTTCACCATATGCCGAAAATCAACAGCCTTTTTTGAATCAATTTACTTGCTTTTCATTTTTTTGTAATATATGTTATAGTAGTACCATTATAATGGTAACTCGCCAATAGGAGCATTTTTCGCTCAGAAAGGTTTTTTATGAAAGTAAAGCATTGCTCGATAAAGAACCTATGGCAATTCTCGATGTTTATGGGCATCGTTGCCGGTATATGTCTCGATCCCGTAAACGTCAACGCCTTTACCGACAGCAGTCCCGTACCCCTGCCCTTTCACGACACCAGCGTGGTCCCGATACCGCCACAACAACAAGCTAAAATAGCCAGGACCTTTTTTCTAAAAAAATATCAGCAGGAGCAAAAGGCAAAGGAGTATCAATTAGCCCTCATCCGCCAACTGGAGGAATTCAATCAACGGCAAGACCTCAAACGCGTACACAAACCCTCTGCCATCGAAATCACCTATCAGGACATGGTCAACACCTATGCCTTCAATGCCGATTTCCTGGAATATTACGCTTTTCCTAAAAACATCACCATGGACATGGGGAACTTTGACCCGGATCTGGCTACGTCGCAAAACTGGGTCATGCCTCAAGGATTGGACTTAATCCCCATCAAACGGAAAATCGTTGATCCCAAAACCACGCCCTATGTCTATCTGGCGCCGGAAGCCACCCATTGTCTCTTCTTTGACTCACCCCGGTCGGGGGGCGACGTCTATCAATACTATATGCTCGATGAAGACGGACTCTGGGATGTGGGCCGGGAAGTTGAAAAATTTAATTACGCAGAGGATGAAGACAGCGAGGTCTTTCCGTTACCGCTGGATGTCAACACCCTGTACTATTCCGGCTATGGCATGGGTGTTGACAGCACCTGGACCGCCTACGGCGATACCACCTGGTACACCGACACAGACTATGGCGTAGAATACTGGTATTACATGTCCGAAGCCTATGGCACGCTGGAAACCACGGATGACGGACCTGTACAAGTCATCAAAATCGCGTTTCAATGGATATGGACCGAATGGGAAGTTGACGAAGATGCTGAAGAGGACGCTCTCATCGATTTTGCCAACGGCACCGAGATCTATTTTTACAGCAAAGACGGCCACCAATTAGCGGTCTCTTTGGATTCCCTTGACGCGGAGACCATCGGCGTGGTTAAACCGGACCGCATCTATTATCAAAAGGTGCAAAAAGCCAACACGCATGTCAGCCGCAAACAAAAACTGGATATGCCTGTGCTGTCGTTTTATCCCAATCCGACCCGCGGCCTGATCAATTTCAACAGCCCGGCCAGCGTCGATATTATGGACATACTCGGCCGCCGGGTCTGTACCCTGCAAAACGCGCAAAGAGCCAATCTGTCGCACCTGCCGGCCGGCGCTTATTTTATGAAACCAGCCACAGGCAAAGCGCAGAAATTTGTAATTCAGAAATAATACGATGTTGATTTTCTCAAGAGGCTGTCTAAAAAAGTCAATATTTCTCGTTACATTGAGAGACGCTTTTATCTTTGATCGTTTTCCAACAATTCGGATAAAGTGATGTTGATGTCTTTGAGTATTTGTCTAAGCAGTATCGGGGAGATGTCGCGTCCTTTATGAAATGGAACCGTGGTGCTCCGTCCATCCGGATGCCTAAACTGTTTATGAGAGCCTCGTTGACGGGTTTCAATAAATCACAATTTGGCAAGCAACGCCACTACCTCGGAAGGCTTCAAAACGGGAATGGTCCCCATATCATTCTAAAACCAGGTTTTGCGTGCCGATAAATTCCGTTTCTAAAACCGGATCGCCATCTTCCAGCAGCATCTCGACTACTTCTTGAAGATTAGTCTTTAATTCATCCAGAGATGCCGCCTGGCTATGGGCGCCCGGAAATCCGGGCACATGACCGACATACAATCCGGTTTCTGTACATCTTTCAACAACAGCCGTAAAATGTTTCATGATGAATTCCTTCGCGGGCTTTTAGCAAATTCTCGATATGTAATGTAAAAAAGAATTACGCGAAATTCAAATACTATGCATCGACAAAACCGGCTGTTGCAAGAGCAATATTTATTTTAGCCGTGGCGAAGCTTTTCCTTTGGTCGCGGAGTGACCGTGGCTGGCAGCCGGGCGTTTCAACGCCCGGAACGTAATAATGAGCTCCCACGTCGCGGAGCGACGTATGAAAAAAAATTCAAATCAATCCGTTGGAGGTGATGTAGAACCGATCAGACGTCGCTCCGTGACTATGAACTTTAATTTTTACTCTGTCTGGGCCGGCTGGCCGGCGGCACGATGCCATTCATACGCAGATATTCGACCAGCTGACCATAATGATCCATGGTATGCCAGAACGCCATGGTCTCCATACCAAGTTTCGAGCGCGGTCCGCCGTAGGGTCCATCCACCACTTCGAGCATATTTGCCGAATTGACTGTGGCCATGATTTCACCGCCATACTTGAACGAATCGCGCAAATACTGCATAATTTCAGCTTTGGTTTTGGCCGGGCTGGGACCGCCCTTATAGCAGGCTTCCGGCGGTGTTACGCCTTCGATCTGGTTAAAGAAACCATAATTGGCGCACGCCACATGCTTGACCTGCTCGCCAAAACTGCGCACGCCGCTAAATTCGCCCAGAGAGGGAACAAAATCGAATCGATCAACGTACTGTTTTCTGGAAAACTAAAAATTTTCATTCCAGACCACAAATTAGTGCACATTTATAAACAAATGATTTTTTCGACAGTCTCTCGATGTGTCCGACATTTTTGACCATCTTGCACCAGAATGAAGACTTACCACACCAATTTGTCGCAACGCAGTCAATGCCATGCCCCTTTTCACTTGTTTTTAGCCTGGCTTATTGCTAATTTTTAGAATGCAAATCATACTCAACCAAAAACCGATCACCGTCAGGCCGGAGCAGACGATCCTGGAGGTCGCAGAAGAACTGGGCGTGTTCATCCCAACGCTCTGTCACATGAAAGGCTTGCCCCATCACACATCCTGCATGCTTTGTCTGGTGCAGGAAACAAAAAGCGGCCGGCTGTTGCCTGCCTGCTCCGCCCTGGTTCAGGACGGCATGCATATCGAGACCGATAACCGCATCGTGCATCAGGCGTGTAAAAACGCGCTGGACCTGTTGCTCAGCGAGCACGTGGGTGATTGCCAGGCACCCTGTCAGCGCGGCTGCCCCGCTGACATGAACATCCCGCAAATGCTGCGGCAAATCAGCGCGGGACGTTTCCGTGACGCCCTGATCACCGTAAAGCTGGACATTGCCCTGCCGGCGGTGTTGGGACGCATCTGTCCCGCACCCTGTGAAAAAGTATGCAATCGCGGCATACATGACTCGGCACTGACCATCTGTCATCTGAAAAAATTCGTCGCAGACCTGGACCTGGCGCAAGAACAGTCCTGGCAGCCCTCCTATCAGCCCAACAGCGATAAACGCATAGCTGTCATCGGCGCAGGACCGGCCGGTTTGACGGCCGCATTTTATTTGACGCAACAGGGGCATCACTGTACCATCTTTGACGACCATGAAGAGGCCGGCGGCATGCTGCGCTACGGCGTCGAACCGGAGCGATTGGATAAAAGCGTTCTCGAACGTGAAATCAAACTGGTCACGCGCCATCATATCGTCTGGAGATTGCATACACACGTGGGACGCGATGTACCCATGTCGGTCCTGCATGAAGAGTATGACGCCATTGCCCTGACCTGCGGCAGCATCGACGAGCATACGGCGCACACGTTTGGCGTGGCCTGTGACAGCCGCGGCATTAAAGTGGACAGAGAAACGTTTCATACCAATATCGACAAGGTGTTCAGCGCCGGCAACGCCATTGGTTCTTCACGCATGGCGGTGCGCAGCGTGGGTCAGGGCAAAGAGATGGCCATGGCCATTACTCAATTTTTGCGCGGAGAAAACCTAGTTGGCGTAGCGCGTCATTTCAATTCCCGCTTGGGACGTCTGGATAAATCAGAAATGAAAACGATAGTGGAAGCCCAGGCCGTCTTTACGGCGCCGGCGCCGACCTGCGCGGAAATGGAGGAAGCGAACCGTTGCCTGCACTGCGATTGTCGCAAACTGGATAATTGCAAATTGCGCTTGTATGCAGATCACTATGGCGCCGAACAGGCCCGCTTTAAAGGGGAAAGAAAAAAGATATCCCTCTCGGTACAACACGATCTGGTCGTCTATGAACCGGGCAAGTGCATCAAATGCGGATTGTGCGTGCGCATCACAGAGAGAGCGGCCGAACCGCTGGGTCTGACCTTTATCGGCCGTGGTTTTGACATAGTCATTGACGTGCCGTTCAATGAAACGCTAAAGGAGGGGTTGCAGAAAGTGGCTCTAGAGTGTGTGGCTGCCTGCCCGACGGCGGCGCTGGCAATGAAATGATATTTTCAATCAAGAGTTGGCCGTTTTGGTCTTTGTCGAAATAAAGAACAAGCTTTATAAAAAGAAAAAACAATTGCCAGCACAGTCCATTTCAAATCAATCACCTTTTTCATCATCTCCAGCTATCCTAATTTATCATATGCTATTTCTTCATATACTATGTTAATCAGCCAATGACTTTTCCTTGATTACCATTCTTCTGATGATTACTTTAGTTCATATAGATAAAGATGATTATCCGTAGATTTTATGCATAAAAACGATAACAATATCACGACAACAGAGTTTGATTCATCCGCCATTGCCAGGCTGCGGGACGGCGATTTTGCTGCCTTTGAACAGCTTTTCCAGCTTTATTACAAACCGCTGCTCTATTTCGCCTGCCGCTTTGTCCGCGACCATCAGGCTGCGCAGGACATCGTGCAGGAAGTTTTTCTGCAGGTATGGTGCAAACGGCAAAACCTCGAGCCGAACCTCAATATCAAGACTTACCTTTTCACCGCTGTAAAAAACAGGTCGCTGAAACATTTACGGCATCAAAAAGTAAAAGAACGATATCGCACAGAACAAATCCTGCTCGACCGGGAGAACCTCTCACCAGAGGACCTGGTAAAAAACCGGGAGCTGCAGGAATCGATTGAAAAAGCCGTGCAAACTTTGCCGGAAAAATGCCGCCTGATTTTCTGCATGAACCGTTTCGATCGCCTGAAATACGGCGAAATCGCCGCCATTCTGGATATTTCCATAAAAACCGTGGAAACGCAGATGGGCCGCTCCTATAAACGGCTCCGCAACCAGCTGCACCATCTGCTCCTTCTCCTCCTTTAATAATACCCAACCTGGACAAGCCATAACCAAAAAGTTGAACGACAATCCCTATCCACAGAACCTATGAAACATTAAATGGTTGTAATGGGCTATTAAAAATATTTTATCACATATGATCAAGATTTTATTCATCAGATTCAAAACAATACTCGCGCAAAGACGCAGAGAACGCCAAGAAAAAATTTTAGTAGTGTCTTTTCCCCTCTGCGTCTTTGCGCCTTTGCGGGAGAATTTATTTGACAATTTTCCTTCAGCAAAATCTCAACTTGAACAATCAGGATTTAAATGTTGAACAAAAATTTATGGTGTTGTAACCTTTGAATTATTATGGCGATAGAATGGGATATTGAAAATATTTTGCCAGAAATGGTAAAGATTTAACTCATCAGATAGTAGCATAATTTGGAAAAGTCCAAACTAGAGAGACCGGCCGACGCGTCGCCTCACTGCAAATTTTTTGTAGGGGTTTTTCCTCCGTAAGGGGTATTATTAACATACAGCAATTTAAAAACAGGAATAACACATGACCAATAAACGTCAAGTCCTGCTTGCCCGGTATCTGTCCGGAGAGGCTAGTGAAAAAGAAACACAACAGGTGCAAGATCTGATGCAAAAAGACACGGCCTTGCGGGAACAGCTCCAGGCCATGCAAAAGGTCTGGCAGATGCAGGAACAACCCCAGGCACAGGTGCAGGAGGCAAAGGCCTGGCAAGAATTACAGGCTCAAATCAATGTGCAGGAGCGGAAGATAAAAATCAAAAAGGGGTTTTCCTGGCCTGACCTGCACCTGCCTCTGTGGCCATTCCGGCGACTGGCGTCATTGGCCGTCATCCTGCTGTTGATCGGCGGCTCGTATTTGACGTTGCAGCATTTTCATGCCAAACCAGAGATCGTTGCAGATCTTTGGCAGAGCGTCACTGTTGACCACGGCCGCCGGCTGGATCTCACCCTGGCGGACGGCAGCCACGTCGTCCTGGACGCAGGCAGCGAACTGCGCTACCCGACCGAATTCAACTCATCAAGAGACGTTTTTTTGAAAGGCGAAGCTTTTTTTAAAGTCGCGCATGACGCCGGCCGGCCGTTCCGTGTTCACGCACAGCACGCAACCGTGGCTGTTTTGGGAACAAAATTCAATGTACGCGCCTGGCTGGAAAATCCAACTGTGGCCGTTACCGTCACTGAAGGGACCGTGGCACTGAGCCGGAAAGATGCAGCCTATGCACAATCTGTAATTATTCCCAAGGGTTATTTCAGTTCGCTGTCCGAAAAAGGAACGCCGACCACGCCGACTCTGGTTGATGCGGAATCCAGTCTTAACTGGATGCACAACGAGATAAAATTCAAGGATGCCAGCGTGCGCGAAGTCCTGGCCCAATTGGAACGTTGGTACGATTTGAAATTTGACGTCGCTGATCCGCAAATTCTGGAACAAAGAATAACCGTTCATATCAGAATGACCAGAATCGAAGATATTCTCGAACTCGTTTCCATTTTAACAGATACTCAGGCTAGCAAAAACGATAACGTGGTCACCATTAGATGCAAAAACTAGTACGTCTTTGGAGTAATTCATGTTAAAGTCAGACAGCGTTTTTATAATACTGCTTTTTCTGGCAGTCGTCTTGCGTGCGCAGGAGACTCGGAGTCATACGGGTCAGGAAGACTTGCGCGGCAAAGTGGTTCCGAAATCCCTGTTGAATAAAATCTCGGTTCATCTGGAAAACGCGCCGTTCGAGACCGCCCTGGCTACGATTGCCTCCAAAAGCGACATCAAGCTGAATTACAGCCGCAGTCAAATGCCTCTGGCCATGATGGTGTCTCTGCATGAGGAAAACATCTACGCGCTGGAAGCGTTGTTAACGATTCTCAATCGCACCGGCACCATGCTGAAAATCACGCAGGAAGGACAGTTGGCCATCGTACCGCAAAAAGAATCTGTGCCTGTGAAAACGGTCAGTGAAAAAGGCGGTCTGATCGGCACAGTCAAGGACAGCAAGTCCGGCGATCCCTTGCCGGGCGCCAATGTCTACCTGGACGGCACCGCCATAGGCGGCGTCACCAATCTGGACGGCGTATATCAAATAAAACAGATACCCGCTGGTTCCTACACATTAAAAATCACCTTTGTCGGTTATAAACGCAAAGAACTGGCCATTCAAATCCAGCCCGGTGAAACAAAAAAACTGGACCTGACCCTGGACTTTGACGTGGTCAAGGGCGGGACCGTCGTCATCACCGCGCAGGCCGAAGGACAGGTCGCGGCCATCAACAAACAGCTGCGTTCCAATACCATCAAGAATGTGGTGTCCTCAGAGCGCATCATGGAACTGCCGGATGCCAATGCCGCGGAATCCATTGGCCGTTTGTCCGGCGTTTCCATTCAACGCAGCGGCGGCGAAGGAACCCGGGTGGTCATTCGCGGACTTTCGCCCACCTACAACGCCATCACCATTAACGGCGATAAAATCCCGGCCACGGATCTCGGCGACCGCAGCGTGGATTTAAACATGATCTCGCCGGAAATGCTCAAGGGCATTGAATTGACCAAGGCGCTGACGCCGGATCAGGACGCGGACGCGTTCGGCGGCGTGGTAAATTTTCAGATCGCCGACGCTCCGGACGGCTTTCGCTACAATTTCCGTTTTCAGGAGGGATACAACGACCAGCGTGATGAAACCGGGCAGTATAAAGGCAGCCTGATGCTGAGCAATCGCTTCTGGGAAAACAGACTGGGCATCATGATCACCGGCAGCAGGGAAAAAGCGCAGCGCGGATCGGATCAGCTGTCAGCCGGATATTACGTCACACGAGAAAAAAGAGCGGGCGAGCTTTTTGCGCCGATCTCCGTTTCAAGCGCGGATTTGCAATACGTGGACGAAATACGCGAACGATCCGGATTCAGCGTGGTCATGGACTATCGACTGCCGAACGGCAAACTCATGCTCAGCAATTTTATGAGCCGCCTGGACCGAAACGAAATCAGCAACAGCAACAGCTATGCGCTCAACAACAACTGGCGGGACCTGGAATTGCGTAACCGCATCAGCCAGATCGACGTATTGACCAATTCCTTTTCCGGTGAACACCATTTCAACTTTGCCAAACTGGACTGGCGTTTAAGCCGCTCCTCTTCGTTAACCCGGTCTCCCTATAACAGTTTTTTCCGTTTTCGTGAACGCAGTGCCTTTAATCAAAGCCTGATCCCTGCAGAAAACTTTGGACCCGAAACGCTCATTCACGCGGCTTTTAACAATTATACAGACATGGGATCGCAGACCGCCACCTTTACCACCGATCGCTCTTTTGAAAGAGACTATACTTCCCAACTCAATTTGGAGCTTCCGTTCACGCTGTCAAAAAAAATCGCCGGCCACATCAAGATGGGCGGCAAATACACGGACAAGAGCAAGGAGCGGGACAAAAATCATCTGCGCAGATTTCTGAATTCTCAATACCCGGAATTTGCCAAATATCATACGCAATACGGCACGCCGGGATTCGAATATAAAACGGTTACCGGAGGATTTCCCTCTGTTGCCAACTATTTGGACCCTGACTTTGATGCCGCGAATTACCTGGACGGCCAGTTCGAGTTCGGCCGCGGACTGGATGCCGACGAATTGAATCATCTCATGAAAGCCTTTATGCTGGATTCTCTGCTCAACGGCTCTGCCATTGAAGATTTGGACGATTATGAAACACGAGAGGCCGTTGCTGCCGGCTATATCATGTCTGAAATGAACCTGGGGCGACTGGTGATGATCCTGCCCGGCGTGCGCTATGAACGTACGCACACCGATATGACCGGACGAAAAGGTTGGATTCCGGATTCGGAAACCGAACCCGGATTGGACGATCCGGTGGTTTACGACACCTCAGCGACCAACACGTATGGCCGTTGGTTTCCCATGATGCATATGCGCATCAGGCCGACCGGTTGGTTTGATGTGCGACTGGCTTACACCAAAACACTCTCCCGACCACGGCTGGATTATCTGATGCCGCTCAAAGCCGTGGACGGCTCGGCGCAGACCGTCGAATTCGGGCGACCGGATTTGCGACCACAGATATCCAACAACTATGACCTGTTTGTGTCCTTTTACGGCAACAAATTGGGCTTGCTGACCTGCGGCGGATTTTACAAAGAAATATCTGATTTGATCTTTATGCGGACCGGTCACAAAATACTTAATGCCAAAAAAGAAGGTTATACTTCGGATCTACAGGGTCTGACTTTGATTCAACCTGAAAACAATCCCAACCTGACCACTGTAAAAGGATGGGAGGCGGAATGGCAGACCCGGTTCGATTGGTTGCCCAGCCCGTTAAACGGATTGGTGCTTAATATTAATTTCACGCATCTGTGGTCTGAAACCAGGTTCCCCCGCTCTTTTGTTCGCCAGCAAAAGATCAATGTCTATCCGTTCGTCATCACCACAGTGGTCGACACGTTTCGCGTCGGTAAAATGCCGGATCAGGCCAATGACATCATGAACATTGCCATCGGTTACGACAAAGGTCCTTTGTCCGCCCGCCTGTCCATGCTGCATCAGGGCAAAACCCTTTCCCGTGTGGGCGTACGCCCGGAGCTGGACGGCTACACTGCAGATCTGATGCGCTGGGATTTATCGGCCAACTATCGTTTGAGCAAACATCTTAAACTGTTTTTCAACTGGAACAACATTACCAACGAACCGGATGAGTCCTTCCAGCAGGCAACGCGCTTTCTCACCAATCAAGAGTACTATGGCTGGACAACCGATATTGGCATTGGCTATGCATTCTAAAACCACTATATCAAAGCAAAGGAGACGTACAATGAGACAAAAAGTTGTTACCATGCTGACCGTGCTGTTCCTCATGTCGCTGGCTGCGCTGAATGTGTACGGCCAGGAATCCGATACCCTGGATGTAGCGCAAGGGTATGAAACGCTCAATGTTGCGATTCAGGGCGACACCTCAGCCACCGGCGGGCCCAAAAATCTGAATCGCGTTTATCGTCTGGAACGCGGCGGCTATTATCTGTTGAACGGCATCGTCAAAGGACTAAAGGCCGCTCCACTTCGCATTGTGGCTGCCAAAGGCAACGGCCCCAGACCGATTTTGATTCCGGCTGTCAACGAATCCGGCTCTGCCGGCAATGCGTTTCAGCCCGGCGGGGACATTGAAGTGCGCGGACTGTACATATCGGGCATCGACAATCTCGGCAACCAGGCCGGTAAAAACATGTTGCGCTGCGACGGTAAAAAAGCGCGCATCACCATCGACGATTGCTTTCTGGATCACGACGCGCAAACCATCATTCGTATGAACGCCGAAGGGCAAAAGCTGTTGCTGACCAATTCCATTCTGCGCAATTCCATTCTGCTGGCCAATCCCAGCAACGGACGTTTCATCGACACGCGCAGCAATACCCAGGACACGATCCTGATTCGCAACTGCACCCTGTATCTCTGCAGCCATTATCCGCTGGAAGGCAGCGGCATCATTAAAAACGTCATCTTTGATCATAACACCTTTTATGAAACCGGCGGACGTCTGCGCACCGAAAAAATGATCAATGGCGTTATCACCAATAATCTGTTCCTGGATTTTGATTTCGAGGGCTCTCCCTACGACTCGACGCTGGCGAATGCAGACAGTACGCGAGACGAAGCCGTTACCATCGATTCGCTTAAATCGACCGTGGCGGCGGAAACAGACCGCGTGATCCGCATTGCCAATAATGTATACGGCTTTTCTCCACAAATAACGGCCATGCTCAACGGTTTTCCCAACCGAAGAACATCGGTTCTGTACAATTTGAGAACACAGGCTTTCATCGATCGTTTCCCCAACATGACGGCCGAGAACAACATCGTCGAGTACCCGGCTCTTTCCGATCCGCCGGATCCGTCGGTCGTCGCTGCCTATGCGCAACATCGCATCACCACCAACTTTAGCAACGAAGGCAATCCCGATCCGCGCGCCGATCGCAACGGCATGGCCGCTTTGGCGGATAATTCCGCCAGCATGGGACCAGCGCCGGATGAATTCGATTTTGACTATCCGACCGGTGCGGCTGCTTACACACACGCCGAAGGCGGCTTTCCGGCCGGCGATCTGAACTGGTTCCCGGATAAAAAGACGGAATGGCAAGCCTGGCGCAGCACCGGCGTTGAAAAAACAGGCGTGAAAAACGCACCGGCCATCTTTACCTTGCAGCAAAATTATCCGAATCCGTTCAATCCGACTACCATGATTGCGTATCACCTCCAGTCCGACGCAACGGTTAAATTGACCGTCTACAATGCACTGGGACAAATGGTCGCCACCCTGGTCAACGATAAACGCCAACCGGCAGGTGCGCACCAAATCCTCTGGAACGGTTTGAACGATGCCGGACAACAGGCAGCCAACGGTCTCTATATCTGCCGCCTGCAGGCCGACCAACAGGTGCAGAGCAAAAAAATGATTCTGATGAAATAGCAAGTAACTAGAAATGACAAGTCCGGACACCGGATGTTGCCGTGGTTTTTACGGCAACTCGGTGTCCTTAGATAGAATATCAATATATCAGAAAACACCCGGGGTCGCAGAAAACGCGACCCCGGGATTGTTCTACTTTTTGCGACAGTCTCTTGATGTGTCCGACATTTAATTTCGATTTTTTAAATACATGAAAGGAACTGGAGCATGAAGCGTTATCAGGTGCTTTTCATGCTTTTATTCATCAGCGGCTATGCCTTCGGCCAAGGCAGCGAACTGGCGGTGCACTTGTACGGCATGACCTCGCTGCCCCTCGGCGAGTTTGGCCAGGATCGGGCTGATGACAGCAAGCTGACCAGACGTTCCGGTTTCTCCATTGGCAGCAACATCGGCCTGGCCGCCACCGGCTTTGGCGTGGGCGCTGAATTGGTCTCTCCGGTCGGCTATCGCAATTTACAATGGATTTTCAGCGCCAAGGTCATCCTCAACGGTTGCAAAACGGACGCGTTGCAGGCGGAATATCGTGCCGAAGCAAAGGTCGATCTGACTCTCGATTACGGATACTGGTTGAATCTGCCGGTCATGACCGGCTTTCGTTACGATCACCAGTTCACGCCCGAGTTTACCCTGTACGGCATTCTTCAGGCCGGCATCAATTTTTCAAAAATGGCATCGCGCAAAGCGACCGTGCAAGGGCTCGTGGTTGAAGAAGCGCATTTTGATTTTGCCCGCGACTTTGGCTTTGAATGGGGCTTTGGCATTCTGTACAACCAGCGTTACAATCTGGGATTTCGGTACCTGGATCTGCGCAATCCGCGTTATGAGGGAGAAAAAAAATTATCTGAAACCATATTCCCCGAGATCGTAGAGCGCAACATTGCGGTTTTGGGCGAAGAGCGATCCATCTCCATGTTCGTCGTCACGCTGGGCATTCAGTTGTTCAAATGATAAAAAAAGCAGCAAAAAAACTTGTCGCCACGACCGATTATTGGGACAATATCATCGGCCAGGACCGTCTGTTTTCCAGACAGCACCTCGACAGCCTGCATCGGTATCTTGGCGCCATCGGCGTTTCCCGCCATCAATGGATGTATAATCCTGCTTACACCTTTTATGACGACCGGACCACCGGTTTTGATCTTGTGCGCGAAGCAGCAGCCTCTGCGCATGCACACGGTCTGGAATTTTTTGCCGTCATCAAACCGTTTGAAGGCGGCGGCAGCGGCAATCCCTTTCCGCATACCATGCCGGCGCCAGGCGGCGCAAAGGTCATCAATGACCTGCGCGGCATGTATCCCATGGTCCGCCCGTTTGTCGCGGAACATCCACAGCTGTGTTTGCAGCGCAGGTCCGTTACAGGTCGACCACCAGGTCCGGTGTCTGCCATCCGGCTGGTGAAGCAGAACGACAAGCAGACCCGGGTCAAACAAGAACATCTCTCCATCTGGACCAGCGATAAAAACAACGGCTTTGCACGATATGACGGGCCGTATACTTTTCGCGAAACCGTCGAGTGGCGCCCCGGCTTTCCCAAAAGTGGCTTCTGCCGTATTCTTCATCTGCAGGGACTGCAGCTGAACCCGGATCAGAAATACATTCTGGTTCGTTGCTCATTGGCCGACGGCAGCGGCGATTTCACCAATGAACGCGGCTGCCTGGTCGAATTGGCCGATGGCCAGGGTGCGGCAATCCCCTTCATCATCAGTACGGGTTCGCCTGATCTCAAATCCGTAATGGAACAATATAAGCAAAACCGATGGCAGGAAATCTTTCCCTACTTTGCATTTCCTGAAACAAGAAATGTCTTTGCCGATGTAAACGAACTGAAGAAACATTATCATGATTTTTTCACCTTTGACGAACGTATAAAACTGACCGAACAACATACTCTGGATAAAATCGGCTATGTGGCCGTCGCTTGCGGCAAACCCGAAAATCTGGTGGGCAATCTCCATCCGATTTACCCGGAGGTACGGCAACATTGGCTGGACATGGTGCGTTATTGCCTGGAACGCGATGTAGACGGCATCAACATCCGCACCTCAAATCACAGCCGTTCACCGGAGGCGTGGGAGTATGGATTCAATGAACCGGTCATCAAAGCGTCCGGCGGTCAAACCGACTACCCTACCATTCGACGCATCAACGGCGATGCTTACACTCTTTTCTTGCGCAAAGCCCGCGATCTGATCAAGAGTTACGGCAAATCCATGACCGTCCACCTGTACTCGCAGATGCTGATGCCGGACGACCGCATTACCCAATTGAATTATATACCGCCGAATTTTGACTGGCAATGGCAAACCTGGATCCGCGAGATCGCCGACGACCTGGAATTTCGCGGCGCCTGGACTCTGCGGCCGTGGAATCTGCGCCAGGCGCTGGAGACTTTTTACGACGTTACGCAAGCCTGCAACAAACCGTTTTATTTTCAGGGCAACATGAAAGAGTTAAAGTTCGATGGTCCGTATCATTTTACTGCGGCTGAAATCGACATGGTCCGTGAGAATCCCGCCATCGACGGATACGTGCTTTACGAAACGGCCAATTTTACCAAAATGGATCAAGAAAAAATTATCGGCAGCTCGAGCTTGGCTGCCTTGCTGAGAAAATATAAAGACCCGGCCTGGACAAGCCAGAACTAAAAAGTTGAACGACTATTCCTATCATTAGAACCTATGAATGATTAAATGCCGGCAATAGGATATAAAAAATATTTTACCATAAACGATCAAGATTTCATTCATCAGAACCTAAAAATATACTCGCGCAGAGACGCAGAGAACGCCAAGGAAAAATTTTGGCAGTATCTTTTTCGCCTTTAACCCCCAAAGAGACACTTTCATGAGACAACCAATCAACCGACGTTCATTTCTAACCCGTTCCGCTGCCGGCGTGGGCGTCATGGCCTTGAGCAAAGAGCTGTCGGCATTGGGCCGGCCAACTTCCGGGCAGAAGAAAAAACTTTTTGCCACCACGGATTACACGGACAATATCGGCGATGGGCTGTTCACACGCACGCATCTGGACAGTTTGCACAGATACCTGAAATCCATCGGCGTCACCCGTCATCAATGGATCGTGGACACGATCTGGAACCTGTACGAGCAGCCGTTCGATCTGCTGGCGGAAGCGGTGCAATCTGCGCATGATCACGGCATTGAATTTTATGCCGAGATCAAACCCTTTGAAGGTGGCGGTTTTACCGATGTGCTGCCCCATTCCCTGCCCCTGCCGGACCAACGCAGTGCGGTCAAGGATATACGCGGCATCCACTATCTGGTGCGGCCGTTTGTTGCGGAAAATCCGCATCTGTGTTTGCAGCGCAGGCCAGGAACCTGTACCTATAGAGGCCCCATCACAGCCATTCGCCTGGTCAAGCGGGACGACAAGCCCACTCGGGTCCGTCCGGAACATCTATCCATTTGGACCAGCCGTGAAAATCACGGATTTCAAAAATACGACGGTCCGCTCTCCTTTCGCGAATCGGTCGAATGGCGGCCCTGTTTTCCTAAAAGCCAAAATTGCCGCATCCTTCATCTGGAAAATCTGCTCCTTGCACAGGATCATGCCTACGTTTTGATAAAGTGCTCGCTCGCAGATCGCTACGGCGATTTCAATAATGAGCGCGGAAAAATTATAGAGCTGCAAAACCAGGACGGCGACGAGATTCCATTCATCATCGGCGCCGGTCCGGTTGCATATGACGCTCATCGCGAAAACATGAACCGTGATCCTTTTTCGCGCATTGTCCGTTATTTGCAATGGCCAGAAGTGAAAAAGCTGTTCAGCGATGCCGGGGCAGGCATAAAACATTATCAGGACTTTTACGGATTTGAAGAACAGCACGGTGTGACCGGATCCTATACCCTGGACCGAGACGGTTATATTGCCGCAGCCTGCGGCAAGCCGGAGTACATGATCGGCAATCTCCACCCTATTTATCCCGAGGTGCGCCATCATTGGCTGGATATGGTCCGTTATAGCCTGGATCGCGGCGTCGACGGCATCAACATCAGAACGGCCAATCATACCCGCTCGCCGGAGGCGTGGGAGTACGGCTTTAATGAACCGGTGATCAAAGCGACCGGTGGTCGAACCGATTATCCGGCTATCCGCCGCGTCAATGGTGAAGCCTACACCCGATTCCTGCGTGAGGCGAGGGATTTGATCAAGAGCCGCGGCAAGGGTTTTACCATGCACATTTATGCGCAAATGCTCATGCCCGACGATCGGCCCGATTATCTTGGCTATATCCCGCCCAATTTTGAATGGCAATGGGAAACCTGGATAAAAGAGATCGCCGATGATATTGAATTCCGCGGCGCCTGGACCCTGCGGCCCTGGAACCTGCGCCAGGTTCTCGAAACCATCTGTGCGGTC
The DNA here is from genome assembly GCA_964387285.1 of uncultured Cytophagia bacterium. Taxonomy (GTDB): domain Bacteria; phylum Zhuqueibacterota; class Zhuqueibacteria; order Residuimicrobiales; family Residuimicrobiaceae; genus Anaerohabitans. The sequence continues at coordinate 26,416 of CAYLWO010000045.1, read as the reverse complement.
ATTAAAGAAACCCAAAAGCCGTTCTATTTTCAAGGCAACATGAAGGAAATCAAATACGATTGGCCGCTGGACATAACCGCTGCGGAACTGGAGATGGTCAGAAAGAACGCTGATATGCACGGTTTTGTGCTTTACGAAACCGCCCGTTTCGCCGCCATGAACCACAAGGCCGAGGTGAAAAGAAATCTGCAGCTGGAAAAATTGCTGGAACAATATTTAACCGATTCCAGTAAATAAGCAAAATACGGGTTCAATTTTCTTGACGAATACGAATCATTTTTGATATGCAGAATGGTCTGAGCGCCAACCGCTGCGACCTGAACTAACCTGGGCAGAAAATGAGAAACGCTTTAATCATTACGCTTCTTTTGCTTCCACCCATACTCACTGTTGCACAAACAATTCAGCCACGCGTGATCACCGAACCTGTGCAATGGGATTCGGACGATCCGGCGATCTGGATTCATCGAGCGGCTCCTGAATCCAGCCTGGTTCTTGGCACGGATAAAAATCAGGACGGCGCTCTCTATGCTTTCAATCTTGCCGGAAAAATTGTCAATGTCGTCGGCGATCTGCACTATCCGAATAATGTCGATATTGCTTATGGTTTTCCATTCCATGGTCGGAACATGGACATTGCCGTTGTCACGGAAAGACTGCAGCAACGGCTGCGGGTTTTTCAATTGCCTGATCTCAAGGCAATTGATCATGGCGATTTGACGGTTTTTGAAGGCGACCCAAAACGGGCGCCCATGGGCATCGCAACATATAAACGGCCGCGAGACAATGCGTTCTTTGTTTTTGTCAGCGGGAAAACCGGACCTAAACAGGGTTACATCGGCCAGTATCGGCTGCAAGAGAATGAACAAGGACATCTACAGATTGCCCTGATCAGGCAATTCGGTACTTTCAGCGGCAAAAAAGAGATTGAAGCTATGGCAGTCGATAGTGAACTGGGATTTGTCTATTACAGCGATGAAACTGTGGGCGTGCGCAAATATCACGCAGACCCGGATGAGGCTGATGCGGACAAAGAGCTGGCTGTCCTGGGACGCAAAGGGTTTAAACGCGACCATGAAGGAATTTCCATTTACAATAAAGACGGTGATGGATATATTATCGTGTCTGACCAGCAAGCCAACCGATTCTGGATATGGTCCAGACAGGGCCTGCCGGGAAAACCTCATGAACATCGTTTGTTGAAAATTGTCACTACCGCAGCCATCGAAAGCGACGGCAACGAGGTTACCAGTGTGGCTTTATCGCCGGAGTTTCCATCCGGCATGTTGGTGGCCATGTCCAACGCCAAGGTGTACCATTATTATTCATGGCAGGACTTGCTGCGTGATGATGCCCTGAATTTGGATAAATGAGCATGACTTTTAGATTGCGATGACTTGTCACCGCTTTCGTCGAGCCGAAGGTAGGCGCGATATTTTTAAATTTCCATCTAACCAGGATAAACCGGAGCTAAATGTCCGACACCTTTGGAGACTGTCGGACATTTATTGCCGGAAACGTGTAAAAAGAATCTATTTCATGCCTGAATTGAACGATTGGTGCGCAAAAAACAATCTTGCAAAGGTTTGCAGCCTTCGCAAGGAAATTACAAGCGCTGTCGCGACGGCGAAGCCAGCACGGGCAGGACATGTTTAAAAATACTTGGACGCTCCTTTTTCTCCTTGCAACTTTTTTCGACGCTATCCGGCCGGCCGGCGTTGCTGCAGCCGATATCGTATATCCCTGGCGGGCAACATCGGTCATTGTGCAGGCCGGAGACGGATTTTGCATCCTGTTCAATAATATCGATGACGCCCCAATAGATTCCATAAAGCTCACCGGACCGTTTAAAAATATTGCGCTCATTATAGACTCGATACGCGTTGAAAGATACGAATATGATTCCTACACGCACCGGTCGGTAAACAACAGAATATGGGTACGGGCGCCCCGATCCACGCCAGACGAGTTGTACACCCTGTTGATTCACAGCGGTGCGGAAACACATGTGTCGCCCAAATCGGTCAAGGTGATCAATCGATTTAAACCAACGCACTGTTTCATTCATATTTCCGACCTGCATGTTTCCCGGCAATGGCAGGGCACTGCGGAAAAAGGTTATGCCAAAGAATTAGAGCTTCTGGACGGATTTATCAAAGTGGCGAATATCCTGGCGCCGGATTTCATCATCATCACCGGCGACAATATCCACCATTACACCCGGTTTGACGCGGATGCGACCGGTTGGGGAGGCCGCAAGGTTTATGCGGCGGAGCAAAGACCGTTGCTGGAAGAAAAATACCGCACTCTTTTTTCAGGCGCAGCAGGATTTGCCGGACTGCATGCATTAGAGGCTCCGATATTTCTCACAACAGGCAACCACGATTTTTACGGAATATCAGCAAAAGATCATATGGCCAAAGCCTCGCAATGGAATGAGCTGTGCGGATTGCGCGTTTACGGATTTCGCTATGGCGAAACTCGCGTCCTGGCGGCAGATGATTTTTTAGGCGATCCACAATTTGACATTCCGGAGCGCAGTCCCATGTCCGGCCTGCAGGGTCAGACCTTATCCGGGTATTTGCAACAGAATGGCCTGGGAAAGCTGCGCATCCTGGCCCAGCATCGACCGGACCGTGTGGACACATCGTTTATCGACCGTCATAAAATCAACATCCTGCTGTGTGGACACCGTCATGATCCGTTTGAGGAATATGTGGGCGCAACGCCCACGCTCCGCATTCGCCCGGGAACCGTGTGCAAAAGCGGCGTTGCCGGGGATTGGCGAAAACAGCTGGGATTTTTTCGTGTTTTTTTCGTGACGGGTGATTCCTGCACCGTTACGCCGGCATTGCGCTTCTGCGAGAATCCAACGGATCCTTACACCGAATTAAAATTGAACCTTGTTCTCAATTATTCCGAACCCAATACCGGAGCGGCCGTTCGCAACGCGGCCGTGCTGCAGAATCGTTTACCGGTTGATCTGCCGGCTTGCAAAATTCGTTTTGTAATGAAAAAGGGTGAATATGTCGTCGGCAACGGCAGCGTTGAGCAGGTACAACAAACCGATCAGATGACCATAATCGACGTGCGCACTCTGATAAATTCGGGAGAAAAAAAGACAGTAACGATCGACAGCAAGTCAAAGGAAGAGTAGAATGAACATCTTGAAAAAAGCGTACGCTTGCGGCTTTTTAGCGTTTTCATTTATTTCTGCCGCACCCCCGGACACCCTGACTTTTTTGCACGTGTCTGATACGCATATCAGCAACATGACAGGCTATCATCCCGGCCTGATTGCATCGTGCAAAGAAAAGATTTCTGATCCGACAACGCTGGAACAACTGATTGTGCAAAAACCGCTAGAGTTTGGCGCTGATTTGGTGGTCCACACCGGCGACATGGTGCACTTTTACGAAGCAGAGATTAAGGATGATCGTCTGCTGGCAACGCAGATTGAACAGTTCAGCGCCCTGGCGCTGCTCTGCCCGGCGCCGTTCTTCTCTGTTCTCGGCAACCACGATCTGCGCAGCTACCGGATCAACGACCAGGACAACAGCGTGCAGCTCAATCAGTTGCACAGCCAGAAAGCGCGCGCGGCCTGGAGTCGCAATCTGGCCTGTTTCCAGGATGGGTTTTATTACCAGCGCATTTTTCCGGTCGGAAAAATCAATTACCGCCTCTTTTTTCTCGATAACGGCTATGACCTGAAAAACGGCGAATGGCTTGACCAGGCGCAGTTCGACTGGCTGCGATACGAGATGAATCAAACCGGCAACGATCCGGTCATTATGTTCATGCACAAATATCTGCCGGCCTTGGATTACAACAACGACCGTCAATCCTTTGCTGCGGCCCGAGCACCTGCGCTCAATGACTCGACCTGTGCCAAGGGCTTTTTGCAGGTACTGAACGAGCATCGGAACATCCGGCTTTTACTGGTCGGACACGGCCATTCGCGCAAAAGCGAAATGCTTCCTTTTCCTAAAGGCCACCAGATTGCCCAGTTCTCGCCCGGCGCCTATGTGAAAAACGTGCACAACTGGAGAATGATCAAGTGCACGGAAAACGAAATAATTATTTTTGCGCCAGGCACTAATGAGATTGAATTTAACCTTTTACTAGATGCCAACGAGGTCGGCAACTCTCCCCAATGACCCGCAGATATATCCATACTTTTAACCGATTGCTATTACTTTAAAGGACGCCCAAAGTGGCCGCAAAAAGCGCGGCCCCATCCGGAGTCTGTCAAGTTTTCACATTCTCAAGGTGTCCGACATTTGATTCCGGTTTGTCCGGGTTGGGATATAACAGCTGAGAATTTCTTTATCTGTTCCCTGCTGCAAGAAAAAACATTGTCTCTATGATTTTTTTTCTGTAATATGCAGGTTGAATAAAAGGAAAATCTTATGTACATCAAAAGCCCGGCGCTGGGACTCATCAGCCTCTTGCTCTTAACCGTTTGCAGCATCAACGAATCAGAAGGAACGAGAGATTCATCGGACTGGCCGGTGTTTCGCAATGACCGCAGTCTGACCGGTTATAGCGACGGACGAGCGCCCAAAAATCCGCAACTGCTCTGGTCTTTTCAATCCGGCGATGAAATAAAATCCTCGCCGGTCATTGCCGGCGGCAGAATTTTCATTGGTTCAAGCGACAATCACTTTTATTGTCTGGATTTGTCAACCGGCGCCAAAATCTGGGATTATGCCGCCAACGACGCCATCGAAGCACCGGCTGTGCTGGCGGACAGCCTGATCTATTTCGGCACAGTGGCCGGGACCTTTGTTTGCTTGACCCGGACGGATGGCCGGGAAAAATGGCGCCATGAAATCGAGGACCGCATCATGGGCGCGGCCAACTGGGTGCAAATCCCGGGACAAAAGGAAAAATGGATTTTTTTCGGCGGCTATGACAATCAGCTGCATTGCTTGAACAGCCGTACAGGTGAAAAGGTTTGGAATTTTGAAACCGACAACTATATCAACGGCGCACCGGCCACGGATGGTCGCCGTATCTTTTTCGGCGGCTGTGACGGCCTGGTGCACATCATCGACGCGGTTGCAGGCCAAGCGGTCGGCCAGGTGGAAGCCGGTTCGTATATCCCTTCATCGCCGGTGGTTTCCGAAGAACGGATTTATGTAGGTCAGTATGACGGACAGGTTCTGTGCATGGATTCGAACACAAAAACCGTCCTCTGGCGCTACAGCCATGCAGAGCATAAGGAACCGTTTTTTTCCAGTCCGGCCGTGACCGGCCGGGAAATCCTCATCGGTTCGCGCGACCAACAACTGCATTGCATTGATAAAAAAACCGGTAAGGGGAAATGGACCTTTCGTTGCAAAAAAGATGTGGACAGTTCGCCCATTGTATGTGATGATCGCGTGATTTTCGGTTCATCCGACGGCAGAGTGTATATGCTGGCCATCAAGGACGGTCAATTACTATGGTCTTACGATATCGGCAAATCCATCACCGGATCAGCGGCCATGAGCCGCGGCATCATTGTTATTGCCGCAGAGGACGGCCGCGTGTATGCGTTTGGCGACAAGTAATATCTATATATTTGTATATTCACAGCAGGTTCAACAAATATCGGACGCCTCGAAAGATGTCCGACATTTTTCTGCAATGTTCGCTTTTTCTTTAGCAGGCACCAGATGAAAATCGTCTACATCATTCCGGGCTCCGGTGGTTCCTTTTACTGCCAAAACTGCATGCGCGATAATGAACTGATGCAAGCCCTGTTGGCATTGGGTCACCAGGTAACCATGGTGCCAATGTATCTGCCGCTCGCTTTAGCCGGCGACAAATTAGCTCTGGCCCCGGTTTTTTATGGCGCCATCAACACCTACCTGAAACAGCGATATCCTTTCTTTCGTCGGACGCCGCAATGGCTGCAACATCTGCTGGACGCCGGTCCCCTGCTGCAACTGGCTGCGCGATTTTCTGGCTCCACCAATGCCAAAGGTCTTGAAGCGATGACCATTTCGATGCTCATGGGCGAAGAAGGCAAACAAGCGGCCGAGCTGGAACATCTGGTGAACTGGTTAAAACGGGAAGAAAAACCGGATGTGATCCACCTCTCCAACGCGCTGCTGCTGGGTCTGGCGCATCGATTGAAAGAAGAAATAAAAGTGGGCTTATTCTGTTCGCTGCAGGATGAACACCAGTGGATCGATCCCATGGATCAGGCGCATGGGGTCCGTATCTGGCAGTTAATGTCGGAAAAAGCGAAATACGTGGACGGCTTTATCACAGTCAGTCATTTCTACTCGAAATTCATGCAGCAAAAAATGGGACTGCCGGCCGAACGCATACAGGTTGTTCCTCTCGGCATCGATCTGCAGGGATATGAACCGGCTGCTCCGACAAACCACCCGCCGGTCATCGGCTATCTGAATCGTATGGCGGAACCTTATGGATTAGACACGCTGCTGGAAGCATTTATTATCTTAAAGAAAAAATTCCCTGATTTGGCGCTGCACCTTACCGGCGGTCAAACGGCAGAAGACAAACCGTTCATCAGACGCTTGCAGAAAAGAATGCGACAAACCGGCGTTAATCACGCGGTGAAAATTTTTGCCGAATTCGACCGTTCTCATCGCATCGATTTTGTTCGCTCGCTTTCCGTGTTATCCGTACCGGTGATCGGCAACGAGGCGTTCGGCGCTTATCTGCTGGAAGCGTTGGCTTGCGCTGTGCCGGTGGTGCAACCGAACTGCGGCGCTTTTCCGGAATTTATTAAAGCCACCGGCGGCGGTCTGTTGTGCACACCCGATGATCCGGTTTCGCTGGCGGAAAACATCGGTGAACTGCTGGCACATCCGCATCAGGCCAAAGCCATAGGTGAAATGGGACGCGAAGCGGTGCAGCGTCAGTATTCGGTTGACGCCATGGCGCATAATATAATCTCGGCCTACCGGAACGTCATCTAGGAAATTTTTCTTTCGTGCGGCTAAAATACGGGCAGAACAAAACGCAAAGCGTTTTTAAATAATCCGTTCGATTTTTACATTCTGCATACAAAACCATCATCACGTAAATGATCATTCGTTTTTACTCATAGAGGTATGGAAATGACAATAGATTCATTTCTTCTGCGCCTGGATCACGTCAGCAAACAATATTCCTCTCCGGACGGCAGCGCAGACATCTCGATTCTGCAGGACGTCTCCCTGACCTTGCAGGCCGGAGACAGCCTGGCGATTCTCGGCCCTTCCGGTTCAGGCAAAAGCACTTTGCTGAATATCATCGGCGCCATGGATCGGCCAAGCAGCGGCGCTGTTTATTACCAGAATCGCAATATCGCTGATTTGGATGAAAACGCCCTGGCTTCGATGCGCAATCAGTATGTAGGATTTGTTTTTCAGGCGCATCATTTGCTTCCGCAACTGTCGGTCTGGGAAAATGTGCTGTTGCCCAACTTGCCGCTTGGCCGTGAAGAAAAACAGGTGACTCTGAGAGCGGAGCGATTGTTACAGCGCGTCAACCTCAGCCATCGCTTGCATCATCGGCCGGCACAACTCTCCGGCGGCGAATGCCAGCGTGTGGCCGTGGTGCGCAGCCTCATCAACCAGCCTCTGCTGCTGCTGGCGGACGAGCCCACCGGTTCGCTGGATCAGAAAACCGCAGCCGAATTGGGCGAATTGCTGCTGCAGCTGAACCAGGAAGAAAATATGGCCTGCGTCATCGTCACCCATTCGCCCGCTCTGGCGTCGCGTGCACAGATGGTCCGGCAATTGGTTGACGGTCGTCTTTTAACGGCAGAAATGTCATGAATTCAATATTGCAACTGACCATTAAAAATCTCCGCCACTTTCACAAGGCGCATCTGCTGACTCTGCTGGGCGTAAGCATCGCCATTGCCATTCTGGTGGGTGCATTGATGATTGCTGATTCACTCGATTACACATTGGTGAGGATTGCCGAAACCAGACTGGGGCATGTCCAATACAGCCTGGAAGCACAGGATCGTTTTCTACGAGCCGATTTGGCACAGGCCATCTCTGACAGTTTGGGCGTTTCCGCATCAGCCATGCTCTCTTTGCAGGCATTTGCCTTCGCAGATAACGACCGGCAGCCCTTTCAGGCGGCTCTTTGGGGCGTTGATGAAAAATTCTGGCAATTGGCAAATGAACCGCCGGAACTGGACGCTTTGGGCCAGGATCAGGCCGTGATCAATAACGCCCTGGCGAAACGGTTGTCCCTGCGCGCCGGCGATGTCTTGGTTGTGCGTTTTGCAAAAAAACGTCTGTTGCCGGCTGAACTGCCTCTGGCCCGGGAACAAAATGCGGCCGTTGCTTTGCGCGTGACCGTTAAATCCATTGTGCCCGATCAATCTTTTGGACGCTTTAGTTTGCAAGCGACCCAGCGTGTTCCCTATAACATTTTTCTGTCGCGCTCCGTTCTGGCAAAAGAGTTGGACGTACCCGGATTATGCAACACCATTCTGGCCGGCGGACCTGCTGATCTGCAAGAACTGCAAAACGTGCTGGAAAAGAAAAAACAATTGCCTGATTTCGCCTTGCAGCAACGGCCGGTTCCCGGAACCAAACAATGGGAGTGGATTTCGCAGCGCATTTTTATTGAAGAAAAAATCTGCAACGCCGTAGCTGCAGAACCGGTTCTTTCCTATTTTGTCAATTCTCTGCAACGGGGTGATCGGACCACGCCCTATTCGTTTGTCTCGACAGCGGTTCCTGAAAATTTAAAACTCCAAGACGGCCAGATACTCATCACCCGCTGGCTGGCCGATGATTTGCACGCAACCGCCGGCGACAGTCTGACATTGACCTGGTTTAGTCTGAATGAATATTCACAGCTGATTGAACGGGCGACAAAATTGCAGGTGCGGAGAGCACTGACTCCAGAAGAGTCACCGGATGCAACCTTGATGCCGGAATTGCCGGGATTGGCGGATGCACAGAACTGCCGTGACTGGCATCCCGGCCTGCCGCTTGACTTGAAGAAAATTAGAACAAAGGACGAACAGTACTGGCAGCGCTATCGCGGCGCGCCCAAAGCATTGGTTTCTTTGGCCACCGGGCAAAAACTGTGGGCTAATCGTTTCGGCAATTGCACGGCGCTGCGGTTTCCCGACTCGAGCGCTGCTGTTGCCGCTCAACAAAAATTACACAACAACCTCACTCTCTCTCAGTTTGGCCTGCACTTTCACCCCATAAAACAGCAGGCCTTGCAGGCCAGCGGCTCCATCACCGATTTTAGCCAACTTTTTATCGGGCAATCGTTCTTTGTCATCCTTTCGGCCTTGTTGTTAATCGGTTTGCTGTTTCAGATCCATCTGGTAATGCGACAACCGGAAATGGTTCTCTACTCTGCGCTGGGATTCAACCGATCCTTAATACAAAATCTATTTCTACTCGAAGGCGCGCTGCTGGGCCTTCCGGCATTGATCGTTGGACCATGTCTGGGTATTGCCTATGTCCATATCATGTTGTTGGGTTTAAAAACCTGGTGGTCGGCCGCTTTTAGCGTGCCTGATCTGGTTTTGCATGTTCGATTATCTTCTTTGCTGGTTGCGACAGGGGCGGGTTATTTTCTGTCGCTGGCGATCATCCTCTGGCGCTGCAAACGATTGAATGTCATGCAACCGCTTGCCGCAGGGTCTCACAGAACCCGCCACAGCCGCCTGTGGTGGCTGGCCGCGATACTGGGCTGGTCTGCCGGTTTTGCGGTCATGCTATTCGGTGACCGTCAAAGCAGCGAGTCGGCGACCCTGTCATTTTTCGCTTCCGGCCTGTTGCTGGTATTGGGGTCGTTGCTGGCCTGTCGTGCCTGGCTGATGCAACAGGCGATGCGGCATTTATCGTTTCTGCACAAAGTCAGGCAACTGGCCTTGCGCAATCTGGCCCGGCGTCCGGGCCGCAGTCTGGCGGTCATCACCTTGTGGGCGGCAGCTGTGTTTCTGATCCTGGCTGTGGGCAGCAATCGCAAATCCATGCCGGACACACATGAGCGCGGTTCCGGCAGCGGCGGTTTCAGCCTGTGGATGGAAACGACTGCGCCGCTTGTCGATGATCTAAATGACGTTTCTGTTAGAAAAAAATACGGATTTACCGATTCACTCTGGCAAAAGGTCTCTTTTTTCAGCATGCGGCTGCGTTCCGGAGATGATGCCAGCTGTTTGAATCTGAATCGCAGTCTGCAGCCGCCGCTGCTGGGTGTTGATGCGCATCGCCTCGACTCGTTACAGGCATTTTCCTTTATTAAAAAATGCCCTGATATTAAAAATCCCTGGCAATCCCTGGCGAGCGAGGCAGGAGGAACCATACCGGGCATCGCTGATCAAACCGTACTGCAATGGGGATTGGGCAAGGCTGTGGGCGACACGCTGGTTTTTCTGAACGAATCCGGGCAACGCTTTAATGTGCGCCTGATCGCCGGTCTTGCTAACAGCGTTTTTCAGGGTCATCTGCTGATCGCACAGACCGCGTTTTTGCACCATTTCCCTTCGCAACCCGGTTATCGCCTCTTTCTCGTTGATGCGCCAACCGATCTGCTGGAACCGGTGCGCAATCGCCTGCAGGATGCCATGAGCGATCTGGGCGCCGAGGCGACAAGCACGGGAGAAAGACTGGCGCAATTCAACGAAATTGAAAACACCTATCTCTCGATTTTTTTGATGCTGGGCGGTTTGGCGTTGTTACTGGGCAGCGTGGGCATGGGCATCGTGGCCGTGCGCAACATTCACGAACAGCGCAGCGAACTGGGCGCCTTGGCTGCCATGGGTTTTTCTCAAGGTCTAATCGGCAGACTGTTGAATATTGAACACGGGCTGTTATTTATGACCGGCCTGCTCATCGGCGCCCTGGCCGCTTTACTGGGACTGTGGCCCATGATAAAAAACAATCAGAGCGAATTTCCTGTGATAACTGTTTTGCTATTGCTGATGGCAATCATTGCCGGCGGACTGATGTGCATCCGTTATAGCGTGCGCAAAAATCTGGTTAATAATATTTCAGCTATATTAAAAAATGAGTAAACTCCACAATTGAGCGATCGGTACTCGAAAAACAACCTTGCGAAGGTTGGAAACCTTCGCAAGGGCAATGCAATGGCTAAACTTTGGAAGCTATTAACTGTAACAACACAGCATGATCTGTCGTATATCATTCGTGCGCTGCTGATGGCGTGATTTTTCTCACCAGCGCCATCAAAAGCCGATCATTTAAACAAGGCAAAGACACGAGCAAACGGAGAAAAATTCTTGCTGGAAATCATTCAATTAACCAAATCTTTCAATAGCCATCTGGCTGTAGATCACATCTCCTTTGAGGTGCGTCAGGGAGAAATATTCGGGTTTCTTGGTCCCAACGGCGCCGGCAAAACCACCACCATCAACATGATCTGCTCTTTGCTCAGGCCGGATTCCGGACAAATCCGCATCAACGGCGTCGATGTGGTCAACAGCTCGCCGACATGGCGTAAACAATTGGGCGTCGTACCACAAGAGACGGCGCTGTATGAGGAATTGTCCGCAGCGGAGAATTTGAAATTTTGGGGCAAACTGTACGGTCTCAGCGGCAGGGCTTTACAAGAGCGCGTGGAAGCCATGCTGCACATAACCGGTTTGCAGGAACGCAGCAAAGAACGCATTAAGACTTTTTCCGGCGGAATGAAACGCCGTCTCAATCTCGCAGTGGGCATGATTCACCAACCCGCTCTGCTGCTCCTGGACGAACCCACGGTGGGGATCGATCCCCAGGGCAGACACAGCATGCTGGAAATGGTGCGCGAGCAGGCGCGCAACGGCGCCACCATTCTTTATACCACGCATTATTTGGACGAAGCGGAATTGTTGTGCGATCGTCTGGCCATCATCGATCATGGCCGCATTCTGGCTTGCGGCGCCAAAACAGAGATCAATCAAATAGTCGGCGAGAATCGCCTGGTGCGCGTTACCGGCAGTTTCCCGGCTGAAGCTGCTCCGGCCATTGTACATCAGATAGGCAATATCTCTATCCTTTCGCAACAGCCGGCTGAAGTGGTTTTCAGCCTGCCCATGCAACTGGGAACCGGCGTTTTGATTGAAAAAATGCTGGAATACGGATTTCGCATCGACAATCTGTCCATAAAAGAACCCAGTCTTGATTCGGTTTTTCTTAAATTGACCGGAAGGGAGTTGCGCGATTGATCAGGGCGTTGCTGTACAAAGACTTTTTGCGGCGCTGGCGTAATCCCGGCGGTTTTATCATGCTGATGCTGATCCCCATCGCCTTTGCCTTATTGTTCGGCTCTCTGTTTGGTCCCGGCAGGCAGAAGAACCTCATGCCGCGCGTCCATTTGCTGATAGAAGACCATGACAACAGCTTTGCCTCGCAATTTGTCGCGTCCGCATTTGGCCGCGGCGAATTGGCAAAAATGTTTCAGGTGGAAAACATTAATAAAAACCAGGGCCGCCCGCTCATGGACAAGGCTAAAGCCTCAGCCCTGCTCATCATCCCGGACGGATTCGGCGACTCGCTGCTGAGCCGGCAGCCCGCGAATCTGCTGCTGATAAAAAATCCCAGTCAATCTTTTGCCCCCAAAATCGTCGAAGAAACGGTCGATATTCTGGCTGAAGGCGGCGATCGTTTGCTGTACATCGCAGCCAAACCGCTGCAGGCGATCAACCAGGGCGTAAAAAATCCCGATCTGGCCGACGAATTAATGGTTGCCCAGGTCGCGGTGCAAATCAGAAAGTTGTTTGTCAAAGGCGGCGACCGCTTGTTTCCTCCAGCCATAACCATTACCGAAATAAAAACGGCAGCAAAAGAGGACTCTTCAGACGCGGATTCGGCCGTTCTGTTTGCATCGATGCTGGTGGGCATGGGCATCATGACTTTGCTGTTTGCTCTGGATACTTTTGCCCGCGATTTTTTTCGCGAGCGCGATAATCACACGCTCTATCGCATCCACGTCGCTCCGGCCTCGATCATTGATTATGTTTCAGCCAAGCTGTTGTTTATCTTTTTGGCCGGATTGCTTTCACAGATTCTTATGTGGCTGGTGGGCATGGTGTTCTTCTCCATTCGCCTGCAGCAGCCAATTTTCTTTTTGCTGTTGTTGATTCTGGCCGTTGCAACCTGTACCGGCATTATCGCGCTGATTTACGGTTTTTCCACCACGCGCAATCAGGCCGCGGCCATTCTACCGGCGGTCATCATCGTGCTGTGCATGCTGGCCGGATGCATGCTGCCGCTCAATTTACTGCCGTCAGCGATCAGCTCTTTGGCCCGTTTCTCACCGGTGTATTGGTGTACGACAGGACTGCAAAAATTGCTCACCGAGCCAAACGATCCCGGCGCGCTTTTCCCACATTTGCTGATTCTGTTTTCATTGACTGTGCTCATGAACGGACTGGCTTTTGTTCTGTTTTACCGAAAGGTCCGTGTATGAAATATATCGCGATATTGGCGCAGCATGCCTTAACCGGCGTATTCCGGGATAAAACCGCGTTTCTGTGGATGGTCATCATGCCGGCGGTCTTTATCTTTATTTTCGGTAGCGCCTATAGGAGCGGTTCGGATCCGACTTTATCGCGCGCACGTATTACGGTAGTCAATCACGACCGCGGTGAACTGGGGTTGCGCCTGCTCAAACATTTGTCCGGCGCCAATATACGCGTGGACACCACCCTGTCGACCGCCACGCGCGTCCTGACCATTCCGGACAGCTTTTCGCAATGTCTGCTTGATAACCGCAAAACCGGTCTGGGGTGGGAAATCCTTAACAACAGCGATCCGTTGGCGCGTACAACAGCCGACCTGGCAGTTAAAAAAGCGGTCTATCGCCTGCTGGCGGATTTAACGGAATTGGACATTCAAGGCCGTCCGGTTGCCTCAAAAAGCTTTGCAGCCCTGGACCAGCGCCCTCCTCTGATCATCGTGTCAGCGTCCTATGCGGGCAAAGCCAAGGTGATTCCCATTGGTTTTAGTCAACAGGTGCCGGCCAATCTGGTCATGTTCTGCATGCTGGCGTTATTTATTTACAGCGGCACAACCCTGGTGGAAGAACGCAGCAATGGTCTGTTGCGGCGACTCGGAACAGCGCCATTGCATTTTCATCAACTTTTTTTCGGTAGAATTTGCGGCGTTACCGCCACCGGTTTGCTGCAAATCGGCATTATTTTAGTTCTCGGTCGGTTCTTATTCGGTGTGAATTACGGCTCTTATCCTCTGGCGTTGACCGCCGTGATCCTGCTGTACAGCGTGACAGTGGCTGCCATGGGCGTTACGCTGGGATTATTAATCAAAACCGAAGAAAAACTCATTGCCGTGGCCATTATCGCCAGCATGACCATGGCTGCCCTGAGCGGCTGCTGGTTTCCGTTAGAGGTCACGCCGGCCTGGTTTGAATTTTCCGCCAATTTCATTCCTGCGGGATTGGCCATCAAAGCATTGAACCGGCTCATCTCTTACGGCCAGGGCTGGGAAGCGATCTGGCCTTATCTGCTGGGGCTGGCCGGATTCCTGACGGGCTTTACGGCGCTGGCCGGGATCATGTTGAAACGTTCGGTTGAATAAAAAAATATGCAGAGTTGTTTGAGCGCCAACGGCGCGACCTAACCTAGCCTGGGCCGCCAGGCCCAGGAATAAAGTGCATAAATCCAAGCGCTGAAAGCGCGCGATAGGTCCATCTCTGCAGAAATATTGGCCTTTTTAAGAACGCATACTGAACATCAATCGGTTAGTTATATAGATAGTTCGTTTTTTGACATAAAATAATTTTATGTATCCAAGTTGGGCTATTAAGTTGGCCGGCGTTGTGCTTCACTTCTGATCTATGGCTGTATACGCTATCGGTATTCCGCAAACGCCTCCAACAGCGCGATCACATTATCCAGCGGCGTTTCCGGCATGATGGAATGGCTGGCGCCGCCGAATTCGCGCGACAGTTGACGGATAGGCATGGCTTGCGGATGTACCGGATTCAATACATTCAGTGAAAGTTCTATCAAATCAGGAAGAATGGAAATAATATTACCGTACAGATGCATATAGCCATTCGCACCAGTGGAACGAACACCTTCGAACAGCCGCTTGAGGATTGGGAAGCGGTATGGCCCAATTTGCCGGGGCTGGCAGCTTTCCTGGCAGGCTTTACCATATTGCGAGGGATCATGTTGCGCAGGTCGATTGAGTAGAAAAGCTTGTCGAGTCCATCACCTTCGCTATCTAAATTGAATTTTATCTTGATTTTCGCGCATCGATTGGTTAATTTTAAAAAGGTGGAACCAATTTCTTGGGTGATCGCCTTGCCGGTAAGAAGCTGATTCGCTCTTTCCTCCAAGTTAATAGACATTGTCATCGCGAAAGAAATGGAGCGATCGGATCATCATATATAGGGTGGAGATATTTGTCTATGCCATCATTAACACCGGAAGTAAAAAATATAATCAGCAAACTATTTTGGTCAACTCCGGAAAAATTTCATGAGAGTCTGAGCCCTGAAGCTATTGTCGAACAAACACTGAATTATGGGAACGAACGGGATTTCAAGGCTCTGACAAAATGGCTTGGTATCGATAGAGTGGCTGAAATTTTTTTTCAACAGATTGGGAAAAAAAGAAATAATTATCATCCGCGTACGCGTCACTTTTTTATCCTCTACTTTACACGCCATGCATCTCGAAATTCTTACACACAATCAGCGTGATCTCCTTGATCTGCTTGCTGATTTTGCTGACGCCTATTATCTTGCCGGCGGCACAGCTATAGCACTGTATATCGGACATCGTCGCTCTATCGACTTTGATCTTTTTACAGAGAAATCAGTGCATAGGATGTCGATCAGAAACCACATCGGGAAAAGCGTTTATCCAATCGAGCAAGTTCTGTATGAGGAAGAGGGCCAACTCCATATCATTGTCCATGCGATCAAACTCACCTTTTACCACTTTCCTTATTCGATTGCACGTGAAACCAAATTATCGAATGGTCTATTTATACCGTCTCTGCTTTCCCTGGCTGCTATGAAAGTATTAGCCCTGGGAGGCCGAGCTAAATGGAAAGATTACATAGATCTTTTTTTTCTCCTGCATGATCATTTTTCACTGAAACAGATTTGCGAGCAAGCGTCGTTGATGTTTAGAGATGCCTTTAATGAAAAGCTGTTTCGTGAGCAATTGGCCTATTTTAAAGATATCGATTTTTCTGAACAAGTTGAATATCTGGCGCCTGATCCGGGAAAAAACACTATCCAGGAATTCCTAAGCGATATTGCAACTTCACGCTGGCACGAGTAGCTGTAGCTGAATACTGTTCAAACATCGCTCAGATCGATTTAATACCGATACTCCGCAAACGCTTCAAATAACGCAATGACATTATCCAGCGGCGTTTCCGGCATGATGGAATGGCTGGTGCCGCCGATATATCCGCCGTTGAACCTGCCAAACAACGACACCAGTTCATGAACGCTCTTTTTTACCTCTAAAGGCGTGCCGTTTACCAACGTGCCTTGCACATCCACGCCGCCGTAAAAACAAACCTGGCCGCCGAATTCGCGCGACAGCTGATGGATATCCATAGCCTGCGGCTGTACCGGATTCAGGACATTCAATCCCAGATCGATCAAATCAGGAAGAATGGAAATGATATTGCCGCACAGGTGCATCCAAACATGGCTGCCGCCGGAACGAACACGCTCAAACAAACGCTGGTAGGAAGGTTTATAAAACTTGCGCCAATCATCAGGCGCCATCAACAGGCCGCGTTGACTGCCCCAGTCGTCGGAAAAGAATATGGCGTTGACTTTGCGCTGCAACAGTTGATCGATGATGGCCAGATTATAGTCGACTATGCGGTCGCGTAAATAACAGAATTTTTCCTCATCGGTATACGGATCTATCAGCATGTTTTCAAAACCGCGCAACATCCACAGGCGCTCGAACAGCGTGAACCATACGACAGATTGCACATAACGGTCTCCGCGTTGCAGCAATCGTTTATCGATTTCGTCAAAACGTCCGGGCTTGAGCGGATCGGGAAAAATGTATTTGTCCATCAGATCATAGCTGTCCTGCAACGGGTGCGTGATGGTTTTGGCGCCATAACCGTCGTCTTCCCATCCGGTTTGCCATTCGTCGATCCAGCGCGACACGCCGTTGAGAGATGTAGGAGCAACGCTGTTCATCGCCGGATTGATCCATTCGACAAAATCGTCCGGCATTTGCACAAGCAAGTCCTGGATACGTTGAGATTTGCTTTCATCCTTTTCCTGCAGCCAGTGCAAATCCAGGGTTATGGCGCAGGGCAAATAGGCTGCGCCTTTGCGTTCGATTGTGCGGGTGTAATTTTCCAGTCCTGTCATACAGTTCCTTCGAGAATTTTTTTGTTTAAAATTGGATGATGCAGAGAAATGCAATTGCTGAAAAAATGCCTCTTCAAATTATTTTTGATCCTTATCTTTCCGATCGCCCAGCAGATGTCTGCTGGGCGAAGGCTGGCGCGGGATATTCATCCCGCAATCTGCGTTAGCACGTGGAAACAGAGCATTATCAGGGCTACTTTCAGCCTAGCCGATGCCTCAATCCGCCAAATGCCCCTGCTCCTGATAACGCTGGAATAACCGCCCCCACGTCGTTTCCCTACGCCAGCGCGCTGCAATGCGACGATATTTCAAAGGCCAGTACAAATAATCCTGCTCGATTTCGCCAATCAGAGTCGGCACAATCACAAACGGCGTACGCAATATTAATTTTTGCAGCACCCGGGTTGGGCCGTACCAAGCCAACCAGGCGAGAAAGCTGTGCGAATTGTAGCCCACCTTGAAATTCCAGTTTTCTTTCGCAACATCATCACCCTGCAATTCAATCTCGCGCGGATCGCCGATTCCCAATCCCTGTTCATGCGCCAGACGAATATACTTTATTTGCATGGGATCAAAACCCATCAACTTTGTCGCTACGCTGTCGATGGCCACCTGGTCTGAAGAAGCCAGGATGATGTTTTTCATCACCGGCTGTATCATACGCGGCCCTGCGCCTGTGCCGGCGGTAGTGCCATCCATCACGGCCAAAATACCGGGATGTATTTCTTTCTGAATGGCTAACAAATCCACTAATGTTTCATGGATCCAGGTGTGCGTGTAATGCCGGTACTTGCTGAGCAGGCCGCCGAAAGCGTTTTTCATGGCGCCGGTGGTAGTGGTGTACATGTGCGTTTTGACTGTTGGCAGATGTACGATGTTTTTACCGATAAAATAATCCGGAATTAAAATGCCGTCCGGATAAATATGATTGAGCGCCAGCATTTTCGCCTTTGGCTGATACGGTTTCCAGATCATGTCGGTCTTGCGGAAATTGTACAGCACCGGAATCTGGTGATGCTGAAAGATGGGGACATAACGATTCAGGTCCTCGCCTTTAAACGCGTTTGTTACGACGGTTTGATTTTGCACGCACACAAGATCGTTAAATCCGGCCTTGCGCAGCGCCAATATCGATCCCTCCAGTTGCCAGGGCGTGGTATTGGCGCCGGGCATGGGAAAATGCCAGGTGATGTTGTCTTTGAGAATCGTGGTGGTCTGTACTGCCAGCGCCTTTTTTCCATCCGCCAGTTCAAACAAACGTTGATAATCCTGCAGAACCGTATCAGGTTTTGTATAAAGCACCGCTACTTTGGATTTGAATTTCATTACAACCTCTTAAAAGGTCAATTGGTATCCTTTGCCTTTGTCCGTGTCAAAACGGATGATGCCTTTGTCTTTATCATTTGAGTATTTTATTTCTTTTCCGTCACATGATATTTCTAATTTATCGAATCCATGGTCTTTAATAATACAGGGCTTGCCATCGAAAGAAAAAATATTCGCGGCGCGCATCTTTCCCTGATGCCATGCCATACCAACCTCAAATCCGCCTCTGGCTCTTAAACCGGTCACCCTGCCTTCAGGTAAATCAGCCGGCAGGGCCGGCAGAAACCTCAATAAGCCTTGCCGGTCCTGAAAAATCATTTCAACAATGGCTGATCCCATGGCGATGCTTGCTTCTACCTGGACCAACTTTATTCCCTTGAACCAGGCTAAACCGCCTCGTTCTCCACTCCAATCATTACAGGTAATAAGCAGATTATCCAGAACATGAACCGGCAACAACCGCACTAATTCTTCATAGGCTTCTTCCGCCTTGTAAAGGCGGGCAAGCAGTTGCGCATCCCAGACAAAAGTCAACGACTGGGTCATTTTTCTTCCGCTTTCATGCCTTTTGAGAATGGCTTTATATGCGGCTGCTGCATAGTCTGGCGTGTTTTCAACCGATATTCTTTCTCCCGGGCATAAACCGACCAGCAAGGATCGATGGCGATGCCCCGGATCTGCCATGATATGTTCTTCCAACCATTCGCTCAGGGCGCCATCCTCATTGATTCTGGGCAACGGTACGCGCTCGACAATAGCTTGCCATTTTTTAATTTGTAAAGGATCGGTCTTTAATAAAACTCCTGCCTCGATTAAATGCCCGAATACATCATGAATCAATTCCAGGTCCATTGTCGAAGCGGAAGAAGAAAAGCTTAATTTTTTTCTGCCGGCAATGGGCATTTCCGGGGAAGCGCTCAAAGCAGGAACCAGAAATCCATGGCGATCCTGCACCAGAAAGTCCTGATAAAAGTTGCCGATTTCAACCATAAAAGGGAACAACCGATTTTTTAGAAATACCAAATCATTGCTGTGCTGCCAATGTTGCCAGAGGATTTGCGCGAGCCAGGCAGCGCCTCCGGTCCAGGGAAAACAAACATTGTCGACATTGCCGATATTTTTATTATCTGCCACGCCGCCAAAAGCGATCCCTTTTGCTCCATAGAGATCCGCTGCCGCTCGACGCCCATCCTCACTCAACCTTTCCACCCAATCCATCAGCGGCATGGCTAAATCGCCCAGATTCAACATCTCCAGCGGCCAATAACACATCTCGACGTTTAAATCAATGTGGTAATCACAATCCCAGGCCGGACGCCGGTCCTGGTTCCATATTCCCTGCAGATTGATCGGAGATTTCGCCGGTTGTCCGGCCGGCTGGGGACGGCCGCTGGATATGGCAAGATACCGCGACATATTAAACATCTTT
Source organism: uncultured Cytophagia bacterium (assembly GCA_964387285.1). Lineage (GTDB taxonomy): Bacteria > Zhuqueibacterota > Zhuqueibacteria > Residuimicrobiales > Residuimicrobiaceae > Anaerohabitans. The sequence continues at coordinate 6,345 of CAYLWO010000045.1, read as the reverse complement.
TCCAACAGAGCCGGCGAGGCCGTATGCGCATCCACGGATTTTTTTAACAACGAATCTGTAGAAATGAACGGTTTTTCAGAACCCAAGTTTAAGGTCACTCTGTAATATAATTTTTGAAAATCCAGAATATGGTTCTCTTTGAGCCTTTCGAAATCATCACGGACCCGGTCGAGTTTTTCAATGGTTTTCTCGACCAGATCAGCGCCTTGTACAAACTCATCATCTACGGTGACGGCCAATAACAGCAGCACTTCATCAGCCGTATCAAAAAAAGTAGAGGCGCCGTCGTCTTTGCCGAACATGGCGTTCTTGCTGAAAACATACTTTAGGCCAAAATCCTTTTTCGGCATTTCAGCCGGATTATGCACCAGCGCTTTTCTGCCCATGGTAAGGCGTCCGCCTCTTTGTCTGACTTGCACAGCCACGGCAAATTCTCTGCCCTCTTCGAATTTCCCGTCCAGTACGACCAAGTCCCGGGCTGCGTAACCGGTAACCGTGCACTCCGGATCCAGTAACCGGGAAAGCGAAACCTCTCCGGTCAACATACCGGCGCGATCGGCTGTCAAATGGATGACCATCACGCCATGCTGCCAGGAAGAAAAAATTTCGCGCGTAAACACAACGCCATCCACACAGTACCTGACTTCCACAACACCCTTATCCATCTGCAGCACACGTTGATAATCCGTCACGCGTTTATCAGCATGCGAAAGATTTATGTACAAATCACCTGCCGGTACATAAGGATTGAGATAGATGGCATTGCCGGTAGTTGGAATCTTTTGCAGCAACAGATCTTCAGCGGCATCCCATTCGCCTTGCAGATTTAATTCTCTGATTCTTTTAATGTCTGCAGCGGTTTTGTGTTCCTGATAGCGCCAAAATTGCCGCCACAACAGGTCGTGATTGACAGCAATCCGTTCATGTGGCACGCCCCCCAGAACCATCCCGCCCAAACGCCCATTGCCCAGCGGAAAACCCTCTGCCCATTCAGACGCCGGCTTTTCCGACCAAATGGCATTTCCGGAATTCATTTCTGCAGAAACAAACCCTGTATGTGTGCTTGCTGGACAGGAATTTGCCTTGTCCGGATTAATGGCAGCAGTCGCGTGCTGGCCGCTGAAAGGCAAGAGTACGGAAAAAACAATGATTATTTTTTTCATGGTGAATTGTTTCCGAATTTATTTCAGATCAACCGGGTGTATGCGCCGGTGGCGTCGAGGATCAAAAGCCAGTCACTGAACGTTGGCTGAAGCGGTACTTGCCAATAACCCTGTCTGTCCGGCTCAACTCTGCCCAAATAATATGCATCACCGGTGCGCGGGTCCCAGAACAGCGCCTGGTAGGCGATATCAGGTTCAATCATGGTTACTTTTATGGTATTACCGGACCATGGGAAGACCGGCCGGTAGAAATAAATGAAACGTGTCTCCCTGGGAATGCCGGCCGCAAACGGCGCTGTCACATTCTCCGAGTCTCCGCTCGGTTCAACCCAGTGCTGATGGGGTTCAAACCGCCACCAGGGATAGAGCTCTAGTAACTTCCGGGACAGCCCGAGCTGCATCGATCCGGGCAGTTGGTACGCTTCGTCCCAGGGGGTGTTGCCCCAGTTTCCCCCGTGCGGAGAAGGCCCGTAGGGTTTTTGCCTGGTATTGACCTGCCATATGCCGTTAGCGCCATAGGTGTGTCCTGCTGCTCCTGAGAGGACAGATGTCCAGAACGTTAGCCGCTGCACCTCCGCCTGGGTGCCGTGGATGATACCCTCATAATTGACTTCAGCCACCACCACGGGCATGGCCGGTTGGCGAACATGTTCAACAGATACTTTCTTCACCGTGTTGGGTACGCTGTCAAACCCATCATGACCCGTTTGCAACATGTCAAAATCCAGAACACTGTCATCCACAACCTGATCCCTGCCGATTTCGGTCGGATGAATGGTAATAATACGCCGGAAGGGATCTGTCGCGCGCACGTATCTGCCAATTTCAGTCCAGCCTGTCATCTGCTTCTCCCGGTCGCCCTCTTTGTCTTGGCTCAAGTAAAAGGGCATCGCTGCCTCGCCGGCCAGACACCAGACAACCGGATACGCTGCCCAGCGGGCAATCAGGTAGCGCCAGTGCTGCTTCATCTTGGCCATGCCGAGCAGCGGCAGATAGTATCCCCAGGACCCGACAATGCACGGCGTCAGACTTGATTGCACCAGCCAGCGGATGCGCAAGTCCGCCATGTCAAAGTAGGCGGGATTGATGCGGGCATACTCCTTTTCCCACGGGAATCCGGCTTCATTGGCCCCGCGCGGATCGAATCCCGGCATATCCGGGTAGAGGCCGGCAACGATTTGGATGACCGTGAAACCCTTAGCTAGGCGATCCGCTGTCAGCCGCTGGAAATCCTCCGGCCACGACAACCGGTCGCAAAACCCCATCCACCAGGTGTCGGCCAACCAGAAGAAAGGAGTGCCATCCGAATGCGCAAATGTACGTCGTGACCCGGCGATGCGCAAAGGCCCATGCATGAGAAGATGATTGTCGCCTTCGCAGGCCGAAACCTCCAGGCCACTCTCGATCCCATGGAGCGTGGAGTCGCTCTCGTCAGAACACGCGGTGGTTGTTTCGTATTTTCCCGGTTTTGGCGGGCAAAATCGCACCCGCCATTCCTGGCCGCCGGCCCAATAGGCCGGCACTCGCCACGACTCGCCGTCGGCATGCCGCACCACAACGTCAAGTTCGACTTTATTGAACGGGTCCTGGCGTTTCTGCCCCGAGCTATAGCTCCACTCGGTTATCTGTTTCTGTCTCGCTCGCATGGGTTGTGACATGAACTCTCCTGATGTCAAAGGGTGTAACCAGATGCTTGCACCGCGTTTACAATATTTCAACAAATTATGTTAATTATTTCATAGGCTATGTCAAATACCGGTCCGAAGTGCAATGCATTTCGGTTGGTCGTAATATGTCATAGGTCATGTTCTTAATTCATTTTTCCTCTGCCCAACCCGGACAAGCCAGAACTAAAAAGTTGAACAAAAATTCATAGCCATAGAACCTATGAATCATAAAATGGTTGTAATGGGATATAAAAATTAATTTACCACAAATGATCAAAATTTTATTCATCAGATACGAAAAACATACTCGCGCAAAGACGCAGAGAACGCCAAGGAAAAATTTTAGTGGTATCTTTTTCCCTCTGCGTCTGAGAGACAAAAATTATTTGCTGACAGGATTCGGCTGCAGTGAACCAGAATCCATGGATATTGAAATCGGGTTCAGAAACGTCTGCCAGAATCCCCAGCTGAAACCCGGTGGCTCTGAATAAGCATATGCGATGAAATTATGGTCATTCCCATTAAAATGTCCTTCAGCTGTTCCGGAAATACCGATGTTGTGACTCCAGGATTTTATGTTTTCCGTAATTTTCATCGGCTCGCCAAAACGCAATCCATCCGTTGAAAAACGCAGGGCCACATAGCTGGAAGGTGAAAAGTGGCCGGCGATGGAAACCGCGATAAATTTTCCCAGCGCATCGCAATACTTGACGTCCGCTGCGCCTTCTCCACCCTCCTCTTTTCCGCTGATACAGTCAAAGGCAATGCCCCGTTCGGTTATTTTAGCCGGCCAGTCGGGATCATCAGCCGGAGCCGTAGCGACGCGGATCTGGTTGATTATTTTTTTCGGTTTTTCACCGGCCGGAAAGGCGGGAGAATTGGTCCAGGTGTAATAGAGGTACAAGCATTGCTCGCGCAGAACGAAATGAGGTTCACCCGCGCCCCAGGCGTCTTTGGGTCCGTGGTAACGAATAATCGGCTGCGGATCTCCACCCCAGCCCTGTCCATTCCATTTCTCATAGGGACCTGTGGGAGACGGTGATCGCGCCACAAAAACATGATTATGCCTTCCCTTGTCGTCATAAACAGCAGTCACGCCCAGGTAGTAATAATCGCCCAGCTTGATCACGCCGGGATCACAAACCGACATTCTGTCCGCTGAATTGGGCGTCGGTTTGAGAACCACGGTTTCCGCACTCCATGTTTTACCGCCATCCACCGAGCGCCGGTAACGTATCCAATCCCAGGAGCCTTCGCCGCCAGTTGAGGCGAACCAGAGGTCGATGCTTTTGTCGGGGTTGATGATGATCGAAGGACCGTAACGATGGCCGTCGCCTTTTTTGGGAATAAAAATGTCCCACCCTGCCGAGCAGGTCGCGTTGATGGATTGGCCGTTAAGGCCGGTACCGATTGCGATCAATGCGGCGGAAAAAACGACTAGCAACCATTTTCGAATTCTCATTTGCTGCCTGCTAAAATCATTCCATCCCTCAAATCTTTCCGTCATTTTTCACCTCTGATCTGAGCTCGGACATGAGCACAAACGAACCCAATGTCACCGGCACATAGAGAATGAAGAAACGATACAACACGGTAAATACAGTCAGGAGATAACTCGGCATAACTAGCGACATCAACGCGGCGATGCTGAACTCGGCAATACCGCCTCCGCCCGGAGTAGGAGCAAAATATAAAACGAACAGGATGAGCGTTTGCATTTTACGTACAAAGATATGGTAACGCCAGGCGCCAAGCCACATATCTAAAAAGCAAAGGACCATGGCGATCATGATAAAATGGAATTTCAAACGATGCAAAGCGTGGAATGTTTCAGGCGTTTGTGTATAAAAGAACAGCAAGGTCAAGCCTGCTATAGTAAAAAAGAGAAAAAGGAAAATGCCTTTTTTTAAAGTATTTTTAGCAATAGCTTGCATCGTTTTCGCCGCACTCGTTCAGCCGAGTTCTTTTCACAGGTCAACCTGAAACAGCTTGACGAATAAATTGCCTTGTAACTCCATCAAAATTTGTATTATGGTAAAACGCCCACCTCATTCAGGAAGGTGTGTAGAATATCCTGCAGTTCGTACTCAATCTTGGCCACCTCGCCTGGCCTAAACGGCTTGGGATGTGCAAAACCGTCACGGAAGCGGCCGCGAAAAACTTCGGCCGGCGATCAATCGAATGCAAAGTAAAGATCAAGGCGCTTCAGGCCTGAACGATTGTTTATAGAGCGTTTGCCAATTAAACAGTGAAATCAATAAGCATCAAATCGAACAAAAAAGCACAACATTCCATCATCCTTGTTGATGAAAAAAAGTCGTGCTTTATTCATGCTGAATCTCGCCCGTTAAGATAATTACGGACTTTGTTTTGTTAGATTTTATCAAATTTTTAAACTATAAGCAAGTGATTAATTATTCAATCGGGTTTCCTTTTTTAGGTGTAAGACTGAAACATGGCTTGACGAAATTGGATACGTCCCCATTTTTAAGTGCATTGTCATGACAGTGCTTTAAATGCGGGGACGCGTCCGCCAAAAAACAACGACATATTGACCTCATAATAACGCGCCATGATCGCCCAGCAGATGTCAGGCTGTCCACCAACCCTGTTAGCGTGTCATTCTGAACCCGCCAAAGGCGGGTGAAGAATCTATCAACGAACTGTTTATATGACAATAAACGGTTTTGCGATGAAGGAAGCAATTATGGTAAAAATTTGAAAAAATAGGCTTCCTGGACAGCCTGATGTCTGCTGGGCGAAGAATGGCGCGGGATATTAATCCCGCAATCCGCGCGAGCAAGGGGAACCAGGCAAATTCGTTTAATCTGTCTGGACGAATGTCCCAAACCAGCCCACGCACTGGAGGAATCTCCGGTGCGATCATACTACAGTTCCGCCCAGGAAAGGCTTCCCCGGGCGATCAACGACTCAACGTCAGCGCCGACACGTCGGCGCAAACAAAGCGGTGACGATTCACCGCACTCCCAAATGGGGAAAATCCCGCGCAACACTTGATTTTTAGCAAAAATGTAACCATTTTGTACTCTATCCGTATGCAGGATTGCTGCCTTACACTGATTAACCGTTCTTAAATCACTATCAGGGAGTACCTATGACGCATCTCTATCATTATGTTTCCGACATTCCGCGGCGCGAATTTTTACGGCGTGGCTCGTCAGCCGGGCTTGCCGTGGCCGCAAGCAGTTCGATTCTCAACCAATTCCTCGCCTGTCAAACCGCACCAAAAGCAAACACGCCTGATCCTGAAATGCTGCAAAAAACGATTCGCAAAGCCCTGGCCATTGGCGGCGAATTTGCCGAGGTTTATGTGGAACACCGCATCTCCCGCGACATTCAAATGCAGGAATCCAAATTCAAGAGCGCGGTGTTCGGCATCAGCCAGGGCGCCGGCGTGCGCGTGATCGCGGGCGACAAGACTGGTTACGCCTATACCGATGAATTGAGCGAAGAAAAACTGCTGCGCGCCGCTGAGGTGGCTTCTTATATCGCCC
>CAYLWO010000044.1:0-46142 GCA_964387285.1 uncultured Cytophagia bacterium | reverse complement strand
ACGGAATGGAATAACACCCTCAAGGTTCCGCGTCCAGGCATCTATGTCATGGAATTCGGCCCGGCCGGTTCTACGGGCGTAGAAGCACCTGAATTTACCGGTTCCCAACCGGCATCCTTCACATTGGCGCAGAATTATCCGAATCCTTTCAATCCAACCACCACCATCTCTTACTCGCTGGACAAACCGGCGACCGTCGAGCTGGCTATTTTTAACATCAACGGCAGGTTGATTCGCACCCTGGTGGATGCCAAACAAGCGACCGGTGCACATGCGGTTGTTTGGGATGGAACGGACCGGAATTCCAATCGGGTTGCTTCCGGCGTCTATTTTTATGTTCTCTCCGTCAATTCGGCCAGAACGGTTAAAAAGATGACACTGGTCAAATAGGATTATAATAAAGGTCTAGATGGAGCGTTTTGTGCTCACAAAACAACCTCGCGAAGGTTTAAAAACCTTCGCGAGGATAGTTTCATCTCTCAATACTGGCAAGAGCCCAGTCGGCTGATCTGAGACCAGCGGCATTTCGGCCATCGATAACTAAAAAAAGGCTCCCTGTGTCAATGGGGAGCCTTTTTCAACTCTGGTAATTTTTAGGATTTCTAAATATGAAAAAAAAATCAAACACAAGCCTGTTTGTTGTCCTGCTTGCCGTATTCCTTTGCAATACTCCTGCATGGCTTTTTGCCCATGACGAAACAGAGTTTTCAATACCGCAAGCTATATCAAGCGCCGATATAATTCGAACAACCTGGCCGGACACGGCGGTGATCAGTCTCTACCAGGGCAACGGGCGCTTTGGCAGTATGTATGGCCCCCTGGGATTGCAATTGGACCCGGGAAAACCGGAATGGCTGAAATATGGCTTGCCTCAGTATCTGCATATCAAGCATTTTTGTCGGGCCAAATTCGGCGTCGATTATTTACTTCCCCTGGCTTGTATTTTCTGGCAGGACAGACCGAAAAAAGTGACCGGTTACAGCCAGCATCAGTCATTCTATGATGGAACCATTACCACTCGTTTTACGGAAGAAAACAATAGCATTACGGTGATGACCTGGTTCGATGCGGTGGAGAGAGACCTTTGTGCCATTAAAATCAATGTGCAAGGCCAAGCGCCGGCCATAATCCTTGATCCGTTTAAAGCGCTCTATGTGCACTACCGGCAAGAGCTTTACCAAACGCCCTCAATCGATTTTAAAGCCGGCATTTGGGAAATTAAATTGTCCTGCTTGAATGCCAATTCCACCCTGTTTTTGCAGACCAATGCAAACGTCAACAGGGTAGACAACAGCCTTCATATTAACCTGCATGAAGGTGAAAATACCATACTGCTCTCGGTAAATGCCAGGCCGAAGGCTACTCTGAAAAAATCATTGGCCCGCACGGTCAAATGGTGGCATAAGAAATGGCAGAATATGGGCTGCCTGAGACTGCCGGATCTCGATGCGCAAAGGATGTGGGTGCGAACCATGGCCTATATTTTCTATTCGCACAATGAAGATAAAACAGGAATGGCCCCGCCCATGGGCTTTACCGGGCATGGCTGGCCTTTTGTCTTTCCCGGGGATTTGACCTTTCTGCCGCCTGTTTTATTGGCAAGCGGAAATTTATCCATTGCCAAGTCCTGGGTCGAGTATCTGGCGGAAAGACTTGATGATATGAAAAAATACACCAGACGACTTTTCGGCGTTGACGGACTTTTTTGTCCCGGTACGATTCCTTACGCCGGATTTGCAGGATTTCATGATCCTTCCCCGCCGACCAAAAATTACTATTCCATCAACGTCTCCGGGCTGTTGGCGAGGATGACGGACGAGACAGCCGCCTTTGTAAATGATGGCCAATGGAAACAAAAATTTGCAGAGCCGATTATCCGTGAAACCGCAATATTTTACAGGAGCATCAGTAACAAAGAAGCAGACGGTTATTGGCACCTGTTTATCACGCCGTCGACCGGCCTGGATGAAAACGGCGGCTTTAATCAAAAAGATTATCTCTGTGCCCTGTTCAGCGCACAGTACTGTTTTCAAAAGGCCATAGAATACGGACTGGACAGCGACGGTCTGTATCGACAAATTCTGCAGGATGGCCTGGCTTTTCCAACATTGATGCCGGAACGGGGTTATTATTACACTAACCAGGGGGCAAAGAATGAGCAAGCTGGAGCGCAAAAGCATCCGGTGCAATTGAATCCGTTGGCGCTGTTGCCGATCTACCCGCATGTATCTGAACCGGCGGCCACAGCCTACAACCTCCGTTATAAAATAACCATCAATGCCGAACAGCCGCATTTTGCCGGCTGGACCCTGGCTGAATTTCTCCTGGCCGGGACGCACATGAACGATGTCGCCGGCTGGAAAAAAGACTGGGACAATCTGATCAGATCGAATATTGCCGACGCCGACATGATACAAACCTATGAATCAAGCGGCAATAACCGGGCTTTTTATGTCACTACCATGGGCATGATTGCACAATCCCTGACATGCAATCTCGTGGATGATTGGTTCGGCACACTCGAGATAGCCCGCTGCAACCCCTGGCAAGGAAAAATTTATTTAAAAAATATCTACTCCAGACTGGGCGTGTCCGTGAGCGGGGAAATTGACAAGCAAATGGCCACTTTATCGCTGACTGCCTGGAAAGATTGTGATTTTGATATGCATGGCATGCAGATCAAAATGAAAAAAGGCAAGACGCAAACAACAACCCTAAAACTAAAAACACTGATAGATTGATTTGTGCTTAAAAGGCAACCTTGCGAAGGTTTAAAACCTTCGCAAGGTTAAAGCAATCACCCAGGTCAGATAATAATAACGGATAACGTCATGTTAAAACTGATGAAGCTCCACAGCGTTTATGCTGCTTTACTTTTCGTTTCCTGTCTTATGACAGACTTTGCCTATTCTCAAACCGCAGCGCCGGCATGGACAAAAGATCTGATACTATATGAGATCAATCCCTATGCTTTTACATCTCCAGACGGCGCCGGCGATGGCGGCGGCAGCGGGACTTTTAAATGCCTGATGGATAAACTGGATTATCTGCATGATCTCGGCATTACCGGAATTTGGCTGGCCGGATTTTCAGAGTCGACGACGCATTTCCATAATATTCCCACCGTTTATGCCTGTATCCGGCCTGATAAAATTGATCCGCGCTTGGGCACCGAAACCGATTTTAAAAACATGATAGCACAGGCGCATCATCGGGGAATAAAGATTTTTTTGGATGTCATTACCCATGGCGTTGTCAAAGAAAGCCCTTTGTTCCAGGAGCACGGGGATTGGTTTGAGGGTGCAAGTTGGGGCATGGTCGACTATAATTATGATAATGAGGAGTTCGTAAAATGGTGGATTGATTTATGGGTAAATTACGTTCTCGATTACGGCGTTGACGGCTATCGCCTGGATGGTCCCAATGGGTTTGAATCACGAGAAAAAACATTGTCTGTCTGGCATGAAATTACCGCCACATGTGCGGAAAAAGGTCATCCCATAGTTGTTTTTCCGGAAAATTCGAGGTATCACTTTCAACAGGGCGAGCGGTATCAGGAATTGACAGAACACAATCTGGCCGATCGTTTTATTAATATACCCCGTTATCAATGCCGGGCCATCAGCATGCACGATGGCGGACATTATAAATCCACGGGCGAGACCTACTATCGATTAAAAGCAAGTCGCTTCATCTTCGCATATGTCTATATTTTTGGTTTCGATATCCCCTTATTTATGTCTGGAGAGGAGTTCGATGCGGATTACGTTCCCCTGCCAAATGCAGAACGTGACTTGTATGGCGGAGGCGGTCCATCGGCCTGGTTGTATGCCTCCTGGATTCAATGGGAACAATTAAAGCTTCCGGACAAAAAAGAGATGTTGCAAGACTGTAAAAAAATCATAAAAATCCGCAATGAGAACAGCGACATTCTTCATTATGACCGATCCATGACCAACATCCTCCCAGTAAAGCATACACCAGAGTCACTGCCGGTTCCCTATATCCGCTTTATTCCCAATAAAAAAGCCATCCTGATCATCGGCAATGATCGTGATTTTGATGCATCGTTTCATTTAGATATTCCATTGCGTGAAATGAAGATGGAAGGATTGAGGACTTATAAAATGATCGATTTATGGAATGATGAAATCTCTATGGCAAATGAAAGCGAGCTACACCATTTTCAAATAACCGTTCCTGCGGATCATCGGGCAGGGGGTGGCGTGCGTGTGCTGCAAATTATCGGTGCTGGTATGGAATAACGTTCGTCATTCTGCGACAAGACTCACCACTTCCCGGCCCAGCACGTCGAAAATTTGCACCCTTACTTTTGTCGCTTTTGCAAGAACATACTCAATGGTCGTGCCGGTGTTGAACGGATTGGGATAATTTTGCTGTAGACTGAACAAATCAACCGAGTGCGTTTCATCCGCTACAGCGACAAAATACTTCGGAAGTGTCTGGAATCGGTAGACGTCGGTTTCCGCAAAGGGCTTGGCGATAACGATACGAGCAACGTCGCCGAATTCGGGCAAAACACTGTCTTCAAATAATGGCGATAAATCCTTTGCCTGGATCTTTATCAACAATCGGGATCAGGTTTGCATCGCCTGTTATCCAGCCCGTCAGGGAATCAATCGGCGACGGCGCCTGAAAATTATGCAGCCATAAGCGTACACCCAGGAAAGGAGATCCCTCTGCGTCGGGTGTGAGGGGTTCATTCCGGAGCACATAGCTTTGAGCAGATATTTATTCCCATTGGCAAGCGGCTTGATGGACGGCCAAGGCCCTGACTCACCGATCCATTTACCCGCCCAATCCAGCGAACGATTCGGCCATAGTGCTGGCCAGGTATCCGGTAAATGGCTCATGGCCGGAAAACTACTGATATTGGTTGGACCTTCAGTAAAAAATCCGGGTAAAGGCTCCCAGGAATAGGTATGCGAGTCAGCTTGGCATCTATCTCTTGGTCCACCGGTATAACTATCGGTAAAGATATGCAGGACATCATTGTTTGCATCGACAACCTCAGCGCCCATATAAAAAACACACTCGAACAGATAGTTGATGCCGCTGCCTCTGGGCCATTCTCCGCGTAGTTCCAACGTTCGACTGCCGAGATTACCAAAATTGGAGAAAGCTGAACGAATTCGGTTGCCATCGTGTATCCCGGTGCGACGGTCCGGATTTCCCGCGCCTGAAGCATTCCGCGCTATAAGGGTCTTGGACTGCTCTTTGCAGGTATCGGTGATGGCAGTGTTGTGCAACCCAAAGCAAGTCAAGAAGACAAACACCAAGACGATTTGTGATAAGAGTTTTATAATCAATCCCTCGTTTGGCAAGGAATAACTGCAACCCCGGGAAAAAAGTATAAGAAAAACGCGGTCTGAGGCGAAGCAAGTTTAGAGCGGATCTAAAGGAAAAAAAGCATCGTACTATTTGTCCCAGGGACAACTTGAACATGCCGTAAGTCGGTAAATGGTTATTTCTGGAACAGCAACATCATATAAAAAATAAGGCCGACATGCAACCGAAATCGGAACGTTGCGAAATAGATTGAGCTGCTCCGAGAGTCTGTTCTAATGCAGCCCATTTTATAAGGTCCGGAATAATGCAAAAAGGCTAAACCTAGTTTGCATCATTCCGGGTTTGAGATGACGTAAATTTAAAACTATTGCCTTTAGCATTTCCCGATCGAGCCTGCCCGACGTCGGGATACTGAGAATTCAGCCGGTTGTCAAAGCGAGGCCAACCCTACATACACCTACTGCTCATGTTAGATTAATAACGAAACCTATTTTAATAATATCATCTTTTTCTGTTGTACGCTCTGCTCTGTTGTCAGACGATAGAAATAGACCCCGCCGGCAAGTCCGTTTGCGTTAAATACAGCGCGGTGTTGTCCCGCCTGCTGGAATTCATCCACCAGGGATGCAACCACTTGCCCTGTTATTGAATACACTTGCAGACGAATCCGACCAGGAACGGACATTTGATAAACGATCTCGGTTGACGGATTGAAAGGATTGGGATAATTCTGATACAACGTGAAATTTTCAGGCGCAACGGCATCCTTGCTTTGCACCTCTGTGGAACCCTCCCCTTCTTTCAATTTCAGCAATTGATTGACCGCCACATTGGTATACACATCCTTGATGCCACTGGGCCATTTGATGATCAGCGAATCAACTTTACTTGCAGTATTTAAGCCAAAGTGACAATCAGTCGGCGAACCACACAAGTAGCCGTTGCCCATGCACACTTCGCGTATTTGCCGCAAAGCGCCGGTGACGACGGTAACGCGGCTGCCGACGGCGTTCCGGTTGCTGGTTACACCGGTCAATCTGACCTCAAGCCAATTTTTCGCATTGCCGCCGTTGTTCTGCATCAGATAGGGTTTGGTGCCGTCGCCGCCGGGCAGAAAGAGATCAAGGTCGCCGTCCGCATCCCAGTCGGCAAACGTCTCGCCGCCGCGATCATTGATATCCATCAGCCCCCAGCCGCCCGGAGATTCGGTTTTGGCCAAACCAACTTCATTGACGACATCCACAAAGACACCATTGCCGTCATTGCGCAGCATGATGTCCACCTTGGATCCTTCCAGCAGATGCAAATCCTGATCACCGTCATTGTCAAAATCGCCCCATGCGCCGCCGCGTATTTCCTTTCCTACTACCCGAGCTGACGGAACTTCAGTAAACATGCCGTTGTCGTTGCGCCAAAGTTCGCAATTATCCATGCCCGGTTTATCGGTATAAACACATCGGGTGATGTACACATCCAGATCACCGTCGTTGTCATAATCAGCCCAGATACCGGCGCGAGAGCTGCCAACTGAAGCACTGAGACCATTGGTTTCCGAAATTTCCGTAAAGGTGCCGTCTCCATCATTTCGATAAAAAAACACCGGCCAAGTTGGCATGGTGGGGATCAACATGTCCTGATCGCCATCATTATCATAATCCGCCCACGCCCCGCAGGCCATGTCCATGCCTACCATGGAGAAGATGCCGGCCGATTCCGCGACATCCTCAAAAGATAAAGGCCCGCCGTTTACAGTCGTGTTCTTGAGCAGCAAAGAGGGTGTAAAGGCGGTTGACGACAACCCGGACATAAAAATATCCAATTTGCCGTCGTTATTATAGTCCGCAACATTTAAACAATAATAGGATTCATTTAAATGCGTGATTCCGGTCGCATCGCTGACGTCTTTAAACCACAGCGAATCGGTTTCTGTCAGTTGATTGAGGCACAGGTAGGTTTTCCAGCCGTCCGAGCTCGAATCGATGGCCATGATGTCCTGATCGCCGTCATTGTCGATATCCACCATCAGCACGGCTCGCGGACCCGAAGTTCTGACAAATACGCCTGACAAGGTGTCCCCACGCAGAAACTTGCCGGATTTGTTCAGGTCATTGATCATCAGGTCATTGCCCATTTTCGAGCCCTGAGAAATATAGACGTCCAGATCGCCGTCATTATCGACGTCGCCCCAGGCTTCGCAGTTGGGATAGACCTGAAACGCTGTGCCGATCTGAGCCTGCACATTTTTAAATTTCACCTGGCCGTAAAGACTTTCTGAAAATAAAACAAGGTATACGACCGCCAGAACGGCGATGGATATGGTTCTAACAAATGGTTTCATATCATTCTTCCTCCTTTTAATGGATAAGTTCAATCGGCCAGATTTTTCATGACATCTGTTAAAGGAATTTCTGCATAACAAATGCACGTATCTGCCGCGCCATAATATATTTTGATCATATCGTTTTCAGCCAGCACGCCGCAATTGAAAATGACGTTACCGAAAAATCCGTTCAACTCGTAATCCGCTTCCGGTTCTATGATCGGTTTTTTCGAGCGTTGCAGCACTTGCCAGGGCGACTTGGCGTCCAGCAAGACAGCGCCGAGACAATAGCGATTATTCCGATCCGCACCATGATAAATCTCCAACCAACCTTGCCCGGTCTTTATGGGGATGGCGCTGCCGCCGACGCGGCCGTTATCCCAATAGCCTTCCCGCGTACCCATCACCCGGCGATGATTACCCCAATGAACAAGATCAGTGGACTCGGCAAGCCAGATCTCCCGCTTGCCGTATTCGCCCGAGTTGGGCCGGTGCAAAGCATAATACCTGCCGTTGATTTTTTGCGGAAAGATTTCCACGTCCCGGTTGTCCGGGCAAAGGATTACGCCATGCCGATGATACTTTTTGAAATGAGTCGTGGAAGCCAGCGCGATCATGGAACCCAGCGGCGAAACCGCGCTGTAGGCAATATAATACTTTTTGTCAATAAATACTATTCTGGGATCTTCGATGCCGTACATTTCATAGACGTTGGCCGGCGCCATGGCCGGCTGTTCCTCGATCTTGAAATGAATGCCGTCTTTGCTGCGCGCCAGTCTGATGTGCGACAGCGAACTGAGGTACTGTTCGGTGCGGGTTCTGACAAAACGAGAATCGGAAAAATCACATTCCTCATCATTCCGGGAAAACGTTTTGACAACCACCTGGCCGGCATCGACATCATAGACCGGCACCAGTTCCAGATCGGTGCACCGGTTGACAGGTTTTTCCGCAACCCGCAATAGCAGAATGACCTCATCCTGATAACGAATGACGCCGGCGTTAAAAACGCAGACCACCTCAAAATCCGGCCGCGAGGGTCGCACGTCTCGAGGCGAGATGAGCGGATTGTTTGTGGAACGAACGACAGACACGAACCGACTTCCTTTCTGCTCAATTTGCGGATTTCTCTTCCTTGTCGATGCTCCTGGCCTTCCATATGCAAATGCCTCCTAACAATATCAGCAGCAAGGCGGCTGAAATATCGATGATCAGGCTGATATAGAGAGGGACTCGCGGCGTCGGTTTAATGAAAAAAGTAGCAGACAGGACAATGACGCCGAAAAAGATCCAAAAAGCGCCCATGGTCCAAAACGGATTGAAATGCTTGACGGCCTTTTCTTTAGAATTATTTTCCATTTTTTTCTCACCCATTTAATAGCTTTTCAAACTGATCCATATTTAGAAATACCAATAAAGAAAAATCTGCACCGCCATCAAGCCGGTGATCCAAATGCGAAGATCGCGCCATTTTTTCTTATTGGGTGCGTCTTCGAAAATAAAACTCTTGGGTCGAAACCAGGCCCAGACGGTCACGCCGACAAACGTCAAGGTTGCTATTATCTTTGGCCAAAACATGGGTAATTCCTTAAGCCATTCTACCATAATGCTACTCTCCTTCCGATGTTTCATTCAATCTTGTTCACTTGTTTTTCATGACCAGACCGTAAACCAAACCTTCCAGCTTTTCCAGAGGCTCCGGCTTGGTCAGCAAACTGACCACCACATTAATCAGCACCGTGGTTATAAAAGAAATCCAGGCAATGTCAAGAAAATTCCAATGCAAGACAAAGAATAAAAAGCTGGATAATGCCACACCGCCCAACAAACTATACATACCGCCCCAGGCTGTGGCGCGTTTCCAATAAATGCCCATGAGCGTGATGGCGAACGTCGGGCCCTGAAAAATCGACAGCACAGAGCTGCCGGCGATAAAAATGCCCGGAAACAGCTTGGTTAACGGCGCCAGAATCATGGCCAGGATGATAAAAACACCAGTCGAAATCCGTCCCACTTTGAGATAGTGCTCACTCGGTGCATTTCTCACCAGTAAGCGTTGATAGATATCCCGAACCAACAGAGTTGATGTAGAATTAAGAATGGAATCAACAGCTGATACCAGAGCTGCTACGAAGGCCGCATAAACCAAGCCGGCCAAACCGGTAGGCAAAAGGTTTTTTATAAGCCAGGGCAAGGATTTATCCGCATTCTCGGTGCCTAAACCCGGATTCAGCGCCAGGGCGATAAAACCCGGCACGATGGTGATTAGCGGTATGCACATTTTCGGGATCATCGCGGCAATCATGCCGGCTTTGGCATCCCAGGCGCTGCGTGCGCCAAGGGTTCGTTGAATCATCGCTTGATTACAACACCACCAGGCGGGCGACATGACGAAGGCCAGGCCGAAAAGAATCCCGGTCCATGGATAGGTTCCATGCTCGACCGGTAGAAACAGGTCAAAATGCTGCGGGTGACTTGCAGTAATTTGCTCTACCATCGGCGACCAGCCGCCCAGAATGTACAAGCCGACAATAGTCAGGCAAATGCCACCGATAAACATGACCACAGCCTGAATCACATCGGTCATGGCCACGGCAGCCAGACCGCCGGTGATCGTGTAAAGACCGACAAAGACGGCCGTAATGATAATAGCGAGCCAGATCGGCAAGCCCAGATACTCGTTAAGCATAATGCCACTGGTCCAGAAAAGAACACCCAGAAAAAAAACAAACCACATGATCCATAACGAGGCCAGGATGGTGCGTACGGCCAGGTTATAACGCCTGCCCAGAAATTCAGGCACAGTATAAACACCCGCTTTCCAGTAATAGGGTATGAAGAGCAGGGCTGAAACCACCATGGCAGGCAAGGCGCCTATCCACTCAAAATGCGCCTGAGCAATGCCGAACCGAAAAGCAGCGCCCGATTCACCCACAAAATCAGTAGCGCCGATTTGAGTGCCGATAACGGAAAAGCCGACCACCCACCAGGGCAGCATTCGTCCCGCTAAAAAATAATCCTCTTCGGATTTTACATACTTGCGGAAATAAAAACCAAAGGCCGGCAAACCAACCAGAAAAATGATAACGATAACCATGTCAATTCCGTGCATTTTTTCCCTTTCTTTTCATGTCCGAAGATTGGTTGAAATTTAATTTGTCTCATCATTGAGATTTTTCTGACTTTTATTTTGCACAACGAAAACCAAAAGACGGATGTTTGTATTCCGCTTCGTTATATGATCTCGCGCTGCAGCGCAGATTCATATAGGGCGTATCCCAGGCGCCGCCGCGCAAAACCCGGTAACCGTGCGCCGCTAGATATTCACGCCCGTCATTCTTTGCATAGGGGTAGGGTTGGAAAAGCGAACTGCACCATTCCCAGACATTGCCGGCCATATCGCTGCAACCGTAAGGACTATCGCCCAGTGGACCATAGTCGCCGACAGGCGTAAAATAGCCCAACCGGTCTTCATAATTAGCGTGCCATCGCGTCGGCCCTGAATCACCCCAGGGATAGATAAAGCTTTTTACCCCTCGGGCCGCTTTTTCCCATTCCGCTTCCGTAGGAAGACGTTTGCCATAATACTGCGCAAAGGCCAAAGCCCCATACCAGGTGACAAACCGCACCGGAGTGTTCGCTTCATGTCTCGCCACCGAATAACGTCCGTCGTTATAGTTGATCGGACAACCGACATTGTGTCCGTTTCTATCAATCGACAAAAGATAAATGAGGTACCGGCCGTTCTTTTTTATGTTGGCACCCTTGGAACGAATCTCCACTTCAGGCGCCAGGTCGTTGAGAAAATCGGCGTATTGTGCATTGGTAACCTCATACTTGTCAATCCAATACTCATCCACATTCACCGAATGCACCGGACGTTCATCCGTGACGCCTTCAGCGCTGCCCATGGTGAACTCACCGGCCGGCACACGCAGCATCTGCGGCGTATTCGGAACTTCAAAATACAAGGCGATATCCTGATCTCCTCCATTAGATCGAATGCCGACCAGTTCGGTATAATCACCAACGTCAAGGTTTTTACGCACCAGCGTAACGGCAACCTCACAGCTCTCTGTGCTGTGCAATACTCCGTTGTTCGGATTCATCTGTATAGTGTTTTTACCGGTTTGCGATTGCCAAACCAGATCCGCTTTTCCGAGATTCTCGACCGTAAACCTAGACTCGGATTCGTTATAGCTGAAATCCAGCGAAAAAGTAGAAAGCTGCAGTACGGCTACGTCGATCACCTCGACGACAACCTTGCCCACAGAAGCGGTCAGGCCATCGCTGACGCTGATCCGGCATTCATATCGGCCCAGAGCTGCCGGCGCCTGCCACATGGCATATTTTCTGTCGGTTCCCTGCAAAAAGACGCCTGCCGTGGCGCTCCACTGATACTGCAGCTCGGTCTGCTCATCGTCGGTCGCCAGAATCGACAGGGTGCTGGCCTGGCCAGGACCGATCTGCGCTGGATTAGCCGTAATAGTGACGATCTGTGGGGGCGTATTGGCGCGATCCTTTACACCGGTTGATGTGTCCTGGTTGCAACTGAGAAAGAAAACCACCTTGACCAGCAATAGAATGAATGCTGTTTTAAAAATTATTCTAGTTTGCATCTCGAGTAATTTCTTAAATTAATCTGATAAAATTTTATGCAAAATAGGACCAGAAACCGATTCCGAATAAAAAGAGAAAATAGGTTATGATGACCAGCCAATCAATCGCAATGAACGTCATGTTCACTCTAAATAAAAAACAGCTGAAATACAAAGCTGGAAAACAATAGCGCGCCTTATTCGCATGTAAAAAGGTTTACGCAAGATTTTGAACAAGTTCCCTGACGATCGTGGCCCATTTTGTAAAACGCTGAGGCTGATTTCTGCAGGTATGCGTATCTTTAAGAATAATTTCCAGGACGCAACCCCTGACAGCCTGCAGCGTGTGTTGAACATACGTTTTCAAAAATTCACCGTCGAAATTTTCATGTGCCAGATAGGCCGGATTGGGCTTCCATGAAAAAATATACTTGTCCTTTATCTGGTCGGCGCACTTTTCTACATCGGCCCAGGGTGAAATGGAAATGCGCCGGAGATTGGGTATTTGAAAAACATATTGTAATTTTTTGGTCAGATTTTCACAACAACCATAGCCGTTTAAACCAAAACCAGCCAGCGTTTTCATTTCATATTTCATGATGAATTCGTAATGCATTTCGGGCGATACTTCCGCCATTTCCTGTGATTGGCTGCTGGCCCAAACATCCATGGGTCGCACTCTGACCGGATCAAATCCATCTTGAGGAAGTTCATCCGTAAATCCGATTCCTCCGGAACTGTGATAGGTGTTGTCGTTATTCAACGACAACAGGTTCAGCTCCACATATTGATCAATAAGCTTTTTATATCCCTGCTCCATGAACGCCATGGCATCATGAAGCATGGCCGGCTCCTCATACATGTCCATCATGACCCGGCTCAATCCCCGCAGTTTCGTGTACAGCGGCGTGAAACACAGAGATATTTGGCCCGTGCCCCTCAACTCGACATTGAGAATATCGCCGAAAAGCTCCTGAGCATCCTGAAATCTCCGGAGCGTGTCTTTTTCATCATAAATGACTTGAGGATGTACTAGCGTTTTTAAATCCGCCGGATGATGAATGACAGGTTCATAACGATAGGCTGTTGCCATTCTCCCGACTTTTTCATCTTCATCCAGTTTAATTCGTTTCGGTTCAAGACCCCAGCCGGTATCGCAAATAGTTTTAGTTACGATCCAGCTGTTTTCAAGTACAGAGTCATCATCGACCTTTTCATACATATATATACGTTTTCGCAATTCCCATTCAATGCAGCGGGCATTTATTTCAATGCATTTCAATTGGCTCGCAGGCAGCAGTTCTCTCCAGCTCCCTTCGGGAAAAATCAGCATGAGCGGACGGGTGCTTTTCAATCCATTGTGCGCCTTCCACTGCTTCTTTCTCACCGTCATAACCGGATCCTGCGCTAACTCGTCTACTTTTTTAGCTAACTCCCTCAGAATAATTCGATCCTGATCTGGAATACGATAATTTATTCGTGAATCGTCGTACGGATTGTAACTGCATTCACGAACGTAATGGTTCATCATAAGGCGATCGTTGCCCAATTTTTGAATACTCCATCAACAAAATCGTTCCGCTTCTTCTTTTGCAATCTTGCACCATTCGATCAGGTTTTCAGGCCGATGGCCAAGCGTATGATTGTCTTTCATGATAACTTCCACTGCACAATCCCTGGTAATTTCCAAGGAGCGGCTTAATTCCCGGCGTATGGCGTTTTTGTCCAATTCAGGCCAGGACAACGGCGCCGGATTGGGTTTCATGGAAAAAATATAGTTGCGTTCAAGATTCGCGGCCATTTTTTCAAGGTTAACCCAGGCGGAACAGGAAATGCGGCGCAGGTTGTGATGCTTTTTTACGACAGGCCAGCGCGCATCCAGAGGCTCGCAGCAGCCGTAGCAATTCAGCCCGAAACGTTCCAAGATAGGTTTCTCATAATTGAAAATGAATTTTTCGTACATTTCAGGCGACACGTGAACAGTTTCCTGACTTTCCGAAAAACCCCACATATCAGCACACCGAACCTGACCGGAAAAATCCTTTTGCGGCAATTCATCCGTATATCCGAATCCACCGGAACCAACATAAGTTCCGTCATTGTTCAAACTCAGCAGGCCGTGCTTTTCCAGATAGTCAAGTCTTCTGAGATGAGCCTGCGAAATAAGAGCGACAAGTTCTCGGATGTTTTCAGGTTCATCCATAAAGTCCGTCAACATATTGGTCAGGCCGCGCAAGGTTGCTGCGGTGACGGTAAGGCCCAACGACCACCACCAGTTGCCCTGCAGACGTACCTCCAGAATGCCGGCAAAAATATCCTTGGCGAGTTCCAAACTGCCGTTCGTGGTCGGCCAATCTATTTGCAGGTCGGGGATCCGAAGCTTGCGAAAATCGCGATCGTAATCTTTGATAGGCGCATCCCAGGACTTGGCGCCGTCGTGCATGTCGGTTTGACGATAAAAAATCGGCAAACCCCAATCATCCGGCAAAACCGTGTAAGGAACATTAAAAAAAGGTTCGACAGGCTTGTCGTCACCCATTTCTTCACCCCAAAAAATCTCTTTTCTGAGATCCATTTCCCATCGGCGTGCAAGTTTTCCCTGACACGCCATTTGCGATTCGGTAATGATCTCATTCCATCCGTTTTCCGGATCACAGAATATCACAGGCCTGATTTTTTGCAGCGTGTTTATCTTACGCCAAAGTAAACGTTTTTCCTCCATTTGCGGGGAATGTGCAATCGTCGCAACTTTTTCAGCAAGCCTGACGAGCACTAACCTGTCGGTTTTTGAAATGGCTAAATCTTCAGTAACAAATCCGGTTAGGATTTTCCCGGCGGCTGTTTGATCAAGCCCTGTTGATTTTCCGTTGCCGTATGCCTGCATTATCCAGTCCTAGGTATTTTCTTGATAATAGTAATCATCACATCACCAGCTTGACCGCGTTCAACAAATTACTTGCTCTCACGTAAAGCGGTATCGTAACACCTAATCGAGAATCACCTCGGCCAACACCGGCATGTGATCCGACGGGAACCATCCGTCAAAAACATCCGAGAGTGTACCGTGACGCAGAACTCTGTGATTCCGGACAAAAATATAATCGATGGTTCCAGCATCTGGTATATTTTCAGACTTCCATCCGGCAAAGGTTCCCCGCGGCCCATGATGCGGATACAGGCTGATCGATTTTGCGTCCACAAGTTTGACGGCTGGATTTTCAGTCAGACTACCCGTCAAAATCTTGTAAGGTTCCGAATCAGGCGTACTATTGAAATCACCGGTTACGATTACGGGCAGGGCGCCGGCGATCTGCTCAACACTGGTGAGCAGCAGCTTGGCGCTTTCTCTGCGAGCAACCACGCCCATATGATCAAAATGGGTGTTAAAATGATAAAAGATATTGCCGGTTTTCAGGTCTTTAAATTTACCCCATGTCACCACTCGAAAACATTCCGCATCCCACCCTTTAACCGGTTTGTCCGTGGTTTCAGCCAGCCAAAAAGTTTGTTGCTCCAGCACCTGCACACGGTCCTTGCGATAAAAAATGGTCATGAACTCTCCGGCATCTTTGCCGTCATCCCTGCCTACGCCAAACCAGCCATATTCGGGTAAGAGTTGCGTCAGATCATCAAGTTGATTTCGTAATACTTCCTGCAAACCGGCCAGGTCCGCCTTGTGGAACCGGATCATGCTGGCAGCATAGGTTTTACGGTGCGGCCAGGCATTCTGACCGTCAGCCGGTACATTCTGACGGATGTTGAAGGTCATGACGCGAAGTGCTGCATCGTCTTCACTGAATGCGGTGCGCGTGTTGTGACCTTGAGTGCAAAAGACAAACGGCAGACTGAATAGCAAAATCAGAATAGCAATAAATCGGCGCATGATGGCACTCCTCTTGCTGAAATTTTTTATCATGAATCCACAACATGATGCCATTTTTCTAATTTGCACAACCGGATCCTGAGCCGGTTGCGCAACTCTTTTAGCCAGGTTACGGAGGACATGTCGATCCGGATCTTCTATATTATAATCCTGCAAAATTTTCGTCATGGCCTCTGTCCCAGCTTCTTATCTAACCAGAATTAATTTTTTTGTCGCTTGATAACCATTCATAACGAGTCTGTAGAAATACACTCCGCTGGCCTGTTTCTCGGCAGTCCACTCTACTCTCTTCTTTCCGGCTTGTTGCCGTTCCGAAACCAATGTCGCGATTTTTTCCCCTTTAATACTGAAAATAGTCAATTCTACCTGGCTCTCGACAGGCAAATGATAAGTAATAACGGTTTTAGAATTGAACGGGTTGGGAAAATTCTGCTGTAATTCATAGCCGTCCCTTACAGATGGTTCTGCTGTTTTCGCCACCACAGTGCCGCCCGTAATGGGGGTGGGTATCACCGGGTCGCCGGAGCCGACCTGGATCGCCCACGGACTAGAGGTCAAAAAACTATTAGGGCCATCAGGCGGAGAATAAACACGCAGGGCCTCGGTATTAGAATTCACAGAAATTACATTTCCAGCCGCATCAACGGCCACATCACGCTGATTATAGCCCCGATCTTTTGCTGTTCCCAAATCCTGGACAAGGGTATCCCCGTTTTCGATATATACATTTACCGAAGTATCAAAACCATCGCTAAAAATACCCGTTTCTAAAGAAAACTGAAGTATTTGAAAAATGGGTCCGCCTGCTTCTCGCGAATTCGCTCCTCGACGCGCGACATATACCCGCTGGTGTGCTTCGTCAATGTCCATACCTACAAAATTAGCGGCGGCAGCCCTTGGAGAGTTGATTTTTTCCGAAAAACCGATGAGCCTTGGCAGCAATTTAACCGGTTTGAAATTCTTTGGCGGCAAAGAATCTACCGGAACATGCCAAACCTCCTGAGGAGGTTGAACTGAAATATTCCATTTGCTCAATCCCCAGGTTTGATTGGCGCGCGCTCGTTCGGATGTTTCATTTTGCACAACATACATAAAACCCTTGGAATCAAAATCCACGTCAAAAGGACGGACCAGAACATTATCCAATATCGGTTCCGGCTGGCCTGTAAACGGGCCGGTCGACTCACCCAGGGGATATCTTCTCAAGACACTTTTGGTGCTTTGTGACAAGGTTTGTGGATCAAAGTCCGTCGATTCACCAATTTGTTCACAGGCATATAGAGTTCTTGCCGAGCCCGTGCCTACTACGGCTGAGCGCGAAACAGCACCGTGATTGCTCAGGTTATGCACAGGTAAAACTTCATGAACGCTGGCGGCACTATATAAAGCATCACCGCAAATGACCCCTCCTTCATGTCCTGTTGTCCCTAACACAGAAAGATAGATTCGATCGTCCGGACCGACGCAGACGCCAACAGGGGAGTTGCCGCCAAAGGGAATCCAACTGATCACCGAGTTGCCGCTTGCATAGCTGCTAGATTGTCGAAATCCATAATAAAAAGCAAAAGAGGTAAACAGATAAACTCCACGTTCGGTGTAGATGGCATCCAAGTTGTTTGAAGTTCCGCCGGATCGTTCGCAGACATAGACCATGCCGAAATAGGGGCTCGTCTGTCGACGATTCGTGGCTACTCCTGCGCAGCTCCAGAACCAGTCATCCGGAGCTTGCTCCAGACTGATTAACTCCCAGGTATGGTGCCCGATGTCGTCCTTGGCCAGGATTTCAATAGTATAAATTCCGTTTGTTGCCACGGCTCCGTTATCGAGCGTGCCGTCCCACTCTATCGTATTGGGGCCTTTAAAGCTGCCATTCTCATCCTTGGGTATTCGAATAGTTTTAACGACCGTTTCGTTCTGTTTGATCTCGATGACCACCGAGGAAGCCCATTCATTTAAAATGTAAGAAATGGCAGCCGGGAAATGGCCATCGTATTTCACCTCCACCAGTGAAGCGAAAATATTGGCCCAAACATCGGTTCCCGGGAAAAAGCAAAACACAAACAAGCAGAAAATAAAATTTTTCATTGATTTCATTTCTATCTCCTCGTTTGAGTTTAATGCCAAGCATCATTTCGTGGAAAGGCAACCTTTCAATTTCCGATAAGGATTTGCAGGTTGTTTCAACAAAAGTGCACTTTTACAGAAACGGACACAGGGTCCAATGGGAATCGACCGTTGCAACCAGCAGGTAACGCGCGATATGGCGAAACCACAATATTATTTTTACTATGGTGTACATAAACAATCAGATGAACAGCCTCATCCGCTCTATCATAATCCGCTCATTTTCTGACCTATCAGAGTTCATAGAGCAACCGTCCTGACAATGCATCCTGAGCATACCGTTCACACAAAGCGATCAACACATCCTGGTGCGTGACGCCCACATTCATCACCGTGTCATTGCCGCCGTAATAAATGAATATAGCCCCGTTTTCGCGACCCAGAGCGCCGCAGCAGAACACGACATTGGGCACATGAATATAATCCTCTTCCGCCAGCCGGCAATCGGCCCGGGAGGGAAATAAAATAGGCATGCTGCACATCTTCACCTGACGCGGATCTGCCAGATCGTGCAACGCGACGCCCAACACATAGGGGTTGCCGTCCATGGTTGTGCGCACGCCGTGAAAAATATTGATCCAGCCTTTTTCCGTTTTGATGGGTGGTGCACAGGGACCGATTTTATTGGAAAAGGCGCTCGGCCCAAAACCGGTCTGCATGACCGGTTTCTCGTCCAGGGTCCATTTGTTGCTCTTCCAGTCATCGCTGTAGCCGATGCGGATTTGCGTATATTTGCCGCCGGTTTCATTGGCGCTGACGTCGTTGGGGCGAAACAAGGCGACATATTTCCCCTTAATTTTTTCCGGGAACAACACGACATTGCGTTGTTCCAACTCTAGCACCGGACCTCGTCTGGTGAACGATTTAAAGTCTCTCGTAGTCATCAAAGAAACGCGCACCCGGTCTTCGACCATGGCGTGGTAGGCGCTGTAGGTAACGGCATATTCATCGCCGAATTTGGTAATGCGCGGATCTTCCAATCCTCCCTGCTCATTTTCAATCAGCGTTTCGATATTCACACCCTCTGCAAATCCATCAGTAGACTTGGCCGGTTTGAGCGCCGGACCCTGCGAAAAATGCCAGTCATCAAGACCGTTTTTGCTTTTCGCCATGCCGATAATGCTCATACCACAACGCAGGTGGGAGCGAAACAGCAGGATGGTCTCGCCGTTCAGTTTGGTCGCACCGGCATTGTGCACTGTTTTGATCTGATGCCCCGGATCGGTCCAGGCCTTGTTCACATCGGTGGCCGTTATAATCGGATTGCGCGCATAACGCGCGACAGGATTGTTTAAATTGACTTGCAGCGATTGACCGTTGCCCAGATCAACGGTGCGGTTTACCAGGTCCAACATTCATTTCCTCCAATCCATCTTAAATTTGAATCCTTTTTCCGGCATTAATCCCATTTATATCCGGCCGGAACCTCATTTGCCATAGCCGGGCCATAATCGATATCCAGCGCGTTCAGGCGCGGATAGGTACGTTTTATTTTTGCATAAAATGCATCAAAGGACAGCCGCTCTCCCTTGTGCCACATTTGTTCTGCCAACGAATAGATGCGCGGGAACACCCGCTGATCGATCATGCTCATCTTGACATGCCAATCCGTCCATAAACAGCAGCCCATGCCGAGCACCAGTCTATCAGGTTCTGGTAAATCTGCGGGATTGTTTTCATAGGTTGTTTTTAAATCAAACGTGCGCGACTCTTTATATTCGGACCAGGGCACGACCGGGTAATTGAGATAACAGTACGCGTTGGTCCCACAAATCACCGGATGGCCGCGTTTGATCGCATTGCGATACGCCAGATCGCCATGGCCGCGTGCATTCCACCAGTAGATGACAACATTGTCCGGCAGTGTCATGCCGTCCTGATAAACGACATCGCCCCAGAAAATCGCCTTTTTGCCTTTGCCGCGCAGATATTCAGCCAGACGTTTCGAGAAATAGAGCTGCAAATCATGACTGTCCTTCAAGCCCTGCTCGCGAATTTTTTTCCGACAAGCCGGACACAAGTTCCAATTATCCTTGGGTGCTTCGTCGCCGCCCAGATGAATGTATTCACCAGGAAACAGTTTACACACTTCATCCAGCACCGCTTCGAGGAATTGATAGTTCGCTTCTTTACCGGCGCACACCAGATTCGGCGAATAGCCCATCACGGATTCGGGCGCCTGAGCAAAACAAGCCAGCTCAGGATAAGCAATCAAAGCAGCCTCGGCATGGCCGGGTACGTCGATTTCCGGAACCACGGTAATAAATCGGCTTTTGGCATAATCGACAATTTTTTCGATGTCCTGTTGTGTATAATAACCTTGCTGCTCCTCCCCCTTTGCGACTCGGGAACCGATCCCGGTCAGTTTGGGATATTTTTTAATCTCGATCCGCCAGCCCTGTCCTTCGGTCAAATGCCAATGAAAGACGTTTATTTTCAGCATCGCCAGAATATCCAGATATCTTTTGATAAAATCGACGGATTGATACTGACGACCCGAGTCCAGCATAAAGCTGCGCCAGTCATATTTTGGCGCATCGGTAATTTCCACACAGGGGACCTGCCAGGTGGTGTGGTCTGCCGCTTTTCCACTGAATATTTCAGGCGGCAATAGTTGTAGCAGCGTTTGCACGCCGTAAAAATAACCAGCCTGACTGTTGGCGCTGATCTCTATTCGGTCCGTGGTAATCTCTAAGCGATAGGCTTCGTTTGCCGGATTCGAATAGTTGTCATTTTTGCAAAGAATAATGGCCTTTTCGCATTTTACGGATTTCAACTCTGGCCTGAATCCCGCACTTGACGCAATAACGGCTTGCAGATACTCGCCGATGGCCAGGTTGTCGTCTGCGACGCACAGGCTGGTGGTCGGTTTGATCTCAAAATAGCCGGATGTTATTTTGATCTCTTGCGGAGTCGGAATGATATTCAGATCCCCTGAGCGACGCGGAGCACAGGACAGACTCAGTATATTCAGAAGAGCGATAAGCAGCCACGTCAGGCAACGGTTACTTTTCATTGTGTTTATTTCGCTTCCTTGAGTTTTTTATAGAATCGCTGCAGAACAAAAAACGCTTTTTTCTTTTCTCCCTGGAACGAGACAACGCCCTTGCGGTTCCAATCGTCCTGAATGCCGGGCAGTACGCGCTTGGGCGTACGAAAATCTTTCAGAATCCATGGAGATGTGCCGCGTAAAAAAGGCACCCTTTTGTACATGGCCAGTTGTTTTTTGTAGGAATATTCCTGAAATTCTTCGGTCCATCGCGTCATTTTATCCGCATGATATCCGGCCAGCCCGTCGGCGCCGAATTCACTGACGATGTGCGGCTTGTTTTTATAGATCGTGTCAAACTCTACTTTATCGCAATGATCGGGCAGAGCATCGTACCAGCCGATATACCGGTTAAAGCTGATCACATCCAGATGTTCGCCCATGGAATCCTGCATAATGAATTTCGTCTGCGTGGTGGTAAAAACCGTCGCATGCCCGATATGCAAAGCGGCCGTGGTCAACCGGGTCGGATCCATTTGCCTGGCGATCTTGACCAGCTCCAGCAAAAATTCGTCGCGCTCTTTCAGATTGACCGGCGTTTCATTGGAAACGGACCAGAGGATGACCGAAGCCTTGTTTTTATCGCGTTGAATCATTTCCATCAGTTGATTTCTTGCGTTTTGCCGGGTGGACTTGATTTTCCAGGCCATATTCCAATAGACCGGTATCTCCGCCCAGACCAGCAATCCCAGACGGTCGGCCGCACGCGTCATGTTCTCGTTATGCGTGTAATGCGCCAGACGGACGAAATTGCAGTTCAGCTCTTTTGCCCAACCAAGCAAGATCTCCGCTTCTTCCATACGGTTGGCGCGTCCCTGATTCGGAAAAGGACTCTCTTCGTGCAAGCAGATGCCGCGTAGAAAAATGGACTCGCCGTTCAGCAGGATATCCTGCCCCCTGGTTTCGATGCACCGGAAACCGATCTGATCCTCTACCTCATCGGTCTCGGCGATGATTTTCACCAGGTACAGTTTCGGATTTTCCGGGCTCCATAATTGCAGATTGGCGGTAAATTCGAATTTGACAAATCCGTTGGCATTCGTCGTCACCGTTTGTTCAACGCCGGCCTCGGGAACCTGCACCTTAACCATTTGCCGTGCTTTTTCGCCGTCCAGTTGGATCCAGCCGGAGATTTTATTCATCGAGCCTTTTGCCAATTGAATGAAATAGTCCCTGATAAAGCTAGACGGCACGTCCACCAGCATCACGTCGCGGGTGATACCGCCGTAATTCCACCAGTCGGTCATACCCATGGGCACGGCATCGTTGTTGCGCCGGGCATTGACGCGGGCGACGATAAAATTGTCATTGTTTTTCACCTGCCCGGTTATTTCGAAATTGAACGGCGTATATCCGCCTTCGTGATCCCCCAGCTTGACGCCGTTGCAGTAAACGTTGGTAATGTAGTTGGCTGCGCCGAAATAAACGAACAGCCGGCGATTTTCAGCCAGACGATAATCAAAATCTTTCTTGTACCAAACCGTGCTTTCATAATAATACAGCTTTTCCCGCTGCGTATTCCAATCACCGGGCACCAGCAGGTTGTTGGCCGCTAAAAATTCATATTCGATACGATCGCTTTTGTTTTTCGGTTTTTCATTTTTAAAAAATCCGTTTTCATCAACAGCCATGTGCGAATCATAATAACCGGCATCATACAAATCGACAATGGTCTGCCATTTGCCGTTCAAACTGAATTTACTACGACTACCCACATTGATAATAAGTGATGTCTTCTCCCTGTTCATTATTTTCATCTCCCAATCTGCGTCAAAAGGTAAAGAAATAAAATGATCAAAATGGAAACGCCCCAGATAATCAGAAAACCCCAAATGTCTCTTTTGGTCGGTTTTAGCAGTTCGAAATCGCTGTTGGGGAACAGTTTATTGTGTTTGAACCGCGTCGGATTGAGACGCGTGAGTTCCATCTCTCTCGCATCATCTTCCGGCGTGCCGCGCACGGGTGTATGCATCCGACCATAAAATTGATCCAGTCCTTCTGCACTGTTCCGTTTCGTGAAAAGAGAAATCAAAATAATGATGAATAACGGCAGAAAAATATCTAGATAGAAACCCAGGGCATTGAGATCGCCGACACTGAAATCTGCAAAATCGAATCCCAACAGGGCGGGAAAAAGGAGACTCACTCTGAAACGGCCTTTGCCGATCAGCCGAGATTGTACGTCATGAGGATTTTCCCGGACAACGTCTTCAAAGAAAACTCCGCGGGGCGCGATACTGATATTTTTATAAATAACCTGGCCAGCCATGGCCGCATCGCCTTTGCTTACGTCGTTTGGCGAGGCGCCCACCCTGGCGGTTATCGTTTTCTCCCCGGTCATCTGACAAAAATAGGCCGATGTGGAGAAGGATTTTATGTCTGCACCGAAATTGCCCAGCAGCACCGTGAACAAAGAACTATAAACAATCGTCGCCCAGATCGCCTTGGGCGTGGCGCGGCGCCAGAGAATGGCAATCCAGAACGGCGGGCCGAAAACCAGGCCGATGGAAAGCATGAATTTGAAAACGCGCAAAAAGTCCTGAAAATACAGGGTAATCAGTACACTGGCTGTCAGCACGACCACCGAGGTGATCCGACTGACCAACACCAATTCTTTTTGGGAACGGTTGGGAAAAAGCGGTTCAAAAATCGTTTTGGAAAAAATGGCGCTGGCCGAAACCAGCAACGCCGAAACCGTCGATTGCAAAGCGGCCAGCAGGCAGACAATCATCAAGCCGACAAGGCCGGGACCCAGGAGGTTTCTGGACATGTACCCCCAAATCATGTCCGGATCAGAAACGGAATTCTGATATAACGCAAAACCGACAATTCCGGTAATCCCCCACAAAATAATGGAGATTCTTTTCAATATATTGCCGTTAATCCGCCCCAGCCGCGAAGCCTCCTCATCTTTAGCACTGCCCATGACCTGGGGATTTTGCGGCGCTGATTCGAACACAATCAGACCGACGCACACCAGAGAGGCCACATAGTACCAGGGATATTCGCTGGTTGCCAGCGTACCGAACAGGTTGAAAACCGATTCGGGAAGCATCTTGTGCAACCCGGAAAAACCACCCACCTTGGCCAGTCCGAAAGGCAGCAATAAGATCGAAAGCAGAATCAATAAAATACCCTGAAAGGCGTCGGTAATCGCGGCTGCGACGATACCCCCGGCTACAGTGTAAAACAAAACGATAAACGACAACGACATGAGAAAAATGGTCGGGTTAATCACCGAAATACTGGACTGTACCTGGCCCTGACTGGACAGAGCCTGTAGTTTCTCGTACTCTTGTTTTTCCGCACTGCTCAATTCTCTTTGCTGCGCTGTCCTCTTCAACTGATCCATGGCGGCGAAATTTTGCACCCACTTTTTCTCCTCCACCGTCAGATGCTGTTCCTCTTTGGGCATGACAATCTGCACGGTCTTTTGCAAAGTGATCATGGCCAGACTCATATTGGCAATCAAGTAGAAAATTCCGATGACCGCATACAACGTTTCCAATGGCCGGCTTTCATAGCGCAGACGAAAAACTTCTGCCATGGAACTGATGCGCAATCGCCGCTGCCATACGGTCGTGATCCAGTAAAAAGGCGTGGCAAATATTGTAAACAGATGCACCCAGATGCCGGCCATGCCCTGGCGAAATGTTTCACGCGAGGCGCCGACCGGCACGTCAGAGCCGGTGGCCATGCCAAAATTCATAAAAGTTTGCAAAAGTGTGCCGATTTTTCTGCCGCCCATCAAAAAATCATCCTGATTTTTTATTCGGCGAGCGACAACGACGCCAATGAGGATCAATATGACAAAATAGATAATGATGACCACAGCATCAAGAACGTGCAGACCAAAAAAATACATTCTTCATTCTCTCTTTCGCAATACAGTGACAAATACTTTTGTATTCTCTCCAGCAGCGCGGTCGACCTGCCCTTGCGAAGGTGTTCAACCTCCGCAAGGGGGCCAGTTAAAAAAATCAACGCACATACAGCATCTTTTTCATTTCGACCTGTTTATCTATTTCCATGCTGTAGAAATAGACGCCTGTGGAAACCTCTTCACCGGTTGCAGACCTGCCATTCCAGTTAACCGAATACTCTCCGGCTGCCTGATCCCGATCCAGCACGGTTTGAATCAATTGACCCTGAAGATTGTGAATTTTGATAACCACTCTTCCAGCTTTGACCAGCTGATAAGAGATCTGCGTCGAGCTGTTGAACGGGTTGGGATAATTCTGTCCCAAACAATAATCGTTCGGTGCAGCTGAGGCGGACGTTTGCGCGATACTGCTGGCTTTGCCTTCCTTTATTTTGTGATACCGGTTGAGCGTCAGATTGGTATACACTTCTTTCAGGCCCAGGGGCCAGCGAATGACAATCGAGTCAATGGATGTTGCCTGGCCGATGCCGAAATGAACATAACCGTTATCCTGAATTTTCCACGTGTTCGGAACGCGCGTGTAGCGCATCTGTTTTTTCTCGCCGGTATAACAGGTGACCAGAGTGCCGATGGCATCGCGATTGGATTGGGTGCCTTCCAGGATTAAACCGATCCATTTGCTGGTGTTGCCTTTGTTATGATAAATCAACGAGCCGAAATCCAGCGAGGGCACATAAATGTCCAGAAAGCCGTCCATGTCGTAATCCAGCATGGTGGCGCCCTTGCGATCGCCCACCGTGGTCATGCCGACAAAGGGCGCCACATCGGTCAGCACAGTGACTCCATCGACTTGTTCATTCAAAAGAAAAACATCCATGTCGGTCCAATTGTTGATCTGGATGTACACATCCTCATCACCGTCGCAGTCATAATCGCCGAGGTTAAAAGAAGCGCCGATATGGGGATTCCAGCCGTTCAATCCCACATCATCCGTGACTTCAAAAAATGTACCATTTTTATTTTCCCAGAACGAATTGGTGCCGGGATCCTCGCTGCCATGTCGAATTTTAAAATAATCCCAATCTCCATCGTTGTCATAATCGAACCAAGCTGTGAAAAAGGTCAAGGAATCGGGTTTGAGACCGATGGTTTTAGCCACCTCGGTAAATACACCGTTGTTGTTTTGAAAAAGCAACCAGCCGGCGGACAGATCCGGATCGCCGTCCAGGTCATAATCGATCCATTGCAGTCTGGCGCTGTAGGCGCCGCGGTCGCCCGTATTTCCCAGAGGATTTTGGCCTGCCAGACCAACCTGTGCGGCAATGTTCTCAAATACGCCGCCGTTATTGCGGAAAAAAAAGAAATTCTTGTTGTTGGTTTGACATACGGCCAGGTCCAGGTCTCCGTCCCGATCATAATCGGCCCAGGCGCCGCAGTCAAATCCGTAAACAGTGAAAAATCCGGGCGCGCCCGCTCCTTTTACTTTCGTGGACTGGCTGACGTTGGTAAAGACACTGTTGTTATTCTGGAACAAGGCCATATCATAATCGCCGCCGTAGAAAAAGTCCTTATCGCCGTCATTGTCGTAATCGGCAAAGATGTTGCACCGTGTGGCGTTTTGAGTATCTTCAAAAGCCTTGAGTTCCGGTGAATTGGGCATGATGTCGTTGCCGTACATTCCCGAACTGTTCAGATAAATTTGACTGTAAATGGTTCTTCCACGCCACTTGACGGAAAAAATGTCGGGCCAGCCGTTATTATCGATGTCTGCAGACACAGCGCCCCAGCGGTCCATCAGCACTTTGGGAATGCCGATGGAGGTCGAATTGAGCAATTCGTATTGCGTTAAATCTTGAGCCGACAACGAACCGGCCAAAATGATAAGAAAGAGTACAGTTACAAGCTTTTTCATTTTTCACTCCTCCTGAATAAAGGGCTCACAGCTTTTGGTTCTGGTATTTGTATCCTGAATTGAACGGGATAGGCTTGAAAAAATCCTTGCGAAGGTTTTGAACCTTCGTAAGAGTGAGGCCATCGCTCAATTCACAGGTGTATCGATTAGAGTGCTGTCGGTTACTGCCCCAAATAATTCCTATTGAGCAAAAGATTCATCTTGATATTTTTCCAAATCCTTCCCGGACCGCAGCCAGTGCCGGTTTTTCATGAAACGGATAGGCGATATACGCATCAGAAATCTGCGGCCAGGCGTCGCACAGATTCCACAGAAAAATGCCCCAACAGTCGGGCTGAGACGAAAAGTGCTGAATCCAGAACGTCGTTGCTTCGGTTTGCAACTGTTGCATCCTCTGAATCATTTCGAGCAGATTGTTCGGCGCCGGCAATCCATTTGCCTTGATGGAATCAAAATAGGATTGCACCCGATAGGAATCCCCGCAGTGATTGGGATCGGCGCAATGCATGAACCAATGTTCATTAAACGGCGGCCAAAGCTTTTCTTCCGGAATAAAAGTTTTCATCACCTCCAAATCCGGCAACGAGATGTGGCCGATTTCCGTAACCATGTTGGGAAAAGATTGGGCATAATAATCGTCCCGATACGAGGAGCCGTGTTTCCAGAGATGTACGTCTCCGCTGGCTGCGTCGTTGGGATGATCCTGATCAATCGAAAACGGCGTGCTGGGGATAAAGGGCCGATCCGGATCCAGTTGGCCGCAGACCTCCGGCAAAACCTGTCGGTTGATTTTATTGTTCCAGAAATCGGGAATGTTTTCCTGCAGATAAACCCAATCGACTTCGTTGTCGCCGCACCAGACAAACAGGGACGGGTGGCCGCGGAGCGTGCGCACGACGTATTCCGCTTCTTCTCTCACCTCCTGCAAAAATTCTCCATCCTGCGGATAAACGCCGCAGGAGAACATGAAATCCTGCCAGACCAGGATTCCCAGTTGATCACAAAGATCATAGAATGTTCCGGACTCGTAGAGGCCTCCCCCCCACACCCGCAAGGTATTGATATTGGACTCGACGGTCTTGGCCAGCAATTTCTGATATTTGTCATCGGTAATGCGGGCATAAATCGCATCGCACGGCGTCCAGTTCATGCCTTTTAAAAAAATCGGCTTGCCGTTCACTTTAAAATAAAAACTTTTACCGCCGTCTCCACGCGGTTCCCCGACCATTTCTATGGTGCGTACGCCGAATTTGCCATCGACCCGGTCCATTACCTCATTGTTGCTCAAGACCGTAATGGAATACGGCAGCAATTCAGGCCGGCCATGGTTGTGCGGCCACCACAGGGGAACATTGCTCAGTTCGAACGATTCCACCCGCTGCGTCGAATCAGCATCGAGGATTAAAGTCAGCAGGCGCGACTGGTCATGAACCTTTAATTCGACCAATATGTGATGCGGCTTTAGGTCATGCGCGGCAATGGTAAAATCGAATTCCACCCGGGCGGTTTTTCCGGCCAGTTCTTTCGTACGAACGCAAGCGTCCATGACCTCCACACGATCCCGAACGATAATTTCCATCGGCCGCCAAATCCCGGTCGTCACCAATCTGGGAGCGATATCCCAGCCATAGCATGATTGGGTTTTTCGGCTGCACAAACGCTGTGGCGGCGTCCTCGCCAGGATGGACGGACGGTGTATCTCCGGCGTAAAAACAGGCGACGCCAGACAAACGCGTAAATCATTATCGCCGTCCATCATCTTTTGCGTGATATCGATGCGCAGGGGCATAAACATGTTGCGATGCGAGCACAATTTTTCACCATTGAGATAGATGGCGGCAAAAGTGTCCAGTCCGTGAAACAGCAAAAAAACATGCTGCTGTTGCTTTATCTTTTGCAGATCGCACAGGGAAAAAGTCGTTCGATACCACCAGTCTTTCTCCTCCATCCAAATGCAATGATTGCTCTCGGTGCCGTAAAAGGGATCTGTAATCACCCCGGCCGCCATCATATCCAGGTGAACGTCGCCGGGCACACTGGCCGGCAGCCAATCCAGAGTGTCTTTTTCCGTGTGAAATCCGAATCGTTCGCCTCGACCGTGATCGCAATACCGAAGCAACCAATTTCTGTCGCTGTGCGGTTCTATTGTCATATCATAAACGATCTTTTTGTCCTCTACCTTTTCAGAGAAAAGTTCGGCCTTATCCGTCTGCTGCATACCGCTCATCTCACCAGGATCATTTTCTTTATTGCGTGAAATTCTTCACAATGATAAACGCAAAGATAAACGCCGCTCCCGACAGGCAGACCTTCGTTATCGCGCGCATTCCATTTTACGATATGATGGCCGGCAGACCTTTGTTCACAAAGCAGGTTGCGCACCAGCCTGCCGTTGAGATCAAAAACAGTAATGGTCGCCAGGCCTGGTTTCGATAAAGCAAATTCTATCGTCGTTTCCGGATTGAAGGGATTGGGATAATTTTGCAATAATTGATAATGTTCCGGCGCGGTCTTTTTAGCGCTCTCGACGCCGGTGCCGACCTGATGTTCACTTTCCAGGATATAGATCGTCGCGATGTTTCGCCTCACCATGTCATCCGTGTCGACTCCGCCGATCAGCAATTCCCGTTTGCCGTCTCTATCCATATCAAGCAAAGGGAAACCATAGCGGGCGCCGGTTTGCATTTCCCACATTGTTGCATTCATCAAATCGCCGTTGGAAAAAAACAACTTGGTATAGGTAAAGGAGAACGACGACGAATCTCCTGCAAATCCTGCCTGATACTCTATATCGATAAGGCTGTTGATGTCCTTGGAAAAAAAATAAATATTAGGCTTGCCGTCGCCATCCTGGTCGCCCAGATGACCGCCTATGCACATGTTGGTTGCACCCGGGGTATTCTGCTTCGGGACGATCCGGTTTAAAAAGAAAGTGTTAAAGTCGGTCAGTGTGGATTGAAAATCACCATAACGCTGCGTAAACCAGAATTGTCCATCCAGGTCGCCAAAATAGATCTCCTCATATTCATCGCCATCGAAATTGGCCACTATAGGCCAGCTGGGCAGATGAAAAAACATAGCATCCGACAACCGGGATATTACAATCGGATCATACTGGTCGTTGCCGGCGGTACGAATCCCCATTAAGGTTTGGGCATGATCACTGATAAAAATATTATCCATGAGGCCATCCTGGTCAATATCGATGTAACCGTTATAAACGCCAAAAAACAACATTCCGTTTGCCATGGAACCGCTGGTGTAGCGGAGCGTAATCTGCGGCGTAGCGGTATCGAAATTGGTCAATTCAAGAATATTAATTATGGTGCCCTCATTCCAGCGGACGATCTGTCCGCCCCAAACGGAAAGTTTTGCATCCACGGCAACAATATCCCAATCGTTATCGCCGTCGAAATTTTTAAAATCCCATATGCCTCTTTCAAAACCATGCCGTTCGGCAAGTCCGCACCAAAAGGTTCTGGGGATTCGATTCGTCGTTTTCGTCGCTGCAGAAAATCCGCCGGTCAGGCTGGCATCGAAATTTTGGCCGTTCCATTCGTGCATCGTCATCCATTGTTCCAAGGTCTTGTTGTCTTGATGGATCTTTACCAGTTCCAGTTGACCGTCACGATCCAAATCGAAAAAATTGAGCAGTTCATTGTCTGTATAGACAATATGATATTGATCGTTCTCATAAGCCTCGTACAAAAGGTAAGTTTCGGTAGTCACATCCCAGACCAGGAATTCACCCCAACCGTCGCCATCGATATCCATCCCGGCATTCACCAAATTGCCCTTGGCAAAATCGCTCAGAGAGGAGTGCCACGCCTGTCGAAATTTATTTCCGTTGTCGGCCTGTGCGTGCATTGGACCGGTGATCAACAGAAGCATAACTACAACCAGCATATTTTTTTTCATTTCCTTTCCCCTCCAATTGTTTTATTGGATTGCATAATGTTCCACTATCGCTTCATGCGTTACTGAAACGCTCTCCCAGGATTTTATCGGATAAACATCATTTTCTTTGCAGCGATCATATGGCCGGCGGATAGTTGGTAAAGATACATGCCGCTGGGCAACGGATGGTTGCTATCGTCACAGCCGCGCCACTGCACCGTATGCCTACCGGCGTCCTGAACGCCCTTAACCAATACGGCGACTTTTTGTCCGGTCATATTGAATACTTCCAACAAAACCTCACCGGTTGTCGGCAAACTATACTCAATTTGCGTTTCAGGATTAAATGGATTTGGATAATTTTGTGCCAGGTTATACTCCAGCGGTTTTGTGGGCTTGAATTCTATGACCTCAGTGCCGCCGGATTCGGTTATCTTGTGATACTGATTGATGGCCAGATTTTTCAACACTTGCACATTGCCCAGCGGCCAACGAATCACCAGCGAGTCAATAGCCGCAGCCTGGCCAATGCCGAAATGCACATAGGGATTATCCTGTATCTTCCAGGTATTGGCGGCCTTGGTATAGCGAATCTGCCGCTTTCCGCCCGCATAAAGCGTTACCAGAGTTCCCAACGGATCTCGCGCCGATTTAGTGCCCCATAGATCAAAGCCGATCCAGTTATTGGGGGTTTCGAGACCGAGATTATGATACATGATGTAGCCATAATCCTGGGAGGGAATAAAGATGTCCAGCAGGCCATTCATATCATGGTCGAGGACGGCGGCGCCAAAGCGGTCGCCATTGGTGATCATGTTGGCGTAAAAACCGACGTCCACAAAGCTGATTTGACCCGTTTGGTCAACATCGTTCAACAGCAGCGCTTCGGGATCCGGTTCGCCTCCGCCGTTGATCTGGACGAAAATATCGACATCGCCGTCGTTATCGAAATCACCCAGATTGCAGCTGGCCTGGTGAGGTCTGGTGAACAGGTCCAGAGAGACATCCGCACTGACGTCGACAAAAACGCCGCCGTCATTACGCAGTAATTGCGACCCGCCCAAGAACTTTACGAAATCCATATCGCCGTCATTGTCATAATCGAGCCACTCGTGAAACCACATGGTATGTTGCGGCAGAAATCCGACAGTTTGCGACACTTCGGTAAAATGCCCATTGTCGTTGCGGAACAATAAATAGCCGCAATTCAG
This sequence comes from uncultured Cytophagia bacterium, assembly GCA_964387285.1. Lineage (GTDB taxonomy): Bacteria > Zhuqueibacterota > Zhuqueibacteria > Residuimicrobiales > Residuimicrobiaceae > Anaerohabitans. The sequence goes on along the minus strand of CAYLWO010000044.1, from coordinate 13,955 downwards.
ATCCGGATCGCCGTCGTTGTCGAAATCAACCCACTGCATGCGGCCCGTGTAATAACCGCGGTCGCCGTCGGCGCCGGTGGGCAGGACGTTTTTCAGGCCCACCTCAGCCGCGATATTGACAAACCTGGTAAGGTCATTGCGATAAAAAATCAGGCTGGTGTTGTTGGTCTGGTTGACGACACAATCGTTATCGCCGTCACGATCGAAATCGGCCCAGACGCTCATTTCATATCCGTACACATTAAAAAAACCAGGTACGCTGCTGGTGATGCCCATGGCAGCCGTAATGTCGGTAAACACATTGTTGTCGTTGCGGAACAAGTGGTGTGTCTTGTCGGTGCCGAGAAAAAGATCGCGATCGCCGTCGTTGTCAAAATCCACATACACCGGCGTACGGTTGGCATTGCCGGCGCTCTCAATGGCGATCAGTTGCGGAGAATTGGCCGAGATGTCGGTAAACACCCCGTTGAAATTCAGATAGACCTGGCTGCCGGCGGCGCCGCGCCATTTGACGTTATTGACATCCGGCCAGCCGTTGCGGTCGATATCCGCGACCGTGCATCCCCAGCGGTCGTAAGAAACTACCGGGATGCCCAGAGCGGCCCGGTCAGCGACTTGAAAAAGCGGAATGCCCAAATCCTGTGCTGATATCATGCTGCAAGCACAAAGCAACAGTACAAACAGGAAAAAACGTCGAGTGAACATACTGGACTCCAAAATTAGTATAATTCAAATCCATGCTCAGGAATTAAAAGTACTTACCGGCATTGTAAATCCCGGTGCTGCATTGAATGCAAGTAAGAATTTACCGTCACCGCACGAACAGCATTTTTTTGGTCAACGTACCTTGCGGCGTTGATAATTTGTACAGGTAAAGCCCGCTCGGCAGTATATGCTCCATCCCATCAGTTCCACGCCATCGTATCGAATGAACTCCTGCCGCCTGATTTCCATTTACCAGTATAGCGACTCTTTGTCCGCTCATGCTGAAGACTTCCAGCAGCACCCGGCTGAACGCCGGCAACGTATATTCGATTCTTGTTTCCGGATTGAACGGATTGGGATAGTTTTGCGCCAGATCAAATACAATCGGTTTTATGGGTTTGAATTCCAGGACCTCGGTGCCGCCCGATTCGGTGATCTTGTGATATTTATTGATAGCCAGATTCTTCAACACCTCCACATTGCCCAATGGCCAGCGAATCACCACGGAATCGATGCTGGTGGCCTGGCCAATGCCGAAATGAACATACGGATTATCCTGTATTTTCCATGTGTTTGCGGCTTTGGTATAGCGAATCTGCCGTTTGCCACCCGCATAAAGCGTTACCAGAGTTCCCAACGGATCCCGCGCAGATTTCGTGCCCCATAGATCAAATCCAATCCAATTATTGGGGGTGTCCAAACCGAGATTGTGATACATGATGTAGCCGTAATCCTGAGAAGGGATAAAGACGTCCAGCCTTCCATCCATATCATAGTCGAGAATGCCAGCGCCAAAGCGGTCGCCATAAGTGGTCATGCCGGCAAAAAAGCCCACGTCCACCAGGCTGATGTTGCCGTTCTCATCGACGTCGTTTAACAGCAGGGCTTCAGGATCCGGTCTCACTCCGCTGTTAATTTGTATGAAAACATCTACATCGCCGTCGTTGTCGAAATCACCGGTATTGCAGCTGCCTTGAGTGTAGCGGGTGAACAAGTCGAGGCTGACATCCGTAGTGACGTCCGTAAAAGTGCCGCCGTCATTGCGCAGCAATTGATTATATCCAACCTTAAAGAAATCCATATCACCGTCGTTATCGTAATCAAACCAATCGGTGAACCAAGTGTAGTTCTGTGTGAACACAAAGCCGACGGATTGCGACACTTCGGTGAGATGGCCGTTGTCGTTGCGGAATAGAAGGGTGCCACAGCTCAGATCCGGATCGCCGTCGTTGTCGAAATCCACCCACTGCATGCGGCCGGGATAAAAACCACGATCGCCGTCGGTTCCTATCGGCAGAACGTTTTTCAGTCCCACTTCGCCGGCGATATCGACAAACCTGGTAAGATCGTTGCGATAAAAAATCAGACTGGTGTTATTGGTCTGGTTGACCAGACAATCGTTGTCGCCGTCACGGTCGAAATCGATCCAGGAGCTCATTTCATAACCATACACGCTAAAAAATCCCGGGGCTTTACTGGTTATGCCCATGGCCGCGGTGATGTCGATAAATACGTTGTTGTCGTTGCGGAACAGGTGATGCGTTTTGTCCGTGCCGAGAAAAAGATCGCGATCGCCGTCATTGTCAAAATCAACATAAGTGGGGGTGCGGTCGGCATTGCCGGCGCTTTCAATGGCGATCAGTTGCGGAGAATTGGCCGAGATATCGGTAAACACCCCGTTGAAATTCAGATAAACCTGACTGCCGGCGACGCCGCGCCATTTGACGTTATTGACATCCGGCCAGCCGTTGCGGTCGATATCCGCGACCGTGCAGCCCCAGCGGTCATATGGAACGACCGGAATGCCCAGGTTGGCCCGGTCAGCGATTTCAAAAAGGGGAATGCCCAAATCCTGTGCTGATAGAACGCAGCAACAGGCAAGCAGTAAAACGAACAGGAAAAAATAACGAGTGAACATAACGGCCCTAAAGTTATTATTACTTAAATTGAGCGATATGTGTTCGAACAACAACCTTGCGAAGGTTGGAAACTTTCGCAAGGATTATGCAAGTTTTTGCCGTCACCGCACGAACAGCATTTTTTTGGTCAAGCAACCATGCGACGTTGATAATTTGTACAGATAAAGCCCGCTCGGCAGTATATGCTCCATCGCATCGGTTCCACGCCATTGCATCGAATGAACTCCTGCCGCCTGATTTCCATTTACCAGTGTGGCGACTCTTTGTCCGGTCATGTTGAACACTTCCAGCAACACCTGGCTGGTCGTCGGCAACGTGTATTCGATTCTGGTTTCCGGATTGAAAGGATTGGGATAATTTTGCGCCAGATGAAATTGCGCAGGCGTTTGTACCGGTTGTCTCTGTACGCCGGTTCCGGCCAGCTCGGTGATCTTGTGGTATTTGTTGATGGCAAGATTTTTAAACACCTCCACATCGCCTCTGGGCCAGCGAATGACTAGCGAATCAATGCTGGTGGCCTGACCAATGCCGAAATGAACGTAAGGATGTTGCTGTATTTTCCAGGTTGCCGCTGATTTCGTATAACGCGTGTATTTTTTACCGCCGCTATAAAGCCACACCCATGAGCCATGGGCGTCTTTGTTGGATTTGGTGCCCCACAAATCAAAGCCTACCCAGTTGTTGGCCGGATCCGTACCGAGATTATGATACATGATGGCGCCATATTCGGCGGAGGCAATAAAGATATCCAACTTGCCGTCCATATCATAATCGATCAACACCGACCCTTTGCGATCACCGATTTTAGTAAAGCCGACGTAACTGCCGATATCGACAAAATAGCGCTGGCCGGTTGCATCCACGTCGTTCAACAGCAAGGCTTCGAGGTCCGTGCCCAACCAGTCATCGATTTGGACAAACACATCCTCATCGCCATCGTTGTCAAGGTCGCCCACGTTGATGGCCGCCTGATTGTCCTGGAGAAACACATCGAGGGCCACTTCTTGTGTCGCATCGACGAACGTGCCGCCCTCATTCTTGAATAACTCGATGTGCACACCGTCGCCTTCGGGCATGTAATCCAGATCGCCGTCCAGGTCGTAATCGAACCAGTCGGTGAATTGCAGATCAACGTATTTGGGCGCCAGCCCGATGCTTTTGGCAACTTGTATGAAATGGCCGTTATCGTTTCTAAACAGGAAATAACCGGCAGAGATGTCTGCATCCCCGTCCATATCATAATCCACCCATTGCAGGCGGCCGGTGGTAAAGCCCTGATCACCAATGTGATCCAAGGTCAACAAATTGGTCAAGCCTACCTGATCGGCAATATTGGTAAACTTGTTGCCGTCATTGCGGTAAAATATATAACTTTTATTGGATGTTTGATTGACAATCGCATCCAGGTCGCCGTCGTTATCATAATCACTCCAGGCGCTCATCTCATAGCCATAAATGGAAACAAAACCCGGCACGCTGCTGGTGATGCCCATGGCCGCCGTGATATCGGTAAACACATTGTCATCATTTCGAAACAGAAAGAGTTTGTAATCCGTACCGAACATGAGATCGCGATCGCCGTCGTTGTCAAAATCGATATAGACAGGCGAGCGGAGAGCATTGCCGTTTTTTTCAGCATCCATGACCTGCGGAGATAATCCGGATATCTCGGTAAAAATCCCGTTATGGTTCAAATAAACCTGACTGGTTACGCCGCCGCGCCATTTCTGGTTGTTGATATCCGGCCAGCCGTTGCGATCAATATCGGCCGTCGTGCAACCCCAGCGATCAATACATACCGGCGGGATTCCGATCGATGACATATCCACGCTCTCAAATTGCGGAAGCGGCGCATCCTGGGCCAGTGCCAGGTTACATGCAAAAATGATACCGAACACAAAAAAGAATCTGCGAACGGACATACCGCCTCCTTATTTCATCAAAGCCATTTTTTTGACAACAACCGACGCACCAACCTGCAATCGATAAAAGTAAACGCCCGAAGGTACGCTATGATCAGAGACATTTTTTCCGCTCCACACTATAGAATGACGCCCGGGACGCTGATATCTGTTATTGACCAGGGTCATAATCTCCTGTCCGCTCATATTGTAGATTTTCAATGAGACAGGCGAAGCTTTGGACAATTCATAACCGATCGTAGTGCTTGGATTAAAGGGATTGGGGTAATTTTGCTCAAGCCGGTAGTCGCGAACCGGACCGGTCGGGGTTTTTTGCACGTAGGAGGTGGCTCCCTCCGTCATGGTCAGAATCTGATTTACGGCGACATCGGCGTATTTATCGGTGATTCCCGAAGGCCAGCGAATAATAATAGAGTCAATGTTGCTGCGCCTGGCGAAACCAAAATGAGCGCGCAGCATATTTTGGGAAACGTAACCAGAGCAACCCGTGACCTCGCGTATCTGAGATAATGTATCTGTGACGCAACGAATGCGCGCGCCGATTCCCGATCTGTTGCTGCTGGTGCCGACCAGATCTATTTCAATCCAGTTATTTTGATTGCCCATTTCATTGACCCAAAACTTGTCAAATCCTCCGCCGCTGGCGCCTTTGCTCTCGGTGGTTCCCAGAATAGCCACATACAAATCCAAATCGCCATCGTTATCGATATCGCCCCAGGCGCAGCCATAACCCTCCTGCGTATCGCCCATGCCGTGCTCTTGTCCGACCTCGGTAAAGCCGGCTGCACCGTCGTTGCGATACAGCCGGTCGGCGGAACGTTTGGTGGGATGGATATCATCGCCGGAAACAAAGATGTCCAGATCGCCGTCGTTATCGTAATCCCCCCAGGCGCAGGAGGAGGAGAAATCGTTGGTAAAGTTGGAAGTATCGCCGTCCGCACAGCCCAGCGACAGCGCCACTTCCTTGAAATCCAATCCCTTTTCGTTGTGGTACAATTGGTTCCAGCCTTGCACGGCACTAGCGTAGATATCCAGATAACCGTCGTTGTCATAATCGCCAAAAGCCGTACCGTAATGTTCGCCCGAAATACGGTTGCCCATATTGATATCGGAACCGTCCACATGATAGGCGGCGCCGACTTCGACCAAATTGAAATTGTCGTTACGGAACAGATAGCTCTTTCCCTTTAAACCTTCAAAAGTTCGGACGATATACATATCCTGGTCGCCATCGTTGTCAAAATCGCCCCAGGTAAATCCTTTCGAGAAGGCACGAGCGTCGGAAATGCCCAGCTGTGTCGCCATATCGACAAATTTGTCGCCCTGATTGATGAACAGATTGTTGCGTTGGCCATGATTCGAGGTAAAGAGATCCAATTTGCCGTCATTGTTAAAATCGACCCATCCGGTATGCAAACTGTACTCAAAATTGTTGGAAGCAACTCCCATCGCTTTGGCCACATTGGTAAAGACGCCGCCGCCGTCATTACGATACAATCCATGAGGCGATTTTTTTTGCAGAGCGAGATACAAATCAACATCGCCGTCATTATCATAATCGCCCCAGGACGCGCCGCCTGCCGTGCCAGGGGGTGCAGGCTGCGGAATGAGCACTTCTTCAAATCGCGTGCCGTTCATATTGTGATACAAGACAGACGGATCATCAAACGCATTGCCGACAAAAATATCGATATAGCCGTCATTATCATAATCCGCCATGGCAACGGCATGGCCAAAGAAACCGGCATTATCCAGCTGATACTCCTCACCCGCTTCACGAAAGAATTTTTGTTGCGCAACTGAAATCTGTGCCACGAAAATGCACCAAAAGATGGCGATGAGCATCTTGTTCGCGTTTTTTGATTTCATTGCGATCTCCAAAGGTTTAGATCGAATCATACACGGCCTGCCGGTTATCTTCCGGCACCTTGATTTCATTAAAAAACGTCATACCGATAAATCGATCGCTCTTTTGATAATACTCTTTGGCCCATTTGATAATGTTCCTGACATAGCGTGGATCTTTGGGCGGCAGCGCATAACCGACCGGCATTTCCCGTCTGATGGTGGTATGCAGATAAAATTTTAAAGGCGACAAATGTTCGATTACTTTGGCAATCATCTCAGGTTCCTTGTCGCGATTGCGGCCTTCGCAATAGGGCATGACAAAATCAAAACCAACCTGAGCCAGAGTTGCCGTGCGGTGCCCTCGTTTATCCTGATAGCCGGCGATGTCGCCGTCTGTTGCCGGTACGCCAGTGTAAAAACCAATCTCGAATTTCGGATTAATGCTTTTAATCAACTGTTTGAGATCAATCAGTGTGTCGCGAATACGTATGCTTTTCCATTGGTACAGCTCTTCCACACCTATCGCATCTCGGCTTTTGCCCGTATCCTGCAGCAGTCTTTTTTGCGAACTCGCACAATAACAGGTGTTGCCGGAATAAGAGGGATGTTCAATAACAATACCGTCCAGGTCTATATAGCGTTCCAGCACGTCCTGAATTTTGTCGCGCATATACTGGTGCGCAGGTTCGCTGTCGCAACAAAGGTGCAGCGTTTCGATGGCTTCGCGCACACGAGGGTCGGCGGCCGGATCGATTTGGTGGATAAAGCCGCCTTCCGGCGGCGTAAGAAATTCAACGCCCGGGTAACCTTGGCGCACGCCGATCAGGGCCAGATATTTGATTTCTATAAAAACCTCGATGCCCAGTTGGTGCGCCTTGAAGATAACCTGAGGAAAGAATTCGGTCTCTTCAAATGCATTAACGGCTTGAGCATCAATCTGCAGCTTTAATTTAGGATTCTTTGCCGGCCAGGCCAGGCCGTGATTTCCCGGCGAAAAATTGCCATGGCTCTCCATCATGACGATCAGGCGGGTCATGCCATGCGCCTTCATTTCATCCAGGAGACGGCTGTAATACGCATAATCCAATTTCCGATCGCCGGCCTGATAGGTCAAACACGTGGTCCAGCCGAAAATCATTTTACGTTTTTGCGTCCGGCTGCTGCAGGCAAGCACACTGGAGATCCCGGTCAGAGAAGCCAGACCCAGGCCGCCCGCTTTAAGAAATTGTCGTCGATTGTTTTTTTTCATATATTGCCAATGGTTTTATTTCATCAAAGCCATTTTTATTACCGCACAGGAATTTTCTGTCTGTAATCGACACAGGTAAAGGCCCGATGCTGCGCTGCGACCTGCATCATTTTTACCATCCCAGGTGATCACATGATGCCCGGCCGTTTGCATGACGTTGTCAACCAGCGTTATGATTTCTTTACCGCTAATGTCATAGATGGTGAGTGTAATGGGCTTGGACTTGTCCAACTCGTAACGTATGCAGGTACTCGGATTAAACGGATTGGGATAATTTTGCAGCAATCCAAAAACAGCAGGCGTCGTTTGCTGCTGGTCCTGCACCAGGGTGACATCCGGTTCTTTGACCTCATGATACTGGTTGATGGCAACGTCGGTGAGCTTTTGCCGATAACCAAGCGGCCAGCGAATGACCACAGAGTCGATGGTGGTTTTAAAACCGATGCCGAAATGCACCCAGGGATTAAATTGATGAAAGTGATCGTCCCCGCAGCGGGTGAGCCGGATCTGCTTTTTTTCACCGGTATAGAGGGTTATCAGGCTGTTGACAGCATCGCGATTGGAGACGGTTCCCTCGAGGATAAATCCCACCCAGTTCGCGCCGTTATCGGCAGTATTGTGATAAAGAAGATGATTAACCTCGGCAGTCGGCATATAAATATCCAAAAATCCGTCGCGATCGTAATCGAAAAATCCACAACCCTTGCGGTTGCCGGTGAAAGTAATACCGGCATACTCGGCCACATCGGCAAAGGAGTGTTCCCCGGCGGCGTTTTCGTCGTTGACGAATAAATTATCGTAGGCTTCCGTTACACCCTTGTCCATGAAAACATCCTGATCGCCGTCATTGTCAAAATCACCGACCGTCATGCCGCGATGGGGGAATTTTTGCGAAATAAAGCCGACTTCGTTGCTGACATTAAAAAAGACTCCGTTCCGGTTTTCCCATAGTTCGTCCATATCGTCTTCTGTATAAAGCCTGGATAGCCGTAAAAAATCGAGATCGCCGTCATTGTCATAATCAAAAAAGTATTTATACCAGAAATTGCCGATGCCCGCAAGGCCCAAAGCTGCGGTTACATCGGTAAAATGACCGTTGACGTTCCTAAAAATGGTGTTGCGACCGATCAAATCCGGCCAACCATCGAGATCAAAGTCGGTAAACACGACGCGCCATTCGGCGGCCAACGTGCAAGCGTCCAGGCCGGCCTCGGTCGCCACATTGGTAAAATGGTCGCCGTCATTTCTGAACAGGTAGAGGTTGGGATTGCTCAGCTGACTGATGGCGCAGTCCAGATCACCGTCCCGGTCATAGTCGGACCAGCCGCAGTTATTGCAGTCCCACTCTTTGATGAATCCCGGCGGCTTGGGCGCAACAAAGCCCATGGCAGTCGAAACTTCTGTAAAGACATTCTTGTCATTACGCAGCAGATGTATGCCTGCGGTGGTGGCCACGGAAAGGTCCTTGTCGCCGTCATTGTCAAAATCGACCCACAGTGTGGTGCGGGTGCCTTTTTCGTTGGCTTCAACCTGCTCCATGGGATGCGTGGTCAGTTCGGAAAAATGACCGCCGTTGTTGAGATAAATTCTGCTGTACCCGGGCGTGGCCCAGCGCAGACAAAAGATGTCCGGATAACCGTTGCGGTCAATATCCATGAGCGCCAAACCGCCTTTTTCAAACGCCGCAACCGGCAGACCCACGGCTGCGTTATCCATAAGCTCATAGGTGCATATTTCCTGGGTAAAGCCTGTACCGGTGAACACGATGGATGTCAACAACAGCCATATTGCTTGTAGATTTTTCATCCTATCCTCCAAGGTTGCGTCACTTCATCAAGGCCATTTTTCGGATCTCTTGAAAACCTTCAATCTGCAAACGATACAGATAAATTCCTGATGATACGGCATACCCTGCTGAATTCTTGCCGTTCCAGAAAACAGAATGACAACCTGCTGTCTCTAGTTCGTTGTCAACCAAGGTCGCTATTTGTTCACCGCGCATATTAAATAACTTTATAGAAACGGGCGTGGCACTGGATAATTCATAGTTAATCGTGGTGCCCGGATTGAACGGATTAGGATAATTCTGATAAAGCCGAAAGTCGCGAACCGGGCCGGTCGCAATTTGTTTTACTGCGGAAGCGGCGCCTTCGGCCAGGGTTAAAATCTGATTCACTGCAACATTTGTGTATTTATCAATGGTTCCCGAAGGCCAGCGAATGATAATCGAATCGACCATGGTGCGTTGCCCGAACCCAAAATGGGCGCGCAGCATGTTTTGCGAGATATATCCGGAACCACCGTTGATCTCCCGAATCTGCGACAGATCTCCGCTGACGCAACGGATGCGGGCGCCGATGGCGGATTTATTGCTGACCGTGCCGACCAGATTTAATTCTATCCAGTTATTCTTGTTTCCCTGTTCATTAACGTAAAGTTTGTCGTAACCCTTGCCGGAAACCTGATCAAAACTTTTAGCGATGGCCAAATATAAATCCAGATCGCCGTCATTGTCGATGTCGCCCCAGGCGCAGCCATAGCCGGTCTGCAAATCCGCCAGGCCGTATAATTTCGCCACCTCGGTAAATCCGGCCGGGCCGTCGTTTCGATACAGCCGATCCTCACCGCGTTTGGGCGTGGCATTGTTCTCATCTTCACCGGGAACAAAAATATCGATATCGCCGTCATTGTCGTAATCGCCCCAGGCGCAGGAGATGGAAAAGTCGGCGTGTTGATTAGCGGTGTCGCCGTCGGCGCAATTCAATTTGGCAGCGACATCCTTGAAATCCAATCCCTTTTCGTTGTGATATAAATTGTTCCAGCCCTGTGCGCCGGTCACGTACAGGTCCAGAAATCCATCGTTGTCATAGTCGCCCCAGGCGCAGCCGAAATGCTCGCCGGAGCGCCGTTTGCTGTTGCTGCTGTCCCAACCGGCGACATGGAGTTGTTCGGCCACCTCTGTCAATTGTCCGTTGTCGTTGCGGTACAAATAGCTCTTGCCTTTAAGCGTCTCATAGGTGCGGACCACAAAAACATCCTGATCGTTGTCATTGTCGAAATCGCCCCAGCAAAAACCGGTGGAAAAAGCCTTGGTGTCGTTAATGCCGACCTGGGCAGCCACATCGACAAATTTAGTTCCCTGCCATACAAAAAGATTGTTGCGCTGACCGTGATTGGTGATAAAGAGGTCCAGTCTGCCGTCATTGTTAAAATCAACCCAGCCAGTGCCCAGGTTCCACTCAAAACCGGTTGAGGCCACGCCTAAACTTTTGGCAACATTGGTAAACGTTCCGCCGTCGTTTTGATACAAAGCATTGGGGGCGTTTTTTTGATAATCGAAATACAGATCAGGATCCCCGTCGTTGTCAAAATCGCCCCAGGACGCTCCGCCGGTCGTTTGTGTCGGCGTCAGCAAAGGAATCGTCACCTCTTCGAAACGACTGCCGCCGACATTATGATAGAGCACGGAAGGATCCGTTGCAGAAGCACCGCCGACAAAAATGTCGACAAAGCCATCGTGATCATAGTCCGCCATGGCCACGCAATGATTCAGGGCGCAGGCATTGTCAATTTGATACTCTTCCGCTGCATCGCGAAAAAACACTTGCTGTGCAAAGGAGATCTGCAAGAACACTACAGTCAGCAGGATACTCATCAATCCAGGGTTCAATCGTAAATATATCACGTGCCGCCTCCATTATGCATGGTCGCTTTTCAACCGATTATTTGACTCTACGACCGAGATTTTAGTAGTCTAAACCTCACAGGTTTTAAAAACCTGTGAGGTCTGGATCGCTTTTCCCTCATCACCGCGATGGCGCCCGCCCTACTTTTATGAAAAAGCCGGATAAAACAACGTTGCATCTTTTTTTCATCTGATCCTCCAGGATTCTTTTCAGAGAAATGGCGGGTAAGGAAAATACACTGGTCCGATCAGTTGCCGGCGCAGCAAAGCTGTTTTCAAATCGGCAGGTCGGAACCAGGCATTCTGTACAGCATGACAAATATAGGAGGTCGTCGTTGAGAGTTACCACCAACATGTTGCTGTTTTTTGGCGCTGAAAAAAACCGCCTCAACGGGATCAGCATTTGATTTATTTCGCCAAAACAAATATGTAGGGCGACGAGACTCGTCGCCCTACTTTTAGAAGCAGAGGCATGCAATCCGGATTAACCAGAGTCAGAGTTGAAACGCAGCATTCTCTGTTGTTATCAGAAGGCGATTAAAAATTTTACATCCGCTTCGTTACATCACTAATAAAAGCTCGGGAAAAGCGATCTTTTCCCGAGCTTTGGTGCTCCCCCCGGTTGGTGTTCCTATTTGATCAGAATCATTTTGTTTACTTTAACAAACGATCCCGCTTCCAGTTTGTAGAAATAGACGCCCGTAGACATCTGGCTGCCGTTGTTGTCCTTTGCATCCCAGGCGATCGAATAAGTGCCGGTCTGTTGCCTGGCATTGACCAACTCACGTACCTTTTCACCCAACATGTTATAGATCGTCAATTTGACGTTCTCCGGTTGCGGCAAAGAGTATTTGATGTTGGTGGTCGGATTGAACGGATTCGGATAATTCTGGAACAAAGCAAAACGAACCGGTACGGCGTCGATTTTTTCAGCAACGCCGGTGCCGCCCGTTACGCTGGCCACCAGAATGTATTCACCGCCGCCCGGATTTCTGTGACTGGAACTGTATTTTTCCTGGCGATTGCGGGTGTTGTAATAGCTGTTCACCTGCAGATAATACGTGCCACTAGCCGGTACTTCCGGAGACACAAAACGGGAGAAGGTATTGCTGAATACCGTGGGATAATAATTTTCCCACGGATCACCTTCCCAGGCATCCTTATCGTCGTTGTTGATTGGCGTTTCAGCGCCCGTACTATCGCATAGCACCAATTCGGTATCCAGATCGCGTATGCAGCTATCGGGTCCGGCTGTGAACAGTTCAGCGGTCAATATCTGTCCGGCTTTGAGCACAATTTTATACAGATCAAAGTCGTTCCAGTTGTGATGAACGCCAAGCGTGTCCACAAAATCCTTATAGAGATAGCCATGGATCTTCTCAGGCTTGGTCAGATCCAGAGCCGGCAACTTGGCGGCATCAGCAGCCGTATCGTCCGGTTCATGGGTGCTAGCTGCCACGGACAGCGGCGTTCCATACCATAATCTGACTTTATAAGGATAATCTGCCGTGAAAGTAGAAACGTCCGCCTTGATCTTGACGTAATAGATGCCGGATTTCGGCGGTACCCAACCGGTCAAGCGGGCGCCCCAGCTGTCATAGCGGCTGGAAGGATCCGAGTTCAAAACATTCGCGCCGGTTTCATCCATAACGCTCATCTTGATCACGTTTTTCGCATTGACCCCGCGCGGGGCAATGGTGTTCAAAGTGTACATTTTGTCGGCATCGGCCTGGAATTTAAAATAATCCACCGAATCGGTCGGCGCCAGAGCGGCTTCCGTCAATGTTTGCAGCGTGATGAGATTGGCAGTCTGCATATCATTGTTCGATTCGTGTTCTTTCGGCCAGGTCAAAGTAAACGACACCAGATATTCGCCGCCGCCGGCATTGCGATGACTATTGTGCGGCTTTTCGTTGCGGGTCAAACTGTTGTAATACGAAATCACCCGCACATAATAAGTGCCGGCTGCCGGTATTTCCGGAGTGACAAAGCGGGAGAAGGTGTTGCTCAATATCCCGTAATCCACATCGCCGGCCCAGGCATCCTTATCATCGTTGTTGATCGGCGTCACCGCGCCCGTGGCATCCAGCAACTCGATCTCGGTATCCACCTCGCGAATCCATTCCGGATGACCTTCCAAACGGGTGGCGGTAAAAGTCTCGGCAGTGAGAATCATGCCCGCCTCAGGCACGATGATCTTGTACAGGTCCGCATCGTTCCAGTTGGTGCGGAAGGTATCGGCTTCGACATAATCATTGTACAGATAACCGTGGATAACAGTGCCATCCACCGGAGCAGCCGGCAGTTTAACCGCATCTGCAACCACGTTATCCGGCTCATGCACCGTACCCGCCACACTCAACGGCGTGCCGTACCAGAAACGCATCTGATAGCTCGGATCCGCAAACGCCGCCAGTTTGGCCGGAGAGGCCCAGATTTTAACATAGTATACGCCCGTTTTTGGCGGCACCCAGCCGCGCAATATGGCGCCGTACGCGTCATTGCGGGACGACGGATCAGAGTTCAGCACACTCTTGTTGTTCTCATCAACCACAGCCATTTTTATCACCGGCTTGGCATTGAACTTGTCCATATCCGTGACGGTGGCCAGGGTGTACATCTTGTTC
>CAYLWO010000043.1:25315-48992 GCA_964387285.1 uncultured Cytophagia bacterium | reverse complement strand
TGCGCCGTGAATTGGAAGCCAAGTATCCGATATGATCAAAGAGCACGAGGAAAGCATAGCCAGTGCGCGCGAAGTGCTGCGCATTGAGAGTCAGGCCGTGGCCAAACTCATCGATCGTGTGGGCGAAGAGTTTGCCAAAGCGGTAGAATTGATTCTGCAATGCAAGGGCCGGGTGATCATCACCGGCATCGGCAAATCCGGCATTGTGGGTAAAAAAATCGCCGCCACCTTGACCAGCACCGGCACCTCGACCATTTTTTTGCATCCGGCCGAAGGCGTGCATGGCGATCTGGGCATGGTGTTGAAAAACGATCTGGTCATCTGCATCAGCAAAAGCGGAGATACGGATGAGATCACCAAACTGTTTCCCGTGTTCCGCAAGCGCAATGTGCCGATCATCACCATGACCGGCAACCTGCGCTCTGCCCTGGCGCAACGCAGCGATGTGGTTTTAGATGTCGGCGTAGATGAGGAAGCGTGTCCGAACGATTTAGCGCCGACCGCCAGCACCACCGCGACCATGGCTATGGGCGATGCCTTGGCCGTGGCGCTGCTCAAACGCCGCAATTTTAACTCGGATGATTTCGCTTTTTTGCATCCCGGCGGGTCGTTGGGTAAAAAGTTGTTGAAAATAGATGAGTTGATGTTCACTGGAGATCTCGTTCCCCGGGTGGCGTTGCAGGCCGGCATTCGTGAAATTATTCTGGAAATTACCGGCAAGCGGTTTGGTTGTACCTGTGTGGTCGATCAGGACGGCCAATTAGCCGGCATTATCACCGATGGCGATCTGCGTCGTTTCATGTCGCAACCGTCCGAGCTGGCAAAACAGTCGGCAAAAGATTTAATGAATCCGCACCCCAAAGTTATTAAAAGCGGCTGTCAGGCGGTTAAAGCGCTGGATGTGATGAAACAACACAACATTATGCAGGTTGTGGTGGTCAATGAAGACAATTTACCGGTCGGCATGATTCATTTGCATGATTTGCTGGAAGCGGGCTTAAAGAAATGAGTTCGCAACCGTTAAAAAAACGGATCAAGAACGACCTGATTTATGTAACGGTCGCGTTCTTTGTCAAATTTTTACGCGTGTTGCCGCGACGACCGGCTGTGGCCATGATGCGAAGGCTGGGCGGGTGGGCCTTTCATCTGGCGCGAAAAGAGCGCGAGAAAACCATTCGCCATCTGACCTGGGCTTATGGACATGAGAAGGATGGACAGGAAATTGCAAAGTTGGCGCGGCGCGTGTTCCGCCATTTCGGCGGCGTTGCAGCTGACGCCATTCGCATGCCGGTTTTGATCAAGAAAGGTTTGGATCGGATCGTCACGGTTGAGGGGGAAGAGTATTTGCGTCAGGCCCTGGCGGATGGACACGGCGTTATTATCCTGACCGCTCATTTCGGCAATTGGGAACTGTTGGCTGCCTGGATTGCGCAGCATGGTTATACCCTCAAGGCCTTGGGCCGCGCAGCCTATGATCCCCGTCTGGATGATATGATCGTTTCCGGCAGGAAACAGGCCGGGTACATCAATATTACTCGCGGCAAAGGAACGCGTGAGATTGTACGCACGCTTCACCAAAATCAGTGTCTGGCTTTGTTGATCGATCAGGACACCAATGTAGAGGGTGTGTTCGTGAATTTTTTCAACCGGCCGGCGCATACGGCAGTGGGTCCCGCGGTTCTGGCAAAGAAATATAATGCAGCGATTATTCCAAGTTTCATATTTCAAAAGCCGGATGACAGTTATCATTTTGAATTTCAACCTCGTTTGCAGATGGAGTGGACCGCGGACGAGGAGCGAGATTTGGCGGTCAATACGCAAAAGTGCTCGGATGCCATCGAAGCTATAGTACGCCGGTATCCTGAACAATGGGTGTGGATGCACGAACGGTGGAAGAAAAAGCCGGAAAATTGATTAACAAAAAAGTACGTCATATCCAACAGTGTTACGGTATGCTCGCTAAAATTAAAAAATCTGGTTCGAGTTGGGCTGGGCGTCAGTTACTCCCTTTGGCGTTGGTCTGCCTTATGCTAATGATGCATTGCAGCAGACAGGCGCCGGTTAAAGATCCGTCCCGTCCGGTTGGAGAGATACCGGACCAGGAAGGGTGGAGCTCGACGGTCACCTCTACCAATAAAGGCAAAATCGAGGCCATTGTACATTACGGGCATATGGCGCGTTTTAACCAAAGCCGCCTGGTGAAATTTGACGGGAATGTTCAGGTTGATTTTTTTGATGAAGCAGGTCGGCTGCGCTCGGTGCTGACCGCGGATTCGGGCGAATTGCACGAGGCTAGTAACGATATCGCGGCCCGCGGTCATGTCAAAGTCGTTTCCGACACGCTGACGCTTTGGACGGAAGAACTGCGTTATGAACAGGCCAGCGCTAGGATCCGTTCCGATGTCGACGTCAAATTCGTTACGCTGGACGGCGACACGCTATACGGCAAAGGATTCGAATCGGACAGCAGATTGCGTAATTATCGCATTACTCACTTGCGCGGCATCGCGCATAAGCGGATTGATCTTGCCATGGATAAACTGGTCAAACCGGTGCGTCGCGACAGCGCTCAAGCGCAAAAGCCATGAAACCAGAGACCTGGTTCATAGCCCTGTGGGCTCTTGGCTGGTGCGGCGCGAGTGCATACGGCCAGGATCGGTTGCGACTTGTCTATGCCGGCGTCATGAACGGTCGTACGGAAAATAACGAAACCGTGCGCGAATTAAGTGGTGAGGTCTTTTTCCGTCAGGACAGCGCTGAAATTCGCTGTGATCGCGCGCTGCAGTATGTCGAACGCAGCCAGGTCCGCCTGACCGGCCGGGTTTCTCTTGTAGATCCGCCGAAACGGCTCGACGCGGCAGATGTATTGTACTTTGAAAAAACCAAGGACTATGAGGCGTACGGCCGACCGCAACTGGCCGACAGCAGTCGAACCTTGCTGGCAGATACGTTGATTTATCGTCAACTGCCGGAGCACGCCTTCGCACGCGGTCAGGTCGTGCTCACAGAAAAAAAACGGTTCGTGCAATTGCAGGGTGCACGAATTGATTATTGGCGCATCCGCGGCTATGCTTTGGCGGTTGGTGCGCCGGTATTGACGGAACGAGACTCCAGTGGATCCGTGCTCATGACCGTAACAGCCGACACGATGGAGATGTTCGACGATGGTTCGCATTACCAGCTATCCGGTCATGTACATATTCGACGCGACTCGATCGACGCCTGGTGCGGTCGCCTGACCTATCGACGGGATGCGGAGCGTATGCATCTGGCCATACAGCCAAGCATTCAAAGAGCGCGCGATGTCATGCGCAGCCGGGATATCGAACTCGTGTTGACCAAGAACAAGGTTTCTGCCATAGAATTGATCAAACAGAGTTTGGTGATCTCGCGGGTCGACACCCTGCAAAGTGCCGCCGAACTTTATGATTTGATGACCGGCGATCGCATGCGTGTGCTGCTGCAGGATCAACAGGTCCGTGAAGTAACGATTACGGGACAGGCGACCAGTTATTACCATGTATTTGAAAACAAGCAAGCCAAAGGCATGAACAAAGCGCTGGGCGACGAGATACAGCTGTTCTTTGAAAAAGGAGAGATGTACCGGGTCAAGATTAAAAGCGATCCCGGCGCATCCAGCGGCATCTTTTATCCGCCGGAAAAAAGCGTACGGTTGCAGGCGGAATTGAATGAACAATTGCAGCAAGCGCGCGAGCCGGAAGCTCTGATAAAAAAAAAGCGATTAAATGGAAAACGCTGAGCCTTTAAAACCATGCCGTTTGTCCTGTGAAGGACTGTATAAAATATACGGCAAACGTCAAGTGGTCAACAATGTCACCCTGGAAATCGAGCAGGGTGAAACGGTCGGTTTGTTGGGTCCCAATG
This sequence comes from uncultured Cytophagia bacterium, assembly GCA_964387285.1. Lineage (GTDB taxonomy): Bacteria > Zhuqueibacterota > Zhuqueibacteria > Residuimicrobiales > Residuimicrobiaceae > Anaerohabitans. The sequence goes on along the minus strand of CAYLWO010000043.1, from coordinate 45,107 downwards.
GCGCCGGAAAAACCACCACCTTTTACATGATTGTGGGAATGATCAAACCCAATCGCGGCGTTATACGAATAGATGACCGTGACGTGACCCATGAACCCATGTATCGGCGGGCGCGTATGGGCGTCGGCTATCTGCCGCAGGAGGCTTCGGTGTTTCGGCGTATGACCGTGGAAGAGAATATATTGTCTATTCTGGAAACATTACCGGGCACCAAAGCTTCGCGCAAGGAGCGCGCTTTTGCGCTGTTGGAAGAGTTGGGCGTCGCTCGCCTGGCAGCCAGCAAGGCTTATACGCTTTCCGGCGGCGAACGTCGTCGCGTAGAAATTTGTCGCGCCCTGGTGACCAATCCCAAATTCATCCTGTTGGATGAACCGTTTGCCGGTGTTGATCCCCTGGCGGTGGAAGACATTCAGCGCATCGTCCGGGATTTGAAAAAACGCGGCATCGGCGTGCTGATTACGGACCACAACGTGCACGAAACGCTGTCCAGTACGGATCGCTCATATCTTTTATACGACGGTAAGGTGCTTAAATCCGGTTCCGCTGAGTTTTTAGCTTCTGATGAAGAGGCGCGGAAACTGTATTTTGGCGATAAATTTAAACTGGATCGATAACAGTCACTAGGAAAGAAAATGGTTCATATCTCCCAAAAATTATCCATGCAACTTCGGCAATCGCCGCAACAAGTCTTACTCTCCTCATTGCTGCAATTGCCGGTTCTCTCTCTGGAGCAACGCATCCGGATGGAGTTGGAAACCAATCCCCTTCTGGAACTGGATATGGAGGAGGAGCAGGTCCAGGATTTGGAAAACGCACCAGAAATTGGCGTAGAGCAAACCGAGCCGGTGGAAGGAGAAGAAAACGCGGACAAAACTCCTGAAAAGGAGATAGATTGGGAAGAGATCCTCAATGACCAGGAAAGTTATGAGGTTCGCATCCCTAAAGAAAAAACCGTGGACACCTATGAGCGTCCTGAAGTGTACCAGGAAAGTTTGACGGATCATCTTTTGAGTCAGTTGCATATGACCGGCATGGATGCGGAAGATATCGTAATCGGGGAATACATCATTTGGAATATCAACGGCGTGGGTTATCTGAGCATGGATGTGGATACGATTGCCGAAAATCTGCAGGTTGATCCGGAAAAAGTGGACACTATTCTCAATCAGATTCAGCGATTTGATCCGGTGGGCATTGGTGCGCGCAATCTGCAAGAATGTCTGTTGATTCAATTGCTAGAAGAAAAGCCGGTTATGCCAACCGCGGTTGCCATTGTCCGCGATCATTTCGAGGATTTTAAAAACAAGCGATATGAAAAAATCGCCAAATCTCTGGAAATAGACATCGAAGCCATCAAACAAACCATCGCGCACATCACCAAGCTGAATCCGAAACCGGGCGAGGGTTATGCTTCGTTCGTTGATAATTACGTCATTCCGGATTTAGAGGTGCGCAAAGAGGACGGCGAGTTCAAGGTCTATATGCACGATTGGAATATTCCACAACTGCGCATCAACAACGAGTACCGCAAGATGATGCTGGACCGGAAAAAGACCAGCAAGGAGACGCGGGATTATATTAAAAGCAGGCTAGAGTCCGCGCGTTGGTTGATCAATTCGATTCATCAGCGCCGGGCCACGATCCTGCGCGTTATGCAAACCATCATCGACAAACAACACGACTTTTTCGATCTCGGCGTCGAACATCTCAAACCGATGATCCTCAAGGATATCGCCGATGAGATCGGCATGGACATCTCGACGGTCAGCCGGGTCACCAACGGCAAATACGTGCAGACCGAGTGGGGCGTGTTTGAATTAAAGTACTTTTTCAGCGAAAAGATCAAGAACGATGAAGGCGACGATGTTTCCAACAAAATGATCAAAAATCTCATCAAAGAGATTATCACAACCGAACCGGCGAGGAAACCGTTTAACGACCAAAAAATCGCCGCCATGTTGAAAGCCAAGGGATACAATGTTGCACGACGCACCGTGGCCAAATATCGTGAACAGATGTTGATCCCGGTATCACGTTTGCGAAGAGAGATTTAACATGTCGACCAATCCGAAAATTCACGCTACCACCATACTCGGTCTGCGCCATCAGGGCCAGGTGGTGCTGGCCGGCGACGGCCAGGTTACCTATGGCGATACCGTATTGAAGAACAAGGCGCGCAAAGTGCGCAAGCTCTATCACGACCAGATTCTCGCCGGTTTTGCCGGAGGGGCGTCCGATGCCTTTACGCTGTTCGACCGCTTTGAGAGCAAATTGGATGAATTCCGCGGCAATCTCGGACGCGCGGTTATCGAGATGGCCAAGGATTGGCGCAACGACCGTTTTCTGCGCCGTTTGGATGCGCAATTGGTGGTTTTGGATAAAGAAAAAATTTATCTGATCACCGGCACCGGCGATCTTATCGAGCCGGATGACAATGCCATTGCCATCGGCAGCGGCGGTCCCTTTGCGCTGGCTGCGGCGCGCGCTTTGATGAAACACAGCAAACTGGACGCTTTGACCCTGGTCAAAGAAGCAATGGAAATTGCTTCGGGTCTGTGCATCTATACGAACTCTAAAATTACGATTGAGACGCTTTGATGATGGATAGTGAACTGAAACCCCGCGAAATTGTCGCCGAGTTGGATAAATATATCATTGGTCAGGAAGACGCCAAACGCGCCGTAGCTATAGCCCTGCGCAATCGCTGGCGACGTCAACGCGTCGCTGAAGAGTTGCGCGAAGAGATTATGCCCAACAACATTATTTTGATTGGGCCGACCGGCGTGGGTAAAACCGAATTGGCGCGCCGTCTCGCCAAGCTGGCGAACGCCCCTTTTATTAAAGTAGAGGCGAGTAAATTTACCGAAGTGGGCTATGTCGGTCGTGATGTGGAGTCGATTATTCGCGATCTGGTCGATTTATCGGTCAATATGGTGCGCAGCCGCCGTACGGAAGAGGTCCAGGATAAAGCAGAAGAAATGGCAAATGAACGCCTCCTGGATCTTTTGTTGCCGCCCATGCCTGAGACTAAAGCCAAGAATGGGAATTCCGCACAGGAACGCAAAGCTCTGGAGGAGAAACAAGCCAAAACCAGAGAGAAATTGCGTAAACAACTGGACGACGGCAAACTTGATGATCGCTTAATCGAGATGGAAGTGCCGAACGATTTTCCGCAACTCATGCAGATCATTTCACCCATCGGCATTGAAGAGATGGGACTATCCATCCAGGACCTGTTCGGACCCATGATGCCGAAAAAGACCAAAAAGCGCAAGATGACCATCACCGAAGCGCTGATGTGGCTGGTACAGGAGGAAACGCAAAAACTCATCGACATGGATGACGTCGTTCGTGAAGCCATCTATCGCGTAGAAGAAACCGGCATTGTATTTCTGGACGAAATCGACAAGATTTGCGGAGAAAACGGCGGCAGTGGTACTGATGTTTCCCGCGAAGGCGTGCAACGCGATCTGTTGCCGGTTATCGAAGGAACCAACGTCATCACCAAGTACGGCATGGTGCGTTCCGATCATGTGCTGTTTATCGCCTCCGGCGCGTTTCATGTTTCCAAACCATCGGATTTGATACCGGAGCTGCAAGGACGATTCCCCATCCGCGTCGAGTTGCATGCCTTGACCGCAGCCGACTTTGAACGAATTCTAACTGAACCTAAAAACGCCCTGATCCGGCAGTATATCGCCATTCTGGCCAGCGAAGGAGTCAAACTGCATTTTTCCTCCACGGCCATCAAAGAGATTGCTGCTGTGGCCTCAGAGGTAAATTCTCGCACCGAGAACATTGGCGCCAGGCGATTGCATACCATTATGAGCCTGCTGCTGGAGGATTTCCTCTTCCAGATTCCTGATAAAGGCATTCGCGAGGTGAATGTTGATAAAAAAATGGTGCAGGAAACTTTGGAAGAGGTCATTGCCGATGAGGATCTCAGCCGATATGTTCTTTAACCGTGAGTTCAACCTTGCGAAGGTTGCCAACCTTCGCAAGGTTCTGTTTCGCCAAAACCCCCAAACCAGGAGAAACCCATGAAGCGGGATTTTTTAGCAGAAACCAGTTTCAGCAAAGATGAAATACTGCAAACTTTTGACCTGGCCGGCAAATTAAAAAAAGAGACGCAAGCCGGCATTCCCCATCCGTTGTTGCAGGGTCAGACCCTGGCCATGATTTTTCAGAAACCCTCCAACCGTACGCGCGTCTCGTTTGAAGTCGGTATGTATCAGCTGGGCGGTCACGCTCTCTATCTGGGACCGCAGGAGATCGGTTTGGGCACGCGCGAGTCGGTTCCGGATGTGGCACGCGTGTTGGCGCGTTTTTGCAATGGCATTATGGCGCGTGTCTTTGGCCATCATCTGGTGGAAGAGTTGGCTGCCTGGGCGCCGGTGCCGGTTATTAACGCTTTGTCGGACTTGTTGCATCCGTGTCAGATCCTTGGCGATTGTCTGACCATTCTGGAACATAAAAAACAGCTGGGCGGAATGAAAATCGCTTATGTGGGTGACGGCAACAATATTGCCAACTCTTGGGTAAACGTAGCCGGTTTGTTGCCTCTGGATCTGCGTATCGCTTCCCCCAAGGGGTATGAGCCGGATAAAAAGATCGTCGAGTCCAGTATGGGAAAAAAGATCAGCAAGATCATGATCACCGACGATCCGGCAACGGCCGTTTCCGGTGCGGATGTCGTGTATACCGATACCTGGGCCAGTATGGGCCAGGAGGCGGAAGCAGAGGCGCGTAAAAAGATTTTTCGTCCGTTTACCGTTGATGCCGCATTGTTGAGTAAAGCGCATCCGGATCACATCGTCATGCACTGTTTGCCGGCGCATCGCGGCGAGGAGATTACGGATGAGGTGATGGACGGCCCGCACTCGGTCGTATTTGACGAGGCGGAAAACCGTTTGCATATTCAAAAGGCCATTATGGTCATGCTCATGGGTAAGAAAAACTGATTGGGCCGGCTGCAATGAAAAATCATGTCGTCAATCGATCTTTATTTACCGTTGCCCCGTTCTCCGATAAAGACACTGGCCATTGGGAAGAGTTTGTCGGACTCGCCAATAACGGCACCATTTTTCATACGCGCAAGTTTCTATCGTATCACCCCAAGGCTAGGTTTAAAGATCACTCTTTGGTGTTTTTTGATAAAGGCCGGCGCTTAGCCCAGTTGCCGGCTGTGGATTTTCATGACGGCCGCCAGCGCGTGCTCATCTCGCATCGCGGAGCTTCTTACGGCGGCTTTTTGGTAAAACCGCAATGTTCGCTGGAAGAGAGTTTTCGACTGGTGCGTACGTTGTTGGATTACTGCCGCGAAGCCGGCTTTGATGCGGTGGATATCACGCCGCCGCCGCAAATCTATTTGACCAAACCCTGTGACTATATCGACTTTAGTCTGGTGCAAAACGGATTTACCTATCGCAAGCGCGAAGTCTCCAGTGTGATACCATTGGATTTCAGCCGCGATCATGTGTTGTATACATTTGATGAAGGTTCACGCCGCGCTGTGCGGCGCGCGCAAAAACTGGGCGTGGTCGTGCGCGAGTCCGAAGACTATGCGGCGTTTTACGCCATACTGAAAAAAAACCTGGCCTTGCGTCATAACGTCACACCGACCCATTCGCTGGAAGAATTGCTGCTCTTGCGCGGGATGTTTCCCAACGACATCCGGCTTTATGCCGCGTATCATGAAAAAACCATGGTGGCCGGCGTAGTGCTCTTTACCTGCAATCCCCGTGTGGTATTGGCGTTTTACATCAGCCATGACGAACAGCACCAACAGTATCGCGGCGTCAATCTGCTGTTTCATGATATTATTTTTCAGAGCATCAGCGAAGGATACAAATTCCTCGACTATGGCATTTTCACGGTCAATGAAGATCCCAACTGGGGCCTGGCGCGGTTTAAGGAAAGTTTTGGCGCGTTGGGCGTGTTTCGCGATAGTTTGCGTTGCGAGTTCAGATAATAAAAAAAACGAAAGCGGATCGGTCGGATAAAAAGGGATTGAATTTTTTCTTGGAATTAGGATTGGAATTTATTACTATTCATAACGTTCTGTGTTTAATTTACTTTACCCTTGTATCCCGACTTGGAGAGCAAGTGTATGAGAACCAGTCGCCTCGTTACCAGCCTTCTTTTTATTTTGTTGTCTTTTTCCATACTCTACAGCGCCGGCCTGACTATCGGCAGCGGCGCCAACTTTTCATTGGGCGGCGCTACCTTGACTTTACCGGGCGACTGGAGCAATGCCGGAACTTTTACCTGCGGATCAGGAACCGTTATTTTTAACGGCGCCAGCGGCAACCAAACTATCACCAACGCCTCTGGAGAAACCTTTCAAAATCTGCAAATCAATAAAGTGTCCGGTGAGGTGGTGACTGAGGCTGAACTCACTGTCAACGGCAATTTAACCTTGAGCAGCGGTGACTTGAACTTGAACGACCATATTGTTACTCTGGGCACATCGGCTCTTTTGAGCGAAGCAGCCGGCGCCACGGTCAAAGGTGAGTACGGCTACATCACGACTACGCGCAACATTAATGCACCCAGTGCTGACAATGTCGCCGGCATGGGCGCGATACTGACCAGTAGTACCAACCTGGGCAGCACCGTTATTCGCCGTGGTCATGGTGCTTTCATGGGACGCGGCAACACCAGCATCGCACGTTATTACGAAATCATACCGACAAACAACACTGGATTGAATGCCACGTTAATCTTCTGCTACGATGAATCGGAACTAAACAGTCGCGTAGAAGCGAACCTGCAAATGTACCGTATTTCGAATGAATTCTCGACCTGGAATCTGCTTGGCGGCGGCATTAATACCACAGCTAATCAGGATACGGTGAAGGCAATTGATGCATTTGATGAATTATCATGCTGGACTTTGGCCACATCCGCTCCCGTGCTTGCTAAAATAAAAATTCTGCTGCAAGGACCTTTTACCGGCAGCGCCATGGCAACTAATCTGCGTACAGCCGGACTGATACCGACAACTTCACCCTACAGCGATGCCAGAACCGTTACGGCTGTTCCGCAGGGAGTGACCGATTGGGTGCAAGTGAAATTACGCAGTGACGTCAATAGCCCAGTATGGTCAGAGCGCTCCTTCTTTGTCAAGAGTGATGGCTCTGTTGTGGACGAGGATGGCACGACGACAGAATTGCCACTTTATGGCGTAAATGAAGACCCTTTTTATATCCTAATTTATCATCGCAACCATCTAGCCGTCATGAGCGCTAGTGCGCAGACGCTGACCGAGGGTGAACCCGCTTTATACGATTTCACCACAGGCAGCGATAAATATTATGGCACGAACGGCGCCAAAGAATTGGCTACCAACACCTGGGGCCTGTGGGCCGGCGATAGCGATGCTAGCAATGCAATCAATGCCTCGGATTATACCGCATGGAAAACATCGGCAGCAGCAGGCACCAGCGGATACCGGACGGAAGATCTCAATCTGGACGGTAAAGTAACCACACGCGATTATGTGCTGTGGTACAAGAGCAATCGGGCAGGCGCCGCTTCACAGGTGCCATAAGAGTGCGAGAATTCAGGTTTGATTTTCATTGGGAGTCGAAATTATCGGCTCCCTTTTTTTTATGTAATCCTCCCGTCTTTCCCGCCAAAGATCAGTTGCTACAAAAGCCGCCGCAACATTCGATGTACGGGCTTTTGCGATAATCACCCTATTTGTCATACTAAGCCGCAAGATAGAATGATCTTTACATTTGGCGATCACTCAAAGCGGCGAAGCATCTGTTCGCCGCTTGTTCGTGGTGTGGCAGCCAAAACTGCGACGCGAACAGATTCTTCGGCCTGCCAAAGACACATGATAGTGATTCCTGGAATCGATAACGGCAGGCCTTCTAATAAAACCTCTTGCTGTATAAGGGGATTGCTTCACCCCAGCGCAGATAATCTCCTTTGTTTGCGACCGTGCCTGCGTTCGCAATGACACGCTTTTTGTGTTATTGAGGAAACCACCCTCTGAGGAATTGCTCCGCGGTTCCCGCATAGGACGCTTCAGCCAGAAATTCCGCTCCCCGCTGATTTCCCCAGGAATAGTTGATGATTAATCGGCCATGATATTCACAAAAGTCAATGTCTGAATTATTGCAATTTTCCGCTGCACTGATTTTTTGCCGCAGAGGCTCAGGCAATTTTTTATTGACGATTTTTTTATCTTCCGTTGAGGCTTGCAGAACCGGATTCAACGGACTGGATTCCCAGGTTTTAAGATCCTGCGATCTCACCACGCGCATCTCATAGCCGTCATGAGCCTCCAAATAGAAATCATAATAATAGCCGTCGAGATAACGCAAACAGTGCGGTGCCGTGTAACGATCCCGGCTGTAATTATATTCGGTTGGCAATATCTGCCAATTTTTTAAATCAGGCGAAACGGCAAAGCGCGCGGTAAAACGTACACCGGTTTCTTCCTCCGGTTTGCCGATTTCAAACATCAGCACATATCTGTTTTCTGCGTATATCAGGGAGGTGTTGAAAATGCCAAAACCGGGCAATTCAAAGGCCAGCCGACTGTCCCATTTTTTCAAATCAGGCGAGGTAAAAAGAAAAATCCGTTCGCTGTCCCAGATGTCAACGCCGGTCACATACGCCGTGTCATGAAAAACAAAAGCGCTGCCGAGATGAAAGCCGCGGGCGAAAGGTGGTGTCGTTTCGCCACTTTCATGATCGACAAAGCGGAAATAGGAATCGCCCGTTTGATTAGCCCAGTAATTTGACCGGATATATTCAAAGCGGTAAACCTTGTTTTTGAATACAACCGGCGTGGTCTCGACCAGATCGCAGTCAATGGTGCCGGTTTTGACGATCAACGGACGCCCGACAGCATCAACCGGAGGTCTGTTGTCTGAACAACGTGTTGATGTTATTGTCAAAAAACCAAGTGTGATGAATAGGGCATTCGGAAGGAGCGCTTGAAAAATTCGACCGTGTAATAAAATAAAATATAGCAAACGCCTGGAAAGCAAATTAAAAAAACGTGCTGATGGGCTGGTTTTCATGACGAGTGCACTCGTGACAGATTAATTTTTGTTTTCAATATCATCCCCGACCATACGATCCCCGTAACGCCGGCCAGGATATCGGTTGTCAGCCTGCCGTAGAAAATGCCGCGCAGCTGAAACAGCCGGATGCCCAAAAGCGAGAGCGGTATCATATACACCAGCACGCGTACGATGTTCAGCAGGGACGCTTTCAATGGTTCATGAATGCCCGTCAGGCAAAACCCGGCATAGCGATGCACCTCGAGCATGCCATATCCTGCACAGGTGATGTATATGTAGGCCTTTAAAACGTCAATAACCGACTGTTCTTGCGAAAAAAAACCGGCCATGGTATCGGCAAAAACAATGAATAGGGCGCAAATAAAAAAGCCGTATAAAACCGCAAAGAGCATGGCGCCAGTGCGTGCTTTTTTTATTCTGTCGATATGGCCGGCGCCGTAGTTCTGCGCGATAAAAGGCATGAGCGACATACCGACGGTCATGGGAATCATAAACGCAAACATTTCTATCCTGGAGGCTACTCCTATAGCAGCTACGGCTGCGTTGCCGAAACCTGCAACCAGGCGTGTGATCACTGCTGAGGCCAAAGGGGTCATGATCAATCCCAGGGCGCCGGGCACACCGAATTTCAATATCTTAATCCATGATTTTTGCCATTGACCCAATCCTGCCATGTGCCAATCGATCAATGCAAACTTTTTACTGAGCAGAAACAGTGCGCCGCTAAAGGTGATGGCTTGTGAGAGAAGAGTAGCGAGCGCAGCGCCGCTTATGCCCATCCTGGGCATGCCCATATGACCGAATATCAAAATATAGTCAAGAAACAAATTGACCATGGTGCCGACGACCATCAGGGCGCTGATGGTTTTGGTATTTCCGGTAGCAACAATCATGTCCGATGCGATTATTTGCAAGGTCATGATGACGCTGCCCGCATACCAGATCTTCATATAGGCCGTGGTCTGTTCAAGTACTGTACCAGTTGCCCCCATGGCAGTGAAAAGCGGCTTGATGGTCCCTAGTCCTGCTGCCGTCACTAGGGCCGCATAGGCCATGGCAAGTAAAAGTGCATGCGAGGTCAGGGTCTTGGCCTTTTTGTTGTCCTGACTGCCCAGAGCGTGTGCGATCAGCGCCATGGCGCCGGTGCCGAGTCCTCGCGTAACCAGCATGAAAAACATGACCACCGGAAAGGTAAAAGAAAACGCGGCCAATGGTTCGGTACCAAGCTGTGCGACAAACCAGGCGTTTGTCAATTGGTAGGCGTTCATGGCAAAGGTGCCGGCCAACATGGGCACCGCCATCTTGAAAATGGTTCTAAAAACTGAATCGGAAGTCAGGTTTGACACTTTTACTCTTTCATTGGGTCCTATGGATAAAAAATCGGATTCTCTACAGCGTCCCCATGCCCGGGTATCAGAAAACGCAGAGGTTTGCCTGCGGCTTGGATATCCGCAAGCACTCGCTGAATGATTGCCGGATCAGCGCCAGGTTCCAGTTTCATTTTTGTCGGATCCAGATATTCAGTCCGGCCGAATACAATGCCGAGCTCTGGGATGAAAATCGTTATAAAGCTGCGCGTGTGAATTCCCGGCGTGTGATAGAGGATAAAATGCAAATCACCGACAGTCAGAGTGTCCCGTTCACCTGTCAGCAGGGTCGGAGGGGCCAGCTTGAATGCAGGATCGGCTGCCTGCCGTCCCACATCGCTAATATAGTCGCGCAGAGACGACTGGCTGGTCTGCCGGGCGTTTTTTGCAAAATATGCTTTCCTGGCTTTTGCCGTTCCATAATCCGCACGCATGTCTTCTGTACAGAACTGATGTCCGATGATTTCAGCATTCGGAAAAGCCGCATTGCCGAAGGTATGGTCCCAGTGATGATGCGAGTTGATGACATACCGTACCGGTTTGTGCAAAAGGCTGTCGATATAATGCGACGCCTTTTTTGCTGCATCCAGGGAGCCCCATGTTTCTAATACAACCAGGCAGGGGCCCGCATCGATCACGGTCATGGTCTCTTCCCAGGGCGCCTGGGTAAGTACCAGAATGCGATCAGTCAACCGTGTGACGTTGAACGGCACAGACTCTGCGGCAGAAACGAACAAAAGCATAACAAAAGTACAATAGCTTAAAATTGTTTCCATTCTGAATGACCTTTTGGTATAGATGAGATATCCCGTGGTTCTATGTTTTTTGGGCCTGCAAGAATTGTCCACGAGACCGGCCTACGGTTTTTTTACTTGAGCAGCAAATTAGCCAATCATCGTATGAAATACAAGCGGATTTTCGGCGACCAAACAGCCCTGTTAAATTTTTCTTGATCTCAAACATTACAAAAGCTATATTTGCCAAGCTTGCTGGAAAGAAGGGGAATGCACAAATTAAAGATTTTACATATCGCACCGCAAAACATATCCGGCGTACCCGGACAACTGGTACAGGCAGAGAGAAAACTGGGCCATGACAGCCGTCTGGTTACGCTGTTTCGCGATCCACGCAACTATTATGAAGATATTTGCCTGAATTTGCCGTTTATCGATTTTCCACTAGTCAAACGACTTAAACGGCTCGTCTCTGCTCCGGAAAAAATTCTCATTGACAATCAACTGCGCATTCCGGAAATAATTCCACCGGTCTGGCGACCGCATTCGGCGGTGGAAAAACTGCTGATAACCTGGCGCGATCATTTTTGGCAGCCCATTTTGAATAACGCCATCAGGCAGCATCGACTCGATCAGTTCGACGTCTACCAGTTGGATGGCGGTCTGGATCTGACTCGCGAACCCCGATTCATCCCGCAGATGCAGGCAGCAGGTAAAAAAATCATCACCTGCTATACCGGCAGCGATCTACGCACCCGCGGCGTCATTCCGCAAATCGATGCTTTGGCTGACGCTGTGGTTTCGGTGGAATTCGATCATATCCATTTGCATCCGCGGTTGCAGCATGTTTTCTTTCCTTTTGACGCTTCACTCATGCCCCAGCGTCTGCCGGCTGCTGATGGTATTATTCGCATCGGTCATGCACCCACCAACCGTCTGGCCAAGGGCAGTCATATCATTTTACCGATAGTACAGCAGTTGGCGCAACGATATCCGGTGTTGCCGGTGCTGATAGAAAATCTATCCTATGAGCGCGCTTTACAGGTAAAACGCACCTGCACCATTTTTGTGGATCAGATTGGCGATTTGGGTTATGGCATCAATGCGTTGGAATCCATCGCTATGGGTATTCCTACCTGCACCTGTCTGGTACAGGGCTTTGCGGAAAAATACCCGGATCATCCGTTTGTCGAGGTGAATGCAGAAAACCTGCAGGAAAGGCTTACGCAATTGGTGGAACAGGCATTGCACGGTTCCCTGCCCTGGCCTCATGCGCGGCCCTGGCTTAACTCCCATCATGATCCTGTCAAAGTAGTGCAACGCATACATCATATAGCCGGGATCAACTGACATGCGCATTCTTTTTGTCAACACGATTCAAATGTTTGCCGGCGGCGAGATCTGGATGCTGCGCACCTTGACCGCGCTGCAAAAGCGCGGACATGACGTCCACCTGTTGTGTCGGCCGGAAACCGAATTGTCCCGACGGGCCGCCGAACTGGCCATACCGGTTCATACCATGCCGGTGCGCGGTGATTTTGGCCCCATCACCATTTTTCGCACCTGGCGTTTGTTGAAAAAACTGGGCACAGAGATCGTGCTCACCAATATGGACAAAGAGCTGCGCTTCGCCGGCATGGCCGCAAAACTCGCCGGCGGCATGGTCGTAATTCCCAGACGCGGCATCGATTATCCGCTAAAAAATCGCTTGCATTATCGCTGGAGTTATAATATATTGGCCGGCTGTTTAGTCGCCAACTCGTACGCTACCAGGCAATCGCTGCTGCGCAACGCGCCCTGGTTGGATGGCCGTCGGATTCATGTCATCCATAATGGTCTGGATCCGCAACTCTATCTGACGCCGGCGCGATTGGATCTGCGCAAAGAACTGGGATTGCATCCCGGAGCGTTGTTGCTTGGCTTTGTCGGTCAACTGGATGAACGCAAAGGATTGACCTGGCTCTTACCGGCCTTTCGCGCAACGCAGCAACAGCATCCGGACGCTCACCTGGTGCTGGTTGGAGAAGGGCCGATGCGCAGTGAAATTGAAAATTTCGCACGCACTCATAATTTACAAAATAATATTCACCTGTTGGGCTTCCGTCGGGACATTCATGAAATCATGAAAAACCTGACGCTTTTGACATTGCCGTCCCTATGGGAAGGTTTCGGCATTGTGCTGTTGGAAGCGATGGCTGCCGCCAGACCGGTTGTGACCACTCTAGTCAGCTCGATGCCGGAAATTGTGCAAGACCGCATCACCGGTCGCGTAGTGGCGGTAAAAGATAGTGAGGCTTTAGCCGGAGCGTTCAATGAAATTCTCAGCGATGCGTCTCTGGCTGATCAGTGGGGGCAAAACGGCCGGCAGCGCGTGCTGGAGCACTTTACCATCGATCACATGGTCGATCAATATGAGGCCCTGTTTCAACAACAGCGTGATTTTCTCTTGTCAAGGTGACCTATTGCATCCCTGGAACAGATTTGAACAATATTTCAAGCATAACCAGCTGCGCGTTCTGCAGAAATGGTTGGGCTTGGCCGAATTGAATGCCGGACAATTTGATGCCGCCCGGGTGCAACGCATTCTGGTGGTGCGGCAACATGACCAATTGGGGGATTTCCTACTTGCCACGCCGGTGTTTAAAGCTCTGCACGATCACTTTCCAGGACGAACCATAACGCTGGTGGCGCGCCAATACACCTCCAGCCTGGCGCAACATAATCCCTATATCGATGAGGTGCTCACCTTTTATGAACACGGCCGTGATTGGAGCATCTCAGGGATAAAAAAATTGACGCAAGCGATGTGGAACAAATTTGATTTGGCCGTCGTATTAAATACCGTTTCCCATTCGCTGACCAGCGATCTGATTGCACGATTGTGCTGCAAAAAATTTATTCTCGGTTCGTCCCACCTGCTTTTCGGCGGGACGAGTGAAAATTTTTTTTACAACCTGCGTGCACCCTATGCCGAACAGGAGCGTCATCAGAGCGAAAGAAACCTGGACATCCTCAGTTATATCGGCGTACCGGCTCGTGAGAAACATGAACAACTATTTTTAACAGCTGCAGAGGAACAATGGGCGCGTGCGCATTTGTCGTCCCTGGGCTGGGACCTGCAAAAGCCGTTGCTCATGATCCATCCAGGGGCCGGCAAACTGGACAATCGGTGGCCAGTGGCTGCTTTTGCCGAGACGGCCAATCGCCTGCACAAGACCCAAAATGTACAACTGGCGTCAAGTTGGGGACCGGCAGAAGAAGCGTTAGGCAAAGAGCTCATGGCGAAAATTGATTCGCCGGTCATTAAAGCTGTACACCGTGATTTGCGTCATTTGGCTGCATTATTCAGTCAGGCGACTCTATTTCTCTGCAACGATACCGGCGTCATGCATATGGCCGCTGCCGTTGCAACGCCGTTGGTTGCAGTATTTGGTCCTACGGATCCGCGCTTATGGAAGCCCTGGGGAGATAATTTTGCAGCCGTACGCAGCGCAGATGAAAAGTGTCAATCCGTCCGTGTTGATATGGTCTTTGATTATGCGGTTAAGCTATTGAATAATATAAAAATAGAAAAAAGAGTGCAAGTGGGATATTTGTGAAATATTTATAAAAATCTTGTTGCATATTAATTAAGCTTTTGATATTTTTACCCGAAATTTTTAACCAATAATTTTGAGGAAATCATGCCTAGGAAAAAACGCGACAAAGACGAAGAAGTGGAAAAAGAACCTGTTGAAGAAACCGACGAAGATGCGGATAGTGAAGCCTTTGACGAAGATCCGGACAAAGAGGATCTGGAAGAAGTGACCGAAGAAGGGGAATGGAGCGAAGAGGAGACCGAGACCGAGGAAGACGATTGGGAGGACGAATTCTGGGAAGACGACGAGGATGAGTGGGAAGAGGATGAGGAGTGGGAAGAGTCTGAAGAGGATTTGTTCGAAGGCGCTCCGGACTGGGAAGGAGACGACGATTGGGAATAAACAACCCGATCTGTAACGAGTGACTGTGCATGCCGCCCTTGCCGCTCCCGGCTTTTCCCTGTCTCGGCGCCGGAGTTGTGGTGCTCAGAGGCGATCAATTTTTATTGATTCAGCGCGGTCAACCGCCTTACGCGGGGCATTGGGCGCCGCCGGGCGGAAAAGTAGAATGGGGTGAAACGATTCAGCAAACGGCGCAAAGAGAGTTATTTGAAGAGTGCGCCATCATGGCTGAGCAATATGCTTTTCTAAAATATTATGAATTCATTGAAAAGGATTTAACCCAGAACCCTTACCATTATCTGGTTCTCGATTTCGTTGCACAATATAATTCAGGGGAATTGCAGGCAGCGGGCGATGTGCTGGATGCCGGATGGTTTTGCTGGCAGGATTTAGATCGCCTCAAGGTGGCTGGTACGACGCGGGATGTGGTGCGTAGAGCCCTGCAGTTCAGAGAGAATTTTAAATAATTCAGCCCGGATAAATCATCCGGGCTTTTTTACAGGTTGCGTTTCTGATAAAAGCCCGAAAAATATTGGTGATCAAATTGCGCGCCATCGGCGATGTCGTAATGAGCACCATCGTTATTGAAAATTTACATAACGCTTTTCCGGACGCGGCCATCGACTATCTGACCGAGGCGGCGGCAGCAGATGTGGTGCAAGGTCATCCGCTGCTGCATCAGGTTCTGGTTTTGGAGCGCAGCAACCGGGCCCAAAAAAAATGGCCGGCGCGTTGGCTGGCCAGCCTTTCTTTTCTGCAAACCGTTCGCCGCGAGAAGTATGATTTGGTGTTCGATTATTTCGGCAATCCGCGCAGCGCTTTGATCGCTTGGTGGAGCGGCGCTGCGCAGCGGGTCGGCTATGATTATCGCATCCGCCAATGGTTCTATACTCATGTGATAAAGTCCAGGGCCAACGAGGTGCATGAGGTCGAGTGGCATCTCGATGCCTTGACAGCCCTGGGCGTTCCTGTGACAGCTAAAAAGTTGCAGGTGCCTTTCAGCCGGCAGGATGAGGAAAAGGCTGTCGATTTTTTACATACCCTGGGTTGGCCTGAAGTGCCGATTGTGGCGATCAATTTCTCCGGCGGCTGGCCGGCCAAACGCTGGCCTATGAACAAGTTTGCGGATCTGATAAAAACGATTGCCGAGCGTCATCAGGTGCGTTTTATCGCGATTTGGGGGCCGGGCGAAAAGCAAGGTGCGGAACAATTAGCTGCCATGTCGTCCGTCGCGATTACGCCGACGCCGGCCACCAGTTTGAAAGAACTGGCTGCGCTGTTGCATAAAACGGCCGTCATGGTGACCAATGATTCCGGACCCATGCATATTGCGGCCGCGGTCGGAACACCCTGTGTGGCCATCTTTGGTCCGACCAATCCCCGGCTGCAAGGACCTTATGGCGATAAACACTGCGTCGTGCGCAACGAAACGTTGGATTGTCTGGCATGTGACCGGCTGACGTGTCCGCACACCAGTTGCATGGAAAAATTGTCTGTGGCTGATGTGTTTGCCGCCTTTGCTGCCTGTGTGGCGAAAAATGGTTTGATAATAAAGACGACATGAAATCAACCCTATCCGTAGCGATTATAACTCGAAACGAAGCAGCGCGCATCCGTGCTTGCCTGGAGAGCATAGCCTGGGCGGATGAAATCGTTGTGGTAGATGCGCAAAGCCATGACAACACGGCTGTGATCTGTCGCGAGTTTACCGATCGCATTTTCGTCCGGCCCTGGCCCGGATTCGCCCAGCAAAAACAGTTCGCTCTGGAGCAATGCCGCTGCCAGTGGGTGCTAAGTTTGGATGCGGATGAGCGCGTCCGTCCGGAATTGGCTGATGCGATCAGAAATCTTCTGGCGGGTTCTGTGCCGTGTGACGGCTATCGCATTGCACGACGTTCTTATTTTTTAGGACAATGGATTCGCCATTGCGGCTGGTATCCCGGCTACCAGGTTCGATTGTTCAAGCGATTAAAGACAACCGTCAGTGACTGTCGTGTGCATGAAGGGTATCTGGTGCAGGGCGCGGTCGGTACTCTGGCAGGCGATATTGATCACTTTTCTCATCCTTCTCTGGCAGACAGTCTGGACAAGATGAACCGATATTCCTCTTTGGAAGCGCTGGACCGGCTGCACAGGCGGCGCGTGCACGCAGTTGATTTCGTTCTCCATCCCCTCTCCGCTTTTTTTCGAAAATACATCGGACAATCCGGATATCGCGACGGTGTGGCCGGACTATGGTTATGCTGGATCTCGGCTTTGCTCAATATGGTCATGTATATGAAGATTTGGCGTCTGCAACGCCTGTCGACCGTGGAACAGCAGCGGATGAAGGAGGCGTTGTGAGTTCGCTTTCCGTCATTATCATCACAAAGAATGAGGAACGCAATATCGCCGATTGTCTGGCAAGCGCCGCGTTTGCCGACGAGATTATTGTGGTGGATGCCTGCAGCACGGATCGCACTGTGGAAATCGCGCAAAAATATACTGCTAAAGTTTATGTGGTTCCCTGGCAAGGCTATGCCGCCAATAAAACCATCGCTTTGAATTACTGCCAAAGCGAATGGGTTCTGTGGTTGGATGCGGATGAGCGGGTGCCTGCGGATCTGGCGTCTGAAATAAAAAAATGGCTCGCCGCTCAGCCCCGGCAGAACGGATTCAGTGTGGCGCGACGCGCTTTTTTTCTCGGCCGTTGGATCAAACACTGCGGATGGTATCCCGGTTATGTACTGCGCCTCTTTCGCCGAACCTGCGCTCGATTCAACGATCACCTGGTGCATGAAGGCGTGGAGATAACGGGCGAGCAGGGCTATCTACAAGCGCCGTTGGATCATTATACGGATCGCGATCTGGAACACTATCTGAACAAGTTTAATCATTATACCTCATTGGCTGCCCGGGATATGCACAGACGAAATCGCCGGGCGAGTCTGATTGATTTTCTCTTGCGTCCCCCGATTATGTTCATCAAGATGTATTTTTTCAAGCTGGGATTCCTGGATGGGGTAGAAGGATTCATGCTCTGTCTGTTGTCTGCGAATTATGTCGCGGCAAAATATGCCAAGCTGGCTGAGCTTTATCGTTGCAAAGAAGAGAATAATTGAGTATCTTTTATCTTACGTTAACTCTTTGAGGGATAGATAGATGAATTTTACCATTGAGCAGGAAAGCAAAGCGCATGTGCTGCGAATTCAGGAAGAACGGTTGGATAATCGTTTTACTTCAGAACTTAAAGCTCAACTTTTGTTGCTCGTCAATGATGAAACCAGCCGGATCATTCTGGTGGATCTGGCGCCGGTAATTTACACCGACAGCTCCGGTCTTGGCGCGTTGTTGCTCGGACTGCGTCAGGCGCGTGATCACCAGAAAAAGTTCGCCTTGATACATGCGCAAAAGCGTGTATTGAGTTTGATCAAAATTGCGCATCTGAATGATATCATGGTCAATTATGACAGTGTCGCCGACGCTGTCAAGCATTTGTCTTGATCATCCTTTGTGAGGAACCGCGTGCCGATTTATGAATACTTTTGTCAGGATTGCCGGCGATGTTCGAGTTTTTTTATCCGTTCCGGCAGCGACGCAGAAAAGCTGCTGTGCTCACATTGCCGCAGTGCAAATCTGCAAAGAATCATGTCCCGTTTCAGCGCCGTGCCGTCAGAAGAAAGTCGTCTGGAAAAATTATCGGATCCCGGTCGTTGGGGCGGATTGGATGAAAGCGATCCGTCATCCGTGGCCCGTTTTGTAAAGCGCATGGGCAGTGAAATGGGCGAGGAGGTTAATCGCGACGAACTGGATCAGATGGCGGACGAAGCGGCCCAGGAGGCGGCGACCGGCGCCGGTCCGGAGGCAGACCATTCGCCGAATCCGGAGTGACGATGCAAAACATATGCTGCAAAATAGCTTCCAACTAAAAAAAGCGGATGCAAAAAGTATCCGCTTTTTCATTTTAATCTTCCTGTTATGCGCTTTCTAATAACACTTTTGTGTACTAGGGGATTGCTTCACTTCAGCGCAGAACATCCCCGTTGTAAGCATCCGAGCCTCCGTTCGCAATGACCCGGTCTTCGTGTTATTTGGGTAATCATGACAATTACGCCATGAGATACTCAGCATGACAATCAGTAAAACCACCCTTACTTGGCCTGATCCTGAGCCGCTTTTTTCAGCTTGTCATTGGCCATAATGGCCAGCTCAACGCGGCGGTTGGCCTGACGACCTTCAGCTGTGTCGTTGGCCACGGCCGGCTGCGATTCACCATAGCCGTTTATGGTAAAACGGTTCGGATCTACTTTTTGGGCGGTCAAGTATGTGGCGACAGCCTGCGCGCGCTTTTTCGAAAGTTCCAAATTATATTCATCGCTGCCGGTGTCGTCCGTATGGCCTTCGATCAGTACGATCGTGTCGCTGTATTTGTTCAGGGTCGCGGAAAAATCCGTCAGGTTTTTTTGCGCCTCCGCTCGTAGATCCGCCTTGTCCACGTCAAAGAGCAGTCCCGATTTAAAGGTTATCTTGATGCCTTCGCCTACGCGCGTCACCTCTGCGCCGGCGAGATCCTGTTGGATCTCTTCGGCCTGTTTGTCCATGTAATGACCGATATAGGCGCCGGCCGCGCCGCCGACAGCGGCGCCGATGATGGCGCCCATGAGGGTATTGCCGGCTTGTTTGCCGAT
>CAYLWO010000043.1:0-25215 GCA_964387285.1 uncultured Cytophagia bacterium | reverse complement strand
ATATTTATATCCTGAACTGGTCATTCCTTCTGTGGGTATTCGGTTTGCATTTCACTGATGCAGGCGGGACGCCTGCGGTCCTGATACAAAAAAGCCCTGATCCGTAAGCGATCAGGGCTTTTCAGCACGACACATTACAAGAAAGTGCAATTTTATGAGCAGCCGCTGGTGCTTCCGCAATTAAGACATTTATAACAACTGCCGTTGCGCACCATAATGGCGCCGCATTCCGAACAGGGTGGCGCATCGGATTGATACATGGAAACCTGTTTTTCCATCTCTTTGTTTTGTTCCATGGCATTATAACGCGGCATTTCAAACTCGGTCAATTCATTGGCCTCGCTGTTGCTCTCCTTGCGATTGAGATATTTGATGCCCAGCCAACGGAATATATAATCCAAAACCGATTTGGCCATTGGAATCGCAGCGTTGTTGGTAAAGCCATAGGGCTCGAAGCGGGTGTGGCTGAACTTGTTCACCAACACCTCTAAAGGCACGCCGTATTGCAGTGCAAGCGAGATGGAGGTGGCAAAGGCATCCATAAGTCCGGAAACTACCGAGCCGGTTTTAGCCATCACAATAAAGATTTCTCCCGGCCTGCCGTCCTCATACTCACCGACGGTGATATAACCCTCGTGCCCGGATATGGAGAATTTGTGCGTGATGGAACGACGTTCATCCTGCAGTCGTTTGCGGATGCCGGCCATGCGCACCGGCTCTTGCGCCGCTGCATCCTTGGCAGCCACAGTCTGATCTTTTTTCGCACCGGTGCTTAACGGCTGGCTGCGTTTGGAACCATCGCGATAGATGGCTATGGCTTTGAGCCCCAGCTTCCAGGCCTGCAAATAGACCGATTCGATCTCTTCCGGCGTACAATGCGTCGGCATGTTGACGGTTTTGGAAATCGCGCCGGATAAAAACGGTTGTGCAGCGGCCATCATGCGTACATGCCCCATATACGAAATATAGCGTTGGCCGTTAGCCGGTTTGAACGCGCAGTCAAAAACCGCGACATGCTCTGCACTGAGGTTGGGCGCGCCTTCTATGGTATCGTTTTTTTCAATATATTGCAGAATATCGCGTATCTGTTCGTCCGGATATCCCAAACGGCGCAGTGTTTGTCCCACTGTGGCATTGACCAGTTTCAACTGGCCGCCGCCGACCAATTTTTTATATTTCACCAGGGCGATGTCCGGTTCGATGCCGGTGGTGTCGCAGTCCATCATGAATCCGATGGTGCCGGTCGGCGCCAGCACGGTCACTTGTGCATTGCGATAGCCGTATTTCTGCCCCATTTCATAGGCGTCATTCCAAACATCTTCAGCCGCATTGTACAGCGAATCCGCGACCAGGTTGGTGGACAACTGGTTCAGACTGTGCATATGTTTGCTGATGACCTGCAACATGTGTTCGCGATTTTTTTCAAACTCATCGAACGGACCAACCGCACTGGCCAGAATCGCGGAAGAGAGATACGCCTGTCCAGTCAGCAACGCGGTCAAGGTTGCGGCCAAAGCACGACCGCGATCACTGTCGTACGGAAATCCGTAGTACATCAACAGGGCGCCGAGATTGGCATACCCTAATCCCAGGGGACGAAATATCTTGCTGTTCTCGGTAATGGCGTGCGTTGGATAACTCGAGTTGTCGACAATGATTTCCTGTGAAATGATCAACAAATGGATGGCGCGGCGATACGCTTCTATGTCAAATTCGCCCGATTCTTTTACGAATTTCATCAGGTTGAGCGAAGCCAGGTTGCAGCTCGAGTTGTCGACGAACATGTACTCGCTGCAGGGATTGGAAGCATTAA
Organism: uncultured Cytophagia bacterium; assembly: GCA_964387285.1. Taxonomy (GTDB): domain Bacteria; phylum Zhuqueibacterota; class Zhuqueibacteria; order Residuimicrobiales; family Residuimicrobiaceae; genus Anaerohabitans. The sequence continues at coordinate 23,402 of CAYLWO010000043.1, read as the reverse complement.
TCGGCGCCGAGTTCGGACATGTGTGCCAGCTGTTGATGGTCGTGTGAAATTGGATGCCCGGATCGCCGCAGGCGTGCGCCGCTTCACAGATCTGTTTCATCAATTCGCGCGCGCGCAAGGTGTCCATGATGCGATGGTCGGTCACGGCGCGCGTATGCCACATGGCGTCGTCCTGCACCGCCTGCATGAACTCGTCGGTTACCCGCACGCTGTTATTGGAGTTTTGAAAAAAAATCGATTGGTATGCTTCGCCGCCAAAAGAACCGTCATAACCCATTTCGATTAGCGCCCAGGCCTTTTTTTCTTCCTCAACTTTGCAGTTGACGTACTCGACGATATCCGGATGGTCTGCATTGAGAATGACCATTTTGGCTGCCCGTCGTGTTTTGCCGCCGGACTTGATTACGCCGGCAAATGCATCAAATCCGCGCATAAAGGACACTGGTCCCGAGGCAGAGCCGCCGCTGCTCAGTTTTTCTTTGGAGGAACGCAAAGCGGAAAAATTGGTGCCGGTTCCGGAACCATATTTGAAAAGCAGGCCTTCGGTTTTTGCCAGATCCAGGATCGATTCCATACGATCTTCAACGGCATTGATAAAACAGGCCGAACATTGCGGATGTTCTTCAACACCGAGGTTAAACCACACCGGACTGTTGAAAGCGGCCTTTTGGTTGACCAGCAGATGGCACAGTTCCACCTCAAAGGTGTCTGCGTCCTCTTGATCGGCGAAATAGCCGTCTTTCATGCCCCAATTAGCCAGTGTCTTAACGACGCGATCCACCAATTGCTGTACGCTCGTCTCGGGCGTAGCATTAACCGTACGCGAATGAAAATATTTTGAGGCGACGATATTGATGGCGGTTTGCGACCAGGCTTTAGGCGCCTTGATGTTCTGTTTTTCAAACAGAACCTGGCCTTTGTCGTTGGTAATAGAGGCGGTGCGCAGTTCCCAATCTATTTCGTCATAGGGGTGTACGCCGGGCTTGGTAAAAAACCTCGGTATATTGAGCCGTTCGCGATGGTAACTGCGTTTACTGTTTGCGTGTCCTTTGCTTACATCCGGTATGGTGGTAAAGTCAAGCTGTGTCTGATTTTTGATTTCGCCCATCACTGGTCCTTAGTCTGAAAATATCCATGCCTCAAGCACATAAATTAAATAGCGGTGCTGAGCAACTTTCGAAAATCATATAGAGTAGGGAAGGTTGAGGTGGCCCCCAAAAACCGATGAACAGATCCACCTGATGCCGAATTGAAAGTTATATCTCGTTGATCGCTGTTAGTGGCTTTTTTGAACGTTGTCAATTTAGAAAACATTCAATAGATAGTCAAGTAAAAAAGTCAATATTTTGTATATTTTTCCTCCAAAACGTCAATTTGTAGGATTTCCCGGCAAGTATGGAATAAAATGCGCTAAAAAGTGCGTTATTAATAACAGCTAAAAAAATGTTGATTTGCTTTTATTTAATGTTTAAATTGATCTGCTAAATTTGTTATTATGCCTTGGTCCAGCCCTAAAAGTTTCCTTTTGGGGCTTGTTTTTACTTGTACGCATGCTTGACGCTTGGCTGGCGTGTAGGTTATCTCGACCAGGTTTAAAAATTTTCCTGTAAGCGGTGGATGATTCGTGTTGAGGCATTGTTATATCTGAAATTGATGAACAATTTATGAGGCGAGCTTTGTTGCTCGCTGCAAAGGGTCGTCGCCAAACAAGTCCCAATCCCATGGTTGGCGCTGTGATCGTCAAGGAGGGGCGCGTCATTGGCGAGGGCTATCATGAAAAATACGGTCAAGCCCATGCGGAAGTGAACGCTTTGCGTCAAGCCGGCGATGCGGCTCACGGCGCAACGCTATATGTCACTTTAGAGCCCTGCAGTCATCAAGGTAAAACGCCGCCGTGTGTCGATGCGCTTCTCGATTCCGGAGTGCTGCATGTGGTGATCGGCATGAAAGATCCGAATCCTCTGGTGAACGGCAAAGGCATTTACCGTTTACAGTCACGGGGGGTCAAGGTGACCGTGGGCGTTATGGAAAACTATTGCCGGCGCTTAAATGATAGTTACGTTCATTTTATTACCACCGGCAAGCCGCTTATCACGCTCAAAATGGCGCAAACACTGGATGGCCGCATTGCGACCAGCACCGGTCATTCCAAATGGATCTCGTCCGAAGATTCACGTGTGATCGCACATCGTCTGCGCGGTCGTAACGATGCGGTGCTGGTTGGCATCGGCACGTTATTGGCTGATGATCCGCATCTGAACGTGCGTCATGTGCGCGGGCCTGCGCCTCATCGCATCATTCTGGACAGTCGATTGCGCGTGCCGCTGGATGCCCATGTGTTGTCGGATGATGCGCCCTATCTGACCATCATCGCAACAACAGCTGCGGCCTCCCGGGAAAAAATCAGCCGCATTCAGGAGCGCGGCGCCACGGTGCTGGTTCTGCCCGAAGATGAAAGAGGCTGGGTGGACCTCGATGGCTTGTGGAAAAAAATGGCGGATTTGAATATTACTTCAGTTTTAGTTGAAGGGGGCAGCACGGTGCATACGGAATTTCTAAAGCGTAAAAACGCCGATCGCATGGTGCTGTTCATTGCTCCCAAAATCCTCGGCAGCGGCATCGATGCCATCGGCGATCTCGGCATCCGCAATATCAACTCGGCGTTGAGTTTGACCGAGATGCGCATGCGAAATTTGAGCGGCGATGTCATGGTGGCCGGTAAAATTGTTTACAGCTGGTGAGTCATATGTTTACGGGCCTGGTAGAGGAGATCGGCGTGCTTGATGCACTGACCCGCTCAGCGGATGGTGCGCGCTTGCGCATTCGCGCACATGACGTGATCTCGGACCTGGCGCTGGGCGATAGTGTGGCGGTGGATGGTGTTTGTTTAACGGTCGTAGAAAAATCCAGAAACGGTTTTTCCGTTGATGCGGTGCAGGAGACTCTGCAACGCAGCACGCTCTCCACTCTGTCCGCAGGCAAACAGGTGAATCTGGAACGCGCCCTGCCGGTTGCCGGCCGGTTGGGCGGACATTTTGTCCAGGGCCATGTAGATGCGGTCGGTAAGGTGATCAGCCTGGAAAAGCGGCAACCCGGATTTTGGTTAACGATCTGCTTGCCGTCCGGCTGTCTGGCGTTTTGTGTTGCCAAGGGCAGCATTGCAGTGAACGGCGTCAGTCTGACCATCGCGCATCTGGGGGGTGAGAGCGTCTCCATTGCTGTGATCCCCCACACGGCCGGCCAGACAACCCTGGGTTATTTGCACAGCGGCGACGAAGTGAATATTGAGACGGATATCCTTGGCAAGTATGTTTACCGTTTTTTACACCATCCTTCCGTCGATGGCGGCCTGACTTTGGAAAAGTTATCTGAATGGGGTTTTTAAAAGAGTAGTAATGCTATGAACGACGATCATCACCAGGAATTCTCATTTGATGCCATCCCGGATGTAGTTGCGGATTTGCGCAGCGGTAAAATCATTATTGTGGTGGATGATGAGAATCGCGAGAATGAAGGAGATTTTATCCAGCTGGCCGAAAAAGCTACGCCCGACAGCGTCAACTTTATGGCCAGATATGGACGCGGCCTTATATGCGTAGCCATGGAAGCGCGCAGGTTGGAAGAGTTGGACATTTATCCCATGGCCATGCGCAATACGGCCTTGTTGGGCACTGCCTTTACGGTTTCGGTAGATTGTCGTCATGACGTGAGTACGGGGATATCTGCGGCAGACCGTTGCCGGACGATACAAGCGTTGGTGGACCCTAAAAGCGTTGCAGAGGATTTTGCCAAACCCGGGCATGTGTTTCCGATTGCCGCAGCCGTTGGCGGCGTTCTGCGACGGGCCGGGCATACTGAAACCGTGGTGGATTTGGCGCGACTGGCCGGCGCCCAGCCTGGCGGGGTTCTGTGCGAAATCATGGATGACGATGGAACCATGGCCCGTCTCCCGTCGTTGATGAAACTAGCGAAACAATTCGACTTGCGCGTCACCACGGTGCGGGCCCTGATCGAATACCGCCGAAGAAATGAAAATCTGGTCAAGCGGGTTGCGCAAGCGGAATTCCCGAGTCGGTTCGGCGAATTCAAGATTTCTATTTTTTACAGTGAAGTGGACAACATGCAACACGTCGCTCTGGTCAAGGGCGATGTATCGGCTCCGGAACCGGTGTTGGTGCGGGTGCATTCGCAATGCCTCACGGGCGATGTGTTCGGTTCTCTTCGCTGTGATTGCGGCGAACAGCTGGACCTGGCTTTACAACAGATCAGCCGTGAAGGTCGCGGCGTTTTTCTTTACATGCGACAGGAAGGACGCGGCATTGGTCTGGCCAATAAAATCAGAGCCTATGCGCTGCAGGACGGCGGCAAAGATACGGTGGAAGCGAACGAGGCTTTGGGATATAAAGCGGATCTGCGCGATTACGGAATCGGTGCGCAAATTCTTTGGGATTTGGGCGTGCGCCGCATCAGGTTATTGACCAATAATCCTAAAAAGATCATCGGCCTGGAAGGCTATGGCTTGGAGGTGGTCGAACGCGTTCCCATCGAGATTCCGCCCAATGAGGTGAACGCGTTTTATTTGGAAACCAAGCGGGATAAAATGGGGCATTTGATATTGCAATGAGGCCTGCCGTTATCGATTCAGGGAATCACCATCGACTGTCTTTGGCAGGCCGAAGGATCTGTTCGCGTCGCTGTTTTGATCACCGCGCCGAGAACAAGCGGCGAACAGATGCTTCAGCGGCTTTGAGTGATCGCGAAGTGTAAAAATCATCCTGTTATGCGGTTTAGCATGACACTCAGGCGATATAAAAAATTATAAAGGTGCAAAATGCCGAAAAACATTGAAGGCCAGTTAAGCGCTTCCGGCAAGAGGTTCGGAATCGTGGTCAGTCGGTTCAACGATCTGATCTGTAGAAAACTTCTTGACGGCAGTCTCGATTGTCTCAAGCGTCATGGTGCCAGTATTGACAATCTGGAAATTGTCTGGGTGCCCGGGGCCTTTGAAATACCTGTGGCAGCTAAAAAAATGGCGCAGAGCAATAACTATGATGCGTTGATCTGTCTCGGCGCCGTCATCCGCGGGGCCACCCCCCATTTCGAATATATATCCAGCGAAGTGACCAAGGGGATCGCCCAGGTCAGTTTGGAATACAGTTTGCCCATCGCCTACGGCGTTATTACGCCGGACACGCTGGAACAGGCGTTAGAGCGCGCCGGTTCCAAAGCCGGAAATAAAGGCTGGGATGCCGCCTTGTCGGCTATTGAAATGGCTGATCTGTTCAGCAAAATGGCTTGATGGTTTTTTCCCTAGGCAAATCCCGTCGGACGCGAAAGAGGTTGGGCCGGTTTCGCGCCCCGAAGTGCTACGATTTTCTCCACAATCATAATTGATATGGTGCGCGTATGGCTAAACATTCGTCGTTGCATTCCTGTACGATTCGATTCATCTCATTTTTCTCAGCTTGCCTGATCCTGTTTTGTGTTGGCGACTTGACCGCTTCGGTCGGAGACTGGAAAACATTTACCAGCGCACGCGATGTTCGCCAGGTCGTTTGCCAAGACAGCCTTTTATGGGGCGCCACCAGCGGCGGCGTTGTTCGTTACAACGTTCGCACCGGAGCGATGATTACTTTTACCAACTCGGAAGGACTCTCCAACAACGATGTCGTCGCCATTGCCCTGGATCATCGAAATCGTGTTTGGGCAGCGCTGAGCAACGGCGATTTGAATATTTATTCAAACAGTGACGGCGCCTGGCAATTAAAGTCCGATTATCACGGTTATCAAATACAGGACCTTTTCCCGTACGGTGATTCTGTTTTTGTCAGCATGAATATCGGCATCAGTTTGTACAACAGCCGCCGTTGGGAAGTTAAGGAAACGTACAAGGTCGGCGATGTGCGCAGCGTGCGCGTGCTGGGCCGAAATATCTGGGCTGCATGCAAGGACGGCGTACGCCAGGCCAGCCTCGATTTTCCCAATCTGATCGCACCCAACGCCTGGCGCCATTTCTCCACCATCAATGGATTGAAATACAATGAAACGTTCTCGGTCCATAGCTTTAACGAATTGATCTTTGTCGCCACCAAATCCGGTCTTGCGGTTTTCAACGGCGCCGAGTGGTTGCCGGTCGAATTGAACGGTTTTTCAGTTGTCGATTTGAACCTGTGGCAAAACAAACTGCTGGCAGTGACCGGAGACGGCATCTGGGCGCGCGATGTCAACGCTGTCTGGGGCCGGCTGGCAGACTGGATCAATACTGCGGAAAGCGCTGCCGTGGACATGAACGGCGACATCTGGCTGGCTGTGCGCAACACCGGACTCGGCTTTTATCAAAACGGCAATCCGCGTTGGAATTTTATCGAACTCAACGGACCTGCCGACAACAAGTTCAGCGCTCTGGCGTTCGATAAGAGCGGCAATCTGTGGACCGCGTCTTCAACCGCCGGCGTCTCCCGTTTTGACGGCAAGACCTGGCGTACCTTTTCCGCAACAAACGGCAGGCTGCCGAGCACCGATTACCGTACCTTGGCCGTCGACAATCAGAACCGTGTCTGGGCCGGCAGCTGGGGCGGCGGCGTCGCGATTTTCACCACCACCGGCGACAGCATCTCCATTTCACTCATCAATGCAACCAACAAAAAGCTGGCAGGCATCAAGGAAGATGCCAATTTCGTCGTCGTGACCGGCGTTGAAAAAGACAGCGAAGGCCGCATGTGGATGTTGAATTACTATGCGGCGGATCAGCGGGCGCTGGTTGTCACCGACAGTCTGAACAACTGGCAATATTTTTCCACTGTAGACGGATTGCGTTCCACTTTGACGACCGCTTTTACCATAGATGTTGACGGTCGTAAATGGATTGGCACAGAAAAATCGGGCATTTCGGTACTGGACGACAATGGTACGCCTTTTACAAAATCGGATGACGACCTAACGCAAGGATTGGGCACGGAAGACGGTCTGGTATCAGCCCATATCACCGGTTTGGCAGCCGATGCCACCGGACAGCTATGGATCGCCACGCCGTTAGGGCTGCAATACTGGTACGGAGGCAAAGTAAAAAATTCCAATTTCAGCGTTATCAATGACAATATCAATTGCGTCCGGGTTGATGTGCGCGATAATATCTGGGTCGGTACAGTAGGCGGCGTGTCGGTGCAGGAATCCGTCAATTACACAACCCGTCACTATACGACCACCAACAGTCCACTGGTCTCGGAATATGTCACCTGTTTTGCTTTTGATGAAAAATACGGCTATGTTTACATCGGTACAACAAACGGGTTATCTCGATTGGAAACGCCTTATACACGGCCGGCAGAAGATCTCTCGCAGGTGCACGGTTATCCCAACCCGTTCATACTCGGCAGTTCTTCCTGGTTCTATATTGAAAACCTGGCTGATAATTCTTCTCTGCGGATTTTTACACCGGAAGGATTTCTGGTACGGCACATACCACAAAACAAAATACTCGGTTCGCGCGTGAGTTGGGATGGTCGGGACGATCATGGCAGCCATGTCGCCAGCGGCGTGTACGTTTTTCTCATTACCACGGAAGACGGTTTGAGTAAAACCGGCAAAGTGGCTGTGCTGCGGCCTTAAAATAAACATAGGGATGGCCATTTTCGGTCCTCATGCGAGACATCCGGGGGTTCTCTGGAGCAATTGAATTATTTATACAAAAACCACTTGCAATTTTCTCTTAATTTTATTTAATTTACTTGATTGAAACCATGTTGCGCTCCTGGACAGCCGGCTCATGCTCAAGAAATTATATGTAAAAAATTTTGTTCTTTTAGATGAACTTGAGTTAAGCTTCAGGCCCGGACTCAATATTATCACCGGAGAGACCGGCGCCGGCAAGTCCATTTTAATAGGCGCATTGGGTGGTTTGCTCGGCGACCGCTTGAATAAAGACATTGTCCGCAGCGGTGCTGATAAAGCGATCCTGGAAGCTGAATTTGCTTTTCAGGATGCTGCCGCTGTTCACGATTTTCTTAAAAGCAACGAAATCGAGGACGATGCGGACACGGTTGTATTGCGCCGCGAAATGTCCGCTGCCGGCAAAGGACGCTGTTTTATCAATGATCAACCGGTGGCCGTTTCGGTTTTGGAACGAATGGGCGACTTGTTGGTTGATTTGCATGGTCAGCATGAGCACCAGCTGTTGCTGCAGCCGCAACATCATGCCGAATATCTGGATTCGTACCTGGGACTGGATGCACAACTGACGACCCTGCGTTCCGCGTTGGAACATTTCAACAGCCTGCTCCGGAAAATGTCAGAAACCCGGACTCGTGCGGAATCATTGCGAAAAACGCGCGATTATCTGCAATTTCAGGTGGCTGAGATCAATGCGGTTGATCCGATCCACGATGAAGATGAAGCGCTGCGACAGGAAGAAAACATCCTCAAGCACAGCGAATCTATTTTTGAAAAGACGCGCAAGCTGTACCTGGATCTATACGAAGCCGAGGGATCGGTTTCCGAAGTTTTGGCGGGGAGTGAAAACTGTCTTAAAGATTTGTTGACCATCGATCCCCGATTTCAAAGCATGGCAGACGATTGCAGGAATGCGCGGCTGTTGATCGATGAATTGGCCTCCGGATTGCGGCAATACCACGATACGATTTCAGTTGATCCCGACAAGCTGGAAAAAATCCGCATGCGACTTTCCAGTCTGGCCGGTTTAAAAAAGAAATACGGCGGCACTCTCGAAAACGTGTTGCAGCACAGGGTGCAAATCCGCAGCGAACTCGAATTGGTCGACAACCTGGATGAAACTCTGCAAGAGATGCAAAAGCAAATTGAGCAGGAACGCGAGCATCTGGGACGATTATGCCGGGATATTACGCAAAAACGATCTTCAGCGATTAGCGCCTTTAATGAGCAAGTGGCGGCCATTCTGGCCAAGTTGGGCATGGAGAAGGCGGTTTTTGATATTGCCCTGCATCGCCAGGAAGGTCATGAAGAACCGTTTGTTTATATGGATGAGCGGCCGGCTCGTGTGACCGCGAACGGCGCTGAACAGGTTGAATTTCTGATTGCGCCCAATCCGGGCGAAGGATTTAAACCGTTGGCGGACGCCGCTTCAGGCGGCGAAATCTCCCGTGTCATGCTGGCGCTTAAAACGATGCTGGCGGAAGTGGATCGCGTGCCGGTATTGGTGTTTGATGAAATTGACATCGGCATCTCCGGTCGCATCGCGTTTGCCGTGGGTCGCAGTTTGCGGATCTTGTCGAAAAAGCACCAGATTCTGTGCATCACCCATTTGCCGCAAATTGCCGGCATGGGTCATTGGCATTTTCTCGTGGAAAAAACCGGCGACGATAAAACAACACGGACCCGGGTTCGCGTGTTGCCGGAAAAGGAACGGGTCGATCAAATCGCCCGGCTTTTGGGCGGAGAAACACTGACCGCAGCTTCTCGGCAGAGTGCAAGAGAATTGCTCGAGGAAGCGGAAAAAATAGTTTAGACACTCTTGGCTCGACAGTGACATACAGATATCAGCAGACCTATGCTGCTCAAGTCAGGCAACTTAATATGTGAGGGTGCTATGTACAAGCTGTCTCGTTCTGCATGGACGGTTTTGCTCGCCGTAATCATCATTTTGATAGGCCTCTTTTTGGTGTGCGCGCAGCGTCAGGCCACAGAAGCGGCCAATGGCGAAGATTTAGCGGTCGATGACGATCAATTCAGACAAGAATTGCTGCAGCTTCTGGATTTGACCGAAGATTCCACTGCGACCAAAACACCAACCGATTCCGACGTTGCCACAGAACCGCAAGACGATGTGATGGCGTTGCTGCAGGCAGAGAATGAATCTGAAAATAAATCAGAGATGCTGCCGGATTTTGAAGAGAACGCACAAAATCAACAGGCCGCCCAGAACCAATTGGATACGACGCCGCAGACCACCAACGAAAATTTGGGCATTTCTTCAGAGATGTTTCGTAAACTGAAAGGCGATGTCAATCGCTTGGAGCAAATACTGGAAAGTAAAAGCGCCAGCATCGACAGCCTGAAGAGAATAGTCGACAATCGCAACTCGCGCTTGCAGGACCTTGAGCAGCGATTAGCATCAGCGTCGCCCGGCTCCGGCAGCAGAAAAAGCGGTGCAGGAGCGGAATCCAGAAGCGGCAGGGATTCACGGCAATCCGGTTCGTCGCCTGAATTTAGGTCAGGATACCAGCAAGCCAGGGATTTGTTCGAAGCCTTCAAGTATCGCGAGGCCATCGATGCGTTCACCCGCATCCTGGAACAGAATCCCGACGACGTTTTGGCGGACAACAGTCAGTATTGGATCGGCGAATGCTATTTTGGTTTGAAGGAATATCAACAAGCCGTTATGGAGTTTCAGAAAGTTTTTGCCTACTCCATGACCGATAAATATGACGATGCCCAGTTGATGATCGGTTTATCCTATGTCCGCAGCGGACAAAAAGAAAAAGCGCAAAAAGAGTTTGAAACATTTCTGAACAATTATGCGACCAGCGAATACGCGGGCGTTGCCAGAAAATATTATCGCGATATTTAAGCATGGGTGAGGGGCGTATTTCACATGCGCCCCTTGCGATTGCTGAAGGGTTTCCTCCCGTCTTTTTGCCTTCTTGATGAGCGCCAATTCATATTCATTAGCACATACGAGATGACCTGTGAGTTCCTTTGTCCATTTGCATAATCACTCCCACTTTAGCTTGCTGGATGGCGCTTGCCGCATCGATGATCTGGTTAACACCGCCAAAGAGTTCAACATGCCGGCTCTGGCGCTCACAGATCATGGCAATATGCACGGCGCCGTCGAATTCTATAAAAAGTGTCGCAAAACCGGCATCAAACCGCTGATCGGCGCCGAAACCTATGTGGCGCCGGCCAGCCGCTTTGACAAACAATCGGATCCGGGCGGCAGCGCCACCTCCTTTCATCTGGTGTTGTTGTGCAAAAATCACGACGGCTATAAAAATCTGATGAAATTGATTTCAGCCGGCTACACCGAAGGATTCTATTACAAGCCGCGCATCGACAAGGGCCTGTTGCGTGAACATCACGACGGTTTGGTGGCCCTGAGCGCGTGTCTGAAGGGCGAAATCGCCTGGCGCCTGATTCACGAAAACATGCACAAGGCGCGCACCGCCCTGCAGGAATATCTCGACATCTTTGGTGAAGATTTTTATCTGGAAGTGCAAAACCATTCCATAGCCGAAGAAGACCAGGCGCGACAGGGCATCTTTGAGCTGGCCGAGGCCATGAACGTCAAGATAGTCGCGACCAACGATATCCATTATTTGAAAAAAGAACACAGCGAAGCACACGACATCCTGCTCTGTCTGCAAACCGGTAAAGACCTTGACGATCCGACCCGTATGCGCTACACCTCCGGCGAACTGTATTTTAAAAATGAAGCGGAAATGGCCGCGCTTTTTCCTGATCGGCCTGATCTGTTGGCGAATACCCTGGAAATCGCCGATAAATGCGACCTGATTATTCCTTTTGATGTTCTGCACCTGCCGAAGTTTGCCATTCCGGAAGCGGAAAAAGACCTGTCATTGGACGATTATCTGAAAAAAAAGGCAGTGGTCGGTTTACATGAACGCTATGCCGAGGTCACGCCCGAACTGGATGCTCGCCTGGCTCTGGAACTGGACGTGATTAAAACAATGGGATATGCGGGTTACTTTTTGATTACCGCGGATTTCATCGATTATGCTAAAAGCCAGGACATTCCCGTCGGCCCAGGACGCGGCTCCGCCGCCGGCAGCCTGGTCGCTTATTGTTTATACATCACCAATCTCGATCCGATACGTTACGATTTGCTTTTTGAACGATTCCTCAATCCCGAACGCGTTTCCATGCCTGATATCGACATCGATTTTTGCTACGAACGACGCGAAGAGGTGATCCGCTACGTTAAGGAAAAGTACGGATACAACAACGTCTGCCAGATCATCACGTTCGGCACCATGGCCGCGCGCGGCGTGATCCGCGACGTGGGCCGCGTTCTGAAAATGAGTTACGGCGACGTCGATAGAATTGCCAAGCTGGTGCCCAGCACGCTGAATATAAAGCTGGAAGACGCCATCAAGAGCGTTCCGGAACTGCAGCAACTGGAAAAAAAGGATGAGGCGCATTCCCGTTTGATGCGTTTCTCGCGCGTATTGGAAGGCCTGGCCCGCCACGCTTCAACCCATGCGGCCGGTGTGGTGATTGCACCGGGAGACTTGCCTAATTATGTGCCGTTGTACAAGACCAAAGAAGGCGACATCACCACGCAGTACGAGATGAAGTCCTTGGAAAGCGTCGGTCTGCTTAAAATGGATTTTTTGGGTCTGCGCACGCTGACCGTGATTCAAAAAACCGTAAACGCGGTGCGCGCTGCCAAAAAATCCGATTTTTGCATCGAGACCATTCCTCTGGACGATGCGCAAGTCTATAAGCAATTTGCCGACGGCCACACCATAGGTTTGTTCCAGTTTGAAAGTTCGGGCATGCAGGAGTATTTGAAAAAATTGCAGCCCACCTGCCTGGAAGATCTCATCGCCATGAACGCGCTCTATCGTCCGGGCCCCATGGACATGATCGATGATTTTATTCGCGGGAAAAAAAATCCGGCTTCCATCAAGTATCAACACCCGTTGCTGGTGCCGATTCTCAAAGAGACCTATGGCGTGGCGGTTTATCAGGAGCAGGTCATGCGCATGGCGGTCGAGGTGGCCGGATTCAGCATGGGCGGTGCAGACCTGTTGCGTCGCGCCATGGGCAAAAAAAGCATGGAGATCATGGTCGAGCAGCGCCGCAAATTTGTCGACGGCGCCAAAGCCAAAGGCGTAACGGAAAAGATCGCCGGCGAAATTTTTGACAATATGGAAAAATTCGCCGGCTATGGCTTTAATAAATCTCATGCCGCCTGCTATTCGCTGGTAGCCTATCAGACGGCTTTTCTAAAAACCTATTATCCGGCCGAGTTCATGGCTGCGGCTATTTCGAGTGAAATGGGCAACTCGGATCGGGTGACCATACTGCTGGAAGAGTGCCGACGAATGGGATTGCAGGTTCTGCCTGCGGATGTGAATGAGAGCTTTGCGGATTTTGTCGTCATCGACGATGCCATTCGTTTCGGTCTCGGTGCCGTCAAAAATGTCGGTCGCGGTTCCATCGAAGCGATTGTGGCGGCGCGCCAAAAAGCGGGACGCTTTAAGACTATTTATGATCTGTTGCTCAATGCGGATTTGCACGCCATAAATAAAAAAGTGCTGGAAAGCCTGGTAGAAGCCGGCGCCATGTCCAGTTTGCAGGGCCGGCGCAGTCAGTTGTTCGCCGCCGTCGAGAACGCGGTAGAGTTCAGTCAAAAAGTGCAGAATCAGGTCCATAACAATCAGACCAGCATGTTTGACATGGATGGCGATGATTCTCTGGCGCCGGCTGTTCCGGCATTGCCGTTATTGGAAGAGTGGCCTGCCGCCGAACTGCTCAATCGTGAAAAAGCTGTGCTCGGCTTTTACCTGTCTGCACATCCCCTGGATCGGTTTCGCGACGATGTGCGCACATTTTCCACGGTTTCCATTGAAGGCGTGCAGAATTTGCGCGACGGCGCTCCGGTGCGCATCGCCGGTTTGATCAGTGATTTGAAAAATCATATGGACCGGCAAAAACGCCCCATGGCTTTCTTTAAACTGGAAGATTTTTCCGGCAGTATGGAAGCCCTGGCCTTTGCCGATGCTTATGAAAAAAATCGCAGCCATATCGTCAAAGACGCCATTGTTATGGCTATCGGCAAGATCAGCACGCGGGAAGGAGAAGCGCCAAAACTGATGATCGACGAGGTGATCGGTTTGGAAGAAGCGCGTTCGCGGTTTACCAAAAGCCTTTGTTTGGCGGTAAATTTGGACAGAATGGCCGCTGAAAAGATGGATGAAATAAAAACCGTTCTTGAGCAACACGGTGGCACGGTGCCGGTTTATTTCAGATTGAAAACAGGTGTGAACGGAGAATTTTTTCTGCGCTCAAAATCCCTCAAAGTAAAACCCGGTCCCAAATTGATCGACGCGCTGCGCGAACAAATGGGCAAGGAAAATGTTTGGGTGGGCGCATGAATCGGTTTCTGATCAGGAGTTGAGTAATGGATCAATTAATTGCGCGTGTGCGCCAGGTACTGCTGGAACCTAAAATCGCCTGGCCTATCATCAAGGAAGAAGAAAGCAGCGTCACGGACATTGTGCGCAACTATGTGGTGTACCTCGCTGCAGTGCCGGTCATCGGCTTTTTTATCGGGCAGCTGTTTTTTGCCGATCCGCGACTGTCGCTTATCCCGGCTGTTATCAGTGCGGCGGTCTTTTATGTACTGATCTTTGTTGCCATGGTACTAGCCGCGTTTTTGATAAATAACCTTGCGCCGGAATTCGGCGCAGCAGAGAATGAAAATGCGGCTTTTAAACTTGTAGCTTTCAGCAGCACGGCGCCGCTGTTAGTCTGTGGAATTTTTATATTCCCCGCTTTTACCGCACTGGCTGTCCTGGGTTTTTACGGCATTTATCTTTTTTATACAGGGCTGCCCATACTGATGGATTGTCCGCAGGACAAGGTCGGCGCCTATACCGTGGCCTCTGTGCTGGTTATGGTGGTCCTGGCCTCGCTCACCTTTGGCATTACGTTGATTTTCACCTGCCGCTGACATGGACAGCATCTGGATCAACGGGAAAATCTGGGATGCCCTGCCGTATTGTCAGGCACTGGCCATTCGCAGCGGCCGCATCCAGGCCATGGGCAGTAACCGTGACATGCTTAGCCTGGCTAACAGTGGTACGCGCATTCATGACGCCCGGGGACGCCTCATTATTCCCGGATTTAATGACAGTCATGTGCATTTTATGGAAGGTGGATTTTATCTTCTCGGCATCGATCTGCGCGACTGTCGAAACGAAATAGAGTTTGTGGAAAGACTGGCGGCCAAGGCTGCCGATCTTCCGGTTGGGACCTGGATTACCGGCGGTTACTGGGACCATGAAAAATGGCCGTCAAAGAAATTGCCCTCCGCCCAATTAATCGACGCCGCTGTTGCTCATCATCCCGTTTATGTCGTGCGCCTGGACTGGCACATTGCCTGCGCCAATTCCCTGGCCATGCAAATGGCCGGCATTGATCCGAATACGGACTCGCCGCAAGGCGGACAGATCGATAGGGACGAACTCAGCGGAAAACCGACAGGCATTCTGCGCGACACCGCGGGTCAGCTGGTGACAAAGATTATTCCCCAACCCAGTCATGCAGAAAAATTGGTTGCTGCCCGGCAGGCGATGCGTCATGCCGCAAGTCTCGGCGTCACCTCTGTGCAGGGAGAGTGCCAGCCGGCAGATCAAAAGGTGTTTCGAGAATTGGCGCAGGAAGAGCAATCGACAGTGCGCATGTCCGTTTGGCAGCCGGTAAAGGATATCGCTGATGTTGAGCGTCTGCGTTCGTTGGAAAAAATCAACACGCCGTTTTTTCGATCTGCAGCCGCGAAATTGTTTACCGACGGCTCTTTTGGTGCGGCCACGGCTCTTTTGTTCGAACCTTATCAATATGATCCGCGTTCATGTGGTCTGGCCATCTACGATGAGGCCGAGCTGCAACAACTCGTAACGCAAATCGATCGTCTGGGCTGGCAGATGGCCGTGCATGCGATCGGCGACCGGGCTGTGCATATGGCGCTTGACAGTCTGGAACAGTGTCGCCTGCAAAACGGCGTCAGGCCGCGCCGACATCGGATCGAACATGGGCAAATGGTTCGTGACCTGGATTTGCTGCGTTTTCGCGGCCTGGAGGTTGTCGCATCGGTACAGCCTTCGCATTGCATCGATGATATGCTTTGGATAGAAAATCGTCTCGGTGATCGCTGCGCCATGACCTATCGTCTGAATTCGTTTGTTCAAAACAGAATTCACACGGCCCTGGGCACGGATTGGACTGTTGAACCGTTGGATCCCATGCTCACGCTGTATGCCGCGGTGACGCGCGAATTTCCTCAAGGCGGACCCATTGGCGGTTGGCAACCGCAAGAGCGCATTTCACTGGCCCAGGCCATTGAGCTTTACACCGAAGGTTCCAGCTATGCTGAATTTCAGGAAACTGAAAAGGGACGGATCAAGCAGGGATATTGGGCGGATTTTGTGCTATTGCCCGCTGATTTTTTATATCGTACGGCTAAGGAAATACTGCAGAGCAAAGTGGAAACCACCGTGGTTAACGGGCGGATTGTTTATGAGGTTGCAAGCGCGCGATAGGATCATCTCAGCCCAAACATCTGCATTCTTAACAGCCCTGAATGGTTCTATGGCACCCCGTTGGGGCTGGAGCAATTTTTTTAAGGTGGATAATGACCGACGCAACCATTTTTAAAAACATTCAAAAAATCGTCACTGCAGAACAACTGGAACTCGACGAAGAACAGTGGCAAGCCTTCTGCCGACGGATGGAAAAGATGATTTCCCCACAAACCGGCAGCGCGGCGGTTTTTAACATAGACGGCGGCAGTCGCGGCAATCCCGGTCCTGCGGGCATTGGCATCGTCATCAGTGATGTGGACGGCAAACTGTTGTCCGAACATTATGAATTCATCGGCCAACAGACCAACAACGTGGCGGAATATCATGCCCTGCTCAAGGCATTAGAGCTTGCCGCAGAGATGAAGATCAGCCATCTTTTTATTCGCACGGACAGCGAGCTGGTGGCGAAACAGGTGCAGGGCGAATTCCAGGTCAAAAATGCACAGATTTTGCCGCTCTATTTGCAGGTGGAACGGAACATTCGCGAATTTGATTCTTTTTCAATTGAAAACATTCCGCGTGCCGCCAATCAACGCGCTGATCGTCTGGCCAATTTGGCCATTTCGCAGGCTTTGCTGAATGAACAGTGAATCACCATTTAGGAGCGCCCTCTTGCAGGAAATTGTTTTTAGCGAAAAAGATCAAATGGTTATGTTGGCGGAGAAATAACAGGATATGTATACGCGTACTATGGCCCACCCTGGTTTCGAAAGCGTCACCGGTTCAACAATCGGCGTTCGCGCCAAAACCTGACTTTATTGACGCCGGCAGCATCCGGACCGCCGTCAAAGGCCAATCCGCTGCTGGTTGAATCTTGCGTAAAAAACACCTGTCCGGCAAAAGAAAATTTTGTTAGATTCACTGCGGTATAGTCGATCGTGTCCTTTTTAATTTCAGCGAACGCATAATCTGCGTTGCTTTCCAATGGCCCGAATCGCAGTTTGCCGGTTTCATAGGTATATTTCGGCCGTCGATAATCCCGCGTCATATCCATCCGCAGATCCTTTTTGGCGGCGATCAATAGGTTGCGGTCCGGCAGATCGATGGACACCGCAACACCCTTATCCGCAGGTTCACAAGCCGTCATTTTTATATTAGCAAGCCACGGATCGACTGTTTCTGCATCCGCGTGCGGGATGAGCACGGTCGTAAAAACAATATGCTGTCCCAGTTCAAAATGCTGCGCCGTCGTCTGATGGATGAGCCATTCGTTTTGATAGTAACGTCTCTCCGGCTCTGTGCCCTCCAACCGGAAATGCGTTTGTGGAAAAATGATGAACAGCCGCTTATTCTGCTGCGTCTGCCAGGAACCGATGGAATCGTAAACCGTGTCGTACCAGTGGTCGCCACGAGCTAGGATTTTTCTGGTATGCCACATGTTGGAGGCTGTAAAAAAGGCTTCCGTACGCGATTTAAAGACATCGAATACGACAAAAATTTCAGGATTTCGATAATAGGTTATGATGCGATCCGCTTCATAACCGGCAAGATCATCGATCACGCGCGTTCGCGAGTAATCGAAATTCGAAAAAGATAAAAAATCTATTTTTTGCGTTCGCACGCGTCGATAAGAGCCTGCGTTATGAAAGAATTCAAGAACCGGTTGACCCGGCACTGCGCCGGTTTTATTCAGCGCATAGCGGGACTCGCCTGCTTTTTGTCCCATGAAAATTTTTTCCTGACGAACGCACAGACGGTTATGGAAATAGTCCTGGCGATAGGCGCCGAAAGGACCGCTCGGCATATTATCTCGGTAGCCGCCGTCATGCAACAGCACAGAACCTCCGGACATGAGCAGGGATATGCTGTTCTCATCCGCATGGCCGTGGGTCATTTTTTCCTCCTCCACCGGAATGGTATCGCGCAAATAGTCGCGAAACAGCAATCCGCCGTCGCCTTCATCGCGATAGTTCAACAGCAAATAGGTGGCATCGGCGCCCCAACCATTGCGAAAGACCATTTTTTTTCCCTGGACATCTTCCATAACCTCTTCGCTCAACTCTTTGGGCGTGCATGGTTTAACGGCATCATCAGCCCACAAGTAGCAATCCATAAAAGTGTAGCCCAAACCTGAAGTGGGATTCTTCCAATCTACGAACGCTTGGAGAATCCGTTGCGCAGCCCATTTAAGTTCCGGGCTTTGATACGCTTTGGCTGCTGCTTCGAAAAAGGCAAGGAACAGCTGCCAGTTGCCGCGCCAGTGCGCGTCCCCAAAATCAGGTATCATCGCATCCGGCGACAGGAGGTGCAGATAGTATTGTGCGTTATAATACATTTCCGGTGTTTTGAATAATTCCGGAATTTTATTCAGCGCTTCAGCACAGCTGATAAGCGAATAGAGCCAGATGCCGTGATAATGCGTCGCATCCTCGATTTGCCAGACGCCCCAATTGTCGTCAACCAGGGCTTTCAGATACATTCTCCAGAGCTCAGCCCGGGGATGTTCCGGAACAGCCCGAACAGCCCAAGCCAGGCATTCTCCCCGGATCATTGCGCGGTTCATCGCACCCCATTCCTGAGAGACAAGAATGTTGTCCGTGCTTTCTCCTATCAGCCGGTTGATGACAGTCTGCTCCTTCTGCGAGAAAATGCCCCGGCGGCGCAAGATATCATATGCACGCGTATAGCGCATGGAGGTGAAAAAGTTCGCTAGCGCCGGAAGACCCTGTTTATATTCCACCCGTTTGTTGCGCATTGCCTCCGGATAATACGATCTAAAATCGCCATAAGCGAGCAATACCTTCCGGGCGCGCTCCGCATATTCGCTGCGGCCCTCCTGGGCATAGAGTTGCGCGTAAATGCAGGCCATTTCCAGCAGGTAATCGGGCGGATTGTACTCAGCCGCCGCACGCTGCTGCACCTGGCTTTTCCATGTTGTCACGATATCGTCATAGTGCTGCCACGCCCAGTCCGCACTTTTACGGGCATATTCCAAATAAGTCTTGCGGGTAACGATTTGAGCCTGGAGAGAAGACGAACAGAGAGCCCAGACGGCCAGAATGAGGACGGCACGATGCATAACAGATCCTTTCAGGTGAGAATTTTTGGCGACAGTTAACTCTCATTGCAAAGTTCGGTGGATAATGATGCCTGTGTTTGGTCTTAAACCTTATACTCAGATCGTCACATCCCCGTCTCATCAGCCGACGGTCCATACATGCCCGGAACCGCTACATCCAAAAGACGCAAATAAACGCTCAACTGACCGCGATGATGCACCAGGTGGTTGAAAATAGTGGAACGCAACACCTGGTGTTTGGGTTGGGTGAAAATAGTATGGCCATTCATCAACAAGGACCACGGCATGGTCAATTGTTCATCGGTTGTCGTTGTCAGCGCTTGACGCGCTGCGGTATGATTTTTTTGCAGGGCTGTCAGCAAATCCGCAACCGACTGCGCCGGCTGCATTCTCGGCATGGGTTTTCCGTCGGGCATGAGATCCAGGCTCTGTTTTTCTACCACATAGGCGGTCCAGGAAAAGACATTGGCTACATGCGTGGCTAAACCGGCCAGGGTCCAGGATTTTGCATGCGGTTGCCACTCGAGCCGATTTTCCGGTATGCGTTCCAGCATTTTTCTTGTGTTTGCCGCTTCTTCGTCCAACTCGGCCAAAAATAAATCTACCAGTGTCATAGTTGTCTCCTCTTCCATTTAAAACCGAAAATTGACTCCGGTTGTATTTTGCTACAACGCTGCCCGCACCGCTCTGACAAATCGCGTCACCTTGTCTTTCGCGTCGCCGGGTCCCAGCGTTTCAATAGGCAGGTATCCGCAGTAATCGCCCTCACGGATGATGGAAAATAATTTTTTTAAATCCGTGGCCTGTTCTTTGCCTTGGATAACCATTTTCTCTTTTATTTGCCAGGTGAGGGCGTATTTTTGTGTTTCGCGGATCTCTTGATACGGATCCGGACCGCGAAAACTGCCGATATCGATCATCATGCCCACCCAGGGGTGGTTCACAAGGCGCATGATTTCATGGACATCCTCTGCGGTCTGCAGCAGATCAGCGTGATTCTGGATTACCAGCATCACACCATAGGTCTTGGCAAATTCCGCACAATCGATGATTTCCTGCGCGACTTGACGAAACACCTCCTGGCGATTCTGCCCCGCTAGGGCCGCCTTGCCTGTAAAGATGCGCAACACCGGCGCGCCCAGTTTAGCTGCGGCAACGATCCAGTTTTTCACCAGCTCTTTTTCACCTGCACGGCCCCTTCCATCGGTCAACGTAAAATCGTTGCGTACACCGGTTCCGCTGATTTCCAGGCCCATTAAAAAGGCTTTTTGTTTGAAAGTGAATAAAAAAGAATCATCCGGTATTTTGGGATAGGGGGGTAGGTAATAAGCGGTGATGTCGATGGCGTCAAAGCCGAGCTTTGCACAAAAGTGCAAGAGTTCGTCCAGACTCATGCTGCCGTCGCGCAGCACTTGATTGAATGAATAGGCATTCAACGAAAGTTTGGGTTTTCGCTTTTCCCTGTCTTTCCTGTTCGATGGAGTTGCCAAGGAGATTTTGGTTCCAGCCAGGGCTGTTGCTAAAGCCGTTCCATTTAAAAAAGTTCTTCGGGCGATCGGTTTAAATTTCATCGCGAGCAATCCTCTGTTTTAGGGTTCGTAATTCCCGGATGATATCCGTAAAGTGGCGACGGGTGGATAAACGGCTGTCGTGATCCGCACGCCAGTGGATGGGAAATTCTTTGATGCGCAATCCTCGCTGCCCGGCCCGCAGAATGATTTCCACATCAAATAAAAATCCTTCGGTGCGGCAGGGTTCGTACAACGACGGCACGATGCTGCCGCGATAGAGCTTGAATCCACATTGGGTGTCGGTCAGGTACGATGGCGTGCCCAGCCACCAGATGAATACCTGTCTGATCAACCAGCTTGACAAGCGGCGATACAGCGGTTGGGGGAGCGCGATGACGCTGCCGGTCATTTTTCTGGAGCCGTGGGCAAGATCGCATTGATTGTTGTCGATCAAATCCATGCCGATCAGGGCAAAGGTATAAGGGGTACATACGCCGCTGTCGGCAAACAGCACGATTCGGCCTTTGGCGATCAGCATGCCCTGCCGGACGGCCCAGCCTTTACCGTGATGTTGGCCGTCTCCCAAGACGATGACCGATGAATCTTGCCTGGCGATATCCCTAGTCCGGTCGCTGCTGCCGTCATCGATGATGATGATTTCACCCGATAAGCGATTCTCACGCAAAAACTGACTTGCTGCGGTAATATCCTTGTTTATCTTGTGCGCTTCATTATAAACAGGGATGATGATTGATAAATCCATATCTGACTTTTTTATATTTGTTTTATGCGATTTAATTTGTATCATAAAAACAGACTTGCTGATCAAGTTAGAAAGAATGAAATCAGAATGCAATAAAAATTACTTGCCTGAGGATAAAAATGATGAATCGACGCAGTTTTTGTCGCAAGATGGCGGCTGCAGGAAGCCTGGCCGTGACTGCGCCTATGTACGTTCCTGGTCGGGCATTGGGAAAAAATGGCGCCAGCGCTGCCAGCGACCGCCTGACCCTGGGTTGCATCGGGCTGGGGGGGCAGGGCACGCAAAATATGCGGGAATTCATTCACAATCCGGCGGTGCAGTTGGTTGCGCTTTGTGACGTCAATCGCGGCAGCGATGATTACAATATGCTTTATCAATTCCCGGGTTCAACCTCTGCCGGTCTTGCTCCGGCTTTGCAGCGGGCGGTCGCGTTTCATCAGGAAGCGCAACGTCGGTTTTCTCAGTCTGATATTTCGCTCTATCATGATTTCCGGGAATTGCTGCTGCGACCGGATATCGATCTGGTCAGCGTCTGCACACCCGATCACTGGCATGGATTGATCTCAAAAGCGGCTGTGGAAGCGGGCAAGGACGTATATTGTGAAAAACCCCTGGTTAATTCCATCCCCGAAGGCCGGGCCGTCTGTGAGGCCGTGCACCGAAGCGGTCGCGTGCTGCAAACCGGCAGCCACGAACGCTCCAACGACAGCGTACGATTTGCCTGCGAACTGGTGCGCAACGGTCGTATCGGTCGGTTGCGCGAGATTCATATCCATATGCCGAACAACGACTCTCAGCATCTGCGCATGCAAAATCTAAAAGGACCGGCTGTTGTTTTGCCGGAACCAAAAGAACTGGATTACAATTTCTGGCTTGGTCCGGCTGCGTTTACGCCTTATGCACAGGACCGCACCCATTTCTGGTGGCGATACATCATGCAATACGGCGGCGGTGAAATGACCGATCGCGGCGCACATATCATCGATCTGGCGCAATTTATCAACGATAGTGACGACACCGGTCCTGTCGAAATTGACGCCAGGGGCAGACAGATTCAGAACGGCGTCTATGATTGTTTTATTGAATATGATTTTCGTTGCACCTATGGCAACGGCGTGCAGATGATCGGCGGCAGCAACGGCAGGCGCGGATTAAAGCTGGTGGGCGAGAACGGCTGGATTTTTATTTATATTCATGGCGGCCGGCTCGAAGCTGAACCGAAATCGCTGTTGCGGGAAAAGATCGGGCCTGATGAAATTCATGTCGGACGCAGTCCGGGTCATCATCAAAATTTTATCGATTGCGTCAAAGCGAGAACGCAGCCTTTTGCTCATGCAGAAATCGGTCAGCGCACGGCCAGCATTTGTCATTTGTTGAACATCGCCATGCTGAGCGGTGAGAAATTGCAATGGGATCCGGTTGCCGAACAGGTGACCAATCATGCTGCGGCCAATCGCATGGCCACGGAAAAACCCATGCGCAGTCCGTGGAGGTTGTAGGGCGATCCTTGCGGCTACCCTTGCGAAGGTTAGACTATGCAGACCAGGCGATGCATGTTTTTCCATTGGCTATTCGAAGAAAACCTTCGCAAGGTTGTTTCTGCGGCTACCCTTGCGAAGGTTAGACTATGCAGACCAGGCGATGCATGTTTTTCCATTGGCTATTCGAAGAAAACCTTCGCAAGGTTGTTTCTGCGGCTACCCTTGCGAAGGTTAGACTATGCAGACCAGGCGATGCATGTTTTTCCATTGGCTATTCGAAGAAAACCTTCGCAAGGTTGTTTCTGCGGCGATCCTTGCGAAGGT
>CAYLWO010000042.1:0-49331 GCA_964387285.1 uncultured Cytophagia bacterium | reverse complement strand
ATTTTTTATTTCGTTTTTTCTGCGCGCGGATGCGCTTGTTTATAAATTTTTTTCAGTCGATCCATGGACACATGCGTATAAATCTGCGTCGTGCTCAGGCTGCTATGACCCAGCAGCTCTTTTACAGACATGATATCAGCGCCGGAATCAAGCAAATGCGTAGCGAAACTGTGCCGCAGCGCATGCGGATGCGCTTTGCAGGCATCTACAACCTGACGCATATAACGCTGAAGTATTACGGCCATTTGTTGTCGGGAAAATGGTAGACCATCGGGGCGAACAAATAAAAAATCATTAATACTTAAATCTTTATTTTCTATTTTCTTACGCCGATCAATCCACTCTGTTAACTCGCGCTGTAATTCCAGACTCATGGGCAACATGCGTACTTTATTGCGTTTACCTAATATGCGGATCAAGCTATCTTGGAATCGCACATCACCAACACGCAACCGTGCAGCCTCTGATATTCTTACGCCAGTAGCATAGAATAGTTTCAAAAGCAGCCGGTCCCGGCGGCCGTTCTCATCCTGCGCTTCCGGCAATTGCATGAGCGTCTTGACCTCTTTTACCGACATAAAATCCGGCAGATGTTTTACCATTTTCGGAGAAGCGATTGTCAGGGTCGGATTACTGGTCAGGATCTGCTCACGCATGAGATATTTGGCCAGGCTGCGCAAGGTGGCCAGCTTGCGACGAACCGTAACCGCTTCATATCGATTATGCAGCAATCCGGATAAAAAGCCGCGAATGGACTCTTTGCAAAAGAGCGATGCGTTGATCTGATCGGTTTGATATCTTAAGGCCAGATAGCAAAGAAACTGCTCCAGATCGTTTTCATACGCAGCCAATGTATTGCTGCCGGCGCGTTTTTCCACCTGCAAATAGCGCAGAAATTGCTGCACGCCGCTGCGCAACGATTTTTGGCTCCATTCAGGCTGATTCATGAAGCAACCAGGCCCTCCGACTTTGCATAGAAAGCACTGCCGCATTGTGGACAAACCAGCATCTTTTGACCGCGTTCATCCACCCTCTCTTCCATAGCGCAAGCATGACAATGATGACAACTGATATTGGTTGGTCTGTTCCAGCTGGCGAAGCGACATTCCGGATAACGGCTGCAACCGAAAAATCGCTTTCCGGATTTGGTTTTTCTCTCTACCACGCGACCACAACATCCAGGGACCGGGCAAGGAATCACAGACTGATAGGCCAGGGTCTGACGACACCTGGGATAGCCGGTGCAACCCCAGAATCGTCCGTACGGACCTTGTTTGAGAGCCATAGGCTGACCGCATTTTTCGCAAACCATGATCAGTGAATTATTTTTGGAGCTTGCGCAAGCTTCACCGGCCTTTTGTCTGCCCAGGTCCGTTAAACGCCAGCCTCCCTTATCCCAGGCAATATATTCCCGGCCTGCCAGGGAGAGCACGATTTGCCGAAAATCTTTTGTTGAAATGAATTGCGGATCAGGTCTTTCTGCATAGAGTTCAGCCGTGGACAAGGTCCGGATCACGCTTTTGCGTTTTTCCACGCGCACCTGTACAAGCTCGAGTTCGGTTCCGGCTGACAATAAAGCATCACTTTTCCAAAAGGTATTTGTCGCTTCAGACTGCCTGGCGCCAGGCATCATCTGCAAAAATCCACGGTTAATGGTTTCTTCACTTTGCCGTTGAAAAAGGTAACGATTGTTTTTCCCTGCGGAGACGGCCAGTTCCATTTTTTTCACCGTCATGGGAATCATTTGCCAGGCCAGGAATCGTTCCCAGACACAGGTATAAACCTGGTGCGCGGATCCGTCCAATGTTTTTTTCGCTTTTTTCGGCGTCCGCAGAGGACGATTGGGAAGCAGCATGACATCAAAAGCGCGTGCCGGTTTGAGCGGGCGTTTTCGCCGGGTCAGGTAATGCATGTCATAATGGTCGGCGATCCACTCGCGCGCATCGCTC
This sequence comes from uncultured Cytophagia bacterium, assembly GCA_964387285.1. Lineage (GTDB taxonomy): Bacteria > Zhuqueibacterota > Zhuqueibacteria > Residuimicrobiales > Residuimicrobiaceae > Anaerohabitans. The sequence goes on along the minus strand of CAYLWO010000042.1, from coordinate 47,382 downwards.
AGCCAAGCCTCATGCAAAAATTTTTGTTTAACGACCAATGGTATGATCAGCGAGGGTTGTTCAGGTACAGCCGTTTGCAATTGCGTGATGGCCTGCCAAAGACTTGCAGAGTCCACCGGCATTAATTCTGCGTCGATCCAGAGTTCGGCTTCTGTAATGGGCGGCAACGGAGGAATCTCGACGGTTTTCACCGAATGGCGAACCACCTGGAACGGGACTTGTTTTAAATCCAGCGTCATCGCCTGCAGGCGCGGTTCATCCACCGGGCCGGACGGCAGCCCTTTAACGCTCTGCAAGGGCAGCCAAAACGGCGGCTGGCCGTTCTTGGACAAACGCACCTCAAGTTGCCAGAGTCCGAGCGCATCTGCGCTGTTGCGTTCGCGTTGCAGCAACGACCGCAATATATACAACTCCACTGCCACCGGATCGATGATCATGCGTCTAGATGCCGTTTATGAATCAATGGGACAAACGGTTCGCGGTGAATTGAAAATAACCTGCTGAAGCATTTTGTTCAAAATCAAGAACTACCATCACGATGATATCCTGCATATCCTGCACATCCAGGTTCGGCATCTTCATGTTCACGGCGCGCTCGATGATCGATTCCATATCATCGTCCGTAAGAATGTTCAATTCGCGCAGGTGAAACAGATAACTGAACGCTTCCGGGGAAATGGCATTGCGTTCAAAATCATTGAGTTGCCGCCAGATAGGCCGCGGGACATCAGATGATTTCCCCTTGGTCAATCGATCGATAGATTCGCCATGGTTCACCAACCAGACCATGGCGGCTGATATTTCGTTTTCGCTAAAACCCCGTTCCAGCAAAATATCCATAATCATTTGCAGATCTATATCCTCAAAGGAGGTCTCCCGGATTTCACGCATGACGTAAGCAATTATTTCTAATATTCTTTTATTCATCCATCCGCTCCAAATTCCAAAGGCCGTTCAGGCCTCACCCGCAATATACGAAAAATAATCTAAAAGTCAAGGATTACAAATTTTTTCCACAGCAATGTTTGTATTTTTTGCCGCTGCCGCATGGGCAGGGGTCGTTGCGACCAATGCTGATGGCCTTGTGAATGGGCGCTGTACGCCCGCCGGCAGCCGGCTGCGCCGAGGCGGCCGGGGCGTCCGGTCCGGCGGCTTTGCTCTGCTTGAACATTTCCACCTGCGAATGGGTGGTCATGTAATTTCTCGGTTCTGCACGTCGCAGCTGCTGCTCTTCCAGTTCACCGCCCACATCAAAAACCCGGAACAAAGTGCTGACCACTTCCCGGTTGATGCGATCGATCATTTTCACAAACATCTGATAGGCTTCGCCTTTATACTCGAGCAACGGATCTTTTTGACCATACCCGCGCAGTCCTATGCCTTCGCGCAGTTCATCGACGCCGTTCAGATGTTGTCGCCAGTTTTCATCGATTTTTTCCAACACATAAAACCGTTCATACCGCGTAGCCTGATCTGCGCCGATTTCATCGATGCGTTTTTTATATAAATTTTGCGCCCACTGACTCAGATTGGTCATGGCTTCGTTAGGATTCATGAGCCGATCCGTCTCATCGGCCAGGTGAGGCGCCTGGCGAAAGACCAGACGACAATCGGATTCCAGACGGCGCAACTGATGGGGCGCCAGCTCTTCTTGCCCTTCCAGGGCCGTGCTGATGGAAGCATAGATCGCATCGTCGATCATCAAAGCGATCGAGTCGCGCAAGATCTCACGGCTGAGCGCTTCCTGATGAATGCGCGCTTCCCGATCCGCATAGGTTTTATACAGCGCCAAGGCCCAGGCGACCATGTCTTCGACGAACGCCGCCAGGTCGGCTTTACCGGCCGCTTCAGGTATGGTTTTGCTCGGGCGCTGCAACAGCAAGAACTCCATCGCATTGCCCAGTTGTTTGCGCTTTTCCTCCAAATGGACCGGCGCTTCAATAATGTGACGGGTGACGAATGCCGACACGGCCTCCAGACACTCTTCGATGGTGGCGCCGGCCACCAACGCCTGAAAATAGACCTCGCGCTGTTCGCGCATTTTTTCCGTATATACTTCCATGGCGCGAACCGCTATGGTCCGCACCAGGGGCTGGTCGTTGTCAGGTTCGTAATTCAAAACCTCGTCGCCGAAAACCTTTTGCAATGCCTGCTTTTGCTGCGGCGTCAACTCTTGCACCGGCTGTTCCTGATCCGTTGGCAGCAACGCATGCACAATGGCCTGGCTGAACTGGACAGAGGAGAAAAAACCGACAATACGATGCCGCATGGCTGTTTCCGGAATATTGCGCACCTGATCGTTTATCCATTCACGCACGCGTTGTTGTATTTTTTCACGACGAATGGTGCGTAATTCATTGGCGCCCAAATCCGGACGATCGCCGAAGAGACGCTGCAGGTCGTTTAAAAATTCGTCCGTATTCCACGCGGCGACCGCGACATCCGGCGGCAAATGTACCATCATCAGACCGGCGAGAAAGGCGTCGAGGATTTCAGCATAGCTCAGCCGGGCAAAAAGAGCCAGGTTCAACGCCGGTTGATATTCCGCTTCTTTGGCGGCGTACAGTCGTTGCGCCCACTCGGACAATTTTTTTTCCACCTGTTGCGCATCGCCGAGCGCCGGACCGGGCGTCAACCAGTCCGGGCTGGCGCCGAAAATTCGATTGCATTCATAGCGAATGCCTTCGATGTTCCAGCGGGCCGTATCGCCGGCGCCGGCATTGTGCAGACGAATTTTCAAACGAATCAGTTCAGCGATCAAATCATCCATGCGGCAAAATCCCAACAAACGATGGCGCAGCTGCATGGCGTTGAAAAACCGTTCGTCCTCCAGTTGCTCCTGCACCCACTCAAGCACGTTTTGTTTAATTTCTGCCGGCTTTAATCCCTCCAGGTCTTCGACGGCAAAATCCGGCGTGCGGCGGAAAAATTCCTGCAGGTTTTTAACCAGCGCCGCCAGGTTCCACTGTGCGCGTTCCTCTTCTTCGTTGAAATAGCGCTTGGCTTTTGATTCGACAAAATCCTCGGCCGTGGCGAAACCGAGGAGATTCTGCCGTCGTTTGTAGATGATCTTGCGCTGTTCGTTGAGCACCGTATCGTATTCCAGCAGATTTTTACGGATTTCAAAATTGCGCTCTTCAACTTTTTTCTGCGCCCGTTCAATGGATTTGGTGATCAGCGGGTGTTCGATGCGTTCGCCCTCTTCCATTGGTCCCAAGCGGCTCATCATGGTGGTGATGCGGTCAGAGCCGAACAGGCGCATCAAATCATCTTCCAGAGAAAGATAAAATCGCGAAGAGCCGGGATCGCCCTGGCGGCCGGAACGCCCGCGCAACTGACGGTCGATGCGCCGCGCTTCATGTTTTTCCGAACCGATGATATGCAATCCGCCTTTCGCCACCACCTCCGACGGCAGTTTGATGTCCGTGCCACGACCGGCCATGTTGGTGGCAATGGTGATCATGCCGCCGGAACCGGCTTTGGAGACGATCTCGGCTTCTTGCTTGTGATATTTGGCATTTAACACCGTGTGAAACTTGCCCGAAGTAATTTCGTTGGTGACGTCGCCTTTTTTCAACCAATTGGCGATGGGCACGCCGCGCTGCGTCAGCATTTCAGACAACCGTTGCGACACGTCCACCGATACCGTACCCACCAGCACGGGCCGGCCCTGTTCATGCATGGCCAGCGCTTCATCAATAATGGCGTTATATTTTTCCTTTTTGGTGCGGAAAATCACGTCGTTGTTATCCTCACGGACTACTTTGCGATTGGTGGGAATAACCACCACTTCCAGCTTGTAGGTGCTGAAAAATTCCTGGCGCTCTGTTTCCGCGGTACCGGTCATGCCGGCCAATTTTTTATAAAGCCGGAAAAAATTCTGGATGGTGATGGTCGCCAGCGTTTGTGTTTCTGCCTGAACTTCAACGCCCTCTTTGGCTTCCAGAGCTTCATGCAGACCGTCGCTGAATCGACGCCCGGGCATCAGACGACCGGTAAATTGATCGACGATCATGACCGCCTTGCGGCCTTTTTGCCCGCCCATGCGCCGCACTTCGCTCTCTTCCAGACTCTTGACGACATAATCGACGTCTTTTTGATAGAGGGTATAGGCGCGCAACAACTGGGAGATATTTTGCACGCGCTCCTCAACCTGCGTATAACTGCGCCACAGACCGTCGCGCATCGCCTCCAGCTGACGTCGCGGCAGGCGCTCAAAATGCAAATTGCACCAGGCTTCGATCTCCTCCGCGGAAATGACCGTATTGGGCGCATGCGCCTTATAGATCAGTTCGTTCATCTCACGCTCGTCGAGCATAAAACGCTTGCCGCGCAGATGCGATTTTTCACGCGCCAGGAGCGCGTCGATCTCTTGTTTGCTGTTCGCCTTTTTAGCGGTCATATACATGATCTCTTCACGCATGCGCTGCAGTTCCAGTCGATGGCTGAAAAAAGGCAGGTTATCCAGTAACTGTGAACGCAAGGCCTTTTGCAATCCTGTGAACCGGCCCTGTCCATCGGTGCTGAAAACCGCTTCGATCTCCACATCAGGCGCATTCATGACATCGAAAAGACGTTGACTGACCTGTTGCCGGTTTTCGGCATCAGCCAGGACGTTGCGCAAGCCCGATTCGGACCAGCCGTTGATCTTGGTCTGTTGTGCGGTGAATTCCACATCAAAATAGCGGCGCAAATGGCGTTGCCGCTCGGTTTCGTTCCACGCTTCATGAATAGGCATGGAAAAGACCACAGCCATGATGCGACTGATGCGATCGACCTCTTCATATTTACGCGACCAGCTGAGCACATGTTCCTGCGGAAAAGCGCGCTGTAAAAATTCGTCCAAAGCCAATCGCAGCACGATGCTGTTGTCGGTTTGCGAGGCGAGGCCGCTGTTGCGCCATTCGCCGATCTTGAGCCGCATCGCGTTAAATGAGGCGCCCAGCAAATGATCCAGTTCCTGATCCGTTAAACCGATCATGCGCTGTTCATGGTCCAGTTTAAAAATTTCCATACGTTTGAGGTCAGCGCCCAGTTGCTCGATGAGGGCGCGCGTTTGTTCGCTGAAATCGCTGATCAGAGCCCGGCCCAGGTCCGTCCATTCTAAAACAGGCACCGGTTCGATGCGCTCAGGGCGCACGCGTTCAACGCGGGTTAAAAAGCGTTCCCCCTGACCGCCGGCCAGCATCTGTTCTACGGTGATCTCCATCGCCTCAATGGCCATGACCCGGCCCGTATACTGGAAGGTGCTCTGGTTCAAGGTGCGGTCCAACAGTTCCTGGATGCGTCGATCCTGTTCTTCCACAATCGTGCGATCCGGCAATATATACAGATCCGGATTTCCGCCCAAGAGAGCAATACGGCCCTTTTCGGATATGTGTTTGGGTAGACCTTCCTTATCCGAGATTTCAAAATAGTCTATGTTTTTTTTCACCGCAGAATCGGCCGCAGCCGATTTCTGTTCTCCCGGTTCCAGCAAACCGTTCATCTTTTTTGCAAACGGGATCAACAGGGGGTTGCCTCCGTGCTTGAGCACCAGAATAGCCAGCTCGCCTTCCGGTTTTATGGCTGTAGGCGCTCCGGTGGTCTTGTCCCAATCGAAAAAGAGATTCAGGCTATCGCGACGACCCTGAGCCTGCCAGGCATTATCTTCCGATTCCGGTGCGGCGCCCTGCAATACATTATGCAGCGCATTCACCCATTCCGGATCAGCCAGATCCTGTGAGAAAAAAGATTTTCCGTCTGCGGTCAATCCGTTGATGACTCGTTCTCCCTCGGCGGCAAATGTGAAAAAACGGCGATACGCGTTGTTCTTATCCGTTTTTCGAGATTGCATGACGCTGTTGATCTCCGCAGGCAGGTCTTTCATGCGGCCGGTCATTTTTTTAATCGCCGGCCACTCGGATTCATCGACGTCGCCGCTGCCGTTGCAAAGAGCGACATACCCTTCGGCAGAAATGCCGGAGCACATCCCGGTCAGCGGATCGAAGACGAACCATCGACGGACGTTTTTTTGCTCGGTGATGCGGCCCAGATTGTCGTCCAGGATATCGAGCATGCGGATTTTGTACACGATATTCTCATCGCGTCCACCGGACAAAAAGATGCGGCCCTTTTCAGTGATGTCCACAACATGGCTTTTTTCATCTATGGTATAATACAGCTCATTGTCGACCTTGTACATCTCTTTGTTGACTTCAAACTCGCCCTGCATTTTTTCAATGAGTTTTTTCACCCAAAATTCAGAGGTGAGCAGCTCTAGCAATTTGCTGTTTTTGGGATCGCCGCGATGCACGCGCAACAGGGCCATGCCGGCCTGTTCTTCGTCCTTTTCCAGCAGTTCTTTGCCGGTGCGGAACAGCACATCCAGCAATTCCTGTTGCCGGCGATACAGGTTGGCCACAACCGGCCGCAGTTCGTTATAGATGTTGGGCGGGGCGCCGACGGCGCCTGAAATGATCAACGGCGTTCGCGCTTCATCAATCAACACGCTGTCCACTTCGTCGACGATGGCATAATGCAGAGGCCGTTGCACCACGGACCAGACATCCACGCTCATATTGTCGCGCAAATAATCAAAACCGAATTCATTGTTGGTGCCATACGTGATATCCGCATTGTAAACCTGACGCCGTTCCGGCGGCTCCAATTCGTTATGCAGCGCCTTTGCGCTCAAACCGAGAAACTCGTATATTTTGCCCATCCATTCGCAGTCGCGTTGCGCCAGATAGTCGTTTACCGTCACCAGATGTGCGCCCTGGCCGGATAGCGCGTTGAGATACAAGGGCATGGTGGCGACCAGCGTTTTACCTTCGCCGGTGGCCATTTCAGCGATCCTGCCTTCATGAAGAATCACGGCGCCGATCAATTGCACGTCATAGGGCACCATATTCCATTCGATTTCCTGACCGCGCACCAGCCATTTTTTTCCCACCAGACGGCGACAGGTTTCCTTAACCACGGCAAAAGCCTCGGGTAATATATCTTTCGTCGTTTCACCCATGCGCAATCGATAGCGGAATTCGGGCGTCTTGGCTTTGAGTTCATCGTCGGTCAGATTTTTATAGGACTCGGCAAATCGGTTGATGGTTTCAACAACCGGCTTGATACGCTTCATCTCGCGATCATTGTTGGTGCCGCCGAAAAATTTAGCCAGTACATCTTCAAACTTGGACATGTATGATTACCTCTTGTAGATTTTAAGTCGTTCATCCCGCGTCACTGTTATACGCGTTTTCACTGAACCGAGTTTCAGTCAACCGGGACCTCGGATAGAACCGGAATGAAACAAGCGCCGAAGACGGCGCTTGCAGATATGGATCACTAAATACCGACAGCAGATGATTTATGCTCGAGCAACAACCCGGCGAAGGCGTACATCCTTCGCCAGGAAGATGCCATCGCTCAATTCAGGTCAAAGTTAATTTTCTGAAACCGGCGTTCCATCAATGTACCGCTGCTTCGCCCTCGGACGCGGAACCGTTCTTCAGACCACGGCCGACTTTGACCAACTGGTGATGCTCTTTCAAATCCAGCAAGACAGAGTCCAGTATGCCGTTGACAAAACGACTGCTTTGATCGGTGCTGTAGGACTTGCTCAACTCGATGGCTTCGTCGATGGACACTTTTGGCGGTATGTCCCAAAAATGCAAAAACTCACAGATGGCCATGCGTAAAATAATACGATCCAAAATGGCGATGCGCTCAAACTCCCAATTGGCGGCAAACTTGCGGATATAATCGTCGAGTTTGGTCTGGTTCTCATGGGTTTTTTCAATATGACTGCGCGCGAATTCTTTCACGGTTTCATCTTCACGATGAAATCCCACCAGGTCCTGCATGACCTTGTCGACAGAATTGCCGGACATTTCCATGGCGTACAATCCCTGGAGCGCCAGTTCGCGTCCCTTGCGTCGCGATCCGGAACTGGCTGATTGCAGATTTTCGTCCTCCGGACGGTTCGATTCAACTGACAAAGTCGTGCCATCCATAGACGTCTTTGCACTTGCCGGCAATATATTCGAAATAACGCGCCTGAATTTTTTCTGTAATCGGACCGCGGCGACCGTTGCCGATTTTATAGTGATCGACCGAACGAATGGGTGAAACCTCGGCGGCAGAGCCGGTGAAAAACACCTCATCCGCAATGTACAACATTTCCCGCGGTATGGAGGTTTCAACAACGCTCAGGCCCATCTCTTTGATCAACGTCATGACGCAGTGGCGCGTGATGCCGGGCAGAATGCTGTTGGCGAATATCGGCGTATACAAGACGCCGTCCCGAACGACAAACACATTTTCGCCAGAGCCCTCGCTGACGTTGCCGTTGACATCTAAAGCGATGGCTTCGACATAACCGTTTTGCATCGCTTCCATTTTCATGAGCTGCGAGTTCATATAATTGGAACCGGCTTTGGCCATGGCCGGCATGGTGTTGGGCGCCATCCGATGCCAGGAGGAGATGCAGACGTCCACGCCCTGGGTGATGGCCTCTTCGCCCAGATAACGGCCCCAATTCAACGCAGCCACAGCCACATCAACGGGACATTTGGTCGGATCCACGCCAAGCGTGTTATAGCCGCGATAGACCACCGGCCGTAAATAAGCGGAAGACATTTTATTAACCTTGACAACACTGCGACAGGCGGCCATGATCTCTTCGGCTGAATAGGGGATTTGCATGCGATAAATACGCGCTGATTCCACCAAACGGCGAATATGATCAGCCAAACGGAAGATGCTCGGCCCCTGGGGCGTTTCATAACAGCGAATGCCTTCAAAAACACTGGACCCATAACTGACCACGTGCGACATGACGTGAATTTTGGCATCCATCCACGGCACCAGTTGACCGTTTATCCAAATTTTACCCTGTTCGTCTTTGGGATCCATATATGCTCCTTTTACTCGATGCAAATAAATTGTCAGCGGATATCCTTGGCGCGCAATTGAATGCCTTTGCGGCCCATCCACTCATTTTCTTCAATCACATAGGCCAGATCCAACTTGCTTTCGCCGGCGCGAACTCGATAGGATAGTTCCGCCATGCCGAAACCAATGACGTCAAAAACCTGGTCGAATTGACGCACTTTGAACTTTAAGTGATTGGAACCGACCATGGTGGGCGTACCAACCACCTGCAAATTTTTACTGACAAAGACCGGCCGCATATTATGCGGCCCGAAAGGCGCAAAGTAGCGCAACAGTTTCAGAAACATCGCGTCGATCTCAGCCAGCGTGATTTCAGCGTCGATGGTCAGTTTCGGCACCAGTTGTTCCGACTGCAAACGTTGTGCGGCAATCTCCTCAAACCGTTGAATAAAAGCCGGGATATTCTCTTCCTGTATGGACAAACCCGCAGCATATTTATGTCCGCCGTAGGCCATGAGCAAATCCTCGCACCCTTTCAGGGCATCATGCAAATCAAAGCCTTCGATACTGCGCGCCGAACCTTTGCCGATGCCGTTTTCCACGGAGATGAGCACGGTGGGACGATAGTATTTTTCCACAACCCGCGAAGCGACGATGCCGATGACGCCCGGGTGCCAGCCGCGTTGATGCAACACCAGTGAACGTGTGGCGGTTTCGTCAAAAGTCGTTTGCACCATGCCCAGGGCCTGACGAAAAGTTTCTTCATCAACGTTTTTACGATGACGGTTTTCATGCTCCAGTACTTCAGCGATCTGCCGGGCTTCTACGGCGTCTTTGGTGGTCAGCAAACGCACGGCGCGTTCGGCGTCGCCCATACGCCCCACGGCGTTGATGCGCGGCGCGATGATAAAAACGACATGACCGGTGCTGATCTCCTTGCCGCTCAAGCCGGCTACCTCCAACAAGGCGTTAAGACCGGTGTTCTCGCTTTCATTCAGTTTTTCCAGACCGACTTTGACAAAAATGCGGTTTTCCTCAACGAGTGGCACAATGTCCGCTGCCGTGCCGATGGCCACCAACTCGAGAAAATTGTCCAGAATCGATTGATCAATGCCCATGCGCAGGAGCAAACCCTGGCAAAATTTATAAGTCACACCGACGCCGGCCAGTTCCTTAAATGGATAGGGACAATCCGCCCGTTTTGGATCCAGCATGGCTGCCGCATTCGGCAAGGTCGGTCCGGGTTCGTGATGATCACAAACCACGACTTCCATGCCCAACGACTTGGCCATATCAACTTCTGCATGCCCGGTGATGCCGCAGTCGACCGTGATGATCAAACCGGTGCCGCGTTCTCGAGCTGTTTCGATGCCCTGCGGTGAAAGACCATACCCCTCTGCCTGCCGATCCGGAATATAATAGGAAACATCGACGCCCAATTCTTTCAGCAACAAATAGAGCAACGAAACAGAGGTAATGCCATCGACGTCATAGTCGCCATAAATGAGTATTTTTTCCTCGCTCAGCACCGCCCGACGAAGACGTTCCACTGCCCGATCCATATCCTTCATGATAAAAGGATCATAGAGGTTTGCGAGATTGGGTTTAAAAAAACGACGTGCACTGTCAAAGTCGCGCACATGGCGATGCAGGAGCATCTTGGCGATCACTTTCGGGACACGTATGCTTTCCGCCAGGGCGTTTGCCTCTTCAGCAGAAAATTCATTTACAATGTCCCATCTCAACTCCATGTCAAAAAGACTCCCATGCAAAAGGTTTCATTATGCCGGCGGCGACCGGTCGATTCCGATCCGTTAAAAAATCCAAAGTAGGTCGATAAGCCGAATTCTGTTACCCGCAGCGAGCGGATCGACGATCATTTATCTGGGACGCCGATTGCCCGGCGCCTCTAGCAACCTACCCGAGGGTTCCATGAGACGAGCAGCCTCTCCCCTCCTATTTGGTTTTGCTCCGGATGGGGTTTGCCATGCTTCCGCCGTCACCGGCGGAACGGTGAGCTCTTACCTCGCCTTTTCACCTTAATCCGTTCGAGACGGAATGTCTGTTTTCTGTGGCACTTTCCCCGCCTCACGACGGGTCCGCGTTACGGACCATCTTGCTCTGTGGAGTTCGGACTTTCCTCATCCCGAAAAAACGGGACGCGATCGTCTGACCTACTTTGGATCATACAGCTTTTCTGTTTCCGGAGACCAGATCATAATACGACCACATACTTCGCATAAATACAATTTTTCCATTTGTCTTATTTCCAGGCCGCGTTGCGGCGGAATGCGCGATGAGCATTCACTGCAGGCGCCGTCTTTTAAAAGAGCGAGCGCCATGCCGCCGCGACCGATGCGAATACGATCATAGGTGCTGAGAATCGGTTTGGTCAATCCGGCGGAGACGGTTTCCCGTTGCCGCTGCAACTCGGCCTCTTCATCACGCGTTACCGCCAGCGTCTTTTCCAGAATATCACGATTCTCAGCTTGTGCTTTCTGCATCTCTTCGATGCGCGGCGTCAGAGCTTCGCTCTCTCCGCGCATCTTGGCCAACACCTCGTCATTTTCCAGAGTTTTAAATTCCAGCGCATCGATCTCTTTTTCGGTGTTTTCAATTTCCACCGTTATGGCGTCATATTCCCGATTGGTTTTAACCTGAAACAGCTGCGACTGATATTTTTTCAATTTTTCCTTCATCACTACAACCTCGTCGTGACAGCTCTGTTGCAACGAATTCATTTCGTTAATGGCGGCTTCCTTTTCCTGTAACAACGCCTGCGTCGCCTGCAGTTCATTCGATAAGGCTTCCAGTCGCTGTGGCAAATCACCCCGCACAGATTCTAATTTTTTCAGTTTTCTGTCAATCTCTTGCATTTTTATCAATGAATCAAAGATGTTACGCAAAGTGACAACCTCCTTATTCAGCAGTAGCTTGCCTTATATTTATAAAAAAAAGTGCAACCGATTGGATGCACTTTTTCATTTTTTACTCATTGCCGGCGTATCGGCAGCCAGACCGTTAGCGTCCAAGAATTTGATCCGAGTTATGCAGCGCAGCGCCGAAATTGTCATGGTATTAAAGAACTCTGAATGGTGACAACTCTATCGATTTCTTAAAATTACAGATATATCCGATAAAAATCAAGAGAAAAAACCACCACGGCCAAAAGCTGATAACAGTCTAAAAAATCAAATATTTGTCGTTTTTGATTATTATCTCAGCGGCGCGATCCGGATAGCGCAATACAACCTGGCGCACCGAAATGCGTGGTTGACAGGCAGGAACGAAAATTTGATCCACATGCACCATATTGGACGGTTGCGAGAATTGATTGACGCCGACAAAGCCGCCAAAATGATCGCTGCGGCCAAAGCCTACGTGTAAACCCAATTTCTCATCCAATAAAATCTCGCCCACCGGTTGGATGCCAAAATCAGCCAACACGCCGAATCCCAGTTCCGCCATATTGCCGTAAGCGGGTTCGCGATTTAAAAACAATTCTTCCATTTTGGCCGCTTCGCCATCGCCGGAAACGGAGCGTGCGCGATTGTGTTTGATTTTAAAGAGAACAATGCCGTTGCGAATTTGCACCGGTAAAACGCCTTCGGTGCGACTGGCTTCCTGTTTTTCACCCTCATAGGGTACGATATATGTTTCTCCGCTTGGCAGATTGCCCACCTCTCCCGGATGAAGAAAACGACCGCTGCTGACAATGGCCTGACGGTGCGACAGGTCGAAAAACATGCGATATTCCTGATTTTTATCAACCAGGAAAATGATCTCGGCGGCATTCGCCTCATCCAATTTTTCTTTTAAAAGCAAGAGCCGGCGGCTGACCTGATCAAAGTCCACCTGTATAGCCGGCAGCATAGCGGTAGAAAAACCCGGCATGGTTGCGGCGCGAAAGCCAAAGGCCTTGCCGGCTATCTTTAACGGCGCGGTGGCCGAGTATTCGGTCAAAGCCAGAAAGATCTGCGTATCACCGTAAATCCTTTTTACATCAATTTCATCAATATCATTATGCAGCGAATCAAAGGTATTCGGAAGTAAATCTTGCACCGCCAACATGACAGGGGGCAAGTTCACATTATTAGCGCCGACGCTTTCGTAAGCAAAGAGAGCCGCTCTTTCCAATCCCAACTCGCGTAAACCGGACAGCAGATGATTTTTCCATTGCATGGCCATTTGCCGCCGTTGGCGCCAATTCTCGTTGTCTTCACGATTGCTACGAGGCAGATCAACCAGTATGCCAATCGCCCGATCCTGATCAAGACGTGGAAATACTTTTTTCAACATCTGCAGTAAAGCATCCCGCGATAAACTGTCCATGTTTGCTTCCTAATTTGGGATTGCCCAAAAGCAGGATATCCCGAGATATCCGCTTATTCAGATTCGCCCGTTTGCTGCTATAAAGTAGAAATTAATTCTTATCGAAATAAAAAGCAAGAGGATTTCTGCAAGGAGGAGAAATGGCGCAAAACCAGGACCATTATCCGGTGCTGGAACGCGCCGCCGGGGCCCGGTTAAAAACCGTAGGCCGCGCTGATGCGGTGGGTGTTGTCCAGTTCGCCGGCCACAAAAGCGTAATCCAGTGAGATGCCGAATACATACAAGCCGGCGCCGGCGGTCATGTGATCGTGCGCATAGCCTCCGCGCACAGACACCCTGTCAAAAAAGCGCACCTCGCCACCGGCGTAGGAATCATTACTATCGCCCCATTCGCGATCAAAGGCTGCGGTGAAACGAACAGCAGGACTTGGCAATCGCCAGGACCCGGCTAAACCCAATTGAACGGTGCGGGCCAGTTGATCTTTATGGTTGGAACTCGTGTTCCAGGTGAGGTTGCTCTTGCTTAGGTTCCGTGCCGCCACACCGATGCCGATCCACCGCGTAGGTTCGCCCAGGAGAAAATCATTAGTGATGATGCGCGCCAAAAAGCCTGCGTCCAAACCTTGCCCGGTTCCGGCAGATTGATCTAATTTATGGTGTATGTATTTTCCCGTCACGCCAAATGAAATTTGTACCGGCAGCACCAGCGGAGAAAAGGAACTGCCAACCTGGAGATCAAAAATATATCCCTGACAAAAGGAGACCATAAAGGCGTTTTCCTGATCGCCGAAATAACCGTCCGCCACTCCGGTGGAACGATTTTTATTTTGCATGAGTCGATCATAGCGGGAACCCTGCAAAGCGCCATACCGAGGTATTTCATCAACGCCCAATCGAATCCAACTCATGCCGATAGCCATATCCGGAGTCAGTGAGTAAATGCAATTAGCCGAATTATATTGCGCCAGACCGGAAAAGAGCGGAACATGCTCCAACTGTAATACGAGACGTTGTTCCATAGCCATGCCGGCCGGATTCCAATAAGCCATCGCCGGTTCGTTGGCCATGGCCGCATAGGCGCCGCCCATAGCCATCGAGCGGCTGCCGACGCCGATGCGCAAAAAATCTGCAGCATAATCGCCTGCCTGCGCACAGGCTGCCACCAACAAACTCATCCAAAAGAAACAACCTGTCTTGTGACGCTGTGCGCGGTTCAAACATGAAAACATGCGTTCATCCTTTCATTCTGACTATTCCAGTTTCGCCAACTTTTCGATGCGTTCAATTTTTTTATCTCCGTTTTTGGCGATGAACTTTAAATAGTATACTCCGTTGGCAATCTCATTGCCGTCGTCATCGCGACTATCCCACTCCCACTCGACATACCCGGTGACGCCGTAAAATTTTTGACTGCGTATGAGCCGGCCGGAAACGGTGTAAATGGAAAGAACCACTTCTGAAGCCGTATCCTGCAACTCAAAAGCAATCGTGGTCTCGCGGATGAATGGGTTGGGATGGTTGGCCACAAATGCGACGCCAAATTGCCCCAGTACGCGAAATGGAACTTCGAGATGGGATGTGTTGCCGTTAATGTCTTGCGCCTCCATTCTGATCACATGGTCGCCGGCAGAGAGATCCGGGGCATAGGTTACCGAAAGAGATTGCCGTGCGTCAGGTGATTGGGCCATTTGGATCTGCGTATCAACAGCGCGCTGTTGATCGAGAAACACCATCACCGGTTCTGCATGCAGATCAAATCCGGTCGAATCCTGTAGAAAAAAAGTAAAAGTCGGCTTTTTACCCACCACATCGCCCGGGGCAAAATTCTGACCCACCACGCCGACATCAATCGAGGGGCCGGATTTATCCACGCTGCCCAAGAGTGCGAAATATTTGCTAAAGACAGGCAATTTGGCAGATGCCAAACCTTGATAAACATCAATGGTCGTAGCCAACGCCGTCCACGTGGCCGAGCTTGCATTCCATGTATAAATATGCATGCCGTTGTCCTTGAGAAATTGCTGATTAACGGCATTGTTGCGATCATAAAAAATCGCAACAGTCATCTCCTTGCTCAAAGTAACGGCGGTATCGCTAAACGTGCAGGAAAAAGCAAAAGCGCCCGGCAGATCTCGCACACGCAACGGCGTTAGCGCCGAGAGGGTGCACACATCGTTGAATTTCGCATCCCAAAAACGACTCATGGTCATCAGGTTGAATTTCGGCATAGCAGAAGCCGGAATGTTGACATATACATTGGCTTCATTGCTGTACACCGGCCCATTGGTGCCGAGAGCCGGGCCGGCAATGCGCAGGGTGACCACCGTGGTGTTGTTCGATTCATTGGTCTCATCAATTTTTCCATCGCCGTCCACCTTGACCCATACTTTGCGCTGACCGGAAACAGAACCGGGCCACAGAATGGTAAGCAGGGTGTCGGTTTTGGCGTTCAGATTCTGCACGGTAACAGTTGAACCGATCAGGGTGTAGCTGTTCTGATCGGCGCCTTCATAAAAGGCGACACTGAAAGGACCCGCGTCCACGCCGCCGTTGTTTTTCAACTTGACGGATAAATAGGTTTGATTAACTCCGGAAACGGTCATGGAATTAACATCGGTATATAAATCCGGCCGGGAAGCAATGGTCACATCTTTCAATTCACTGGTCAACTCTTGACCGGTCGGGCCGGTAAGCACCATTTTATAATATATGCGCGTACCTTCACTGCTCACCAGCGGAGTGGCGGTTTTCCATTGTCCGGACAAATCTTGCAGCACCGGTAAAAAGCTCCAGGTGGCCTGATTAATGGACCAGCGAATTTCCGCCTTTTGCACACCGCCGATTTTTGCAACGGCCTCAGGGTTGACCTGTGCGACAAAATAAAAAGGTTGATTATGTCGTGGAACAGCCGGCGAGACATTGACCTGTAAGGATGATTGTCTATTGAGTGCGAATCCGACGCCGCCGCAACCATCAGCGCGACCGCTTTGCAGGTAAACTTTAACCGAACCGAGGCCGTTGCCGTTTTCCCACTTTCTGGCTATTTCCGGAGTAAAGGTCAAAAGATCGACGACGGCCTGCCCTTGTATCAGAGTGACCAATTTAGTAACCAGAAGGGAATCAATATCGTTATGCACCGTAACCGTTGCTTGGGCTGTGGGCAGCTCACTGCAGGTGACGGTGGCTTTGACGGCATCGCCGGTGACAAAATCGGTTTTATTCAGCTGCACGGTCGCGTTGTTGGCCACAAAAGCCATTTGCGACGCCGGATCACCCAACAGATTAAAATGCCTGATCGTATCCCAATAACCGTTAGTCATTTCTATCAAACCATATTTTGCCAGGGTGGTGATCTCGCCTATGCGTCTCCGTCCTTGCTGAAAGATGAGGTTAAAGAGCACCTTATCCAAATAGTGGTCACCGGGCATGGAGGCGCGACCGGCTGAGCCAAAATGGGTGACAATGCCGGCATCGGGTTTGCGCAACAACTCTTCACTCAGCGACGGTTTGTCCGGATTGTCAAAGTAACCGATAAAACAGGTCAGGGAGAACATGACCGTGTATTTGTTTTTGTTCGACAAGCGTCCAACATCCTCCAGCAGGAATAATCCGTTATCCTCGAACACCTGCCCACCGCCATGTCCGACAAAATTGATGAGCACCTGGCCTTCGTTCCACTTCCTGGACAGATCCTCCGTGCTGCCGAAAAACCGCGAATTGGACATGGTGGCCAGCCGGCTGGCGTTAACGTAACGGGGCACATAATCCTCAAACAACTCGTTGGCGTCTGTGCCGAACTGTTCATCGTTGCCGGACACCAGTATGATATTGCGACGCCAGTCGCTTACGGTATAGCCGGACTCGTAATCAATGGTCTTTTTGACCATGATATCCGCTTCAGCAGGGGAATTAACCGGAAAACGGCCGATGTAGAGATCAGGCAGGATATCGTTGCCGCTGACCGCAACAAAGGCGTTATCCGACGAGGTCATGCCCCAGGAGCCGGTGTACGTCATCATGGTGGGTATGAATGACCTGAATTTGGCATTTTTATCCATATAATGGCTGGTATCGCCGATCAGCAGGATATACAACGGCGCCGGTTTTTGATACTGCTGATAAGCATATTTAATAAATGCGTGAATGGCGTTCGGGTCGTAGATGCCGTAGTTGAACTGATCATAGACATCTTGTACATCCACCACCATCACGCGCATGTTTTGCGCAGCGCGAAATTGCGCCAGTCTCTGCGCCTGTTGCATAAAATCGCTATGGGTGATGATGATATAATCGGCAGCATGGCTGGTGTTCAATAAATCCGATCCGGGATCATGCACCATGCTGTTGACCGTCAGCAAGCGGTTTTCCGCAGTCAGATAAAAACTCTGCTCACTCTTGGATTCGTACGCAAACAGAACCTGATAAAAACCGTTCTGATAATAAATTTTATCCGGAATGATCTGTTGTCCCTGATCGGTAAATGCATAAATCCGGTCGTTGCTGAAATTCTTGGCCAATATGGGTTTGCGCTTTTGCGGTTTCAGGGTGAATCGCAAAGAATCGTTTACCGCCTGGAGACGACCGGTAAATTCAAATTCCACCCAGTTCAACATCGCGCGATCGTAGATCACATTGGGTAAATCACCGGTCAGATAAAAAGAGAGCGTATTGTTACGGGTCACAATATCCGCATTCTGCCAGCCGCTGTCGAAGAGAATAAACTCCTGGTTGTCCCAGAGGGAAGTTCCCAATTCACGCTGATTCAGAGAGATCAATGCTTTGTGATCCGGCGATGCGGTCAGATAGGTGAGACCTTGCATTTCTGCCCGAACGCGAAATTTTTCTTCCTGCACCGGATCAGGAATGGCAATGGGGATGGTAAATTTTTGCTTATCCTTTAATTCATACCAAAACCAGTGATCTGCGTTCTCTTCCATATAAGCCAGCTGACGCGCATACAGCACATCGTATTCCAGATGCAGATGCATGGAGGCCGCTTGAACGGTATCAACGGAGGCGCCGTCGGTAGCGCCGCTGACGCGCGCCATGCGGCTGCCGATGCGCGTCCCCCAACTGAGCCAGTACACATTGGTATCCGAATACCAGGAGCGATAGGTGCTCTCGCCCTGATTATGCTCGCCTATAAAGATAAAACGATCTTGTTCGTTAAATTTGCCGTCACCCTGATCTTCAACCAAAATGGGCACATCGCGTCCATGGCTGGTCAGGCATAGGCTAGCCGGATCCAGCGCCGAAATATCGACTCCGAGATCGGACAACTCTTTGCCGGTAATTTTATAAATGCCGTCCCGCGTCACGCCGATGCGAATGCGCGGCTGCCCGCTCTCCTCATCGACGGTTTTATTCAGCGCGGAAAAAGGGAATTGGCGCCATCGTTTACTCTGTTCATAGTTTGCAATATATTCGACATAGGTCGATTCAAATCCATCTGTTTGGGGCGACCGTATCGGCAGATTCGCCGCAGTGGGAGCAGTCCCATTTCCGTCAAAAACAATACGCAAGCGCAGGCTGCGCGTCCATTGCAACAGGGATTGCGCCAGCGAATAACGCACCGGATGCAATTCAATCTGCAGGATGCGCTGTTCACGCATCATGCCGCACAATCCGGTTCGAGCGGTTCCAACAGGATACCAGTTTTCGGCAGCGGTTATGGCCAAATCATTGCGCTCCTCTGCCGTCAGGTGCTCCTGCAACCCTTGCGGGTACATGACGATCTCCATCCCGGTGAGGTTGCGCGTCTGACTCTGCTCCTGCAATACCTGTACTTGCGGAGTTCCCTGCAAAGGAATGCCCAGCACGAGGCTGGTGACCGGCAACCTGGGCCAGCCTTCGCGCGCCGTGTAACTGCAGCCGGCCAAATCCACCCGAGTTTGCCATACAGAATTCACCTTTCGCTGCGTTACATCTATGGAATCAAAAACAACTTCACATATCATCTCCCGTTCCGATGAGGCTATCATGGTAAAATGATAGGGTGTCCGGTTGGCGCTGAAGGTTATTGGCGCCAACAGGAGAAGCCAAAAAGTGGAGAAAGAGATATGGCGTCGCATGAAAACTCCTTGATGATTAGAGAAACGACTCGGTTGCATCAATGCTGCCAGGAGCAAAAAAAAACCGAATGACCGGAACGTTGCCGTAACAAACGTCGCCGATCATTCGGTTGAAAAAACAATGAAAGCGAGCTTGTCACACGTTCGAAAAGAAAACTAGTCAGTTGCTTAAAAAAAACAGTAACGAACGTGTATAAGCTCAACTCCCTTTTGTTAGTACTGCGAAATTCACGGCAGAATGCCGTGCTAAGCTAGTAAAAACCTATACAAAGATTGTACCAAATATTGAAAAAAAATTAAATATTTATAATTCAATTAAAAACAAATTATTACGCTAATCACTCTTTTGCAACAGTCATGAGTGCGGCTGGAAATTTTGTCCTAAAACAAGATCAGGTGTAGTGATTTTTTTAATGCACGGAAAGACCGGAAGGTCTTCAACAAGATTTACATGACAGCAGAGGAAACGATAAAGCGAAGAAATCCCCTGAGGAGCCAGTCGAGAAAAAAAGATGAAAGCCGAAAAGACCGATCGCGACAGCGATCCCATCACCGGTCCGGCTGTTCATACAAAATATATTCTCTTACTCATGCCAAGTCAACGTTGATGATTGTCCAGATCCGCCAATAAATCCATGAGCATGTCCGCGGTTTTTTGGGCATAAAAATTTATGCGTTCCAGTATGCGGGTTTGTTCGGCATTCAATTGCGGTTTAATATCGTCGGAAAAAATGAGCAAGTAACCCAACAATCCCTGAGCCGTGGAACGGATTTCATGGCTGAGTTTCTGTGGCGCGGGCGTTGATCGCTCATGGTTAGGTATGCCGTGTGCCGGATCATTCACGCCATATGCTCTCTTTCATGGATTAACTGCGACCAGTCCGAGTCGGTCTTGAATTCATAAAAATTTGCATCCCACCAATGATGGCGCCGGTGAAAAAATAGAATCCGCATCACCCTGTTATAAAGATAGATCATGCCATAGGCAGAGAGAATTATGAGAAAATGATCCAAAGGTAAACGGAAGCGGATTTTTACTATCGTCAGGCTATGAACAGCGGTGAAGGCAATAAAGAAAAGAAACCATAACAAGCCAATGGGCTTGACCGAATCCGGCAAATGCATACAGCCGATTATGGCAAACAATAAGATCAGAGAAAAACTGATGGCGCCCAGCCACGCGACTGTTTTATCTCGTCCGACATAGGAATCGGTAACCGGCGATGGCGTCAGCCTCCAGTAAAAGACAGCTTTCGTCGCAGTGCGCACGAGAAATGGCCCGGGATGTTGATATATATAGTGCAACGCATCGCGTGTGAACAATCGATCTATTTCGCCCTCTGAACCTGCCTGGATCAGGCGCTGCAACAGCTCGGCAGAGGGTTCTGCCGATCCCGGTAAATTGATTCGTGATTGGGGATTATTGCCCAACCAAAAATTATAGCCGCCTGTAGCGGATAAATTCATGACGCCGGTCTGTTTATAGTTGCGATATATCCAGGGCGTAATAACCAACAAGCCGGCCAATGCAAAAAGCACAATTCGCTTTATCGGCATTCTCATTATCAATAACCAGAACAGAGAAAGCGCAGCCAGCACCAATGCCGTCGGCACTGCCAATGCGGCCAGACCCAGGACAGTTCCGCTGAACAGATAGGATAACGGTTCGGATTTAACGACGGCACGACATAAAAGATAACAGGCGACGGCCAATAAAAAACAGAACCAGGAGGTTGCCAACAAGGTTCCGGGCAGATAAATAAAATACGGATAAACGGCGCCGACAGCAATAGTCAACAAACCCCATTTACGATCAGAAAACAAACAGACGGTCAGATATAAAAACAGCAATGTCAGTGTGCCGATGGCCGCCTGAGCGGCGCGAATAGCAACCAATGTGTGTATCCCGCCCCATCCGAGAATCGCCAGAAACAGGGGATACCCGGGAGGACGAACAGCGGTAGGACGACCGTTGTCCAGCACAAAACCCTTGCCGTCCTGAATGGATTGCGACAAACGCAGATAATCCCGTTCATCTCCCCAGACTGTTTTATCAGGCAGAGTAACCACATACACTAGACGCAGGGCCAGCGCCAGCAATAATAACAGCATCGGCGCCAATATGGAACGAGGGAACAATGCATCATTCTTCATACCGATAAATACCTTTTCCGACAGTACCGATTAAAGCCACGGTGTTTTGGTTATGTACAGCAAATATCGTCTTGATCACCAGGCTATTCAGGTCAAGGCCGTTGTTCTCCAGATACCAGGAAAGGCCGTTATCGCGACTGCGCAGCACGCCCCGCAGACTCGAAGCCAGCCAAAAATTCTTACTCAAGTTGATCTCTTGTACGAAACCGACGCGTTCGGTGATATAAAAGCCGGAGGAACCCATCACTTGCCAGGTAACTCCGCTGTCCGTGGATCGGTAACAGACATTGCGATCTGTGGAAATGGCAATGATCTGTGGATTATCCGCATCGACGCATAAAAACTGCGCCGCTTCCTGACCATATCCGTCATTGGCGAGACCGGTGTTGCTGGGTTGCCAGATTCCACCTCCATCCAACGATTGGTACACGCCGTAATATTTAACGCTCGTCACCACCTTTTTTGCATCCGCATAACCGTAAACCGCGTAAACAGAGCCAAAGGCGCCGCTCGACAGCCAGGTAACGCCCTCATCGATGCTTAAAAACAGTCCCTGATTGGTTGCAACCCAGACTCTGATTTGGCTGCCGTTTTTGCTCACCGCCAGAGATTTGACCAAGGGATTATGACCTCCGGTCCAACATCCCTGCCATGTTAATCCGCCATCCTTGCTTTTACAAACGCCTTTGCCCCAAGTTCCACAAAACACCACAGAGTTGTTAAGCGGACTAACGGCAATACAGGTGACATCCTTGCTGGTCAAGCCGGCATTGGCGACAGACCAGGTGGCGCCGACGTCTGTCGATTTATATACGCCGTCCACCGTACCGGCATAAAGAACAGCGGTATTTCGCGGATCAGCGGCAAAGGTCTGTATGGTCTGCTCAGCCAGAATGCCCCCCACCGGTTTCCAGCCGTTGATTTCGCTTTTAACAGGATTTTTTTCATTACAGCCATCAAGCCCGAATAGAATGAAAAACACAATCAATAGGATGAAAATATCATAGAGCCGGCTGCTGCGGATCGTCACTCGCGATTCTAAAGACACATCGTTTTTCATGATATCCATATAGGAACAATCTCCTATTTCATATGTTTAAAAATGCATGGTAATATGTTTCAGTTTCCTTTCCATGGGTCGCGAAAACAGCGGTTCCTCGTCCAGGGGCTCTAGAGCTGTGGCGATTTCCGGCTGATTGAACGCACGACGATAGGCCGCCATCAACCGGGGCGCTGAATACTCCCAGGATAATTCGCAGATGATGCGCCGCCGTCCAAAATCTCCCATCTCTTTGCGCAGAGCCGGATTGTTGAGCAGAAAATTTATTTTTTCCGAAAACAGGGCAACATCGTTGGGCTTGGCATAGAGCGCGGCCCGCAGGGCGGTGTTGCGCGTTTCCAGCAGATCAAAAGCAACAATCGGTCTGCCGAAAGCCATATATTCCAGAACCTTGTTCATGGTAGACCGGTTGGCCCATTCCGACCAGGGATCAGGATCCACACATACATCTGCCGTCGAAAGATAACGGTAGACCTGATCATCAGGCAACCGACCGGTAAAGATGACCTGATCATGCAAACCCATGGCGGAACAAAGTTCTTTAAGTTTGGGAATGGCCGGCCCGCCGCCGATAAGAGTAAATAAAACGTCCTGCCGGCGATAATGATGCACCAGATGGTGAATGGAGCGCAACAAATAATCGACGCCGTCCTGCGGACACATCTCGCCGAGATAACAAGCCAGATAACGCCGGCCTTTTTTCAGAGACAAATCGGGGACACGAACGGTTAAATTTTTCATATCCGGACCGGTGCGCACCACATAAACATCCTGAGGTTTTTTCTTGCCGCGTCGGACGGCGATTTCACGATACGATTCGTTGGTCGATATGACGATTTTAGCCGCGCGAAACGACATTTTTTCCAGCAACAATAAAATGCGATGCAGCCATGCGTTGGATTTACTGAACTTGGCCTGAAACATTTCCGGGCACAGGTCATGATGATCGTAGATGAACTCCTTGCCCAAGAATCGATATAAAAGTCCGAGTAAAAAATAGGTATCCGGCGGATTACAGGCTTGTATGACATCGAATCCTTCGCGAAACAGCACGCGCAAGGAAAGCCAGGCGGTTGCCAGCCAGGCGTAGATGAATTCGGCCACATACGAGAGTTTACCGTCTGCGTCAAAGGGCATGCGATAACGGTAGATCGAAATATGATCTATTATTTCATAACTTTTACTGTATTCTTTTGATTTTGGTGAAATGACCGAAACTTGATATCCGTTTTCCGTCAAGGTTTTGCTCTCCAGCCACACTCTCCTGTCAAATGGCACTGGTAGATTTTGTACAATGATCAGTATTTTACCAGCAAATTCCTTCATAATTCACCTCTTCCAAGTTGAAATTCTGATCCTCGCCTATTCCAGACAAATCAATGATCCGATGTCCGTTGCGGTGCTCGCCAAAGATGCTCTTGTATTCCTCAGCTTTGTTGCCGATGACCACAACATCGGTTTTATCCAGCACATCCTTGACCGAACTGCACATCAGTTTGGCGATATGGGGCACTTCTCTTTCTATGAATTCCTTGTTGGCGCCCATGAGTTGTGTCAGCGAAACATTTTTATCATACACTTTAATCTCATAACCTTTGCCGATCAACTGCTCGATCAGAGAGACGATGGGACTTTCACGCAGATCGTCGGTGTCGGATTTAAAGCTCAGACCTAGAATGCCGATGCGCTTGCGGCCAAAATCCCGCACCAAATCCAGGGCAAAGCGAATATGTTCCAGATTGCTTTCCATAGCCGCATCCAGCAGCGGCACGGAGACATCCAACTGCTTGGCGCGATGGGACACGGCGCGCAGATCCTTGGGTAAACAGGATCCGCCAAAAGCGAAACCGGGTTTGAGATAGTAGGGAGACAAATTCAGCTTGTAATCTTGCACAAACACATCCATCACCACCCGGCTGTCCACGCCAAACGCTTTGCTCAATCGACCGATCTCGTTGGCGAAAGAGACCTTGATCGCATGGAAGGCGTTGTCGGCGTATTTTATCATCGCCGCTTCCCGGGGTTTCAGACGATAGATCGGCGCCGGCAGGCTCGCATAAAGTTGTGTGAGCAATTCGGCAGATCGTTCATCAAAGGCGCCAATAATGGTTTTGGGAGGATTGTAAAAATCATGGACCGATGAACCTTCTCTGAGAAACTCAGGATTCAGGGCAAAGCCGAAATCCGTGCCGACCTTTTTACCCGAGGCCAACTCCAGAGTCGGCAACGCCATGTCTTCGGCAATGCCGGGCAATACCGTGCTGCGCAACGCGACGACGGTATAGGTGCGCTTGTCACGAAGAATGCGTGCAATATCATTACAGACGCGTTGAATATAATATAAATTAATACTGCCGTTGCCGTTGCTGGGCGTGCCGACGCAAATCATGATCACATCCGCGGCCTTGACAGATTCATCCGGAGCCAGACAGGCCCGCAATCGACCGTTTTCCGTCTGTTCCGCAATCATATGATCCAACTCTTTTTCAACAATAGGCGAGAGCCCGCGGCTGATCATCTCCACTTTACGGCGGTTAACATCCACGCCCGTCACCTGGTGTCCCTGCTGTGCAAAACAGGCCGCAGAGACGCAGCCGACGTATCCCAGACCAAAAATACTTATATTCATAAAAGCTCCAATTTCAAACGCCATGGTGTCAGTCAAAACAGCTATTTCCGTTTCCGGTGTTTTTGCTGCAACAAAGACACGTATAGATCAAGATATTGCGCAGCCACATTTTTTATATCATAGTATTGTAAAGCCTCCTCTCTCGCCAGCCTGCCTATCCGCTGACGAAAAGTTCTGTTTTTGAGCAAAACATTCAAAGCAGCTGCAAAGGTCATAGCGTCCTCGCAATTAATGGTGAATCCAAAACGACCGGATTGCACCAACTCATCGGTCAAACCGGGAATCGAATTGGCAATGACCGGCAGGCCGCTGGACATGGCCTCCAACAGCCCATTCGGCTGCAATCCTTGCCGGAACGGATAAAGATAAATATCCGCCATTTTCATGTATTCGTGCAATGGAATCATTTCGGTTTCAAAGCGGATATGATTTTGCAGCTGCAGATCCAAAATAGAGCGCAGCAGGCCGTCCTGAAAACGCAATGATTCCGTCATCCGACTCGAATCGTTCATCGCATTCGTTGCACAAGCCAGAAGCAACAAAGGCGTTTCATTCCAATGCCGTCGCAATCGATGCAGAGCCTTGACAACCGCATCGGTACCGCGATTCCAGCCGACCGGCCCCAGAGCCAGCAACACCAGCCGGTCATCAGCAATGCCGTGACGGCGACGCAATGATTTTCTCTCTTCGACATCGGCCGGTCGATAGATGCAGGTATTGACGCCGTTGGGAATGCGGATCATTTTATTGCGCATGGTCCTGCTGAATCGACACAGATCGGTCAATCCTTTTGAACTGGCGACAAAAGCCCATGCACTCTGATAAACATACATCATCATGTATCCTGTTTTCCGCCTTCGTATGGTCAACGGATCGTCCACGTAAAGATCGGTTATTTTTTGCACCAAAGGCAAACCGGTTAAACGGCTGGCCACACAAGCAGAAGCGATAAAACCATGGCTATGCAACACATCATACTGCTTGCGATGCAGGACAAGATAATTCAACAGTCCGACGGATGAGCTGGACGGATGGACGTGCATCGACATGCTCTTTTCCAGGTTGGATTCTCCTCCGGCCGAAACTCTTGTATCCATCAAGCCATCGGTCCGGGCATTGGAAAGAACATCCACTTGTACGCCCATATGCAGCAACTGCTGCGACAAATCCCGACACTGGGACTCGACACTCGTCAGTTTTCCATAATGGTGGCCGTTGATCATTAAAATCCGCATGATTAAAAATTCACTCCGCCTAAACTCCGCTTGAGACGGCGCTCAATTTGCCCGACTTTAGGCGCCCTGAAACGCCTTGCGCACATGATAGCGATAGACCCATGTCAAAATGGCCGGTGCGCATTTCATCTTTCGCTTGTGCAATGCCACTCCGAGCTTGACCAGCGCCGGCGCCGTAACTCTATTGATGGTTAGAAATTTTATCCCATGACGCACTTTTTTACCGACCGACAGATGCCGGTCATAGAGCCCGAACAGCAAAGCCAGTTCGATATGATCCCGGGGATGTTTCCGTTTAAATTCTGCGGCGTCGCGTCCATAACGCCGCGCCTTATCGAGATACTGTGTCAACGAAATCGGATGATGATGGACCGCAAGAATGTCGGGATCATAAAAAAAGCGCAAACCGCGACGGGCCATGCGAAACGCCAATTCTGTATCTTCGGCAATCTGAAAGGCGCCGTCAAATCCTCCGATCTCGCGCAACGGATCCTTTAAAAAAGAACTGTTGGGCGTCCGATAGCGGGACCAGGGCCATTCCAGCGGACCATCGCCTTCAGCAACGGCAAACTCGTTCCATCGATATTGTTGCCAGCGATCCAACTGCGGCGAGGGATCAATCCGTCCCAACCAGCATCTTGCAGTCTGCTCTGTTTGATGCCGTTGCCAGTGTTGCCGCACCAGACTCTTTTGCGCCCAGATATCGGCATCGAGAAATAAAAGCCAGCGTCCCCGGCTGTTTTCTATACCCCAATTACGGGCTGCCGCCGGGCCTCTTTTTTGCTGTTCATGATAGTGAAATCGCAGCGTTGTTTGTCCTTTAAACTGCTGCAAAAACTCATGTGTACCGTCGCCGGAGCCGTCGTCGATAACCAGGACTTCGAACCGATTTTTATCCCAATCCTGCGCTTCCAGAGCAGCGAGCGTCTGCGGCAACGAATCCATCCGGTTAAAAGTCGGAATAATCACTGTGATTTCTGGAGTCCGGTCGTCCTGCATCATGATTCGCCGCCCATCAGCCTGTTTTACGTGCCATCATCATCAAACCGTTGCCCTCGTGATTTTCCGAGATAAAATCCGCCGTCATCATCAGGAGAACAAAGGGATGCAGCAGCAACAGATAAAACGGAAATAATATTTTAAAAAAACGGCTAAATTGCACCAGCGTAACCAGATCATAGGCCCACCGGCCCCAACGGCCATAGGTGATGGTTGTTTGTTCGATTTCGAATCCACACGATAATAGTTTTTCCCGCAATTCAGCCGGCTGATAATACCGCGCATGGTCATGTGGAAATTTTTTGCCCGAGATTGCCAGTTGCCGGGCCATTTTTTTCTGCAATGATTTCAGGACGCGGATTTCCGCGCTCGGTACGTACAGTAACAGATGACCGGCCGGCTTTAAACAGTTGCGCAATATGGCCAATGCCGCGGCGTCCTCGTCCAGGTGTTCCAATACGCTGGCGCAGAGCACAACGTCATATTCGGCATCCGGCCGCCAAAGAAAGATATCGGAACAGATCGCGGCTGCATTGCTCAGACGACATCGTGACAAAAAATCGTTCAAATCGTGAACCATATCTTCATCGCGTTCCAAGCCGACGATGCGTGCTTGCGGATGTCTGACCGCACTGTCGTACAAATGTTGTCCCATGCCGCAACCGACATCCAGTAAACTCAAATCATTCGCCTGCTCGCGTAAGAGACTACGCAAGGCCTTCCGAATATGCCACTCTCGCAGAGTGGTCCAATAAATAAGACGGTAGCCGATTTTTCTCAGCCACATCCGTCTGCCGATCATGGCGCTGATTTCTTTAGAATTCATAAATTATCGATTTATCTTGCAATAGATTTAAAGCCGTCTGTTCATACTGCCGGTTCAACCGGCCAATGGCCTCGGTCATGGCGGCAAAAGACCACATGATCAGAAGCAAGACGTACATTTCCTTATAACTTTTATCGGCCAAAGCGGCAATGGCAAAATTAATCCAGCCGGCGAAAATGCCGACCGCAACGGCATTCAAGTAAGCGGAACGACCCAGGCTCGCCTTGCTGGCGCTGGAAAAGCCGGCAAAGACAAACCAAAGATAAAAAATAAATCCAATCACACCGATCTCTGCGGCATACAAGAGAAAAGAGTTGTGCACAATCCAAAACTGTGAACGCGGCTCTTCTGCATCATAGAAATATTTTGCATGCAGACCGTAATTGTTGATGCCGACGCCGAGGACCGGATGGGCTTCAATCATGCGCAGCGCCGCTTGCGCCGAGGTGATGCGGGTCATTCCCGAACCAAAATCATAGGATACGATGCGATCCCAAATCAGACCGCGAAACGTCATCAGCAGCAAAACCGTCAGCAGCATCATGACCGCGATGTTGCGCATGATGCGCAGAGTCAGCAATCGACGCGACAACATGAAAGGGAACAGGATCAATATGGACGGTATCATGGCGATCCAGGTGCTGCGCGACAGGGTGAAAATCAGACCGATCGTACCGATCAAACTGACCAGGCGGGCAAACCATCTCTCCTTGCCGGTTTCGCCGCGTAAAGAGAGGATGTAGGCCAGCGGCAACAAGTAGCCAAAAAAACGAGCCAAATGGTTGCAACTGACCATGGTGCCGCCCGGACGCGTGGTGGCAAAGGTATCCAGTTTAATGGCGGTGCCGGCTTCAGCGATAATGCCGACCAATCTCAGCTTTTCCAGACCCGGCCATTCATTGATCTGCCACAGGGACAAACCGGTTTGCAGAATAATACCGATAAAAAACATTACGATGATCAGACGGATATCGCTGCGATCGCGTATATTATTAGCCAGGTAGAGAAAAAAAACATAGACCTTGAGATACATGATAATGTCGAACAAACTCCAAAGCCGATTTTTCGCCGCGATTGTAGAAACCGCCATAATGGCAATCAAGCCCAGGGTGGGCCAGCTGATTTTCGGATAGAACCGGATGGCGCCCACCTGCTTGCGATGCGCCGCGTCAACCAGCCAAAAGGCCACGGCAACGAACAGCAAAAGATCCAACACGGAAATCGTCAAAGCGCGCGCGCCGCTGAGCATGCCGGATTGCAGAAAAAGGTTATAATCCGCGTTCAACGGCAGAGTCAGTACGATGCCGGCCAGTAAGAAACGACGCACATCACTGGAGATCAATAAAACAAAGGGCAATATCAAAATCAGGGAGGCGGCAACCGCCCATTTGGGCTCTAATGACCAAAGTTGTAAGGCCACCACACCGATCACCAGACCGACGAGAGCCAATAGAAAGGTCGGGAGCACGGAGCGATTGGCAGATTGTGCTTGAGAAATTGTCAACATACCGTCATCCATCTATAATCAAGTGAATCCAACCATGCCGGCTGCGCAGTTGTTGAGCGCCCGGAGGCATTATCCAATAAGCGAAGGCTGCTATTTGCGCCGATTCAGCGCTACACCCAAAAGATTGGCATGTGCCGTGATCAGCTTTCGTTTGGCGTCTTGGGCGATTTCCCAACGGGTCTGGCCGGCGCGAACCACCAGCACCACTCCGTCAACCACAGCGGCGATGCTCATGCTCTCGACATAATTCAGCACAGCCGGTGCGTCGATGAGCACATAGCTGTATTCCTCCTTGACGGCCTTGATGAAATAGCGGAAATAATCAGCGCCAAACAATTCCGCAGGATTGAGTTTGCTTTTGCCTGCGGTGATGACGCTCAACTGCGCCCCTTTGATTGTTTTCACGCAGCGATGCCAATCGATATTCTGCTCGAGAATGTCGTTTAATCCCTGCTCAAGCGGCAGTCCCAGGATTTCATGTATGCCGGGTTTATGAAGATTTCCGTCGATCAACAACACGTTCTCCGAGGGAGCAGCGGCAGACTCGCCGTTTTTCTTTTTATCGTTCACCGACTCGTGTACAAAAGCGCGAAAATCCTCTTCGAACAGCTTTTCCGCGGCCGCGTCTTTTGCCGTCGCTTCATTTTTTTGCGCTTTAACGATTCGCGCGACAGTCTCCTTGGCCTTTTTATTGGCGCCGGCCATCAACAACGCCAGATAGGCTGCGACCGTGGAAGAACCCTCCCCGCTCACGGAACTGGTGATAGAAAGCAAGCGCATCATGCCTCGCATATTGGCGATACGGATGTACTCGCGCAGATCGTAGAAATCATTCCACATCTCGGAAGGCAGATCCACGGCCAATGGACCGCTGCCGCTCATACTCTTCCAGGGCATGGCGGACGGCGCCTTTTTTTCATCCAATTTGTCCAGGGCATTAAATAACACGCTCATATTCTGACCTCATAGTTTAGTTTAGTTTCACAGATTTTCAACATCAACGCCGCCGAAGGAATCGCCCACTTCAGCAAACACGGCTGTCGGCTCGCGACGGACCGGTTCCGGTCGGCTGCGCAGCGGCGGTGTTTTTGCTTTTTCCACTGCCGGCCGCGGCGTCGGTTCCGGGACCGGTTGCGCCTGAACAGGACGGTGAGCAGCGGTTACTTTGCGCTGCGCCAGCAACTCTTGCACCACAATCGCATCGACTGATTTTGTCTTTTTTTGCCAGGCCGACAAAAGAGCGTTATCGCATGTTTGATTGATCAGTCGCGGCACCCCGTCGCTGATTTCATGTATCTTTTTTATCGCTGAATCCGTAAAGACGTCCTGGCCGCGGCTGCCGGCGACCTGCATGCGATGCAGAATATAATCGCGCGTATCGTCCGCATCCAAACGATGCAAAGTTGCCTTCAGACTGATGCGTTGTTTGAGTTGATGCAACGCCGGCTCTTCGAGGTACGCATCCAACTGCGGCTGACCCGAGAGAATGATTTGCAGCAATTTATTGCGCGAAGTTTCCAGATTGGATAATTGCCGGATCTCCTCCAAAGCCTCGAAGGATAAATTCTGCGCTTCGTCTACAATCAACACGGTGAAAATTTCTTCCTGATAGGATTTGATCAGGAACTCGTATAGTTCCATCAACAAATCGCCCAGATCGTCCCCTTTCGGTGCAAACCCGAAATCCCGGCAAATATATTTGATCAGCTCCCGGCTGTTCAGATTCGTGTTAAACACCCAGGCAAAGCGGACCTGATTGGTAAAACCCTGCAACAGGGTGCGAATAAGCATGCTTTTGCCCAATCCGGGTTCGCCGATAATGGCATTGATGCCGCGCCGCAGCGTCACGGCCGCCACCAAACGGTCCAGTGCCTCCTGATGCACGTGACTCTTGTACAGGAATTGCGGGTCCGGAGTAGTCGAAAAAGGTTCCAGACGCAGATTAAAAAAGTCCAGATACATGTCAGCCTCTTTTGTCAAAACGGATTCAAACCAAAATCAATTCTTGCTCGATTCAAGCTGGAACAACTCATCCACGCGAACACCAAAAATCTCGGCCGCCTTGCGTTTAAATTCCCGGGTGGCTTCTACGCGATTATTTTCGACCATGGAGAGATACGTCGCGCTGCATCCGAGTAAAAAGGCCAACTCGTATTGTTTCAGCCCGGCTTCCCATCGCTTGATCTTTAAGACATTCTTCATCGTTGCTTCTCCTCATGGATTCCAAACAGCCATTGTTTCATTATTCACGATCCGGCAAAATGGCGATCAAACCTAAGCTTTGCCGGGGCTGACGCGAGGTTGCGCGGATGCATTCTCCTCCGCTTGTTTCCTCCGCCGATAGTTTTCGACTTGAAAATCCGAGATCGAAGCCAGAATCGGCATTTGCAAACAATCCTGCGCATCTTGAGCGTTGTTGACGGAATGATCAAAATATTCCACAAAAAAGGCCAGGCCAAAGGCCACCATTAATCCCACTAAAACAGCCAGGGACAGCAAAAGCGGTTTGTTGGGTTTAACCGGATCATTGGGCAGCAAAGCGGGTTCCAACAAACGCACCTGAATCAGATACTCTTTCTGATTGGCGGCCAAACGCGCCTCTTCGCGCTGCCGCACCAGCATAGAGTACACGGCGCGCAAATCGGTCAAGCCGATGGAAATGAGTCCCAGTTCATACTCCTGACGGGAGAGATCGGAAATAGAGCCGACCACCTGGTTCATGCGTTGCGCCAGGGCGGATTCCTGGGCCAGCAACGCTTTGGCCGCCGTCTCTTCCCCTTTGATAATGTCCTCTTGCGTTTCCTTGATTTTTGCCTTGTTCGCCTCGATCTCGGCCGTTATCGCCGTCACGGCAGGATGTTTTTCCGTATACTTGTCCAGCAAAGCGGAGCGCTTAATTTCCAGACTGGCCAATGCGGTTTTAAGCGTATTGTAGTAAGCGTGCTGGCTGAGACCGTTGGTAGATTCCGTCGATGGAATAATTAAATCGTTTTTCTGCGCCACCTGTTCGCGGAATATTCTCAGGCTGGCTTCATGAGCAATGCGCTCAGAGCGGACTTTGGTCAACTCGTGATCAAACGAAGCCAATGACTGAAACAGGATGGTTGTTTGGTCGGTCGGCGAAAGCACTTTTTCACGGCTCTTGTATTCCATGCCTTCTTTTTCGGCCTTATCGATCTGACCTTTAAGTTGCGCGATCTGTTTGTCAAAAAATTCGGAAGAGCGTTCATCCCGATCCAGCGCCGGGCGCTGTTTAATGAACTCGGCGACCACGCGATCCACAACGCCGGCCGCCAGTTTGGGATTGCGATGCTCATAGCTGACGAGCAGAACGTTGGTGTCTTTTTCCCGCTCCACTTTCAGCTGGTTTGCCAGCTGCTCGATGGCGCGATCATGTCCGACCTTGCCGTTTTCATCGCCGTTGTTCGCTTTATCCAGACCCATTTCCACAACCACCGGCTCTAAAATGCTGCGCATTTTAAAGAACACCAGCTCGGAGCTGAGGCGTTCGTAATAGGACTTGTCTTGAATCTGCCACAGATTGAGCAGATGCTCTTTTTCAATGGCGACCTGATAATTGATCATCACTTTGGCGCTGGCGCGGTAGACAGGCGGCATCAGATACATGCCGATGACCACCGCCGCGACGATCAGCAGAAAGACGATCGTGATCAACCCGAGTCTTTTCGACACCACCGACAAAAAACTGTGTGGCGACATGGGGCTGTCTTGATGGCTATATTGAATCATTTTCGACTCCTGTCAATTGTATGAACAAAAGATAACATTTTACGGACTAGTGTTTATACCAGTATTCATATCGCGCCCAGGCGTCAAATGGGGGCAGCACGATATCATAGATTTGCGACATAAAAGCGCCGACATCCGCGATAAAAGTTTTAGGAACATAAACCACGTCGTAAGCCTGTACCGAGAGATCGGTTTCCATATGCTCCTTCAAATGACCCATGGAAAGATCCAGACGGCTGGCTTCCGCTTTTTTGAAATCTTCGGAGCGGATGAGAATAATGCTGCTCATCTTGGCGGTTTTTTTCGGTCCGCCGGCTGCGGCGATGGCGCGCATGAGCGTCATGCCTTTCGCAACCGGAACCACGCCGGGTTTTTCCACCTCGCCCATCACATAGCATTGTTGACCGCCGAATTGACGCACAATCACCGTCACCTGGGGATTCTGCAGGACTTGACTGAAAACAGCGGTAATTTCGCTGTCAATCTCTTCGGTGGTTTTGCCGGCGACATACAAATCACCGACTTGCTGCAGCGTGATGTGACCATCGGGACGAACCGTAACGGTTTCGTTGTATTCCGGCGTGTGAAAAAATTTGACAGACACCACATCGCCGTATCCCAGACGATACAATCGCGGCGTGTTTTTGACCGCTTCGGACAATTGCACCACTTCCTGGGAAGCCTGGGGTTTGACTTCCGGCACTGCCTGTGATGTCTCTTGCGCCGAGACGGTCTGGGATTTTGCCGTCTGCGTGCTGTTGTTGGCCAGATTAACGGTCTCGGTCTCCTTTGGGGCTGTTTCCACTTTTTTAGGAGCAGCGGATTTCTTCTGGTCTCGGCTTCTCCGCGAAGAAGCCGTGGTTCGGGTTCGTTTGTTTGATTTTGCGTCCTTGGTTCCATCGGCATCTGACTTTTGCAGATCAACGATCGCCTTGTTTCGATTCGACTCCGATTGACGGGTCTGCGGTTTAACCGAACAGGAGCTCAATCCGAGGATCAGCATGGCCAAGACCCACACCAGAACCTGACAAGAAAATAATTTTGTTCTCATTATCGACCTCACCTGTCTATGCTAAAATGTTTATTTGGTCATGGTCATTTTTATCACTGCGCGATAATTGCCCGCTTCCATGGTGCACAAGTAGGTTCCGGACGGCACCTGCGAACCATTCGCATCGCACCCGTCCCACATGACATTGTGCTGCCCTGCGGTTTGCACGCCGTTAACCAGTTCGCGCAGCAATTGTCCGCGAATATTAAAGACCCGCACCTTTACCGGGCCGGCATCTTTAAGCGCGTAAGCGATGCTGGTAGTCGGATTGAAGGGATTGGGATAATTTTGCTGCAACACGTAGGCGTTCGGCCGAGTTTTAGTCAGGACCGCAATCGGACCATGCAGGACCTCATCGCCTTTGGCTGATACATCGGACAGCCAGTAAAAATATTGCTGATTTTCCTGCACGAGATGATCTCGATATTCATAATCTTGCAGCGTCTCGGAATTCATCGCACCATCAATCAGCTGTTCATTAATCCGTCGGCGGGCGCTGTCGCGCGCGACCGTGCGATACAGATTAAATCCTAAATTGTCGGTTTCCGAACCGGTCGACCATCGCAGCAACACCTGGCCGCCTTCATCCGCACCGGTAAAAGAGATCAGTTCCACCGGCACTTCAACGACGCCGCCGTGCATGCGCCAGCTGTTCGGTGCGCGAAAATCCAGGCCAAAATCGTGGCTGTCGAAATCGCTGTTGATGGTGTAGGGCAAGGAATTGCCATAGGCGCTCGTGGCGGTCACCACCGAATCGTTCCACGCTCGCACATAAACCATGAGACCGGGCGTGATCAGGTTATGACGGAAAAAAGCGGCGAACAAACCCTGATCAGGATTAAAAGGATATCCGTAGCCGATATGCGAGACACCCAGCAAAGAATCATCATCGGTCGTAAAAGCACTCGTGTCCGGCTCGTCAATGTTCCCATCCGGTCCTACCCAGATCAACTGCACCAAATCGCCGCTCTTGGTATTGCCGTTTAAAAGAGTGATGTTATCGGTATCGGTAATACCGACGCTGGTATAGGCTTCAAACGTGTTGGCTTGAAACTGAGCCCAGCTTACGGAAGCGACGCACAACACCACCGCCACACCGAGGTACAGAGATTTGAAATTAATCATAACAACAGCTCCTATCTATAAAGATCCGTTAATTAAAAAATTTCGGATTGGGATATGTCCAAGTTTGCGAAGGATTCACATCTTTGATCCACACCAGATAACCGATGCCGGGGCGCAGAGCGATGGACGTCGGCGCTGTTCCGGCCTCGTTCAGAAATTGACCGTCCCAACTGGTCTGGGTGCCGGCGACCAACCAGGCAAATTCATTGCCGCGATAATAGTAGCGAATGACTTTGTCCGAAGCGCTGCTGGAGGTGGCCCCTTTCATAACGCCGTCCGTACCCAGTTCGCTTTTTACCAACGAAACGGTCGCCGGATAACAAGAGCCGATAAAATTAAAACCTTTTTTCAGGATTAGCACCC
Organism: uncultured Cytophagia bacterium; assembly: GCA_964387285.1. Lineage (GTDB taxonomy): Bacteria > Zhuqueibacterota > Zhuqueibacteria > Residuimicrobiales > Residuimicrobiaceae > Anaerohabitans. Next base: position 11,409 of record CAYLWO010000042.1, on the reverse strand, counting down.
GATTGGAATCCTCGCTGACGCGACCCGTAAAGGTTAATAAAGAATCGGGATGATTTTCACGACGATATACCCAAAAAGCCTGATCCGGCTGCAAACGCAAAGTGGACAAACTGCCGCCGTCATCAGAAACCCATTTGCCTTCCATCGAACTGCCGGTCCCCTCCACCTGCCAAGCGCTTTGCGTTTGATTATCGCTCTTGAAAACCATGACATAATCCGACGAGGACTTGCTGCGGCCGCCGGTCAACTGGCTGCCGATGACGCTGTTGATGAGTTCATCGCTTGGGAGCAAAGGAAGAGAAACCAGGTTGGCGCCTTTAAACAGACTCACCGTATAACCGCCTAAACGCGGGAATGAAAACAGGTCATGGCCGTTCTGTAAAGCCACAACCTGATAATAACAGCCGACAGCCGGCTGGCGTTGAAATTCGCTGTCCACAAAAACGGTATCCGGCGTGAGCATGATCGGCGTGGCGGCGGTGAAATAGGGATTTCCGTCACGGTAGATCTCATAAGAATCGGCGCCGGCGATCTTTTGCCACTGTAAACGCAAACCTTGTGCCGTATAATCGACCGATATTTTTGGAATGGTCAAGGTAATGACAACTTCTTCCGAACGATCACTTTCATTGCCGCTGTCATCATAGGCTGTTACGGCGACGTAATATTTTTTACCGTATTCCAATCCGGTGATCACATGCTCGGTAACATCGCCGACATCCACATTCGTTTGATAGGTTTTGCTGGAATCGCCATAGTATACTTTATATCCTGCCAAATCCGGTTCGGTGTTGGCGTTCCACTTTACTTTAATGGCGCCGGCCAGTACGGCGGTGGAAAACACAATTATGCCCAGCACACACCAGGAAAATATTGGCCGGGCCATTTGATTTTTTTTAACATGCTTTTTTGTCATTCTGTTCTTTCCAGTTAACCGAGAGTCAAACATAGACCGGCTCCTTCATCATGCTCCGCTGTCCTTATACCTTACCAATTCCAGAAAATCGTTATTCCGGACACATTTGCTTTAAGCACAAGTCATGCCAAAAAAAAAGACCGGCGAACCGGTCTGTTTTTATTAAAATAATTTTTTACAAACTAAATATTTAAATTTTTATTTAATTGTATTTATTGGGGTTGCTGAAGAGAGTCCGGTTAAGAAATTAAACTTTACTAAATTTATTTTTTGAAGAGTCTCTTACACAAGGGGACAATGCATCGCAACCATTGTTGCTTTATTGTCACAAAAAACTGGATTTAACCGATAAGGAAACGTGGAGTTAAATTGTGAGGATATAAGGAAGCCTTGATTATCCGTGAAACGATAATCATTTTGAGGTCATGCACAAACTAATGTCGAATTGATGACAGCTGCCGTACCAAGATGCATAAAGCCCAGGATGCTCATTGCTCGTTGCAATCATGAATGCACAAATAAAGCTCTCTTGTCATCAATTCGGCCAAGATAACGGATCAATTGACGTGCAACAATTCACGCTTGGCAATGATCTTTTCTGCGGCGTCGACGATGCTGTGCATATCGTGTTGATCCCGTGGTTTGCCGGCCTGATAGGTGACGCCCTGTTCAGCGGCGATTCGGCGTACACAATGAGTCAGGTCGTCGGAGATCAGAACAATCGGCAAACGCGGCCGCAGTTTTCTGATTACCGGCAACAGATCTACACTGACATTGCCATATAGATCCAGATCCATGATCAACAGATCAATGTCGTAATCCAGCATTTTGGTAACCGCATCCAGACTGCGTTGCACGGCGAAAAAATCATAGTGTAACTCGGTAAATTGTTTGCATAGGGAATCTTCGATTCCCCGGTCGATCGTAGCCAGGACGATCCGTTTCCTCCTGTTCAGCAAAACTCGATTTTCCATGTAATCTCCGTTATATCTAAATGCTCCATTCTCCGGCTTGGCCATCCTGCTCCTGAATTGTGTCATTGCAGACGACTCCAATGGAACATCATTCTAAAGGGTTCTCCTTCGCTTTTTCCATAACAATTTCCGTGCCAGAATCTCAACAAAATTTGATATTTTATATCATTGTTTATAATATATTTACATCATTAGATATTTAGTAAATAATTTATTTAGTTAACACCTTGAAAATATTATGTTACCACTAATAAACCCTGATGAATAAATCAAATTATAAATAATATAAACAAAATCTTATAATGGTATAATTATCCGTACAGGGTTTTAACAGAGTGCATAATCTTTGTTACAAAGCAAAGCAACAATAAAAAAAAAATGGTTTTTTTGAGAAAAATAACAAAATTTTTTTTCACGCGTCTAGGCCTAAAGAAATCATGAACCATAAAATGCACAAAGATAAAGGGTAAAAAAATTTTGGCGCCCGAAAATGTAACGTCCTGGCAGAGATGACAGCCTCACTGCCGTTACTACACTCAGCATGATGGGGATACTGGCAAGCGTGTTGATAACGATGAACCTTGGGGTAACAGATGCAGCGACCTGAAAAAAGCCGGATAATACCGCGATCATCGTCGCAGCAAATCATAGATGAAGCGGACCGTTCCGAGCGGTCCGGCACGAATAACACACAAGCGGTGGGACAAAATAAACCAGGGGAATGCTACTCTTCCAAACTGCTGACCTTTTCATGTTTGATGCTGTGCGCATCCATCAGGCGGTAGATGGTTTTTCGGTTTAGACCGATGGCGTCAGCCATTTTAGAGATATTGCCTTTGAATTTTTCCAGCATCTGTTCTATGTACTGTTTCTCAAATTCCTTGACGATTTTTGCTTTCGCGTCTTTAAAATCCATATCCGCGTCCGGGGTGGGAACAAAAATTTTTTTATTGCCCGGTCGAATATAATCCGGCAAATCCTGTACGCGTATTTCCGGACTTTGCGCCTCCGCCACCATGCGTTCAACCGTGTGTTGCAGTTCGCGAACGTTGCCGGGCCAATGATATTGCTGCATGAGCAGCAAGGCGTCCGAGGCAATAGACTCTACTTCCAGGGGACCGGAATAGCGATATTTATTTAAAAAGTGATAAGCCAGCACCGGAATATCTTCCCGGCGTTCGGCCAGCGAGGGCAGATGAATGCGCACCACGTTTAAACGAAAATAGAGATCCTCGCGCATTTTTTTCTCACGCACCAAAGTTTCCGGATCCTGATTGGTGGCGCTGATGACGCGTGCATCCACGCCCACCTCTTTGATGCCGCCGATGCGTCGCACCATGCGTTCCTGAAGTACGCGCAGCAATTTTTGCTGCATTTCAAAACTGACTTCGCAGATTTCATCCAGAAAAATGGTGCCCTGGTCCGCAGCTTCAAAAAGACCTTTTTTATCCGTGGCGCCGGTAAAAGAGCCCCGGGTATGGCCGAACAGTTCGCCTTCCAGCAAGGTCTCGGGCAAGGCGCCCACAGCCACCGGTACAAAGGCATGATTGCGCCGCGGACTATGATAGTGCATGCCGCGCGCCAGCACTTCTTTACCCGTGCCGGTGTCGCCGGTGATGAAAACCGTGGCATTGGTTTGTGCGACCCGTTTTGCTTTCTCAAACACCTCTTTTATAATCGGACTGACGCCGACGGCGCCGTAGAAACCGGTGTCATTGGCCAGGTTGTCCATCTGCGTGCGCAACAACCGGTTTTCGCGCTGCACGCGCGCGAATTTGACCGCTCGCTCCAGCGGCAACAACAGATCCGAGCTGTTTTCCATCTTTTGAATATAATCAAAAGCGCCCATTTTTAACGCTTCCACGGCGTTGGCCACAGAGGGAAATTGTGTATAAAGAATCACCACCGCTTCCGGATCCATGCGCCGCAGCTCTTCCAACACCTCCAGCCCCTCGGTTTCACGATCCATTTTTAAATCGGTCAGCACCACCAGCGGGGTTTCTTTGGCGTAAATACGAATGGCTTCACCGGAATTCTCCGCCTGATAGCACAAATAACCGGCGCTTTTGCACAACTTGACCATGCTGTCGCGCCAGGTTTTTTGATCGTCGACGATCAGCACACTGCTTTTTTTCAAATGTGACTTTTCCATTTACTATCCTTTATGTAAGGAATAACCTCGATCCAGCGGCAACATTATACTGATGGTCGTACCCTGGCGAGGGACGCTTTTAATATTCAACAAACCGTTGCAGGTTTTCACCACCAGCAGGCTCACCGCCAAACCCAGGCCCAGATGATCGCCTTTCTTGGTGGTAAAGAAAGGCTCACAGGCCTGAGCCGCCTCTCCGGAACTCATGCCGATGCCCTGGTCCGTCACTTCGATATGCACGCTTTGATTTCCCAGATCCCGGCGCAGCGTCACCGTAATCAGGCCGCCTTTCGGCATGGCTTCTGCTGCGTTCCGCAACAGGTGAATGAAGCATTGTTCAAAGGTGACCTCATTGCCGCGCACGCGCATCGGCGTTATATCGCTCTGTATTTCAAATCGTATTCGGCTTTGGGTAAACAGCATGGCGGCCATGTCTATCGATTTTTCCATGGTGCGCCGAATGTCGACGGTTTGATTTTGCAGCCGTCGCTCCACCCTAAAACCCTCCAGACCGTGCATGATCTGCATCAATTTGTAAAGCAGCGCCTGCGCCTGATCCAATTCTGACCGGGCGGTTGTGGATAACGACAGAGCGCTGAGGCGATTCAACAAACTGTTCAACAACGGATTGGTCAACTCTAGGATCCGTCGCGACCATTCGGCCATATGCTGAATCTTGACCAGGTCGTTCTGAGCGGTTTGACTCTTTTCCAGAGTGATGTTCTCGACAATGGCGGCCATGCCCACCACTCTTTTATTCCGCACATAAGGACTCAACGTCAACAACAGCCAGGCCGTTTCTTGACCGGGACGCACGCAGGTCAATTCGCGCGTCAAGCTTTTGCCGCCGGACATGACCGCTTCCGCCATGGCCTCAATGCCTGCACCGGTCAAATCTCTGATCACGGCGCTGAACGATTCACCGACTCGGACCGCACGACCGCGCAGCAGCTTGAGCGCATCGCCGTGGGACTCGCGCACCAACCATTTGGCGTTGAGTAAAAATTGCTGCATAGGCTTTTGCATCATGGTACCTCTATATTGGCGCAGGCCGTCGTCACCGCGCCCGGCCGAGCGGGCCGGAAGCCTAGACTGCCGGTTGATTCCAGTCCGATAACGGCAACGGATCTCGCCGGGCCGGCAAAGAAATCCTGACCTGCGTGCCGACATTCGGCTCGCTGGTTACCTGAATAAAGCCCAGGTGCTGCTGCACAACGCGATAGGCAATAGCCATGCTGTGCCCCGCGCGTTTGCCGGCTTTTGTAGTGAAATACACATCAAAAATTTTTGCCAGATTCTCCGCCGGAATGCCGATGCCGTCATCTGCTATGCAAATCTGATATCCGTCTTTACCAACATCAAAATGCATGGAAACGCTGACCTGTCCTGCACTGTTTACCGCTTCCAGGGCGTTGACCAGGACGGCCGTAAATGCGGACAATAAGCCCTCACTGTTGCCGTAATATTCCGGAACAGGATCTTGAATGGCGCATTTCAGCATGGGCTCCTTGACCGGACACAGCAGTTCCGCCAATTTCACGGCAGCGCGCAAAAGAGCCGACAGATTGATCGGCATCACATCGGTTGGATAGTCGGCTGCCACGCGTCGCAAGCGTAACGCAATTTCCGATAAATTTTTAACCTGTTCGTTTATTTGATCCAGCATTTGCTGCAGGGCCGGCGATTCGCCGATTTTTCGCATTTCAGAAATGAGATGCAAGATGAGCGAGATCTCATTGCGCAGGTCATGGGCGAGATTGCGGGATAATTTCTGTTGCATTTCCTGTTTGGCAGCGACCAATTGCGCCATCGGCATAGAGTATAACGGCTTGTTCTGCAAGTCTGTAGATATCCGTCCGGTTGCCTTGGCATCACCCTGCAAGCCGCGCGCCAACATGGATTCCTCAGGTCGATCTCTGGATACAGACGCCGTATCAGCGGGCACGAGATGGGCGGTTAAAAAATCAATGGCCTGGTCCAATAGATTTGCTGCATGAGTGCGGTCCACGAGCATCATGGCCCCGACAGTGGCCGTACTTTGGTCGAGCGGCGCCAGTGCCACGTCGATCTCCTTATCTTGCCGGTCCGTTCCCGCCACCGACAAAGTTTGTCGCCATGATTGGCCGCTGCGTATGACCATAGCCAAGGCGCGCAGCAACACGTCAAAATTTTGCGGAAGAACCTCTCTGAGCAACCGCCCTTGAACATCAGCCGGTACTTTAGTGAAAGCAATTTGTCGGGAATTGGCCCACAAAATCCGGCCTCTTGCGTCCAAAAGCAAAACGGCCAGAGGCGTTTGTTCCAACCATTGCTGAGCAGAGTCATCAAAAAAGGACAAGAGTCGAGAAAGCTTTTTCATCACCCTCACCCATCGGAAGCACGAATGCATATCTTCGCTGCTGATCTCATTTACGGCGAATCGCTCTTTCGCCCAAGAAGGCCCACCCTTCATCACCGCCCAAGCTTGAATACGAAGAAAATAGCGGGTCAATCAAATATACCATATTTGTCCCAACAATGCAACAAAAATTTATTATTTAGTGAATTTTTTCATTATTGAGACATAATTGCCACAAAATGGCCATATTTTATAGTATTATTTATTAATGAATTAAATAAAAGACCTGTTATAATAAATAATTTTGCACTAAATAAATTAATTGTTCAGAATTTCAAGCCAAATTCCTTAGCTCTGCGGTTTCTGCGTGCTCGACGTTAAATGTTTTTTTGACCTGTTCCAAATTAGCCAGGCCGAGAACAATGAAAGTAAAAATCAGATTGCGATTTACCCAGATTTCCTCTAACTTGTTCAATGGCAAAAAGCAAGCATACTATTCCTCTGCGGACCTGTTGTGGCTGTCAGTCTAAAAAAGAGGCGTGGGAACTGCAGCGAATCACCCTGTCGCCGCAAGGTGACCTGATGTTGGATGGCTGGAAAAAAGCGCCTGGCCGAGGCGCCTATTTATGCAGGCGACCGGAGTGTCTGGCATTGGCTGTGCGGAAAAAGAGTTTCAGCCGTGTCTTTAAATGCGCCATCTCCCCGGCTGCACTTGCACAACTGCAACAGACCTTTCAGCAATGCCTGAATCAGGATTAAAGCCATGCCTGAGAGCCTCGAAAAAAAACGCACCCGTCGTGTGGTTCAGCTTTTGGAAAAACACTTTGGCGAGCCGATATGGCCGGGCCCGCAGGATTTTCTCGAGGATCTGGTCTGGACCTTGCTGTCGCAAAACACCAACGATCGCAATGCAGAGACCGCCTACCATCGGCTACGTAATCGTTTTGCAGATTGGCCGGCCGTGATGAACAGCCCGTTGGCTCAGATTGTTGCGGCGGTGCGACCGGCCGGATTAGGTCAACAAAAAGCCCGCAGCATTAAAGGGTTGTTGCGCTGGCTGCACAAAACCTACGGCACCTTTGAACTTAATTTTCTCTGTCAACAGGACAGCCGAAAAATTCGCGATCTCTTTATCACGCAAAAAGGAATCGGCGTTAAAACCATCAGCGTCGCCTTGATGTCTGCCTGCGGCCATGACGTTTTTCCCGTGGATACCCATGTGCATCGCATCTGTCGCCGACTGGGACTGGCAGCGGAACAAATTTCTGCGGAAAAGACCTATACTGTGATGCAGCCTCTGGTGCCGGCCGGAAAATGCTACTCCCTGCATATAAATATGTTGAAACTGGGACGCACCATCTGTAAAGCGCGCCATCCTGACTGCCCATTATGCCCGCTCGCCAAGTTGTGTCCATCTGCTGCAAAAGAATGATCATAAAACAAAAGGTTGTTATGAAGAAAAATCTGCTTTTTATTTTCAGCCTGACGTGGTCAGCTTTGTTGTACGGCCAAATTCTAACCTGGAGTCCACTGTTTCCTACCAGTGAAGACACCATCACCATTATATATGATGCCACCAAAGGCAACCGCGGATTGGTCGGCGCCACCGAGGTGTATGCCCATACCGGTGTGTTGACCACCCAAAGCACCACCGGCAGCGACTGGCGGTATGTGAAAACGAGATGGGGCGTCAACACGCCGGACACCCGCCTGTTGTCTTTGGGTAATAACAAATGGCAGATCCGTTTTCATATCCGCAGCTATTATGGCGTGCCCAGCAGTGAAAAAATCCTGCATCTTGCTTTTGTGTTTCGCAACGCCAATTCCAGCCGCGAGGGCAAAACCGAAACCGGCGGTGATATTTTTCTGCCGATCTATGAACAGGGATTGCAACTCACCTTGCTGACTCCGACCACGCCCTGCGCGTTTATTAAAATAGGCGAAAGCTTGCCGGTGCTGGCTGCTGCGACCCATGCCTCACGCTTGTTGCTCTATGTGGACGACGTGCTGCAATATGAAGTGAACAATGATTCATTATCCTATCTGCTGACCGCCGGGCCCGGCAAACGTCTGGTGCGCATTACGGCGCAGGACAGCAGCGGCGCCGCCAAATCTCTCACGTTTTCTTTTATTGTTCATGATCCCGAGCGCACCGCACCATTGCCGGCCGGATGGCAGGACGGCATCCACTATCCCTCCTCTACCAGTGCAGCCCTGATCCTGCACGCGCCACGCAAGCAGTTTGTGTATGTGATCGGCGATTTCAATAATTGGCAACCATCGCCAGAGTATATGATGAACCGTACGCCGGACAGCAGCCGTTACTGGCTCGAGCTCACTGGTTTGCAATCGGGAAAAGAATATATTTTTCAATATCTTATCAACGGAGAGCTTCGCATCGCCGATCCCTATGTCGAAAAGATCAGCGATCCCTGGAACGATGCCTCCATTGCGTCCACCACCTATCCCGGCATGCTGCCCTATCCTACGGGCCAGACCACGGAAATCGCCGGCGTATTGCAAACCGATGCACCCGCTTATTCGTGGCATGACGGATCCTTTGTCAAACCGAAAAAAACCGATCTGGTGATTTATGAACTGTTGCTGCGCGATTTTCTGAGTAAGCATGATTTTAAAACCCTGGCAGATACCCTGTCTTATTTACAACGTCTCGGCGTCAACGCCATTGAACTGATGCCGGTTTCCGAGTTTGAAGGAAATTCAAGCTGGGGATACAATCCCTCTTTTTATTTTGCTGCGGATAAATACTACGGACCGAAACAAGATCTGCAGCGTTTCATCGATCTGGCGCATGAGCGCGGCATCGCTGTCATTCAGGATATCGTGTTGAATCACAGTTACGGCCAATCGCCGCTGGTGCGCATGTACGCCGCGGATATGGCGCACAATCCCTGGTACAATGAAAAATCGCCCAACACCACCTATTTCTGGGGATATGATTTCAATCACGCCAGCGCAGCGACCCAGGCGTTTGTGGACCGGGTGACCAGCTTCTGGCTGACCGAATATCATGTAGACGGGTTTCGTTTTGATTTCAGCAAAGGTTTTACCAACACGCAGGGCAACGGTTCGGCCTATGATGCGGCGCGCATCGCCATTCTCAAACGCATGGCTGATCAGATATGGATGATAGATCCGTCCGCTTATATTATCCTCGAACATTTTACCGACAATGCCGAAGAAAAAATATTGGCTGATTACGGCATGATGCTCTGGGGCAACATGAATTACAGTTTCAACGAAGCGACCATGGGCTATCATGGCGGCAAATCGGATTTCAGTTATGCTTCTTACAAAACACGCGGCTGGAACCAGCCGCATCTCATTGCTTATATGGAAAGCCACGACGAAGAGCGCTTGATGTATAAGAACATCCTCTTTGGCGCAGGCGCAGCCGGATATTCCGTCAAAGACACCACCACCGCGTTGCGGCGCATGGAGCTGGCTGCGGCATTTTTTCTGTCCATTCCCGGGCCGAAAATGCTCTGGCAGTTCGGCGAGCTGGGATATGATTATTCCATCGAGTACAACGGTCGACTGGGGCAGAAACCTTTGCGCTGGGATTATTTGCAGGATTCCAGACGGGAACATTTGCGGCAAACCATGGCTGCTTTAATCAAACTGCGCATTGAGCATCCGGCATTTGAAACCACGGACTTTGATCTTGCTGCGTATCCGGCAGTGAAACGCATCAATCTCAATCACCCCAGCGCTAATTTCACCATCATCGGCAATTTCGACATAACCGTTTCGAACATTAATCCCTTCTTTCAGCATACAGGTTGGTGGTACAACTATATGTCCGGTGATTCCATACTGGTTCTGGATACGCATGCCCTTGTTGCCTTACAGCCTGGCGAATACCGCATCTATTCTGACAAAAAAATCATCCTCACCGGTCCCACAACTTTGGTGTCCTCGACGCCGGCTGCACAACCCTGCGCTTTTCGACTCGCACAAAACTATCCGAATCCGTTCAACAGCCGGACCATCGTTCGTTATGAATTGCCGCAAAGTGGTGCGGTCGATTTGTCTATTTTCAATCTGGCTGGACAATGTCTGCGTCACTCTGTCGCGACGCTGCCGGCCGGAGCGCATGAATTTGTCTGGGATGGTTGCGATGATGCCGGTAGGACGTGCAGCAGCGGCATTTATTTCATGCGTGTGCGTCATGAGAAAGCGGAGCGTAGAATTCGCATGGCGTTGGTGAGGTAAAGAGCCCTTGCGGACGGTTGTTTAATCGCCTTGTCTTGCTGAATAAATTATGATCTAGATGTTTTAACCCGGACAAGCCGAAACCAAATGTCGGACATCATGGGTGACTGTCGTAAAAGGCTGACCAATCCCGGGGTCGCGCTTTTTGCGACCCCGGGTGTTTTCTAACTCATTGATTACGCGTCGAGAGACACCCGGAGTGGCCGCAAAAAACGCGGCCACATCCGGGATCTGGGGTTTTGCGACAGTCTTTTGAGATGTCCGACATTTTTTGACCATTTTGCACGAAAAACCACTCGTAATCCAATGATCACCCCAAAAACATAAAGACCGTGTCATTGCGAACGTAGGCGCAGCTGCCGACAAAGAAGATTATCTGCGCCTCCGTTCGCAATGACATGGTTATATTATAATTTGGAAAATATCGCGCAAACGAGCAAAATCAGAGCATACAGTGAATGGGTCAGCATGGAGGTACGGGGCCGATGACTCGAGTTCGTTTATCCGTGCAAATCCCTCCCATCCGCTTGATCCGCGTTCGCTTTTCCCCAATGGCCTTATTTCAATACAATCATTTTTCTCACATGGCTGAACAAGTTTTGTTCATTGCGCGCTTGAACGCGATAATAATAAACGCCGCTGCCAACGTTCGCAGACCAGCGCAAGGACTGTAAGCCGGCTGACCGTCTGCCTAAATCCTGCTCATAAACAGTGCGACCCAGGAGATCGTAAACGCACAGCGTGGTTTGCGCCGATTCCGGCAGATGATAACGAATTTGTGTTTCGTTGTTAA
>CAYLWO010000041.1:44035-49738 GCA_964387285.1 uncultured Cytophagia bacterium | reverse complement strand
AAAATACCTGCGGCGCAAGCCAGGAGGCTTGCGCTACGATCTTTGCGTCTTGGCGCGAGGTTGTTTTCAAAATACCTGTGGCGCAAGCCGGGAGGCTTGCGCTACGAAGAGATGCAAATTCGCGAGAGAGGGGGTAGCGGAGGACCCCGCAGGGCCGGCGCTTGGGGAAACCATGACCGTACCCCCCAATCAGCCGGCTAGCGCCGGCCCGAGGAGGCCGGAGCGAGGGGGAGACTTCCCCCTCTTTAATGATTCTTTACAACGATTTTTGTTTTAACTGAATTCAATTCGGCATAAAATACGTACAAGGTGCAACATTATCTTTGACTTTTGCCGAAAAATTTCTATTTTACCTGACTGGATATTGTGAAAGGTTCTACATGAAAAGATTGGTTTGGCTGTTTTGCGTCCTTGTTTTTTCTCTGCCTGCCTGGAGTCGTGATCCACAAATCTATTTTTCCATCGTTTTTCGCAAGCAAATCACCGTAGTCGGCCAGGATATTCAAATTTACGGCCTGTACCATGGCGATAAAGACGCGCAGAGCTTTACGCGTTGCGGCTGGAAGAACGGCTCCATATTCGGCGTGGCGGTGGATCCGGCTACGGAGGGTAAAAATATTTTCCTGGCCGCAGGCAACGGCGTCATGGCCAGCACGGATTACGGCGCCAGCTGGAAAATCGTCACGGACTGGACCATTACCGAAGTGACCAAGGTTTATCTGGATCCGCTGCATGAAAAAACAATCTATGCGACGTCCAGCTCTTTCGTGTGGAAGAGCACGGATTACGGCGTTACCTGGAAAAAAATCGTCAACGGATTAAAACCCACCAGTCAGACTTATTGCAACGGTCTGGCCATGCTGCCGTCCAACACCGATGTTTTATTTTTGGCCACTGCCGACGGCATCATGAAAAGCGATAACGGCGGCGAGGAATGGCAGTCGTGCGGGTTGGCCGGCCGCGAAGTGCATGAGATTCGGTTTGCTCCCTATGACGAATCGGTGCTGGCCGCGGCCACGGACGACGCCGGCGTGTTTGTCAGCCGCGACGGCGGCCAGGTGTGGCGCCAGCGCGCCATGGGCATGCGCGGCCGGACGATCTATAGCATCGCGTTTGATCCCGTGGAAAAAGGCGTGTTGTATTGCGGCGGCTATTTGTGCGGCATCAACAAATCCACGGACTATGGTGAAAAGTGGACGCCGTTGTACAACGAAATCAGCGACCGCACCGTACGGGCGCTGGCGATCTGGCCGACGGACAACAAATTGATTTTTGCCGGACTGCTCAATTTCGGTCTCTGGCGCAGCGATGACGGCGGCGCCGGTTTTCATTGCGCCGCCGAGTGCGACGGCAGAGTGTATTGCCTGGGAATTTTTTAAAACGGACTGTTCATGAAACGAATCTATTTCTTTCTGATACTGGCCGGCGTGACGATTTTTGACGCCACGGCCGCGGACTATGCAAAAAAGCAGCAACAGCGCTGCGACAGCGTGCTCACCTATTATAAAAAACTGCCTTATGGAGCGGACGCGCTGCGCGCCATGGTCAAGTTGAACAAGGGCTATGATATTCCTACGGCCCTGCGCATCGTCGACAGCGTGACGGCCAAACCGCGCGGCGACATGTTCTGGCTTTATCCGACCATGTGCATGTATCTGTACGGACAAAAAAACATGCCGCCGGAATACAAGGCCAAGGTGCGGCAGTCGTTGAAAAACTATACGCCCTATCGCGGCGACACCGAGAACCACTGGGTGATGTATTACGCCGCCCTGTATCTGGCGGCGCAGCAATGGCCCAATGAACCGGGGCCGACCTGGTTCAACGGCAAAAGCTCGGCGGAGAACCTCGCCGACGCCGAGGGCTGGCTGCATTACTGGATGACCACCACCACCACCATCGGCCAGGGCGAGTTCGATTCGCCGGCCTATCTGACTTTTTTCCTTACGCCCATGTTCATGCTGCATCAACACAGCAAGGACAGCGTGATGAAAAAAAAGGCCGAGATCATGATCAACTGGCTGTTGGCGGATTTTTTCATCGATTATCAGGACGGAGTCTATGGCGGCGGCCACAGCCGCATATATGAAGTCGACATCCTGGACAAGCATCAGAGTATGACGAGCAAGACCGCGGCGTTTTTTCTGGGCGACCGGCCGTTGTTCAACGCCAAGGGCGAACCGGTCAACGTGCTGGGCAACTGCGCGATCTATGCGTTAAGCGACTATCGGCTGCCGGAAATTATTCGTCATTTGGCCACGGATCGGACTGAACCGTACGTCAGTCTGGAACGCAAACGTTCGCGCAACCGGCTGCGTTTTTACGACGAACGCAATCCGGCGGTGAACAAATACATGTACATGACGCCCGGTTTTAATCTGGGCAGCATTCAGTACGGACACACCGAGCAGATTCTGCAACACACCTGGGCGTTGAACTGGAACTCGGTCAGGCCCGGAGAGGTGACGACGTTGTTCACGTTGCATCCCTATTATTCGGAAAAGGACATGGCTTCGCTGTTTACCGCGTTGCGCAGCACCATTGTCGCCGATGTCGTGGGCTCTAAAACCACCTATGATAAAGAGGACAAGATGGTGGGTTCCTCGCCCTATGAAAAACTGTTTCAGCATAAAAGCACCATGATCGGTCTGTACGATCTGAGCGCTGCGGATGTGACCTGGCGCCATTATGACGGATTTTTCTCCAAGGATTTGCAGGAGCGGATCGAGGACCCATCCGGATGGATTTTCGGCCGTTCGCCGCATATCTATTTCGCCTTTTTGCCCCTAAAAAAATATCAATGGATCGAAGAAAAAAGCGTCTGGCGTTTGCGCAGCGAGGATGTTAAAAACGGTTTCATTCTGGAAGCCAGGCGTCCGGATGAATTTTCCTCCTTTGCCGCATTTCAGGCGGCGATCAAGGCGAACCCGCTGCAACGCATCGATTTCAACAAAAACATGCACGTGCGTTATCGCACGCTGGACCGTGACGAGATGGAGTTCAGTTACGACGGCAAGCGGTTGTTGAACGGACGGCCCGATGATCCTGCGCTCTATCCGTTGTTCGAGTCGCCCTGTATCAAATCAGCGACAGGCAGCGGCAAAATGGAGATCGCATACAAGAATAAAAAGATGACCCTGGATTTGAACAAGGCGATTATAACCCATGAATAAGTTACGGCAAACGTCTCTTGCGGCCGATTTTTAATTTACGAAAAGTCCATGAAAGCTCTATAATGAGTGTACGAATTCTCTGGTGTGTTTTTCTCTTTTCAGCCGCCTTTTCAAACGCGCAAAGTTTGCGGCCTTCCCATTGGTCCGATGAATATATCGATTTTCTGCAAACCCGCGGTTATCTATGGAATCTCTCGCCGTTAGGTCGTCCGCTTGCCGTTCAGGATTTAAAAAATGAATTGCGCAAGGATCTGGCGAGTCCGACCCAGGCCTCGGCCGTGGCCTATGAACGCAGTTTGCATCTGCGCAGTTATTTACAGGAACAGGGACGGGACGCGGAATCTTTTACCATCGGCGTGCAAACCGACCATCGTTACAGCGACAACCATGATGTCAAAACCTATCATGGCATGCAACGGCTGCATTTCAGCGCGCGACTGAAACCGTGGCTGGAATTGTACAACACCATGACCGCTGATTCGCGGCTGGATAACGATCCCGGTTATGTGGGCATCAGTCAAAACGGATTTGCCGGATACACGGAGCAGGCCTGTTTGCGCCTGTACAAGGACGGCGTTGAATTCAAGATCGGTCGCGACTATATACGGTGGGGTCCGGGTTTGGACGCTTCTTTGTTGATCTCGGATCAACTGCGTCCGTTGGACCAGATCATGTTCTCCTGGCGAAATTCTTATCTGCATTATGCTTTTTTTACCTCCTCTTTGGATGGTTATCGTACAGAACAGGACGTTCGGCGTTATCGCTATTTATCCGCGCATCGGTTGGAAGTACGACCCTGGCGTTTTCTTTCACTGGCCGTGCAAGAAGCGATTCTATACGGTCTGGAAGGCGGCGGTGTGAATCTCGCTTTTTGGAATCCGTTGATTTTTTTCCACGGTGAACAATTGAACGGACCGGACGACGGCAATACCCTGGGCAGCGTGCAGGCGGTGTTCAAGCCGCATCGCAACTGGCGTTTGTACGGCGATCTGCTCATCGATGATCTGCAGCTGGAGAATTCCGGCCCCACGGATTTAGAACCGAGCGAGCTGGGCTATATCTTCGGCGTTGACTGGTCTGATCCGTTTTGGCAGTACGGCATCGATGTCTTCGCCGAATACAGCGCGGTGACCAATCGCACCTATAATTCGCTCAGCGCCTGGGAAAAGTGGCAGCATCGCCGGCAGCCGTTGGGTCATTTCCTGGGCAACGATTTTAAACGTCTGTTGGTCGGTTTGCGTTGGTGGCCGCAGTCCGCCTGGCGCGGAAAAATTTTTTTCGAGCACCGCAACCGGGGTGAAGGACGCATCGAGAACGCCTTTGACGAACCCTGGCTGACGACGCCGATTGGCGAAGAGTATCACGAGTCGTTTCCAAGCGGCGTGGTCGAGACCATGGATCGTCTGACCGTGGAGTTGGTCTGGCAGCCCCACTGGTGGGTGCGGGTTTATGGTGTTTTATCGCATACCTCGGCGTCTGATTGGAAAAATATGAAAGGCAGGACCGGTTCGTTCTGGCAGGGTCAATTTGGTTTCAGTTTGGATGCTTATAAGAACATTGTTTTAAAATAGAACGGAGGCTGTATGATTAACGTGGGTGTAATCGGCGTGGGTTATTGGGGACCCAACATCATTCGTAATTTCGATGCGTTTGACGGCGCCAATATGAAAATCTGTTCAGACTTGCGCAGCGAGCGGTTGGCGTTCATCAAAAAGAAACACCCGGCCATTTTGACGACAACGGATTATCAGGAGATCATCAAGGCGTCGGACATCGATGCGGTGGCGATCTGCACGCCGGTATTCACCCATTATGAGATAGCCAAGGCGGCGTTGCTGGCCGGCAAACACGTGATGCTCGAAAAACCCATGACCACCACCTCGGCGCAGGCCGAAGAATTGGTGGAACTGGCGGATAAGAAAAAGCTGGTGTTGATGCTGGATCACACCTTTATTTACACCGGCGCCGTGCGGTTGATCAAAAAGTATCTGGATAACGGCGATATCGGCGACGTCTATTATTTCGATTCCATACGCATCAACCTCGGTCTGTTTCAACACGATGTCAACGTCATTTGGGATTTGGCGCCGCATGACATTTCCATCATGGATTTTCTGCTGGATCGCAGACCCGAGGCCGTAGTAGCCACCGGCTCGGACCATGTCGGCAAGGGGTTGGAAGACGTCGCCTACCTGACCGTCTTTTTCCCGAACAATTTGATTGCGCACATTCACGTCAACTGGCTTTCGCCGGTCAAAATCCGGCAAACGATCATCGCCGGCACCAAAAAGATGATCGTCTGGGATGATAATCTACCGCAGGATAAAATTAAAATTTACGACGCCGGCATCACGGTCAATCGCACATCGGACGAAATCTATGATACGTTGATTCAGTACCGCACCGGCGATATGTTCGCCCCCAAGGTGCCCATGACCGAAGCGCTTTCCGCCGAGGTGGCGCATTTCAGCGAGTGCATCAACAAAGGGATCGCCCCCATTACCAACGGCCAGGCCGGAGTAAACATGGT
>CAYLWO010000041.1:36060-43935 GCA_964387285.1 uncultured Cytophagia bacterium | reverse complement strand
GTATTGATGCTGGCCGGCATCCGCGATGTGTTAATCATTTCCACGCCCGAAGACCTGCCGAGATTCGAGCAGCTGTTGGGCGACGGATCGCAGTTCGGTCTTGCATTGTCGTACAAGGTACAATATGCACCCAACGGTTTGGCCGAGGCGTTCATCCTCGGCGAATCATTTATCGGCGATGACAGCGTTTGTCTGATATTGGGCGACAATATTTTTTATGGTCAGCATTTCAGCGCGCTGTTGGAAGAGTCTGTTCAGCACATCGAGCATTATGGCGGGGGCCTGGTGTTCGGTTATCTGGTGCGCGATCCGGAGCGTTACGGCGTGGTTGAATTCGACAATCAGGGCCGGGTGTTGAGCATTGAGGAAAAACCCAAAGCGCCCAAAAGCAATTACGCGGTGGTCGGATTGTACTTTTTCGATAACACGGTGGTGCAGGTGGCCAAAAGCATACGTCCCTCCCCGCGCGGCGAGCTGGAGATAACCGATGTCAACCGGACTTTTCTGGAACGCGGACAGCTGGATGTGCGACTGTTGGGTCGCGGCTTTGCCTGGTTGGACACCGGCACCTATGAGAGTCTGCTGGACGCCGCCAGCTTTGTCAAGACCATCCAGGATCGCCAGGGTTTTAAAATCGCCTGTTTGGAAGAGATCGCGTACAGCAAGGAGTGGATCGATCGAAAAAAGCTTTTAGCTCTTGCCAGGCAAAACAGCAAAAACGAATACGGTCGCTATCTTTTAGAGCTGGCAGAAGAAAAATAAAATTCACGGAGAAACGATATGAAATACCTCAGCATCGCTGATTCGGTCAAGTTGGGCAAGGACGTCAAGATCTTTAACTTTGTCAATCTGTACGGCTGTGAAATAGACGACGGCGCCAAAATCGGCACCTTTGTCGAGATTCAGAAAGGCGCCTATATCGGCAAGAACTGCAAGATATCCAGCCACACCTTTATTTGCGAAGGCGTGCATATTGAGGACAACTGTTTTATCGGTCACAACGTCACTTTTATCAACGACAAATATCCCCGCGCCACCAATGAGGACGGTTCGCTGCAGACCGAGGCGGATTGGCATTGTGAGCAAACGTTTGTGAAAAAAGGCGCGTCTATCGGTTCCAGCGCAACCATTCTCTGCGGCGTCACCATCGGCGAAGGCGCCATAATCGGCGCCGGCAGCGTGGTGACCAAGGATGTAGCGCCGCATACCATCGTCGCCGGCAATCCGGCTCGTGTGTTACGTAAAACAGGCGGCAAGGATTGATGAAAAAAATTCTCTTCTGTCTTTTTTTATTGTCTGCAGCGCCGCTTTCGGCGCAAAATGCATCACCAGTCCGGCTCGCACCGATTACCGTCGTCCGGTTATACGATGCGCTGGTGGAGAACAGGACGATTTACAGTCCCGAGTGTCGTTTCAACGACAGCGATACGGTTTTGTTTGTCGCCAGACATCGTGGTTTGTCGATTGTGTCCGTGGATTCGTCGGGACCGCGTGAGTTGTCCTGCGTTTTTCGTCTGGATTCTACATTTGTCGATTTCGGCATTCATGAAATGGTGGTCGTTTCAGCAACAGGGGAGCGTAAAAAAACCGCGCAAATTGAAATCCGCCTGGCGCAGATGCCGATGGTGAGTCATGCGACCGTCTATCAGGGCCATCGCAGCCGTCGTGATACGCTGCAGCTGTCCGGCGGCAACCGCACATTAGCCGCCATGGTGGTGAGCGGTCACGGACTGTTGTCGTCGTGCACGGTGGAATTTGACGATCCCGCCATCAAAGCGATAAACGAGTCGATCCGTCGTTTCAGCGACCAGCCGGACAGTTTTCGCATCAGCCTGGAAATTGACGGTAAAAACTGTACGCTGGGTGCGCACACGTACCGCGTATCCAGCCCCTATGGTCCCGAAGGATTCGGTCGGCTCTGGTTGGTCAGTGAACGGGGTCCGAAAATTCACGGCAGCCTGCCGTCGATGGTCGCAGACGGTCGTGAACGTAAAATCCGGCTGAACGGTGAGAATTTTTTCAAAGGAGCGCAGGTTCGATTGTGGCCGATGTTGCAGGAACTGGTGAGTGAGACCATGGGTTCTACCGCCATCGAGACGGTGCTTTCCCTGCCGGTCAGTGATTTGAATCAGACGTTCCGTTTGATTGTGGAAAACGCCGATGGCCAGGCCGATACTTCCAATTTTTTTATCGGCCAGACCATGCCGTTGTCCCTGGCGCGGGTGCAGCGGATTGAAGCCGGTCTGCTGTTCGTCAATCACAAAACCCGTCTTATTCTCCAATTGGAGACGGCGGCCAACCGCCGCCTGCACAGCCGGCGTTCTTACGAGGTCGTAATCGGCTCCGATCGATTCCCGCTGACGCGCATACTGGACGACAGCACCGCCGAGGTCGAATTGCTGCTGCGGGATCACGGCGAACGGGATTTTCTGAACCAACGTTCATTTACGGTGAATGAGACGAACAACGCGCCGTTGTGGAAGGGTGTTTTAGAAACGCATCAGCCGCCGCAGATCACTTTTATGTCCGGTCAGCGCATTCTGCATCCTTTAGACACATTGAATCTGATTATCAAAGGCGAGCATCTGGCCAAGGCGGATATTTATATCGATGAAACGGACGTCGGTTTTAAAATTCTGGAACGTCGTGACGATTTGCTGCGCAGTCAGGTCATCAGCGGCCGCAATGCCATAACCGGCAGTTATCCCATTGAATTGCGTATCTCCGGCATCCCTTTTCGTTTTCCGGATTATACGGTGACCGTGCAGCCGTGGCGACCGCTTGCCGAATTTTGTCGCCTGGATATTGCGCCGCAGCAGGGCCCGGTCAGCCATGTGGAATGGAAAAAAGGCGTGCGTCTCATCAACGCCGACGACGCCATTCGCGTGACCTTGTTGCCGGAAACGTTGCCCGAGAATTCAGGCATACAAAAGCTAGAGATCGCGGGCGTGTTGTTGGATTCGGCCAATATCATCCGCGCCGAATCTGTTGAGAAAAAATTTTTTATCGTGGAAAAGGGACAGCAATCCCAGGTGTGGCAATGGCGTTCGCGTCAAAGGCCAAAATCCGGCGAGCGCATAGAGGTTGCGTTGCGCAATCCGGGCGATCAAAATCGGTTGTCGCAAACCCTGCTGATCAAACGACGGTGGTATGAAGCCTTTCAGCCCTCCACTTCGTTCATTTTGTTCAAAGTGCCCATCGGCGGCGGCAACACCAGCACGGAGATTCTCAAATCCATGGGCGTAGGTTTGTCCTATCAGCCGGAGTGGATGCAAAAATTCATGAGCGTGGATTTGTCTTTCATCATCGGCAATATCACCTCGAACGATGCCAACGTTTCCATTCAGACCGGTCTGGGCGTGAGCATGATCTTTTGGAATTATCTGCAATTGGGCGTGGGCTCTAATCTCACCGGCAATGCCAAAAATCCGACTTTTATATTTGTAGGTTCAAGATTCAAACTGCCGTCGCCGTGGCGGTTGTCGTAATATGTAACCAGGGGGGTGCTTTCCCGTATAGGTAGGAAAGCGAAAGGCTCACAAATGAATTTCTACCGATTGATTATTGCTGTTATACTGTGCGCCGGTCTGACCTGGGCAGGGGAGAAGCCGCACACTCCGTTTTACGATGAATATGATAACGGCGGTTTCGGCGGGCCGATGCTGCAGATTACCAAAATCATGGACAAATCCGCCATTCTGTTCGGCGGCCGCGGCGGCTGGATCATCGATCACCGCTTTGTTTTGGGCGGCGCCGGATATGGACTGGTTTCTGATGTTGTCGTCGGCACCGACTGCGAGGGCCCTGATGCGTATCTGCATATGGGTTATGGCGGGGCCTGGTTGGAATTTGTTCTGCGTCCAAGAAAAATCATGCATATATCGCTGCATGCGCTGCTTGGCGGCGGCGGATTGCATTTATCGGATGACGAGAATAAACAGGACTCGTTTTATGTGGCTGAACCGGGCGTGACCATGACCTTGAATCTGGCGCGGTTTATCAGAATCGGCGCCGGAGTCTGTTATCGATTTGTTTCCGGTTTGGATAAAACTCTGCTGCGTGACAGCGATCTCGCCGGCATGGGTTGTCAGTTTTTTATCGGTTTCGGCAGGTTTTAAAATGGTTGAATCAAATTTTTTTTTGCGTTTGTGCTCATTGCTGGGCCTATTCCTGTTCGTCCCCATTTCTCTCAACGCACAATACAAACTGAATTTCGGCTTACGAGAGAAACAATCTCCTGCCGAGTTGCCGCGCTCGCGCGTGCCGACTGTGCAGCCTGTTGCCAGGAGCAAGACGCCTCCTCATACCGTATTACAAAACACACAGCCGGGTGAATGGATCATAACCGGCGGTTGGCAGTTGTGCGACGGCAATGGCGTACTGGCTTCATCACAGTCGCTTTTCGATGCTGATTTTAATAGTTCTCACTGGTACAATGCCACTGTACCGGGCACGGTGCTCACCACTCTGGTGGACCAGGGCGTTTACCCTGATCCGTATTATGGTCTGAACAATCTGTCCATTCCCGATTCCCTGTGTAGGACGGACTGGTGGTATCGCGCCGTTTTTGATTTGCCGGAAAAAAACAGCGGCCATGTCTGGCTGTTATTTAACGGCATCAACTATCGAGCTGATATCTGGCTCAACGGCAGGCTTGTCGGGAAAATGACCGGCGCTTTTATCAGAGGTGAATTTGAAATCAGCGAGGCGGTGAAGCGTATTGGCGACAACGTCTTGGCCGTGCATATATTCCCGCCGCCGAATCCGGGCATTCCGCATGAAGAATCAGCACGCTCAGGACCGGGACCCAATGGCGGACAATTGTGTCTGGACGGTCCGACCTTTATCTCTTCCGAAGGCTGGGATTGGGTTCCGGGAATCCGCGACCGCAATATAGGCTTGTGGCAGGACGTCCGGTTGCGCGTGAGCGGCGATATCAAAATCGTTGATCCGCACATCATCACCGATCTGCCTTTGCCGGACACCTCTTCGGCCATGGTCACGATTCGCCTGCAGTTAAAAAATCTAGCGGACAGACGAGTCAAAGGTTTGCTGCAGGGAAAAATCGAGGATAGGCTGTTCAACCAGGACATAGCGCTGGATGCCGGACAACAAAAAACCGTGGAATTTTCTCCAACCTCTTTTAAAGCACTGCAGTTTTCTCACCCCCGGCTGTGGTGGCCCAATAGTTATGGCAGGCCGGAACTTTATCATCTGGAATTATCTGTACAGGATGAGAACGCTACAAGCGATCGGCAAACCGTGCGATTCGGCATGCGCGAATTTTCCTATGAATTGTCCATCGACACGCCTGAGAAACAAATCCGGCGCGTCGAGTTCGATCCCATCCACGCCCTGAAACAGGGATTGCCGCTGTTTGATAATATTCATCGACGCGACGTTGGCGACGGGGTGGTTGTGCCCAAACTGCGCGACGGCATTGCCCCTGATTTGTTAGTTCCTGTTGCCGACGCCGGCGCCGCGCCGTATCTGGTTATCAAGGTCAACGGCGTGCCGGTTTTCTGCAGAGGAGGAAACTGGGGTATGGATGACGCTATGAAACGGGTGTCGCGTGAGCGGCTCGAGCCCAATTTCAGGCTGCATAGAGAGGCCGGTTTTAACATGATTCGCAACTGGACGGGCGAAAGTACGGAAGAGCTGTTTTACGATCTTGCCGATGAATATGGACTGCTGGTGTGGAATGATTTCTGGCTCTCCACGGAAGGATACAATCTGGAAGTCAATGATAACCGCTTGTTCCTCGATAATGCCTCTGATGTAGTGAAACGGTTTCGCAATCATCCGTCAATTGCCATATGGTGTCCCCGTAACGAAGGCTATGCGCCGCCTGCTCTGGAGGAACCGCTTGCTCTTCTCATTGCTCAGCAGGACGGCACCCGTCATTACCAACCCAATTCACGCTATCTGAATTTGCGGCCCAGCGGTCCCTGGCATTATTTTACAGATTCTGCGGATTATTTCAGAAAAAATGCGCATGGTTTCAATACAGAACAGGGAACGCCCTCCGTACCGACCGCAGCCACGATGAAAAAGATGATGGCCCCTGAAGACCTGTGGCCTATCAGCGATAGTTGGCATTACCATGACCTGCATGACGGACAAAAGGATTATCTGAATGCAATTGATTCCCTTTATGGCACTGCAAAAGATGTGGAGGAGTTTTGCCGTAAGGCGCAGATGGTGAACTATGACAGTCACCGGGCCATGTTCGAAGCGTGGAACAGCCGGATGTGGAACAACACCACCGGATTGCTATTGTGGATGACCCATCCTGCGTGGCCCAGCACCGTATGGCAGGTCTATTCATGGGACTATGAGACCTTTGGTGCTTATTTCGGATGCAAAAAGGCATGTGAACCGGCGCATGTGCAAATGAATCTGCACGATAATCAGGTTTTGGTCATCAACACCACGCAGAGCACCATGACCGGCGCGCAGGTTCGGCTTTCCTATTATGACCTGACCGGGCGTCGATTCTATAAGAAAGAAATCAAAACCAGCATTGCCCCCAATTCAGTTACTCGCTGCTTTTTACCGGATGCGCTCACCGGGTTGCCAGAGGTGTACCTGGCAAGAGTAGAGTTGAGCAATAAGAAACACGGCATCGTATCGATTAATGATTATTGGAAAACCAATTACGACGCCGGAGATTTTAAAGCGTTCAACGACCTGGACAAGGTAATACCGGCGATAAAAGCATTCCGAAAAATCAAAACGGAAAAAGCGTACCAAGGCGTATTTGAATTGGTCAATCCGGCGGATGTAATTGCCGTGGGCATCAAGCTCAATCTTTTGGATCGAACCACAGGCGAAATTATTCTTCCCGCGTATTTTTCCGAAGGATATTTTAACCTGTTGCCTGGTGAAAGCAGGACCGTGATGGTTGAGGCGCCGTTCCACTTCTCAGGCAAAGAGCAGGTGATGATCAGCGGATATAATGTCCCTGAGCAACCGGCGCCGTAAAATTCA
Source organism: uncultured Cytophagia bacterium (assembly GCA_964387285.1). Taxonomy (GTDB): domain Bacteria; phylum Zhuqueibacterota; class Zhuqueibacteria; order Residuimicrobiales; family Residuimicrobiaceae; genus Anaerohabitans. The sequence goes on along the minus strand of CAYLWO010000041.1, from coordinate 36,945 downwards.
GCAGACGAGATGATTCGTCTGATAATCGGTGATTTTTTTTACGCGATCCTCAATCAACCGAATGCTCTTTTCCGCAGTTATCCCCGATAAAACAAGCTGGTCTATCTTTGCCAGCTCTCCATCGGTCGCCACCAGAACGGCTGTTTTTTGACTCTTGCCGAAAATTTCACTGTTCCGGATCATCATGTGCCGGACATATCCTTTTACCAGCACGTACGGCCGCGATTGCTGCGTCGGGCCGTCGTCTTGTATATGTAAGCCATCGATCAACAAGGATTGTACGTCTGCCGGCGTAGTGCCTATGTCTGGTATGTCTGATTCTCCCTCTATATAAACGATGTAGCGGTCGTCCGTTGGATCAAAATAGTTGATGTTTTTCAGCATCAGGCTTTTGTGGCGTCCGGAGATGCGGAACAGAAAAGGTTCGGTATAGGTGTAATTGGCTTTGGTTTGGCGCACATCGATATTTTCAAACAGCATGGAGCCGAAATGGCCCTGCAATCCCTTGTTGCGGTAATCCCAGGCGCTTAGATAAAAGCCGAAACTGCGATAATGGCCGCTGATGTTTCTCACCGTAATGCGGTCTACCAGGCTTTGGCGGGACAGGATGCGCAATATCTGCGCCGCATCGTCGACCATCACGGTATCGACCAGAACATCGCTAACCGGGCCGGTGGTGGCGCAGGGATGAAAAAAATTCTTTTCGCCGCAGATTTCCTCGTCGGCATTGATGGCGATAAAATCGTCGCCGGTATTCCCCTGAATATTTCTGAGAATGAGAAATTGGCCTGGTCCTTGTAGATGGATCCCATCCTGATTCCCAGCGTGGATAAAATCCGGCAGTTCCAGATGAATATTTTCCATGGTGACCCTGTGCCAGTTGGT
>CAYLWO010000041.1:0-35960 GCA_964387285.1 uncultured Cytophagia bacterium | reverse complement strand
GCGGTATCGTCGGTTCCGCCGCCGGTAAGCACATTGCTGTCGAGATGAGCGTTTGCTTGACTGGCGTAAATGATTTTTGTTTGCATGTAAGTTTCCTTTTGCTGTTTGCAGTGTGGAATTTTTCTAAAAGTGTTTGTTACCGCTGGAAAAAATAAAGTTCATTTTATTAAAAATGAGGTTAATATGCAAACTAAATTTAATCAGATGCGGTAATCTGAAAAATATCCGGCGAATTTTTGGCAACACCGGCCATTTATGCAATAATGTACCTTTTTAGAGATTTTTTCGTATATTGTGATAATGAACTCTAGCAGGGGTTTATACAACCTGTGAGGTTTAAATTGCACTTATGATCATTAATTTATCTAGGCCATTTGCCAGATTAAAATTTCGCTGTACAGGCGCTCTGACGCTGTTCCTGTTTTTTTTCTCTAACGGGTGCACAGCGCCAGGTGAGGCAGCACATCTGTTATATCGCAATTGGGATATCCGCGATGGATTGCCTCATAACCGTCTCCATGCCCTATTTCAGAGTCAAGACGGTTTTATGTGGATCGGCACAGCAGCAGGAGTGGTTCGTTTTGACGGAGTGCGGTTTAGTCCTCCGGCGATTCCCTTGCCCAATAAAGATAAAGTTACTGCATGCTATCAGGCGGCGAACCAGGTTCTGTGGATGGGCACAGAAGAGAACGGCGTCTATGGCTTGGCGGAAAATCAATGGCGGCACTATTCGACCAGCAACGGTCTTTCTCATAATCATATCACGGCAATTGTGGGAGATCAGCATGGCCATATCTGGGTGGCTACGGAATATGGTCTTAATTGCATTGATGGAGAATCCATTTCGATTTATACGGTTGCCGACGGACTGATGAGCAATCTGCTTACCTCTCTGGCGGTTGATTCATCCGGCGATCTATGGGTTGGCAGCCTTCAGGGCGGCCTGGCGCGTCTTGAACAGAATCGGTTTCAATGTTTTAATTTTAATCAGGGATTGCTCAACTTGGATGTCTTTTCCCTCTTTTACGATTTATCCGGAATGGTTTATGTTGGCGCCATGGATGGGTTGTATGCTTTTTCGTTAAAAACCATGCGCTTTGAATTTTTTCCCGCAACCAGCGGCATACCAATTAAAGCCATTGTGCGCGATCATCAAGGAAGCTTATGGCTGGCAGCCTGGAGCGATGGTCTTTGGCGGATTAATGGTAAAACAACACAACGTGTTCATCTTGAAGAAGCATATGATGAGGATTATATCCATGCTCTTTATATCGACCGGCAGGGCAGTCTGTGGATCGGCACGGATTCCCATGGGCTGGTTCAAGCCATAAAACCTGATTTGTCTATTCTGAATCGAGCGGACGGCTTGCCGGAAAACAAGGTAACCACGTTGATAAAAGCATCTGACAAGTGTCTTTGGATCGGCACGCCTCACAGCGGCCTGGTTCGATATGTCAAACCCGGGACCGTTGAGCGTATCGACCGTCGTAAGGGTTTGAACAGCGACAGGATTACCGCCCTGGCTGAAGATAACAGCGGATGCATTTGGATAGGAACCGATGTCGGCTTGTATTGCCATAAAAAAAACATGGTGTCGAACATTGCATTGCCAGATTCGCGTTCAATCAGCATCAGGGCCATTGCGTGCCTGGCTAGTAACAAAATTTTTATCGCCACCGCACGGGAATTGTTTTCCATCGATGGATATTCATCCCCGTCGACCGGTCAGAGAATCGTCCATGATTCCATTTCAGTTTCCGTGCTTTGTCCTGTTGACGATCGAACCATCTACGTCGGCGGGAAAAACGGACTGGATCAATTAGAGATTCGTCAATTTCAGTGGCAGCTGGTCGAACATTGGTTTTCGGGTGTTCACATCACTGCCATCTTTTATGATGCAGACGGTACGCTCTATTTGGGTACGGACGGAAGGGGATTGATCAGAAAACAACGAGACCAGGTTGTATATTTCACCAAAGACCAGGGGCTGCCGGATAACACAATTTTGAGTATATGTCGTGATTCCTCCGGCCGATTCTGGTTTAGCAGTCCCAGAGGTGTGTTCCATATTGACCAAAGCCGGCTGTCTACTCAGCAAGATGAAGAGTATTTGATTTTTACTTTATATGATGAATTCGACGGTCTGCCCGGAACGCCCGGCGACGGGGAAGCGATGCCGGCCATGTGGCAGGATGGCGATCAGCTCTATTATCCCACCATGCACGGTGCCGCCATTTTCAACGCTCGCCGCGAACTGCAACAACCCGCGGCGAATGCTTATATTGAAAAAATCCGCGTGGATGATGAATGGTTTTCGGCGGATGCCGAGTTTGGTATCGGTCACCGCGTTCAATTGCTTGAAATTCATTTTACGGCAGCGGATTTCATTTCTCCGCAAAAACTGCGATTTCGTTTCAGATTGTCTGATTATGACAAGCAGGAGAGATTTTTGCCTCCGGGACAACCGCGATTTGTTCAATACATCAATCTGCCGCCGGGCAGATATCGCTTTAACGTCCAGGTCATCAGCAATTCGGGCATTGCCGGTAAAGGGGATGAAGTCTCTTTCATTATTCCATTACCATGGTATCGACGTGCCTGGATCTATGTGTTGTTCTTACTGGCGACAGGAGCAGCCTGGCTGGTATATTTTCGAAAAACCCGAAAACCGGTGATGAAATACCAGACGTCGTCACTGGATCCCCAACGCGCACTGGACGTGTTGCCCAGATTGCAGGCATTGATGGACGATAAAAAAGCATTTCTTGATGCGGATTTGAACCTGCAGCGTCTGGCGCAACAGCTGAAAATCCATCCCAATTATCTGTCGCAAATTATTCACGAACAATTTAATCTCAATTATAATGATTTTATCAATTCGTACCGGATCAAAGAAGCTCAGCAAAGGCTTGCCCGACAGTCTGGAGAAAAAGCATCCGTAACCGAGATTATGTTGGACTGCGGTTTTTTCTCAAAATCCGCTTTTAATACCGCATTTAAAAAATTTGTCGGTATGACGCCAAGTGAATACCGTAAAAGCCGTTGAAACAATACATGAACCTACCGGTTATCATCGCATCCTACCAGGCATCGGATTCATGAATTTGAAAATTATAAATCTAATATATAATATAATTAAGCGCTTAAGCCAAAAGGCAACTGGGTAAAATTGCTGCCTGGTTGCAGTATGTTATTGCAATTCCGAACTGGAAAAACGTTCTAGATTGCAATTACGGACGAATTTTTCCTGAAATTTTCGTATCCTGTACCAGGAAAATTAATGTTGCACATTCTCAGGAGTATGTTATGAAAAAGAGATTGGTAGTTTTAGTGGGACTGCTGCTGGCGGCGAATCTGGCTGCGCAGAGCGGCAAAGAGGTGAAAAAAGACTTTGATGCCAAAGAACGAATCAGGATCAAGTTGTCCACAGGCGATTGCATTGTCAAAAAAAGCGCAGATGCCAAAATTCATGTCCAGCTGATTGCCGATTTGCAGGATAAAAATTACACCTACTCGATGGACGACAAAGGAAAAACGCTAAAATTGGAAGAACAGTGGCGAGACGGCCATGCGGCCATGCAGACCCGATGGACCATCGAGATACCCGGTAAAACGGAAATTGATGCCAATACCGGCACCGGCGACCTGGAGATCAGCGGCGTTACCGTTGAGATGAAGGGCAACACCGGCACCGGCGACGTGGATATTTCCGCGACCAGCGGGGAACTGGATATGAACTCGGGCACCGGCGACATCGATCTGGCCGATTGCAACGGTGAATTCAAGCTCAATTCTGGCACGGGTTCGGTCATGATCAAAAAATCTAAAGGCGATTTCAAAGCCAACAGCGGCACCGGTGATGTAAAAGCTGTCGAGATCACGGTTGAGGATGATGCCGACTTTAACAGCGGCACCGGCGATGTGGAGGTAACGCAGCCCACAGGTGAGAATTTTGACATGTCCCTCAATTCCGGCACCGGCGACGCTGTTCTGAATTTAAATGGAATACCGCCGTCCGGATTTTACGAGTTGGTTGCGGATAAGAGAAGAGGAGAGATCACCAGTTCCTTCAAGTTTGACATTGAAGAAGAGTTTGGCGAGGATGGTCATACCACCATGCGCAAGACACTCAAGCGCGGCGGAGATACGCCCAGATATAAAATCAGCACCGGCACCGGTACGGCCAAGTTGGTAAAATAGGTTTGCAATCGTGTTGTTTTCGCCCGGGGCATGCGTCTCCGGGCGAATGGTCCGCTTTCTCAAAGCCGTCCGGGCTGACGCTCTCCGGAACCGTTTTTATTTTGCAGCTGGTCTCCGAGCTCGGCGCGCGCCTTTTCCGCTAACAACTGCAACCGTACGACTATCTCCGGATTCTCGACCGCTACATTCCGCTTTTCTTCCACATCTTGTTTGAGATTATACAATTCCAAGCCGGAAACGGCACTGTTGTAAGGACCAGGCCACCCATCCTGTCCCGGCTGTACGCCTTTATAGCTTCGATAGGTGTGGGGGAAAACCAGCTTCCATTCATTATGTCGCACGGCCACGAGTTCACGATAATAGTAGTATAACAAATCTTGTCTGGGCGTTACGGCAGCTGGGTTTTGCATCAGGGACCAGATATTGACGCCGTCGATGGGTTTTTGCGGCATATCAGCTCCGGAAATATGCATCAAGGTGGGCAGCAGGTCGATGCTGGCTGCCAGCTGATCGCAAACCGAGCCGGCAGGGATTTTACCCGGCCAGCGCATAATGCAGGGAACTCGGCAGCCGCCTTCCCACATGGCGCCCTTGCCTTCGCGCAGAGGCCCGACAGACCCGGCATGATTGCCGAAATTGAGCCAGGGTCCGTTATCGCTCAGAAAAATAACCAACGTCTCATTTTCGAGATTTAATTCGTGCAGCAACCGCAGAATCTCTCCAACCGACCAATCTATTTCCATGATGACGTCGCCATATAAGCCTTGCCGGCTGGCGCCGCGGAATTTTTCTGAAACCGCCAACGGCACGTGCGGCATGGAATGCGCAAAATAGAGAAAAAAGGGCTGATGTTGGTTGCGTTTTATGAATTGCAAAGCTCGTTCGGTATAACGCGTGGTCAGCGTCGCCTGGTCTGCCAGTGTGCGGATTTCGGCAACTTTATCATCCCCGTCGATGAGGGGTAAAACCGGATACCGGCTTTTTGCTCCTTCCTTAACCGGCGTGCCGTCGTAATCAACCGGCCACATATCGTTGGAATAGGCAAGCCCCAGATATTCGTCAAAACCCTGGTGGATGGGTAGAAAGATCTTTTCGTGCCCCAAATGCCATTTACCCACCATACCTGTTGCATATCCCTTGCGCTGTAACAGATCGGCGATGGTTTCTTCATCGGGATGCAAGCCGATTTGCGACCAGGGCATGAGTGCGCCCTGAATGCCGACGCGTTCAGAATAGCAGCCGGTGAGCAGAGAGGCGCGAGAAGCGCTGCATACGGCCTGTGAGACATGAAAATCGGTGAAGCGAATGCCTTGTGCCGCCATGTGATCAAGATGCGGCGTGCTGAAACCCTTGGCGCCATAGACGCCGATATCGGCATAACCCAGATCGTCTGCAAAGATGAGAATAATATTCGCAGGACGACGCTGTTTGCGGCAGAAAAGGGATGCCGGCATTGTCGATAAGGCTGAACCGGCAGCAGAGGCAGCCAGAAATCGGCGACGGGACCATGTTGATCGATTCATAAATTTTCTCCCTACATTAGCTCCTACCACGAGTGCCAGAGCACACATTGTTGCTTTTATGCAAGTTCATTGAAAAAATTTAATTATTTCAAAAATCGATGTTTCTGAAAGCCATTTTTTTATGGGGATTACCTGTTTACGGCGCGTAAAAAAGTTATAAACTTGTCTGAGCTCGAGAGAGTTTTCTGCCAGAATTTTGGGACGGCGATGCAGGATAACCAGGCGATTCTGTTCCTTTTTTGCGAGCCAATTTTGCAGTTGAAAATTCAGGGGTAAATCCTGCCAACCATATCCGGACATAACCATCCAACCGGTATCACGAAGCGACTTTAGAAAATTGTGCAATTTGAAATTGTCATTAATTTTCAAAAGCTCTGCTCTTATTTCTGCTACGCTTGGCAATTTTGAGGCTAATGAAATTCCAGAGCCGAGAAACAATATTAATTTATTGCCGGTCATGTTTTGCTCAAAAAATGTCGGACACCTTCAGAGGCTGTCGCAAATTGCAGAACAACCCCGGGTGTTTCTTAACATATCTAAGAAATAAAATTGAAAGAACAAAATCAATTTTTCAGTGCCGGTTGGCCGCATAGCGGCCATGGATTAGGCTTCGCCGTGTGATGGTTAAATTCAGGATCACAAAAAAAGCGGCTCACTTTTTGGTGAGCCGCTTTCTCATTCTCGACAGTAGGGAGATTTTATTTGAGCAACAGCATTCGCTTTACCTGTCGGATGGACCCGGTTTTGAACATGATAAAATAAGTTCCGCTGGCATAATTTGCCGCGTCCCAACGAATCTGATGGGTTCCGGCAGTTCGATGTCCATCCACCAGAGTGGCAATGACTCGTCCCTGCAGATCATAAATCTGCACGTGAACATAATCATCAACAGGCAGATCATAACGGATGCTGGTTGTGGCATTAAAAGGATTTGGATAATTTTGCCACAAAGAAAATTCGACAGGTAAATTAGTTTCCTCGCCGGCTGAGCGCTTGCCAAGTCCTGCTGCCGTCAGAATGCCGAATTCGACAATCTGCCGCCAATTGCCGCTGGTGTTGTTGGGTTCGGTAATTACCAGCTTGACGTAACGAGCCGTGACCGCTGCCGGCAACATATACGAGTGCATGGCGCCGTCGGTGCGTTGTATGGTGAGTACGCTGGTAAAGTCCTCTGCATCAAGTCCGGTGGTTGACGTCAGTATTTCGATTTTTCTTGCCCAGCGATTTTTCACATAACCCTGATTAACGCCGTTATCGGTTTGCAGCGTAAATCCGGTAAGGGCCACACTTGCTCCATTTGTGAAAGAAAAAACCGCCCAAGCCGGACCGCTGTACATATTATTGGCTGAGTTTTGACCGTTAGGTTCGCCACGGGTGCTTACCGTACCGTCCCAGCCCTCCAGATCTCCGTCGATGGCATTATCCCAACCTTCTCCAGAGTAGGTAGGAGAACCTGAAACCACATATAACTCTGCTAGTACGGAATTGCTTTTATCTCCTGCGAGTGTATGAGTCATTTGCACGTGCGCGCCGGACAATGAATTTTCAAACCAGCCATAATTGGCATAGGGACCCAAGTTGGAATTGATGGGAATCACGGATATCCATAAATCCCTATCCGGCACCAAGCCGGTGAGAGTAAAGTTGGCGACATCGCCGACCAAAATAGAATCTGGTCTGGTATAAGCGGCAGGCAGGAACGGCGCCTCTTCATAGGCATAATAAACCACATAACCGTCCGCTGTCGGCACTTTGGTCCAACTTAACCGGAGCCAATCCGGGCCAACCTGGTCGATGGAGAATCCGCTCATAGTCAGACCGGCCGCTTCGTCAGCCAGAGAAATGGCTTGCAGATACTCGCCGAGGAAAAAGTGCACCAGGGCCTGTTCCAAAAGAGCATTGATGCGTCCTGCGTTTTGCGGATACAGCAAAGCGGCCATGCGCGCCTGGCGTATGTGTTGCGGCACCAACAGTCCTAAATTGTCGATATATCTCGGATCGCAATCCTTTACATATTGGTAAATATGGTCTCTGGTCTCGACTATGAATTTGTAACCGTACAGCAGACTCGGTTCGATATGAGTAGAACGGTTCAAATCGTTCCAACTTTGCACGAGTATCCAGGGCAATTTATATGAGCCTTTAAATTGGTTGAGTTGGTCCCAGCTCCATTTATAAGTGAGCGTATCAAATCGACTCATCCAATTGTCATCACCCAGCAACCATTCACGATCGTCATAACCGGGCCAAACCGCTCCGGAAACAAAGAGAAGATCGCCTGGTTTTGGTATATTATCGACATCATGGAAATATTGCTCAAGATACTCTTCGCCCCATTTGCTGCCATGAGTATCGTCCCATAATCCGGGCAAGTTTTGCACCCACGGGTAGGTTACATCCATGGGCTTGAAAATGGGCTGTTGTGTTCCGTTCCAGACCAGAAAAACGTCATCCGGGAAATAGGCATCTGCGGCAACGCGATATTCTTCATAGGTGATGATGCTGTCGGGATGATCGAAAATATACACCGGATGTCGACCCTGTTCCCGAGTGCCAAAATAGGCAGGATGTGTGAGAATAGAGTCTGCCAGATAGATAAAATTCGAATTCAAATCGCCTATCGATTTTTCGTTATAAGAGACTACGATCTGAAATGCAAAGCCGTATCCGGCGTATTTTTGATGCAGCGCCTCTGCGGTGTTTAACAATCCTTTCAAACCGATGTTTTCATAACTGTGTTGACCGTACCAGTCGACGACAAAAGCATCCAGCCCGGAAGCCCAGGCCAACAGGATGTCGTACTCCCAGGTTTTAGCGTCATGCGAATCGTACAGAGCGAACAGACTGGTATCGGGCTGTCCTCCCAGTTTTCTATATAGCCAATGGCGCAGGCTGGAATCGCTTTCAGCGGATCCATACCAGGGTTCATACCAGGCCGTGACGCGTTCACGACAACCACTCCATAAAAAGTTGGAATAGCCGAAATCCGCATCCAGATAAGCTTCCCCCTGGTCGAGATCGATTTCGAAGGTTTTCTTGTTTGTGGTGCGATAATAATCATGCGGTAAAGAGGACTCGTCTACAGTGACGAGATACTTCCCGGCCGACAATCCGACAAAGAGATACCCGCCTTGGGCATCTGTTTTGGTAGATTGCAGCAGATGACGGTTTTGGTCGTACAACTCGAGTGTAATGCCTTCAATGCCGTTTTCGGAAGCATCTTGTTGCGCGTCGCGATTGGCGTCAAACCAGACATAATCGCCTATGCGCCCGGCCTCAACTTTTATCAGACCGGCATCACGACTGCGATCATCTTTGCCGGCCGGAAGCATAATGCCGTCGATTCGTCCGGTTGCCGGATTAACATCGCTGTCCAATTCATCGCTGTTTTCCATATCTTTTTGAGTAAATGAAAAACCATCCGGGAGAATGATACGGATGTTATAACGGTCAGGATATAGATCACGGAACACATACAGACCGTTGTTGTTGGTAAACGTGGTAAAGAGAATATTATTATATTTATCCAACAACTGCACCTTGACATTCGCTACGCCTGGTTCATTCTGATCCTGAATACCGTCCTCATCGATATCCTCCCATATGTAATTGCCTACACTGGCAAGCTCAAAAAAACCGGCATCGACCGTCAAATTTGTTTCACCGGCATTGAGCGTGATTTTTTCAGTGATGCCGGTCAGTGGGTCGGGGTCGCTGTCTTTGGCATCATTGCCCGGGCCGTTCTGCTTTGTAACAATCATTTCTGAGGGCGTAGCAAAGCGAACATAGTACTCACCGGGTTGCAGGTTGTCAAAGAGGTAATAGCCCGAACCATTGGTAGTGGTCGTTGTTATGACTTGCAGCTGCGCATCGAGTAATTCAACCAACACATTTGCCAGGGGCGCGTCATTGCCGTCTTGCTCGCCATTGCGGTTAATATCATGCCAGACATAATCGCCGACCGAGGCTTTAGGCGGTTCAGGAACATAGGCGCCGGCGTCGATGGTCATGTTGTTGTCACCGGCAGCCAGGGTAAAGCAGTCGGTAAAACCGGTGGCCGCATTGGCGTCGCTGTCCGTCGCATCATTGCCGCTGTTGGCCGTAGTGAACACGTAACCGGAAGGCAGAGTGAATTTGATTTTGTACGAACCGGCTGTGAGATTGCCAAAGCTGTAGCTGCCGTCTGCGCCAGTGGTGACGCTGGCCAGAGCAGAGCTGCCTTCGCAGCTGAACAATTCGACGGTCACGCCTGCCAGCGCTGATTCTGTTCCATCTTGTTGGCCGTTCTTGTTCGTGTCGATCCAGAGGTAATCGCCGACCGAGGCTTTAGGCGGTTCAGGAACATAGGCGCCGGCGTCGATGGTCATGTTGTTGTCACCGGCAGCCAGGGTAAAGCAGTCGGTAAAACCGGTGGCCGCATTGGCGTCGCTGTCCGTCGCATCATTGCCGCTGTTGGCCGTAGTGAACACGTAACCGGAAGGCAGAGTGAATTTGATTTTGTACGAACCGGCTGTGAGATTGCCAAAGCTGTAGCTGCCGTCTGCGCCAGTGGTGACGCTGGCCAGAGCAGAGCTGCCTTCGCAGCTGAACAATTCGACGGTCACGCCTGCCAGCGCTGATTCTGTTCCATCTTGTTGGCCGTTCTTGTTCGTGTCGATCCAGAGGTAATCGCCGACCGAGGCTTTTACTTCAGTTACGCAATGCACCGAAAGGGCGATGCCGTCTTTATTGGTTTTGCGGTCCAAGGCCGAGGTTTGTGATTCACCATCATCGAACACCTGCAAATGCGCCAGGATTCTGGTATCGCCTTCAGCAAGATTGAATGAAGCTTCATAGCCTCGCACGTGAGTTGGATCGCCGTCAAAACCTGTGCCGACATAAGCGAAATCCGGCGGAGCGCCGTTTGTGTCGTTAGGACCATGAACAACCTTGTTGCTGTTCGACCCTATGCTGATCCAGCTGTCGGCGTCCTGTTTCAATCCGGGGATATTGTTGTCCGTGAGCACCAGGGCGTACATGGTATGCGTATTGCAATCATAGCGCAGGTACAACTTTGATTCGACTTTTTTCGTAGCATCTCCTGCCCGATACATGTCGGCAAAAAAATCAAGGGATACATCCCAATCACCTGTATTGCCGTCCACGGTTATTCCTGCCGGACTTGCATAACGCGGCTGTGTCATTACGGACGCTGAGCTAGCCCCACTTAAAAGCAGTAGCACACTCGACACGACCAGAGCGAGCACCAGGTATATATTTGTTTCTTTTTGTAATCTCTTTTTCATCTTTTTCCTCACAAGTTAGTTTCTGGTCTACTGGTTCAGGCATTACCTTGTCTCTACGCCACCCTCTCGCTAATCGAGATCACACAAGATTAGTGATTCTGCAAACTGTAGACCATCTGAATAATTGACCGTCTCTGGGTCCATTGCACATTGATGCCTTTGCTGCAAAATTTGGGCTTTTTGCATCAGGAATCAGGCAAAAGCACTAAATCATTATTATGACTGATCAAGGATTAAAACGCTTAAAGGTATGAAAAAACCCCAAGCAACAACCAGTTAATAATTTCTTTTGTTATCAGTGTAACAGTAGTGACGTTTAAAAAATTCCGCGTTTTTCGTGACTGTGTGGTTTATGCATTTGTAAGGCTTGGTAAATCTGAATTGTCAATGTCTGGCTGAGGACAAAATGTTTTCAGTAGACGGGGGAAAATATAATAAGGAATGTGATACAAGTCAAGAAAAATTAATAAAAAGTAAAAATAGTCAAAAATTGTAAAATATTGTAATATAAAAATTTATAATTTTACGTATTCTTCGAACTACAAAATAATCAAGAGTTTGCTCTCAGAATCGATTTTAAACATAATTTACCTTGCTGTCAGTTCCTGAGATAGGCTTTGAGTTTGGGACCAGTCTTAGCTAGCGTAAAGTGGAAAGCGGCCATTCACAATTCCCTAATCACAAAGATTTATGATCCAGTTTTGCCAATCAGCGGCTGTTTGCCTGGCCGTCTGCGATTCCTTGACAATTTCCTCAACAAACTTGTTCGACGCATATTGACCGCGTACCGCAAAGAAATCAGCGTCACGAATGGTTACATCGCCGTCAATGCCAAATCCGATGCGGCTGCTGTTGTCAAACTCTTTTTCTGCATCGCGCAGGATCATGTTGTTCAGTTTGGTTTGGTTGTCGAGCCACTCCTGAATGAACCTGATCGTCTGCTCTCGAGTACACTGTGCAAAATCGAATTCCATACGCTTGCGCATTAGTTCGATGCACCATTGCCAGGAAAAAGTCTCATAGTCCCGGTGGATTTTCTCCAACTCTGTTTGCAGGGCGGACCATGATGCGAAACGCTCTTGGCGCAGATTCTGCAGGAGGCTGTCCACCACCTGTTTAGGCGCCAGCAGTCCTGCCATATCCACCCAATCGCCGTATCCTGTTGTTCGCTGATCGTCAAGTTTGATTAACAATTGTGACCAGCTGCAGCAACTCTGCTGCCGACGCAACTGTTTGAGCCATTCCTGGCCGATATAAATTTTGAGTGCTATTTCGTAATACTTGGCCGTGGTTTTGAGCAACAACCGTTTGATATGCAATCCGTTATAACTGACCAATTCCTGAGTAGGAAGGCCGGCCTCTGCCAGTTTTTTTAAAACATCCAATCCCTTTATTAGTTTGCCGATGGTGTAGGGATTGAAAAGATCAAAATGTATCAGGTCCAATTTATGGGGATCCTTGCGGCGGTCGCGAGCCGGCCATTTGACGCTGTCGCGGCGCGTGCCGACCGTAAACAGATTCATGGCCGGCGTCAGGATCGTACGCCCCTCCACTTCATTGATGTATGAAAAAGGAAATTCGCCGGCGTCGAAATTGACATAGTGCTTGCCGATCACCACGGAAAACGGTCCGACGCGCGCCGGCCATAGGAGGTAGGAAAAGGATCCTGTTTTTGCACCGCGTTCCAATATTCCCTGATGCAGCGGCCCCAACCGATACATATGATTGCTGGCGTTTGTACCGCTGCCGGCATTGTAGAATGATAAAAGTCCGGCGATTAACAGGGTGGAACGATGATGGGTTACCGTATAAGGCCCGGCAAACAGACTGACCGCTTCGGAATGAAAAGCCTCGCTGTTGGTGAACAGACAGCTGTTCTCCGCAGAAAATTGTTTGCCCATACGCACGCTTTGACCCACAAAGCATTTGGACAGCATGGCGCCGCTCTCCACCCGGGAACCGGAGAGAATGATAAAATGTTCTGCAATAACGCCATCGCCCACATACGCGGGATCAGCGGTGCAACCGGCAATGGTGCCTTCGTCGAGACGGGCAGCGCCCGAGATCACGGTTGACGGACCAATATAAACATTACGAATGACAGCGGTGTTGCATATACGTGCGCCGGATTCGATGCGACCCCGGGCAGCGGTTCTGGCCTTCTGCTGTGCAGCTGCGAGTTTCCGAAATCCTTCAATCATCCGCTCGTCGTGACGGTAGAAAACATTCAAATAGGCCATGGCTGAAGAAAGGGAATCATGAATATATAATTCACGACCGCCGCCTTCATTGAGACAGTCGATGGCCAATCCGTTGGCAAAGGCTGTTTCACCTTCCACGACCAGTGTGGCGACATTTTCTATCGCGACGTTGTCGGCGATGTCGTAATTGGCCAGGGTATTCACATCCGCGATGTATACCTGATTGCCAACGGTGCAGTCCTGTAAATAGACATTATAAAGGCCGCAAGGTTTTCGCACGCCGTACATGGTTTCGATATCGCCGTCCAAATGGCCTAGCTGAATGTCGCCACAGAAAGTGACTCGATGGAATCGGTCGGGTTTAAGCTTACCTTGCACCTTGATGCGTCCCCAATCAGCCGCATGGCAATTATTGGCTTTGAGTTTTTTTATCTCTAATGGTAAGAGTTTGCGATAGGACATGGATATCTCCAGAGTAAGTGACCGGTTTGAGGCCGGCCTGTGATGTCCTGCGGTTGTTCTGCTGAACAAAATTTTCTTCTGCCGGCAATGCATCAGCGCAAACCGACGGGAGTAAAAAATATTTTGATTCGCACAAAGATGAAAAAATGTCCGGCGTTGCCGGCCAGGCGCAAAAAATTGTTAAATTACCAGGTAAAATCCAAGTAGGTTATCTGATATTTATTCTTTATTACCGAGAAATTTAATTACTAGGAGCATACCTGCCGCTGCCACTATGACTTTCCATAGAAGGTCATCATTTTGCCGTTCATATTTGGCTCCCTCAATGTGTCTTATGCTGTTATGAAACTGATATTCTGATTTATATACGTCAATCTCAAGCAGCGCAGTGCCGCCGGTCTCGCAAGGGATATATTGGTTTTCAAACAAAACTCTATTATTTTTATCTCTGATCAGCTCAAAATGGCCATTGTCGTTCTCTAGAAAATCAAGATGTTTGTCAGGTGGTTTAAAGTGGATTGTTAGTTGCATTCTTTTCTTTTTCCAAAACAAGCATCCCGTTGTTTTATATTCCATATCATGGAACATTCCCGGCAGATGATTGGGGAATACTATCAATTTATTATAATGGTCGTCCCGTAATCCAAGAGCATGATTCTTGTATTCATAAGAATGTTTATCTTCAGTCTTGAGAAGCCTTATTTCATTGCTGATATAGTACTGAAGTGATCGGATATGCTCATAGCTTACATCATATCTTGTCAGGAGCATTCTATTCAACAAGGTTGAGGGAACTTTTTCGCTTTGTTTTGCACTATAGTAAGGATAGCATTGCAGGTGGATCAATATAAAAGTTAAGGATATAATGATCCATTTTGTCAATTGCCTCATGTGCGCCGGCATACAAATTCCTCATGAATTTATTCATCACTCTTTATCAAGGCCTTCAATCTCTTTGAAATATTTTACGGTTGCCACTCGCAGCTCCATGGTCGATGCCTCGTCGCAGGCGATGATGGTGTGCGGATGAAGTTGGAACATGGATACCGTCCACATGTGGCTGATGCCCTCCTCCACGACCTGGCGCAAGGCGCGCGCTTTGCTGTAGCCGACGATGATGATGACGACCTCACGGGCGTCCATAACCGTTCCCACGCCCACGGTCAATGCGGTCTTGGGTACTTTATCGATCTGGTTGTCAAAAAATCTGGAATTGGCAACTCGCGTATCATAGGTGAGCGTTTTTACCCGCGTTCGTGAGGAAAGAGACGAGCCGGGCTCATTGAAGGCAATATGGCCATCAGGCCCGATGCCGCCGAGAAACAGATCGATGCCGCCATAGGACCTGATTTTCTCTTCATAGGAGCGGCACTCTTGTTGCAAATCCTGCGCATTGCCGTTGAGGATATTGATGTTTTCTCTGGGTATGTCGATATGATTAAAAAGGTTGGAGCGCATAAAGTAGTGGTAGCTTTCCGGGTGATTTTCCGGCAAGCCGACATACTCGTCCATGTTAAAGGTGACGACATTTTTAAAGGATACTTTCTTCTCCTTGTACAGCTCCACCAATTTGGCGTAGGTGTTAAGAGGCGAGGAGCCCGTTGGCAAGCCAAGGACAAACGGTTTTTGCGCAGCGGCAAGTGATTTGTTGATTTTGTCAGCAACATAATCCGCCACCCAATTCCCCACGGCTTTGCTGTCTTGCAGAATGACGATTCTCATAATTTTCCTCCCTGGAATTTTTTTAACGACTGGTTACAACGTAATTCTGGCATCAGCGACAAAAGCACCCTGTCCTTTTGGCAGTACGATCAGCGGATTGATGTCGAGCGCGGCAATCTGCGGGCACTCTAGTGCGAGTTGCGAAAGCCGTTGAATGCACTCTTCGATCGCTGCCAGATCCGCTTCTTCGCGACCGCGCGCGCCGGCCAGCAGGGGGTAGGACCTGGTTTTGCGAATCATCATCGTGGCAGAATGTTTGGCCACCGGTGCGATGCGCAAAGAGATGTCCTTGAGGATTTCGACGAAAATCCCGCCAAGGCCGAACATGATGACGCTGCCGAAAGAAGGATCGCGCTTGATGCCGAGAATGACTTCAATGCCTCGCGGTATCATGCGCGACAGGAGGATGCCCTGCAGGCGCGCCTCCGGTTTATGTTTTTTGACATTGGCTTGAATATTCTGAAAAGCTTTCAAGACCTCCGCTTTCGAAGCGATATTGAGTATAACGCCGCCGACGTCGGATTTGTGGATGATATCCTCGGACATTATTTTCATCGCTAGTGGAAAGCCGATTCGTTCAGCCGCTGCTGCCGCCTGTTTTTCATCGGTAGCCAATTCAGCGGGCAGAACGGGAAAACCATAAGCCCTGAGAACGTTTTCCGCGTCAAGTTCGCTTAGAAAAGAGCGTTGCTCTTCACGGGCTTTATCGAGGATGGCGTGAGCGCTTGTTTTGTCGACGTCGGTAAAATGAAAGGGATCGCGACTTTCATCAAACCGATGATGAGCGAAATAAAATGCACTGGCAAAAGCCCGGCACATGGTCTCCGGCAGTATGTAATGCGGGATTCTGTGACGCTGCAGGATGTCCACGCCCGGCGCCACATCCGTTTCACCCATAAACGAGGCATAGATCGGTTTTTGCGCATGCTCTGCCAGAGTGGTCAATTGCTGTGCAATGGATTCGATTTCGGTCATGGATTGCGGCGTTAATATGACAAATACGCCATCCACCCCGGGATCCTGCATCACCGCCGTTACGGCAGTTTCATAACGGTCGGCACGGGCGTCGCCGATCACATCCACGGGATTTTTAATGTTGGCGGTGGCCGGCAGTTTTTTCTTGAGCACATCTGTGGTCCCGGCGGTAAAACGGGCCAATTGCAATCCCTCGCGGATGGCGGCGTCGGTGGTGAGCACGCCGGGTCCGCCGGCATTGGTCACAATGGCGACGCGGCGATCCCGGGGCAGGGGCTGATAGGTCAGCGCAATGGCTTTGCTGAACATCTCTTCAATGTCGTTGCAGCGGAGAATGCCCGCTTGCCGGAATGCGGCATCGCATACCTCGTCACTGCCGGCCAGAGAACCGGTGTGCGAAGCTGCTGCCGATGCGCCTTCCGGCGACCGTCCGGCTTTGAGCACAAGAATCGGTTTGCCGCTCTCCTTGATGATCTCGCGCGCCGCGGTCATCAATCCGGCGCCGTCGGTGATCTCTTCCAGGTAGAGCAGAATGACCTTGGTCTTGGGATCATCGCGAAGATAATAGAGCAGATCGATCTCGGAAACATCGGCCTTGTTGCCGAAAGAGACAAATTTGGAAAAGCCGATATGCTTGCCGCGCGCATAGTCGAGTACAGCCGTACACAATGCGCCGCTCTGCGACAGGAAACCAATAGCGCCCTCTTCAGGCGTTTTGCGGGCGAAAGAGGCATCGAGCATCACGCCGGGATCGGTGTTGATGACGCCGAGACAGTTTGGTCCGATGAAAGATATGCCGTATTTAGCTGCGATCTCTTTAATCTGTTTTTCACGTTCGAATCCCGCACCGCCGACTTCTTTGAATCCGGCTGAAATGATGATCGCTGCGGTAATGCCCTTTTGGCCGCATTGTTCAAGCGCCATGTGACAGACCGAGCTCGGAAACACCAACACCGCCAAATCGACCGGATCCGGAATATCGGTGACGTATTTGTAAGCTTTGATGCCGGAGATAAACGGTTCTTTGGGACTCACCGGATAGATAACGCCCTGGAATTCGGCTTTGAGGATGTTGTAAAAAATATCGTGTGGAACCGTGCCTTTGACCCGGTTGGTGCCGATTACGGCGATGGATTGGGGGTAAAATATTTTGCGCAAGTTTTCTTGTTTACGAGTTGATAATGAGGACATGAACCGCTCCTGGTTTGAACAAAAGTTTGTCGGCCTTGTTTGTCTTGTGCTATTCGAGATATCCGGCAATAAAGTCCACTGCCGCATCCACCGACTGGACCTCCAGGGCCTTGTCCTCATCCATCTGGATATTAAACTCCTCTTCAAAAGCAGCGACCAATTCCAAACTCTGCATGGAATCCGCACCGAGGTCGAAAATGAAATTGGCGGTGTCGCCAATGGTGGATTCGTCGATCTTGACCACTCTGGCGATGACTTTTTTAACTCGCGAGCGCACGTGTACTTTATCCATTTTACCTCCGGCTCATTTGTCCCTGGCAAGGGTTTCAAATCTTCACAGGGTTGCGTATGGGTTATAATATTATTTTTTAAGATATTATAAAAAAAGGCATGATAGAACCACGGCCAATGGTTTTATCATGCCTCAATCGCACTCTAATTTTGCCGGCGCTCTTTTGCATAATCCTTCTACCATATATTGGCCAATTATAATGAAAAAAAAGTTCTAATTCAAGTATGAATATTTTTGGTTTGATGTTGTTTTGTCTGGGCGTATAAGCGCAGAATAGTGGAGAAGTGCAGAGTAAAAATTTGCTTTGTTATGAAACTCTGGTGCAGACGTATGGAGCATCGGTCAGAACCTTGCCGGTATAGAACCTCAGTGTTCTCCGCGCCCTCCGTGGTTTAATGGCTTGTGGCGGGCGCCCGTCATCCGGGCGCCGTTCATTCTCATCGGCCGGCAGCCGGTGGATCAGAAAATTCCACGATCGATATAATAAGTTAGACCGGTCTTAAACGTCCAGCCCCGTTCTTTCTCTGTATAGGAACTGTTGTTTTTTGTCAGATCATAGCGGCAACTGGTAAATAATCCCAAATTGTTCTCTATGAAATAGTGGCAGGTTGTAGTCCAGGCAAAGCGGCTATAGGTTTTTTCCGGATTGTCGATGGCCTCAATCTCATTATCCCTGCGTATGGTTTTGTCGGTTTGCGCAACTCCAATATATGTATGACTCTGTTACATGACGTTAACCAACGGCGTTGCGCCAGATACCAGGAAAAGAGGGTTGTTTTGCAAAGTAAAATGCATATATTGTCGTCAGTGATGATTCGGAGGTCATATGAAAACAAGATGGGCATTTATTTTGTTTGTTTTGAGCACCTCGCTCAGCAGCCAAACGTTTTTTCACGAACCGCACAGTCACACATTCTCCATTGTCGCCCGTGATTCGGTTACCGGTGAAATGGGCGTGGCTGTACAGTCTCATTGGTTTTCCGTGGGATCGATTGTGTCCTGGGCCGAGGCCGGCGTCGGCGCCATTGCCACACAATCGATGGTCAATGTTTCTTTTGGCCCCAGAGGGCTGGAACTGTTAAAGAGCGGTAAAAGCAGCGGCGAAACTTTGCAGATTTTGTTGGCTGATGATGACGGTCGCGATTATCGACAAGTGGCCATTGTGGATCATCAAGGCCGCATGGCTGTTCACACCGGCACTAAATGCATTGCGGAAGCCGGTCATAGGAGCGGCCCTGGTTTCAGCGTGCAGGCCAATATGATGTTAAAAAAATCGGTTTGGCCGGCCATGCAGCAGGCGTTTCAATCTGTCAAAGGACCATTGGCAGAACGCATGCTGGCCGCTTTGCTGGCAGCGCAGGAACAAGGTGGCGATATCCGCGGCAAGCAATCAGCCGCACTGCTGGTGGTGCGCGGCCAATCGACCGGCAAGAGCTGGCAGGATCGGTTGATCGATTTGCGCATTGAAGATCACGCGGAGCCTCTGCTCGAGCTGACCCGATTGCTGAAATTGCATCGTGCGTACGACAGCATGAACCAGGGCGACCTGGCTATGGAGAAAAACGACGTTGATGCCGCGCTGCGTCATTATGGAACTGCTCAGCAATTGGTACCGGACAATGCGGAAATGCGCTATTGGACCGCCGTTTCGCTGGCCAATGCCGGTCGTGTTGCTGAAAGCTTGCCGATTTTCCGGGAAATTTTTAATCAGGATGAGAATTGGCGTGAATTGACCAGACGTCTGCCGGCCGCACTATTGCTGAACGTCAAGCCGGAAGAGTTGCAGAGGATTTTAACGCAATAAAGCCTGAAAAGAAGAAAAAAATGTTTGATTCATTCCATTTTGCATGAACTACCGATTTTTTCTTTGAATTTGAACATGGATTTCGTACTTTATAAAAATGTACCTGAAATTTTATTAGAGATGGCTATGCAACCTTTTACTATTTTAAGCAAAGAGCAGTTGGCGCCGCAGGTGACGCGTTTCCAAATCTATGCGCCGGAAATAAGCCGCAAGCGGCGGGCCGGCCAATTCGTCATCATACGCGTATGGGAAAACGGCGAACGCATTCCACTGACCATCGCAGACGCAAATCCGGACCAGGGAACCATTACCCTGATATCGCAAAGCGTGGGTAAAACCACCATGCTGCTTGCGGAAAAGCAGGTCGGTGATCGATTGCAGGATGTGGTCGGACCTCTGGGCACGGCCACACATATTGAAAAATGGGGAACCGTCGTGAGTATCGGCGGCGGCATCGG
Source organism: uncultured Cytophagia bacterium (assembly GCA_964387285.1). GTDB lineage: Bacteria > Zhuqueibacterota > Zhuqueibacteria > Residuimicrobiales > Residuimicrobiaceae > Anaerohabitans. The sequence continues at coordinate 15,847 of CAYLWO010000041.1, read as the reverse complement.
CATTGCTCCATTATATCCCATTACCCAATCCGTCAAGCAAGCCGGCAATCAGGTGATCTCTATATTAGGAGCGCGCAATAAAGATTTGCTGATCCTCGAAAACGAGATGCGTTCTGTCAGCGACGAGATGATCATTACCACTGACGACGGCAGTTATGGCGAGAAAGGACTGGTCACTACGGCGCTAAAGAGTATCATAGATCGTGGCGCTAAAATCGATCAGATCATAACCATTGGTCCGGCAATTATGATGAAGTTTGTCGCTGAAACCAGCCGTCCGTATAACATTCCGACAGTCGCCAGTTTGAACTCGATCATGGTGGACGGCACCGGCATGTGCGGCGGTTGTCGTGTGACCGTCGGCGGCAAGAATAAATTCGTCTGTGTCGACGGACCGGAATTCGATGCACATCAGGTAGATTGGCCGGAAATGATGCTGCGCCTCTCCACTTTTAAAGATCACGAGTGTCGTGCTGTTGCTGCTTTGAAGGAGAGCCGTGTATGAACGCCAAAGAACGGATGCAGATTCCCTCGCAACACATGCTGGAACAGGATGCTGCCGAACGTATCCACAACCAAAAAGAGGTGCCGCTGGGATTCAGCCCGGAGCAGTCTGTGCTGGAAGCGAGCCGGTGTCTGCAGTGCAAAAAAGCCAACTGCATTGCCAATTGTCCGGTGGGCATCGACATACCTGCTTTTGTCAGGTTGATCGAACAAGGCGATTTCAAGGCCGCGCTGGCCAAGATCAAAGAGAAAAACATGCTGCCGGCTATTTGCGGCCGGGTGTGTCCCCAGGAGGAACAGTGTCAATTGGTGTGCACGGTCGCCAAAGCGTTGAAACAGAAGGAAGCGGCCGTCAGCGTCGGCAAGCTGGAACGATTTGTTGCGGACTGGGAACGCATAAACGGCGTTATGGACATTCCGCAGCTGCCGCCTAAAACAGGCAAGCGCGCTGCGGTGGTGGGCAGCGGGCCGGCTGGTTTGACCGTAGCGGGCGATCTCATTCGCATGGGACATGACGTCACCGTGTTTGAAGCTTTGCATAAACCGGGCGGCGTGCTGGTGTACGGCATTCCCGAGTTCCGTTTGCCCAAAGAGATTGTCGATTATGAGGTGAAATATCTGGAAAAGCTGGGCGTCGAGTTTAAATACAACTATGTTATCGGCAAGATAAAATCCATAGATGAATTGTTGCAGGAGTATGATTCGGTGTTCATCGGCACCGGCGCCGGCCTGCCCAACTTTATGAATATTCCCGGTGAGAATCTCATCGGCGTTTTTTCCGCCAACGAATTTCTAACCCGTGCTAATCTGATGCGCAGCTATGATTTCCCGGCTGTGGACACGCCTATTATCCAGGCTGAGCGCGTGGCCACGGTGGGCGGCGGCAACGTGGCCATGGATTCGGCGCGCACCGCGCTGCGTCTGGGCGCGAAAAAATCCATCGTCGTGTACCGGCGTTCACGGCAGGAAATGCCCGCGCGCGTGGAAGAGGTGGAGCATGCGGAGCAGGAGGGCATCGAGTTTCACTTTTTGATCAATCCGAAACGCATTCTGGGTAATGATAAGGGACGCGTCATCGGCATCGAGTTGCTCAAGATGGAACTGGGTGAGCCGGACGCCTCTGGTCGTCGTCGTCCGATTCCGATACCGGGTTCCGAGTATGTGCTGGACGTCGACGCGGTGATTATCGCCATCGGCAACAGCCCCAATCCCCTTATTCCACGCGAAACGCCGGACATTCAGACCAATAAATGGGGCGGCATTATTGCTGATGCGGCGACACAACGCACTTCCAAAAAGGGCGTTTTTGCCGGCGGCGATATCGTGCTCGGCGCAGCCACGGTGATTTTGGCCATGGGCGAAGGTCGCCGCGCAGCCAGAGCCATGCACGAGTATATGATGAACGGCGTGTGGTGAAAAACAAGGTTTTGTTTAAGTTTGTAGTTCAGTCGGAGAAAATTCCGGAACTACATGCTATAGATCTACTTTTTAGTCAACCTCAAGGTTTTACCTGGTAAGCATTTTAATTTTGGAGATCTCATGCGAAAATTGTTTTTTTTGCTGACCGTTTGTCTGGCGACGGCTCAGGCCGCTGATTTTGCCCGCGTGGACGGCAAGATCATCCGCGACGGCCAGGGGCAGGAGCTGCTGTTGCGCGGCACCAACCTCGGCAACTGGTTGAATCCCGAAGGATACATGTTTCATTTTACCAATGTGAATTCCTTTCGTTTGATCGATCAGGTGCTCAAAGAACTGGTGGGCGCGGACAGAGCCCGAGATTTCTGGCAGAGCTTTCGCGACCATTATATAACCAAAGAAGATATTTCCTTTTTGAAAAAAATCGGCTGCAATCATCTGCGCGTGCCGTTCAATTTTAAATTTTTTCTGGTGGAAGATTATCCGGATGTCTGGCTTGAGGAGGGCTTTAAGCGGCTGGATGACGTGATCCGCTGGTGCGATGAGGAAAATGTATACGTGATTCTGGATCTGCATGCTGCGCCCGGCGGACAAACCGGCGACAACATCGATGACAGCTGGGGCTATCCCTGGTTGTTTGAAAACGAGACCGCGCAAAAAACGACGATCGCTTTGTGGCGAAAACTGGCTGAACGATACAAAGACCGCAAGATCGTGCTGGGCTATGATCTGTTGAACGAACCCATCCCGCACTATTGGGAAAACAAGGAGAGCCTGAACAAGGAATTGGAGCCGTTGTATAAAAGAATTGTTCAGGCCATTCGTGAGGTGGATAAAAAGCATATTATTTTTCTCGGCGGCGCGCAATGGAACACCAATTTCGACGTGTTTGGCCCACCGTTTGATAAAAACAGCGCCTATACTTTCCATAAATACTGGATGCCGACCGAACAGAGTCACATTCAGGCCTATGTGGATTTTCGCGAGAAATACAACGTGCCGGTCTGGATCGGCGAAACCGGCGAAAACACCGATGAATGGATCACTGACTTTCGACGGCTTTTAGAAAAGAACAACATCGGCTGGAGCTTTTGGCCGTATAAAAAAATGGACTCGCCGCGCGGCATTGTCAGTTTTTTTAAGACGGCCGAGTGGGATTCGATCATTCAATATGCGGAAGGTTCGCGTAAAAATTATGAAGAGATTCGCAAGAACAAGCCCGCGGCTGCCGTGGTTGATAAAGCGCTGGCGGATTTGCTGGAAAACATCAAATTCAAAAACTGCCAGGCCAATCCGGGCTATATAAAGGCGTTGGGTTTGAAGGAAATAGAGTAACCAACGACTTGTCAGCGACGGCAGTTTTATTGCTCTTTTTTTATCCCGGCAAGCAAATCTTTCAAATCCCGAAACCCAAACCAAATTACCACAATGGCGATGACGAAAAAAACGGCCGAAAAGAAGTAAAATAGGAGCATATAGGTCAACCCGTTTGCACTCATCATTCCTCCTCAATAGAACGCATTAGCACTTTAGCCGGACAGGATTTTTGCGTCAGCAAAGATACGGTGATCATGACGAACACCGGCAGCAGCATGCCGATAAAACCGGATAGGTTCACATTGGTGAAAACCTGCGTCCATCCGGGCAGCGATGTCTTGAATTTTTCCAGGCCGAGAAACAGCAGCGGCATGACAATGCCGGTCAACAGCGCCGCATAAGCGCCTTTGCTGTTGGCTTTTTTCCAGTACAGGCCGCCGGCTACGATGGCAAAGGCGCCCGAAGTATAGATGGTGCCGGTAATAATCAGATACTGATAAGCGGTCTCGGGAATCTCGTAGAGAAAGCCGAAAATCAGTAAAAAGAGGCCGATTAAAAAAGAAACCACGCGGCTGACTCTGATGGTGTTTTTTTCCGATAAAGGCCGCTTGGTTAACGGCGAAATGATATCACGGCTGGCCACCGAACTCCAGGACAGCAGATAGGCGGAGTAGGTGGACATGGAAGCCGCCAGCATGCCGGCCAAGACAATACCGAGCAGGCCGGTGGGCACCATCATGCTGATGAGCTTCGGCATGCCTGATGCGGCTTTGATGTCAGGACCAAAGTACGCCAGCGCCGCAATGCCCCAGATCATGGGAATCATGGCGCGGCCGGCCAGGGTCAGACCAAAAATAAAAAACACCTTTTTCGCCACCCGGGAGTTCTCCGAACAAAAGGCTTTGGCAGCAATGGGTTGATGCAGACTGCCCGTAGCTAATGTGGCGATGAGATTCCAGCCGATAAAGTACCAACCCAGGCGCGGATGTCTGAGGGGATTGAATCCACCGGCGCCGTGCTGGGTCTGCACCGCAGCCACCATATCGCCAAAACTCACACGATTCAGGACAAGTACGGTTACAACCAACATCCCTATCGTAATCACCACGAACTGCAAGAAATCCGTAATCACCACCGACAACATGCCGCCGAGGATGGTGTAGCTGATGACAATCACCAGCATAAGCACCATGATCAGGATCAGGGCGTCCGGTCCCAGACCCATGGCTTCGGAAAGAAACAGGGCGTCGAATTTCAAAAAGATGCCCATATTGAGAATGCCGGAAACGAAGAGGATGATGCCGCCGAGCAACCGTACGTTTTTATCATACTTGATTTCATAAAACTCGGGCACGGTCATGATGCGCAATTTGCGCAAGGCTTTGACAATGAATCCGGTATAGCCGATAACCATGAATCCGATCATGGACAAAAAGCCGACGAAAAAGCTGGAAAAGCCCATGGTAAAACCAAACTCGGCAAAGTACATAAAAGTGACGATGCCAATCTCGCTGGCGGTCAGGGAGGCGATACCCAACGCCAGTTTGACCTTTCTGCCGGCGACGAAATAACCTTCCGAGTTTTCAACATATTTTTTGGCCGTCAATCCGGCATAAATGGATGCGATCATGTACACTGCCATGATGATCGCGTCACTGAACGTAAAATTCATCCCTCGTCTCCGGAATCAAACTTATCTTACCAGCAGCATTTTTTTCGTCTCAATGAAATTTTCCGTCTGCATGCGATAGAGATACACGCCGCTGGGCAAATTTCCCGCTTGCCAGGTAAAGCGATGCTCGCCTTCCGGTTGATCCGCATCGATTAAAACCGTTAACAGTTGTCCCAGAGCGTTAAATATCTGCACTCTGACGTGAGCCGGCTGCGCGAGGCTGTAACGGATTTGTGTCGCGGCATTGAATGGATTGGGGTAATTTTGTCGCAAAGCAAACTGGTCAGGCGCTTTCACCAACCTGGTTACATCGGTGATCAGTGCGGCTTGTGCATGATAGCAAAACTCTGTCACCGGCCGGTTGCCCTGCAAAGCGTCTTCGAGAGCGCTGATCTGCAGCGGCCATTCCTGATTTTGATTGGCTGACCAGTACATCGCCTGCAGGGCTTCACCCTCCTGAGCGCCTTCGAGAATCGAGCTAGTCATCGGATCATCGCCCCAGACGGTCAACAGCGCCTGGCCTGCTGAAACAACGGCCGCAGACACCAGGCGAAGATCGGGTGTTCGTATGGCGATTTCATCGCCATCATCCAGTGCGAGATTGCGCAACAACACAATCATATTATTTCCGCTCTGAACCGGTGGCGGAAAGTGGACCAGAACCGGTGCAGATACGTCGGCATCTTTGTGCAACGATTCAGCCGGATAAACCAGCGTATCAGCCTGGTTCATATAGACCTGAAATCCTTGTCCCGGATGGATGGCGCCGATTTGATTGATGCCGTAAGCCGGCCAATAAACCTTGCCGTTTCCGGTTTTAATTAAAATAAATTTACCGAGAATGTCTGCAAACGCCTGCTCCGGAGTTTGCGGATTTTGCGCCAAAAAGGCGGGCATATTCCAGCCGGTGTGCAAAGCGATGGGCATAGGGACCGTGTGAATGGGATCGCCGATGACTTGCAGGGTATCCGGAGCCGTTATGCGCAGCCAATAACCGCGACCGGCCCGCCAGGTATGCAAATTATCAATGCCCTGAGCCGGCCAATAGACGTTTCCGGATTCATCTTTCATCAAAGTCAGATGATCGGTAATTCCAGCCATCATGGTTGCCAGAGTTGAATCGTTAGGAAACAAACCACAACCTGTCAGGTTCCATCCGGGTTGCAGGATGATGCTCTGCTCTTTGATCCCGGTGGTAGTCAGGCGAAAGTTTGAGCTCCAAGGACTGCTGCCGTTCTTATTGCTGCTGCGCGAACGCCAATAGAGTGTGCTGTTGCGCGGCAAATTTTTTGATACCCATTGCGGTTGCGGTAAACCGCTGACGTCTATTGCCGGAGGAGTAAAACTTGAATTGGTTGCGACCTGGATACGATAACCGGTTGCTGACGGCTTTTCCTGCCATTGAAATAACGACCGAATGGGAACGGCAGCCAGTTGATCGACCGGTGAGGACAGCAACGGCGTATCCGGCGCTGCCTTTGCTGCGAACGAAGTGAAGGTGAGCAAAGCCAGACGACTGCACTTTTCGAAATACGGCATGTTGAATTTTGTGATGGAATCGGTTATCGAATGATAATACCAATTGAAATCGTTATAATAGTCCTCGATCAGTAAAAGCGCGCCATAACCCTGATTCCAGAACGAAGATTGATCGCTGGAGGTCAAGCCCGGATTAACGGTATTCAACAAAAGACCGATGTTGTAATTTGTATTTAATTCCACCATACGTTCGCCGAGAAAGAGCGAGTTGCCGAAGGGACGCACATGCACGGTAGCGAGGTCATCATGATTGCTGTCAAAGGCGATCATATCCAGATTAATCACGCCGAGAATGGAATCGCCGGCCGCTTTGGCAGTTTGTGCATAGTATCTGCTGCCGACCAGCCCCTGTTCCTCTTCGTCCCAGAATGCATAGACAATGGTGTAGGGATAGGAATGATCATTCAGGATGCGGGCGGCCTCGAGCACGGCTGCGCAGCCGCTGGCGTTGTCGTCGGCGCCGGGCGCCAGTAAAGAGAGTGGCTGGTCGTCGTAATGGGCGCAGATGATGTATTTCTGATGCGGAAAGCGCCAGCCTGGCTGCTCGGCGTATACATTGAATCCACTCCCGCTGAAACCCTGTCGAATCGCGGCCAGTCCGCAGGATTCCAGTTTCTGTTTCAACCAGATCGCCGCAGTGTCGTTGTCCGCATAGTTTTTATGACGCGTACTGATAACGGCCGTTTTTCCGCCGTGCAGAGTAACCGGAACATATCCTGAAAGTTGTTTGACAAACAGCTGCAATGAATCCAGAGAGATGGCGTCTGACACCCGTTGCACCGGATCGGCTTGTTGCAACGTAACCCGGCTTTCTTGAGATGAATGGACGTTTATAAACGAGATGGTGATTAGGAACAGGATTATGAAGGCGGGTAATTTGTTTTTCATTTCGCATCCTATCGCTGATTTTTTGACAAGGATTTTTGTGTTCTGTGACTTTTAGTTAGCGGCATCCACCGGAACGTCCAGCTGGATGTTTTGACAAAGCAATTGCAGGTCCTGTTCATTGATCAGGCCGTCCAAATTTAAATCCGCTTGATCATAACCGGTTTGGCCGGAACGACAGGCGTTATAGATGATCACATAATCGCGTGTAGTCAAAAAAGAATCCGTATAAAGGTCGCCGGCAGCCACGCCCCATATCCCGGATGTCAATTGGACGGCTTTGCCATAAAGGTAATAGCCGGCTGAGAGCGTAAAGTCGTACAGTTGACAAGAGCCGGCATTCAGGCTGACGGCCATGCTGCTCCTGGCCAAACTATGGTTACGATGTTTGATGTGCAAATAATAGGCGCCGTTGCCGAGGACAGGCATTTTCAGTTCTTGGGTTGTGCCGTCCATATCGACTATATTGCCGTCGGAACGCAACAAAAAAGAGGCGCAGGATAAAATCGGGCCGGCCGGGGCGGCGGAGAGTCCGATCCAAATCCAATCTACAATGCCTGATGGTACGGCTGTGATGGTGCGTGGCGCATCGGCATATGGGGAGGTCAAAGGTTTTTGCAGTGTTGTGGTCATGGTCGGGCCGCTGACAAATGGGCCCTGGAGAAAAATCTTTGTTTTGACCAGGATCATGAATCCATTCAGTGAATCCAGCTCTTTTATGCAATTTGCCAGGTATAAATGGTTATGGTCGGAGAAATGGCTGCTGGTCAGGGCGCATTCTGTGTCTGTCGCTTTTATCCATAACCGAAAAGAGATGGCGTCGTTAACCAGCAAGCCGTCCACAACAGGCGTGGTTGGATCGTCGCCCCAGACCGTGAGCGCCAGGTTGGCGCCCGTCCATACCACAGCGCCGACACACAATCCGAAAGGATTAAATGCTCCGATTTCATCGCCGATTACCAGGGCGACATTGTTGATTCCGGGCGCCACGGCAGCAGGTATGGCAATGATTCCGTTCTCGCCGGTGTTGGCGGTAAATTGGAAATGGACCTGAGGTAATGTGTAAGTCGGCCATAGCAGAGCGGCTATTACAGCGGATTTGCAGGATTGCAGAATTTTCTTTATTTTTTTATTAAAATACGCCATATTAGAACCATGCTTTTAACAACCAGCATGGTCAATGTAACAAGAATCGCTTTGAATTTCAACATTAATTCGCAAGAGAGGGACCTAGTAAAGTGGGGGCGTCGATATCGTCGCAACAAGCATTGAAAAAAATACGGTTCCGGGTGTAACTTTACCGAGAATGAAAGGTATATATAACGAGTCTAAAATGGTCCGATGCAGATGTAGGGTGGGTTCAGAATCAGCAACAACAGGGAGATTGATGATAGACTGTTATTGGTTCTGAACCCACCCTACATGGATGCATATAAATAATATCGAGGCCCCCATGCAAAACACACCCACGCTCATGAACGCCCATTCACGCAGCTCTGCTGTTTTTTTAACGGCATTGCTGTCGTTTTTTCTGGCTTTTATGCTGATCGGCGGCAATCTCAGAAATCCTGCCATGATGAAGGCCGGCGCCGTGTATCTGGTTTTTTTGATTGTACTGGCTTATTTGATGTTTCGCACTGGTCAAACATCCCGCTACCGATCCATCTTTTTTTCCGTTTTTGCCATCGCTTTTGTGTTGAATTTTGTTCCCATGCTGCTGGAAACGCGCGGGAGCATCATGCTGACGGAAAAGGATATCGCCAATCTGGATACGCCCCTGTGCCATCTGACCATCCCCATGTTGATTCTTCCCGGCATGGTTTACGGCGTGCTCATTTTTCCGACCCGGTTGAATTCCGATCTCGGGCTTTATCCCATGCTGTTTTTATGGCTGGGCGCCACGATTGCCCTGGGCAAGGGCTGGTGCAGTTGGGGCTGTTTTTACGGCGGCCTGGACGAGTTCTTCAGCAAATTACTGCCCAGGCGAATCATCTCTTCGAAAAAATTTAATTATGCCTGGCGCTGGTTTCCCTATGCCTTGTTGCTGGTCATTGTCCTGTGGGCGTTTTTCGCACTGGAACCGGTATATTGCACCTGGCTGTGTCCATTTAAAGCGGTGACTGAATTTGTCGAGCCTACCAACTGGCTGATCTGGGTGCAGACCGGTGTATTTATCGTTCTCTTTCTCGGCTTGATCGTGGTGTTGCCGTTGCTGATGAAGCGTCGCGTGCAGTGCGGTCTGTTCTGTCCCTTTGGCGCGTTTCAATCCTTTGTCGGTTTGATTAATCCCTATCGCGTGCGCATAAACAAACAAACCTGTTCGGATTGTCAAAAATGCATAGAGGCGTGTCCCACCTTTTCCATTACCAGGGAAAACCTCGATAAGGGTCGCGTTGGACTGAACTGCACACGCTGCGGCCGGTGCATGGAAGTTTGTTCGAAAAACGCCATTCAGTATTCTTTAATCGGCGTACCGTTGCGCTCCGAACCGCAAAGTGAAAAATCCGGTTTTCTACGTCAGGTTTTTCGCAGCGACAGTCTGTTCGTGTTCGGCGCTTTTCTTTTCGGCGGCGTTTTTTCCGGCGGTATGGTGGCGCAGGCTTTATTGCGTCTGCTGCATCTGCTGCAGACCGGTTCCATGTTGATGCGATGAAAGGACGGGAGTATGAAAAAAATAAAGACATTTCTGGTTTATCTCTGGGCTGTGCTGTTGATTTTTTTCATTCCGTATATGTTTTTCTCCTTTGGCTCCGGATTGCCGCAAAAACTGGGCAAACATCTGCCGATTCGCGAAGGTGATTTCAGTCAGCGCAGTGGCTCTTTGGGCATTACGCCGGAGAAAAAATAGTCGTGACTTCCGCCATTGTCAGAGCCGTGTTATTAGGACTGTCCACCGGTTTGTTATGCATGGGCTATTGCGCCCCGGCCCTGGTTCCCCTGCTGATGAGTTCAGAGCGTTCGAACTGGCTGGAACGATGGCGGCCGCTGCTGTGGTTTCTTTTCGGTCGCTTCCTGGCCTATATGACCTGCGGCATCGCAGCCGGTTTGATCGGGCAATACCTGTTTCACACCATCAGCGCGGTCATAACGGCGTGGTTGTATCTGGCCATCTCGCTGTTGTTGTTGGTTTTTGCCTTTAAACGTAAACAGACGGATTCTTCCTTATGCCGGCGTCTGTATCAGCAGCGCTCCGGACGCAACGCGTTTTTCATGCTGGGCCTGCTGTTGGGCTTTAATTTATGCCCGCCGTTTCTCGCTGCCTTTTCGGATGTGCTGGCTGTAGGCCAGGTGCTCTATGGCGCTGTCTTTTTTCTGTGTTTTTTTATCGTCACATCGCTTTTTTTCCTGCCTCTCGCGTTTCTCGGCCTCCTCGGAGTGCAAAGGGAATTTCGCACCATCGGCCGCATCGCTGCGGCATTGAGCGGATGCGTCTATGGTGCACTCGGCCTCATGATGTTGTTCGCTTAAAAATTCGTTACGACCTGTTAAAACCTGAGGTGTCGGACATTTAGCTCCGGCTTTTCCGTGCCACGTTGAATTAAGCTGTGTAATTCCTGTTTTTCTGTTTGCACAAGCATTAAGAATTGCTATATTATCCAATTATTTTTCTTGGCGATTAATTTAGGAATTGAGTTATGCAGCAAACCTTCGAGTTCTATGATGCTTTGTATACGTCCATGCTGGAAGAGTACTTGCAATCCGGCATGAAACAAAAAACCGTCATTCAGGTCGGTTCCGCCACCTGCGAACTGGCTGCCGGCGCCAATGCCGTGCGCGACGAGTTCGTCAAACTCATCGCCGCATCGGGACGCAACGATATTGTGCTCAAACAGACCGGCTGCACCGGTCGCTGCGCCCGCGAACCCATTGTCGGCGTTTTTCAAGCGGACAAAATTCCCACCAAATATGAAAAAGTCACCATCGACAAAGTGCAAAAAATTTTCCAGGAACATGTGCTGGCCGGACGACAGGTCTCCAGCCTGGTGTTGGACAAGAAAACCGATGTGCTCTGGTCTTATGTGGTCACGGTTTGCTCCTCGCCGCGATGCCGCAACGGCGAAATGGAGCCTTCCGAGACTATTCTGCGTCGCCGCTTGCAGGCGTTGCAGGTTCCGGACGGCACGGTGCGCATTTTTCCCGGAGGTTGTCTCGGTTTGTGCGATGATGAGGAAAAAGGCAGCCACCGCACCATGATGGTGCTGCCGGACAAAATCATTTATGTTTTCAGCGACGAAAAGCAATTAGATGAGATCATCCAGTCTCATTTCGTCGAGGGAAAGGTGTTGAAAAAATATCTCACGCGGACCAATTTTATTACCGAACAGTTTTTTTCTTTATACGGCGATGTCGCTTTTTTCAACAAACAGACCCGTTTAACCTTGCGCAACAGCGGTCTCATTGATCCGGAAAGCCTCGGCGACTATGTGCGCAACAAGGGCTATGAGGCTTTGGCCAAAATTCTGGAGCGCAACGAACCGAATTACGTGCTGGAACAGATCAGTAAATCAGGATTGCGCGGTCGCGGCGGCGGCGGTTATCCGACCGGATTAAAGTGGAAAGCGGCCACACTGAATCCTGACCCGGTCAAATATGTCATCTGTAATGCCGATGAAGGCGATCCGGGCGCGTTTATGGATCGCAGTGCACTGGAGGGCGATCCGTTTATTGTTCTGGAAGGCATGACCATCGGCGCCTTTGCCATGGGAGCACAACAGGGATATATCTATGTACGCGCCGAATATCCTCTGGCCATCGAACGTTTGGAGAAGGCCATCACTATTGCCCGGGCGCATAAACTTTTGGGCGATAACATTATGAATTCTGATTTCAGTTTTGACATTGAAATCAGACTGGGCGCCGGCGCGTTTGTCTGCGGTGAAGAGACCGCGCTCATGTACTCCATTGAAGGCAAGCGCGGCCAGCCGCGCATCCGGCCGCCCTATCCGGCTGAATCCGGCTTGTGGGGCCACCCGACGGTCATCAACAACGTGGAAACCTGGGCCAATGTGCCGACCATCATGTTGTACGGCGCCGACTGGTTTGCCAACATCGGCACGGAAAAGAGCAAAGGCACCAAGGTCTTTGCCCTGGCCGGCAAAGTAAACAACACCGGTCTGGTTGAAGTCCCCATGGGCACGTCCCTGCGTGAAATTATTTTCGACATCGGCGGCGGCCTGGCTTCCGGGCGGACGCTCAAGGCCGTGCAAACCGGCGGACCATCCGGCGGCTGTATTCCGGCCTCAGCCATCGACACCCAGGTGGATTATGATTCCTTGTCCGCGGTGGGCTCCATCATGGGTTCCGGGGGCATGATCATCCTGGACGACAGCGATTGCATGGTGGCCACAGCCAAGTTCTTTTTAGAATTCACCCAAAGCGAGTCCTGCGGCAAGTGCGTGCCGTGCCGCGAAGGCACCCTGCGCATGCTGGAGATTCTGGAACGCATCACCGACGGCAAAGGAACGGAGGATGATTTGCACAAACTGGTGCGCCTGGGCGAACTGGTGAAAAAAACCTCCTTGTGCGGATTGGGACAGACCGCGCCCAATCCGGTTCTCAGTGCGTTGAATAACTATCGGGAAGAGTTCAAAGTTCACGTGCGCGAAAAGCGCTGCCCGGCGCACAAATGCAGCAGGCTGATCCGTTATGAAGTAAAACCGGACAAGTGCGTCGGTTGTACGTTGTGCGCCCGCCGCTGTCCGGTCAGTTGCATCAGCGGCAGTGCGAAAAAAGTGCACGAGATCAATCAGGCGGCCTGCATCAAGTGCGGCGAGTGCTGGAATGCGTGCAAGTTCGATGCGATCAACCGGGATTGAACCGGGAACAAGCGACGAACAGATGCTTCGCTGCTCTGAGCAACGGCGAAGTGTAAAGATCATTCTGTTTTGCAGCTCAGCATGACATATGTTTTTCATGTAACAAAAAATTAATTCGCGGTGTAATTTTTCGAGTGGACTCTTTGAATAGGTTTTTTATGGAAACCGTCAATATCATCATCAACGATACGCCATTAAACGTCGCAGCTGACAGCACTATTATGGAAGCGGCGGAATTACTGGGCATTAAAATTCCCCGCTTGTGCTATCATCCTCATCTGTCCATCGAAGGAGCCTGTCGCATCTGCATTGTCGAGGTGGACGGCAGTAAGAATTATCTGCCTTCCTGCGCCACCAAGGTGCGGGAAGGCATGGTGGTGCGTACCAATTCGCCGGATATTCGTCAGGCGCGCCGCGACCTCATTGAACTGATTCTGGATAATCATCCGCGTGAATGTCAGACCTGTGAGCGCGACGCTAATTGCGAGTTGCAGAATCTCGCTTACAGTCTGGGCGTGCGCGAACGTCTGTACGAAGGCCGCCGCAAACAACACGAGATTGAAAGCTCATCGGCCTCGGTGATTCGCAACGCGGAAAAATGCATTCTCTGCCGGCGTTGTGTGCGCGTGTGCGCCGAGGTGCAGGCGGTGCACAATCTCAGTCAGCTTTATCGCGGTTTCGACACCATCGTGGCGCCGGCTTTTTCAGCGCCCATGGTCGAATCGGTGTGCATCAACTGCGGTCAATGCATCAATGTTTGCCCGGTGGCGGCGTTTTTGGAAAAGAATTCCACCGAGTCCGTATGGCAGGCTTTGGCTGATCCGAAAAAACACGTTGTGGCGCAGATCGCGCCCTCGATCCGCGCCGCCATCGGTGAAGGTTTTGATCTGCAGCCGGGAACAGATATGACCGGCCAGACCGTTACAGCGTTGCGCCGTCTGGGCTTTGACGCCGTGTTTGACACCAATTTTGGCGCGGATTTGACCATAGTCGAAGAGGCCACGGAATTGGTGAAAAGATTGCAAAGCAATGAAAAATTGCCGCTGCTGACTTCATGCTCGTCCGGCTGGATTAAATTTATGGAGCATTTTTATCCGGACCTCATGCCCCTGGCCTCCACCTGCAAATCGCCCATGTCCATGCTGTCCGCTTTGCTTAAAACCTACTACAGCCAGATCAAAGGCATTACCGCGCAGGATATTTATGTCGTCGCGGTAATGCCTTGCACGGCCAAAAAATTCGAGATCGAACGGCCCGAGCTGTTTCACAGTGCAGGGATGCCGTATACCGATGCGGTGTTGACTACGCGCGAACTGGTGTGGATGATCAAAGCCTATGGCATCGATTTTATCAACCTGCCCAGGGAAGAGTTCGATGCGCCATTGGGATTCTCTTCCGGTGCAGCGGATATTTTCGGCGCCACCGGCGGTGTTATGGAAGCCGCCTTGCGCACAGCTGTGGAAAAATTGACCGGCCAGCCGCTGCATGAAATCAATTTTACCTCCGTGCGCGCTGTAGAAGGGTTGCGTGAAGCCAGTCTGGAAATCGGCGGCAAAACGCTCAACGTGGCTGTGGCCAATGGCCTTGGCAACGCGCGCATTATTCTCGATAAAGTTAGAGCTAAAGAAAAACAGTATCATCTGATCGAGATCATGGCTTGTCCCGGCGGCTGTATCGGCGGCGGCGGACAACCCTATCCGACCGGCGGACGGTACGTGCTGGATGCTGAAGTAAACCGGTTGCGCGCTTCCGCACTCTATAGCATTGATGAAGCCAAGACCGTGCGCAAATCCCATGAAAATCCGTTCATTCAAAAATTGTATGCCGAATATTTGGGCGAACCGGGCGCTGAAAAAGCCCACGCGCTTTTGCATACTCATTATCAACAACGCGAGCCGCGAGGTATTTAATGGAAACAAAAATTGAAATCCTGGATGCGTCGATCCTCGAGTTTATCGATATCTGCAGAACCAAACCGCATGCGGACAGCTATCTTATTGCCGTCTTGCATAAGGTTCAGCAAAAATACGGTTATCTGTCGCAGGAGCATATGTATGAAGTGGCGCAGCGGTTGCAGGTGCCGGCTTCGGTGGTCAGCGGCGTGGCTACGTTTTATCATTTTTTCCGTTTGCAGCCGCGCGGCAAATATGCCATATCGGTCTGTTTGGGCACAGCCTGTTTTGTCAAAGGCGCCGATAAAGTGCTGGACGCCTTTCGCTCCGAGCTCGGCATCGAATTGGGTGAAACAACCGGCGACGGATTATTCTCTTTGGAAGTGAGCCGTTGCCTGGGCGTGTGCGCCCTGGCGCCGGTGGTGACCATCAACGAGACCGTGTACAGCAACGTCACGGTCAAACAGGTGCCGCAGCTGATCGACAAGGTGAAACAGGCGGAAGAGTAGGATTGTTTTCAAAACCAAACATAATATAACAGAGCACACTCATCACCAGCGGATTCCTCAACAGCCGGGGGTTAGAACCTGTACGGACCAGAAAAGACTACAAAAATGGTTGTGGATTACGTATAAATATTATATATTAATACGTACAAAATTGGAGCTGTTAGGGATACAAAACTTACGTTGAAACTTAAAACACATATTGAAAAAGCAAAACGATATGCTTTTAAAAGGAAAACCAGCCTCTCTCCAGATATGACTGATGCCAGGTTCTTTATCACTCTTCCTTGCTAAAAATCC
>CAYLWO010000040.1:0-49971 GCA_964387285.1 uncultured Cytophagia bacterium | reverse complement strand
CCTTTACAAAACTCTTTGTTTTAACACGCCCATTTACTATATTTTACATCAAATAATCCTAACGAAAACACAAAATGGTTGAAAATTTGTCTACATATCCCCTGGTTTCCATTGTGATTCCCATGCTTAACGAGATCAGGGCCATTGAACGATGCATCCGTTCCATCCAGAACCAGGACTATCCGCAGGAGCGCATCGAAATTATTGTCGTGGATGGTTTGTCCGGCGACGGCTCGCGGGAGCGCGTACAACAACTGGCGCAGCAGCACCACAACATTCATCTGCTGGACAATCCGGACAAGCGCACGCCCATTTCCCTGAACATCGGCGTTAAAAACAGCCGTGGCGAAGTCGTGATCATTTTAGGCGCACACACCCGCATTAAGGAAGATTTTGTCCGCCTGAACATCCATTACATGCAAACGCTGAACGTCCCCTGCACCGGCGGCACGCAGATCAACACCGGCGATACGTTTTTGCAAAGAGCCATCGGTTATGCCATGGGCTCCCGTTTCGGCATTCCCAGTGCGCCCTATCGGTTCAATAAAAAGCCCCGTTTTGTCGACACGGTGGTGTATGCGGCTTATAAAAAAGAGTTGTTTGCCCAGGTCGGCTATTTCGATGAAAAGCTGCACATTTCGGAAGACGCCGAGTTCAACTGGCGTATTCGTCAGGCCGGACACAATATCTGGTTTACGCCGGAAATCGTTTCCTATTATTATCCACGCAAGGATTTACGGTTATTAGCCAGACAGTTTTTCAATTACGGCATTCTGCGCGTCAATGTGATTAAAAAACACGGGGACGCTGTAAAGCTTTTGCATATAACGCCGCCGCTCTTTCTAATAACGTCTCTGGCAATGGCGGTAATCGGCTTTTTTATACCGCTTGCATGGTCGCTGTTAGCCGGTCTCTGGTTGATCTATATTTTTTATATTACCGTGGCCTCCATCGTTACCAGCCGTCAAAACCATGGCCCGCACAGTTGCCTGGTGCTGCCGTTTATCTTTATCGCCATGCAGATCAGTTGGGCTGCTGGATTTCTGGTTGGCATCGTCAAGACCTATAATCAAAACTGACGGATTCTTTAGCCTTGCGAAGGTTGGCTCGTAAAGTCCTGGGTAATAAAAATCCACATCTCGCCTTAACAGGCTAACCTTCGCAAGGTTGCTTTTCTGCGCACCCATTTATTTCATTACGAATTGTTATTCGCGCAAAACGATCAAAATTATATAACCTATGCCGAAACCCATAGAAAAACTGCTGCTGGTCATCGTCGATTTCATCACTATTCAGATCGCTTTCTGGGGACTGGTGCAACTGCGTTCCACTCTGCACCTGTTTATCGCACCGGATGCCGGCATCCAGATGCAGATTTATCTTTTGATCTGGCTGTACTGGTTTTTGCTTTTTATGTTTATGGGGCTTTATCAATCGTGGTACACGCAAAGCCGGTTTGATGAAATCGTTTCTGTTTTTAAGGCGATTCTGTTTGGCGTTTTGCTGATCTTTTTGCTCACCGCCGAACCGGAGCGCGACCTGTCGCAAGCGCCCAGCGCCGGCCGGTTGATGATCCTCAGTTATTTTGTTCTCATGCTGGTGTGCGTGGCGACCGGCCGTTTGCTGCTGCATACCATCCAACGCAAACTGTTGCAGGCCGGTGTGGGACAGCGCAATACGCTCATCATCGGCTGGAATCAAAAATCCAGAAAGCTGGCCGACAAGATCAAACAATTTCCTGCACTGGGATATCGTGTCATCGGCTTTCTCAGTTTAAAGACCGAAGATATCGGTGAACGTCATGAGGATCTGCAGGTGCTGGGCGACCTTACGGTTCTGGCCGACCTGGTGCGTCGTCGACGCGTGGAAGAGGTCATCCTTTCCCTGGGCCCCCTGCCGCACAAAAAAGCGATGAACGTCATTGGTTTGTGCGACGAGCAGCCGGTGCACATAAAAATTGAACCGGATCTGTACGATGTGGTTATGGGCCAGGCGCGTACGCAGCAGATTTACGGCTTTCCTCTCATCGAAGTGAATCCGCAAATCATGCCGGCCTGGGAACGCCGCGTCAAGCGTTTTCTCGATATTTTTATTTCCATTCTTTTTCTGACTATCATGTCGCCGATTTTTCTCTTGACCGCTCTGCTGATTAAACTGGATTCCAGAGGACCGATTTTTTTCAAACAACAGCGCGTAGGCCGTAACGCAAAGACCTTTACCATCTGGAAGTTCCGCACCATGATCAAAGACGCGGAAAAATATACCGGCCCGGTGTGGGCGGAGAAAGCCGATCCGCGCATCACACGCATGGGCCGGTTCATGCGCAAGGTGCGGCTGGACGAATTTCCCCAATGCTTTAACGTGCTCATGGGCGATATGAGTCTAGTGGGACCACGGCCGGAACGGCCCTTTTTCGTAGAAAAACTCAAGGAAGAATATCCCTATTATACACGTCGTCTCAAAGTCCAACCCGGAATCACGGGCTGGGCGCAGGTCAAGGGTGACTATGATTCGACCATTGAGAACGTCAAAGAAAAACTGCAATACGATCTTTATTATATCGAAAACATGTCATTGCGCATGGATATCCGCATCATGCTCTACACCATATTCGTGATGCTGCGGTTTAAAGGGCAATGAAACGTTGAACGTTCAACGTTGAACGTTAAAAATAGAAAGGCGATCAGTTATGTTGGATTTGAAATATATTCGCGAAAACCCAGAGATTGTTCGTCAAGCCATTCAGGACAAGGGCGATAAAGCGGATTTGGACGGCTTGTTGCATTTGGACGTCAAACGCCGGGAAATCATCAGCAAAGTGGAAACCGGCCGTGCGGAACAGAATCGTGTCACGCAAAAAGTGGCAGAGATGAAAAAAGCCAAACAGGACGCCACCGCGGTCATCGCTGAGATGAAAAATTTGTCGGACCGCATCAAGGCTTTGGATGAAGAGTTGCGCGGCGTGGAAGCGCAAATATATGAAATACAGATCCGCATCCCCAACATTCCACACAGCAGCGTGCCCAAGGGCGACCCGTCCCACAATCAGGAGGTCAAACGCTGGGGCGATCTGCCGAAAATCGATTTCAAACCGCTGACCCATTATGAAATCGCGGAAAGATTGCAGTTGGTGGATTTTAGCCGCGGCGCCAATCTGTCCGGCAGCTCTTTTGTCAGCTATCGCGGTCTGGGCGCCAAACTGGAGCGGGCGTTGATCAATTTCATGATCGATCTGCATGTGGAGAAACACGGCTACACGGAAATCTTTCCGCCCTTTGTGGTGCGGCGTGAAGTGTTGTTTGGCACCGGACAGCTGCCCAAGCTGGAAGAGGACATGTATCACATTCCTCTGGACGATCTGTTTCTCATCCCCACCGCTGAAGTGCCGGTGACCAATCTGCATCGCGATGAGGTGCTGGACGGCGAGAATCTGCCGATTTTATATACAGCCTATACGCCCTGTTTCCGTCGCGAGGCCGGCACCTATGGCAAGGAGACGCGCGGCCTGGTGCGCATTCACCAATTCAACAAAGTCGAGATGGTCAAATTTGTCAAGCCCGCGACTTCATACGACGAGTTGGAAACCCTGTTGCTCAATGCCGAAGAGGTTTTACAGCTGTTGAACTTGCCTTATCGCGTCATCACCCTGGCCAGCGGCGATCTGAGTTTCAGCGCAGCCAAGTGCTACGACATCGAGGTTTATGCACAGGGCATGGACAAATGGCTGGAAGTGTCCTCGTGCAGCAATTTTGAAGATTTTCAGGCGCGTCGCGCCAACATCCGTTTTCGCGAATTCAAAGGCGCCAAGCCCGAATTCGTGCACACGCTCAACGGTTCAGGCCTGGCCCTGCCGCGCACAGTCATTGCCATTCTGGAAAACTATCAGACCGATGAGGGTACGGTGATCGTGCCACCGGTACTGCGGAAATATGTGGGCGTGGATGTGATCAAGAGATAAATTTAGGTTATTCGTTGGATCAACGACCATTTTTCAGAGAAGAGCTGGATTTGTTTGTAAAAATGATATATTTTTACCTGAATTGAGCGATTGCTTTGCCCTTGCGAAAGTTTCCAACCTTCGCAAGGTTGCTTTTCGAGCACATATCGCTCAATTTAGGTTTAAATAAAATTGGCATACCTCAGTTATCTGGCAGTCGTATGCTTTGGGCGAGGCGCCATGAATCAAGAGCACAACATTTGTATCCGAGGGATAGGAATGTTGTGCTTTTTTTGTTCGCAATATCCCCGAAGCATGCGTTCATAGCGGTGGGCGAACGGTTAATCTATCGTTAAAAGTAGAAATAAAAACCCTTGCAAATGACCATAATTTAGTCTATAATATGGTCATAGAACAAAGGAGGCAAAATCATGAAATTCAGCGAAGCTGTAAAACCCATTAGTTACTTCAAAGCACATGCTTCAGAAGTTGTAAGGGACGTAGTCGATAACAATAAGACGATGATTATAACTCAAAATGGCGAAGCAAAAATCGTCTTGCAAGATGTTCATTCATATGATCAAATGCAAGAAAGTTTGTCGTTTTTAAAAATTTTAGCTTTAAGCAATAAAAGTTTAAAAGAAAGAAAAATGAAATCCGCACAACAAGCTTTTAATGACATAAGATCAAAAATCAAGAATCGGTAATCATAATGACTTATAAAGTTTTCATTATACAAGATGCAGAACGAGATATCGAAGAAATTTATCATTATGTTGCCTACTCAGATTCGATTGATACAGCTGAATATGTCTTTAATGGTATAGAAGATAAATGTCTGAGTCTCGCTCAATTTGCCGATAGAGGACATTGCCCACCTGAATTAGAAAGAATCGGAATTTTTGAGTACCGAGAAATTCATTTCAAGCCATATCGAATAATTTATCAAATCATTGACCAGAAAGTGTATATCCATTGTGTCTTGGATGGTCGACGAGAATTACAAAAATTACTTGAGAATCGTCTTTTGAGATGAAGCAGTTCAGAATTATTGATCA
The DNA here is from genome assembly GCA_964387285.1 of uncultured Cytophagia bacterium. Taxonomy (GTDB): domain Bacteria; phylum Zhuqueibacterota; class Zhuqueibacteria; order Residuimicrobiales; family Residuimicrobiaceae; genus Anaerohabitans. The sequence continues at coordinate 44,976 of CAYLWO010000040.1, read as the reverse complement.
AATATCTTGTTTTCTCCAACCTAAATCTTAGTAAGGTATATAAATCAATCTTCTAACCCGTGGTTGGTGCGGAAGGGGGAAACTGGCGATCATTTTTATCCATGGCTGGGGAGGAAACAAATCCTATTGGGGACAACAATTGAAGCAATTTTCAAATCAATACAAGGTCGTAGCAATTGATCTTGCTGGGTTCGGAGAATCTGATAACAAACGAACCAATTGGACAATGGTAAACTTTGGTAAAGATGTAATTGCCGTTATCAATAAATTAAAAATTAATAAGGTAATTCTTGTTGGTCACTCAATGGGCGGAGCTGTGGCAATTGAATCTGCAAAAATGTCATCCAATAAAGTAATTGGGATTGTGTTAGTAGATATTTTTCAAAATATAGAAGTTACATATTCTGATGAAAAAATCGCTGCATTAAATCAATCCTTTATGGCATTAGTAAGTGATCCTTCAGTTGAGAAATATAAGCCTCTGTTTAAAAACAATATTGAAGAACTAAGTACGAGAGCATGCAAATTATTCGAAAATGTTCAAAAGGTGGGTTGGCTTGAATCAGTAGATAATTTTTGGCGTTGGTCAAATAATGAACTAAAGTCATCCTTAGCTGTAATAAAATGCCCAGTAACATCAATAAATTCAGACAGCTCTCCCACAAATGTCGAAGCGTTCCAAAAAATAATACCGACGTTTAAAGCTAAAATAGTCAAAAATGTTGGGCATCAAGTATTTTGGGAGGATTCAGAAAAAGCAGGTCAATATTTTGAAGAATGCATTTTAGAGTTTACAAAACACTAAAACGAATATTTATCACTGTAAAATTTATGACCCAGGCACACACACGATACGCCAGACTGATGCTCTGAATGAAGGTCGGAAAATTTTTGCGTGTCATTCAGTTCGTTATATAAAAATCTTTTTAAGGTGCGCTTGTGGTGCTTGTTAAACGGGGATGAAATTGAGAGTCCTGCAATGAGATTTTCACGCTTGGCCATCAATGGAGGAATTCCCATACGAACCACTCCATGGCCGATTCTCAAAAGATCCGATGAGTTAACGCGTTCCCACTTGCAAGCTGCGTTGGAATCCGATAACTGGTCTAATGGCCGGCAAGTAGAATCCTTTGAACGTGCTTTTGCTGAATTTCTTGGCTGCGAACACGCAATCTTAACCGTAAATGCTACCATGGCTCTGAAGCTATCACTAATTGCTTTCGATATTGGGCCTAGCGATGAGGTGGTAGTACCAGCTCTAACGTTTCCTTCAGTCATCATGGCGGTTCTTGAATGCGGAGCGATACCAGTTGTCTGTGATGTTGATCCTAATAGTCTCTGCATGAGCAGAGACACCGTAGAGATTGCAATCGGTCCCCGGACGCGAGCTCTCATTCCGACGCACCTATACTGTACCCAGTGCGACATGCCGCCGATTCTTGACCTCGCCAGACATCATGGCCTCGTCGTGATCGAGGATTGTGCACATGCACCTGGCGCTCAACGGTGTGGTCGTTGCACCGGAACTTGGGGACACGCAGCAATCTTCAGCTTTAACCAAAAGAAACCACTGTCCTGCGGGGAGGGCGGGTGTCTGGTCACCAACGACTCTGATCATAGCAATCGGGTTCGTTGGCTGCGCGATTTCGACACACCAGCTACTAAAGCCCCAAGACGAATGCAGCGCATGGGCAAGGTGTCCGAATTTCAAGGTGCGGTTCTCTCTGGTCAACTTGCTTCCCTACTCAACCGGCTTCGGGTTACTGAGGATCGAGCTGAATTGCTTCGTGAGAAGCTAGAACGGCTACCGGGAGTCCACGTTCTGCCACGACTGGTAGGCACCGATCTTCAGACCTTCTACAACTTTTGTTTCCAAATTTCGCATATGACTGACGCTATCACCTTTCGGCGTGCCCTCTCAGCAGAACTAGGCATAGACGTAGGTGCAAGCTACTTGCCGCTGGATGGCAATTCTGCGTTAAATTGCAGTTGTGAGCTTCAATTCCAAGCCCAAGCCTTACGAAAAACCGGCACGAGCTGCCTCGTAGCCCACAATGCGTATCAGAACAAGGTAATGCGTTTTTCTGGCTTTTATCTTTACTCGGATGCGACAGGTGTCAACGACATTGCGTCTGCTGTTGATAAAGTTATATCACACTTCATTGACAAGACTTGACGAATAAGAAGCCCCTTATTCATTGATTTGAATGGGCGATGCTGGGAGAGTGAATCCACACTCTTCAAAGCCTGTAAATTGGATCGGATTACTTGATATTTTGTATGAAATCCATCCTTTAGGAATTTCCTCCATTAAACGGAATTCATCGGCTGTAATATTATCAATCCTCTTCCCGACCAAAGCTCTTGCTTCTTCTGTCAATTCCTCCGTTGCCGAGAACACTGTAATGGGTGTTCCCCATCCACCCGCGCCAGGTCTGGTGACGGCGCGCAACACATTCTTTCCATCTCGAACAACCAGCGCCTTCGCCAAAGGCCCTATTCCGTCAAAAAAGTGACTGCATGCGCTGAGACGTATTTCTGTCTCTTCCTGGACTGCAGTCGCTATCTGAATCCAATCGATGCCGCCAGGGCTACTATATGCCTCCGACACTTGTGCGGATAAAGCCGCTATCCTGCATTGCCTTCTCCGTCCCTCAGCGGATAATGCATCATTCAACCATTCTTTGTTGATATCGATGGAAGACCTTTTTCTTTTTTTGCCTCCAGGCAAAAGAATGCTTACGTGATTCTCAAACTCCACATACCTATCGCTATCGAACAATTTTCTAGCAACGGCTCCATAAGGATGCAAATGCACAGGGAATGTGAGGGCATTCGCGCCCCCCAGGATTCCTGCCGCGAAGCCCTCCCCTCCGGTCAACCCCTTTAATACATCATTTTCAATACTTGTTGCCAATGTAAATATGGTACCCAGATCATGGTTCTCACCACTGAGGATGCTACCGATCGCCGTCGCTGCTCCTACGAGAGCGCTGGAAGATTCCATCCCTCCCAGCCTCACCATCGTGTCAGTTTCCATCGACCTAAACCTGATTCCTTCCAACCGAAAATAGGTGCCAAGAATCCAATTAACCGCCCTCCCGCTATACAACGACTGGAACGGGATTGGTCCATGCGTGATAGTGGTGTAACCAGTTGTACCGTCTACGAATTCAATCGCATCGGGATACTCTGACCGGGAAACAGAATATTTCCAGGTCCGATCGATGCAAAAGTTACAGAGCGTCGGATACGGCACTCTAGCGGATCCTTCATGGGCAAAGAGGTATTTATAAAACAGAAGATCTGATTCGCCGATTGTATCAATTCCCCGAACCTGCATCTCAATGTTCAATGTGTAGCCGTTCAACATCTGCAGAGCCTCTGCGGGAGTTCTCTGAATTTTATCGCCTTTGCCGCATAGGGTTTCATGGGTCAGAAGGGGCATCAGCAACCTTCTCGGATACATAGACCTCCTTCGATTACATCGCATCCGTAGAGGCGAACTCTGCGCCTCTTGCTTCGTCAATCCATGGCATAAATAGCCGATCAAATCTAACCGCGATAAAGTCATTGGGCAATATCGAGTACTTGAGAATAGCTGGATATTGCGCTGCTTCTTCAGAGACTAAAGCCCCTAATCGTTCGCAGTTAGATTTGGAAATTTCCGGAAGGAACCTTAAGGCTGTCAGGTGAAGAAACGGATGTCCCTCATCAAAATCAAATCCAGGATATTGGCTTCGGAGTATCCGCTCCATTTGTAGCTGGGATTCAGTGAACTCGGGCACGTATCCTGTCAGCGATATTGTTGCCGGCCCAATTCGTATATCTGTAAACTCAAGTTCCTTCTCGCTTAGTCTCGACATCAAACGGCGTGCAGGAGATTGGCGCAGCGCGCATAAAAGCTCGTCATACAACCGGGATTGTTCGTCCGTTAAGGGGACTGGCTGTCGGTCATTGCCCTCCATTTTAAAAACTGGATTCACAAAAGTTACATGCATCTGGATTTCGGGCAGAATATGAACCGGCATACTGTTAGCTCTTGCCTGCTTGCATATGGAGCTAACCAGATCGAAAACCATCGACATTTTCCGAATTCTTATAACTACGGAAAGATCGAATATCTTCTTTCCTACAAGCACCACCGCGAAACATCCTTTAGGAGACTGGTCGCAGCTTATATGCATGAGTGTCCTCTCATTTCTTCATGCATACCCTGCCTTGTTGATGAGATAGAATCTGTTGACGTCTATGCTCTGGAGTGACAAAGAAGCGGCCGGGATATGGGCATTTACAGCTGTTTCAAGGATTCCTCGGCCGCCAAACAGTTCGCAGGATTTCCTGCATGCCGGCCTCCCAGCCTTTTGGTTCAAAAAGATCAATCCACTGAATATCTCTCAGATTATGATTTTTTTCAGCGATCGGGAAGTCCGGGATATCACTATCCTCCAGTCGCACCGGTATGATCCAATTATTATCATGCCTTCTGCCTTGTCGATTCCAGTCCTCATTGCGCATCTTCTCTAGTTCTGTCGTCATGTAGTTATTAGGTAATGAAGATGCTTTTGAAAAGCAAGGGATGAAGTAATCACATTCGCGGATACCATTCTCAATAGCTACGCGCCATCTCTCCGATCCTTTAATCGATTCGGTATCCTTCCAGACACTGATCCCCCGGTGTTCCAGTGCCGTTTGCAGGCGTTTGATGGACTCCGCGTCTTCATGCACATAAGACAGAAATACCTTGCGGGGCGTGATGGTGTCGACCTGCTCCACTATTTCCCATTTACTGCATACACGATCGCTTACGTCAATGGATACAAGAATCTGGAAATTCTCACACTGCCATGCACATTTGGTTTGATAATAAAAATCAGGATTACTGAGAAACCAGTTGGATCCAAGTTGACCGTAGGCACGGAGGGCGCCAATCACAAATTTCACTCCGGCGCCATCGCGGCATTTGGAGATCAGACAGTAATCTTTAATGATGGATCGATGCTTCCCTGCCCCTACTGAGAAACCTACCTCATATTCATCTAGTGTTCCATGGAAAACCCGAACCGAGCTGTCAAAGTCAAAATGTATCGGGAATGACTTTGCGATTGCAGATACGAATGTGTTGGTGGCAGGCCCCCCGATAAACACGGCATTTGCCGGTGCAACGACGGTAGCCTTTGGAAATTCTACTTCAACACGGGACCGATAGGATACAACAAGCAAGGAATAAATGCGCATAGCCGAAAGAACGTCGTCTGGTGATACTTCGCAATCGAAAAGCGGATAGTTACGACAATTCAGAGAACTAAGGCGTTTCCGGGGAACCGTAGGTAGCACAATCTTGATGGGTGCGTCATCAGGAAATTGAAAAAAATTCCTTGCGAGTTCATACAGGTCTCCGGATTCATTAGAAGGATCGTTAATGTGTCTGTTCATTTGGTTCCTTTACCTGATGCGGAATGTCTCTAGCGTAACATATCTAGGATAGCCGAATGTATCCATCCATTCGTTGCCACGCACGAGGTTGTAGTAGGGCCGATTGGCCGGCCCCGCACATCTGTCACCGTGCCTCCAGCTTCCTTGACTATCAGGGAGGCTGCGGCAATATCCCAAATATTCGTTTTGGCTTCGATGGAAGCATCGATGCTCCCGGCGGCAAGTAGATGATAACTCCAGAAGTCTTGGAATCCTTGAATTCCCCAAGCCTCATTGCAGAGTCGACGCAAACCAGTAAGGAGCCCTTGTTGATCGAACAGCGGAAGTATACCATGGACTATGAGCGATCGGTTGAGGGATCTAATGCTGCTGACTCGAAGACGCTTTTCGTTTAAAAAGGCACCTGCTCCGCGCTGCGCCACTACAATTTCACCCAGTGCGGGCGCGCTGGAAACGCCGACCACGACTTCACCCTCGTAAAGCACCGCAAGCTGTGTTCCGAAGTAAGGCAGTCCCCGAATGTACGACTTCGTCCCGTCAATAGGATCAATAACCCAAAGCCAGGGCGACTGAGACCCAGTTTCGTTCCCGCCTTCCTCTCCAAGGATCATGTGATCGGGATGACGGGCTTTGATAATCTTGCGAATGCGCCGCTCGACCGCGTGATCGACCCTAGTGACCGGAGTCGAATCTAACTTGGTATCGTATTGCCTAGCACGATGCGGTCGCCACGGACGAAGGAGTACGCCGGATGTTTGTTCTACAGCTAAAAACGCTGTTTCAAAAATTGGATCCAGAACAAAATATTTAGGCATATGAGACTGCTTCCCAAAGTAATAATAAATATTGTGGAGATTTTACCTCAGGAAACCAATTGGTTGCAAATAGTTTGGGAATTTGATCTGGTGAATGTATAGGGAATTTTATTTTGCAGGAGGTCAAAAAATTATCCTCTTTCAAGTGCTAGATGCCCAGCCATTTCCCCATTTTCAGAGCGCCAAGCCATATCCGGCACCCTCATCGTTTCCAATCTAAAAGTAAATTAGCCAATCAAGATCTGAAAATCAAGCCAAATTTCTAAAAAGCATTTTAATAGGCAATATTAATGCAGGATCATTTTGCGCAGAAATTGAGGCAGGACAATTTCTGTCAAAATAGCTGTAATTATTTCTCACTCGCCCGTCGAAACTGCAACGCAGACACGACAAACAGTGCGGCGAAAAATGCATTCAGCATAAACACACGAAGTATAAACGGGGGTTCATCCAGGGAGGGCCTCCAAAAAATCAACGCCATGACCGGGACCAGCATTTGTGCAAGCGCCGCTGCAAACAGAGCGAGCGCCATTCCGCGGGGCTGCAATCGTACGATCGCAGCGCCGACCAAAAGCACGCCGAGGTACAGCGCGTTAGGGAGATTATCTTCCGAACCTATGATCCCGACCGCGAGGTTTACCCAGATAAGGAGTAACCCCGCTGCTACCGCTACTCCGACAGCCGCTTTATAAGCGACACGGTCCGAAAGTCTTGAAATCAGCACGTACGCGAGGCCGCTGCCGAACAAAAGGATAGCCATGACAATGAAATCGAACGGGCTCCAATTCACTTCATCGGTAAAGAGCATCGCCAGCAACGGCACCATTAAAACGGATGCGGTCGCGACCGCTACATACAGCATCTGGCGCCGGATGCTGCGGCGAACGCGCTTGATTGTTTTCATTTCCAAATCATCCGGCGCAGCGAGTTTTTGCGAACTGGCTTCATAGTCCAGGTTTTTTGTACGAATGATCCTGGCAATCTGCGGATCGGTTTTTGCAAACTCTTCCACAAGGGCGCGCGATTCTTCGCTGGCTTCGCCGGCCAGGTAGGCCGGCAACAAATCAAGAATGACATTTCGTGGAACAGATTCCATGTACGTCTCCATCAGTGTATTACAAACCGGTTTTTGTGCAAAAATGTCCAGAATGGAAACCGCTCATAAAAGCGAATGCTTTTTAGCGTTTATACGCGTGACTTCGAGATTATTAGTCTTTTTGCAGCAGCGTGGTCGCGCCTTAGGTTTTGATTTCTATCTTTTCGCGATCTGCACGCCATTCTGCCAGTTTCAGCCGCAACCGGTGCACTTTGACTGTGGCTGACACCAACGAAGCTTTACCTAAAAGTGCGCGCGCGAACGTTTCAGCGGTAATGTCTTCCGCCTCTGCCGCGTCGCCGCACAGAAACAGAGTAAAGCGGTAAATATCCCCTGCATATCGGGTATGCAGCTCGTGGAAATCGGTCATGCACAGCCTGTTTTAGATATAATATGGAATTGTCCCGCAATAGTTACAACATTTTATGCAAAAAGCCCGCTCACCTCAAGTCAGTGCTCACTGTGATAAGCCTAATATAAAAATGTTCTTTCATGGGACTATTATTGTCCCGCGTCGCAAGTTTTTCAAAGCATGGGGTGTTAACCGATAGGAAATTTGATTTTGCTGCGTGTCAAAAAATCGTGGAAATCATTCTCTTTCAAACACTGACGAGTTTATGATAGGTATGATAATTTAATATTCATTGCAAACAACTCTTTCACCTTCCCATCCACCGACTTTTTACTGCAATCTTATACCCATTAATGCAATAATGCGCCCCTGCATGATCATCATCATCACGGTTCGATAGTGACCATAAAGTAATCCTGATCTTTGTCAAGTTTGTCGGTGTTGTAAAGTTTTGTTTCACTCGATAATGCCAGGAGCAAAGATTTTCGCGGCACTTCTGTGCCCTTTCTTGTGTTTCCATGTTTACCGGGCAAAGTAGATAAAAGTGTGATGAGCTTGCCGTCCGGTCCCCGCTTTTTTAAATTACCCCACAGCAACTTTTTGGGGGTTGCATTCAGACTGCCGTGATGGCCGACCTTGTACACGTCCACCTCAGACAGCAACTTGCGCGTCGCTTCATAATCAGGCGCCTCCTGCAAAGCCCAGCTCCAGTTTTCGATTTGCGCATCGCCGGGAAACAGCAGCTTTTTGCCGAATACCTCAAATAACAGAATAAGGCTGGTGTTATTCATCTGATCGTCCAGCGAGCGGACGATTTCCAGCAGTTGCTGCCCCCGAATCCGGTCGAGACGCGTGCGGAACCAGCGAGCGTCAGGCGGCAGCGCCTCGCTTTCAGGGTCTTTGTTCTGCATACCGGCAATAGCTGCTCTCGCGCCGGAATTGAAACCGGCGAGGAGATGCCAGAACTCATCGGGATTCCTGGACTTCATCTGCTTTATGCTTTGCGTTTGCGTCAAATCCGGAGGGCCGAGCACATGCACCTTTACGCCCGGCAAATGCCGCTCCAGTCCTGATTTTGATCCGTGGTGCGCCCAAACAGCGGTTGCGCCATTGGCCGAGCCCATGGCCATCAAATTTCGCACTGCCGATTTGTTGGCAATATTGGTCTCGCCAATAAATTGCAGCTCTCTGTAGAGTTGCGGTCCCATCCAGGCCGGCTTGTTCTCTGTCAGTTCAGCGACAGCCTCGGCGACCTTGTGCATGGCAGCAAGGCCGGCAATAAACGATTTCGCAGAGCGCTTTGAGTCTTTGGTTGCCTGCCGGGCATCCCTGGCTGCATCCGGATCCTCAGTCCAGGGTTGCATCACGACTTTGGGACAAAGGTCTTTTATCACGAGCCCGGACTTGCCTGTTCTGGCGTCAGTGCCAAAGCCGCTGATATGATCAGCGTGGCGATGCGTCGCCACGATAGCGACAAGTTTTCCGTCGCAATCGGCTTTGATTTTTGCTGCAATGCGCGGCATGTGTTCTGCAGGCTCGACGTCTTTAGGAAGCTTGCTGGTTCCGAAATCGATCAGGACGTGCCGTTTGTCGGTTTTACTGTAGATAAAAGACAACAGGAAACAATCACCAAAGCCGGCTTGATAACCGCGTATTTCAACTCGTTGAGGATTCGACACAGATCACCATCCTTCCGCGGGAAACCGCATGGCATCGATCGCACGTAATCGATGAATGGTTGAGAGACGCGCCGGCTTGAGCTCGGCTTCATCTTTTTTGGCCACCAGCATTCCGGATTCCCAGAGATATTTGAGTCTCTTTTTCTGCCGTCTTTTGCCAAAGACGTCGTTGTAGATGTGATATTTCAACCGGCCGTATTCATCGAATACCAGAATCCCGCCCCCGTAGAGCGGAGTGGTTCCCTTTTCTTCATCTTCCTCTTCGTTATCGTTGGCGGCCGATTTTTGTTGCCTCTGCAATTCATCCAGATAGTCCTCCGGAGCCTTTATATTGCGTTGCGCCAATTCCGCAGGCGTCAATCGCGCTACCTGATAATATTCGGCAACAGTCTCGTGCAGCACAAAACCATCATTGCCGATGCGCACGCACGGCCTGACCGAGAGCACCTCGGAATAAGCGCCATCGCGCAAACCAAGCCTCTTTCGGTTGTCCCAGATAAACCGGAAAATTTCGTCTTTATCAATACGCATGGATTCAAAGCGCACGCGTTCAAAATGCAACCCCTTTGGCGCAGCATCCCAGATGCCCTGCGCACTTTTTGCCGCAGGCTCGATGCCAAATGAGTGAAACGATTCCAGAATATGCTTACGCAGATTGAATCTCGAATCATCAGGCCGGACTTCTGTGTCTGCCGTCAGGGCGGCGCTCAGGGCGTCCGGAAACTCTACATGTACCGGCGGCATATAATCGAGCGCTCGTATCCACATGGTCGCCAGAGCATCCGCAATATCCGCGCCCTCTTCGGCTACTTTGGCCATGGGGAACAACTTTTGTCCGGGGATGCCGGTGTCTTTGATGCGCTGGGCCCAAACACGAATAAATGCGTTCAGCACGGCTGCTACGAGCACCTCGCCCCGTCGATGCGGTTCCTTAAATTCAGGCTGGTCGAGTATGGTTCGGCTGGGTTTCAGCAAAGTGCTCTGCCTGAGCGCTTCGCCGCGCACCAGATTCAGCTCGTCGCCCATTTGCTCGGCAAGGCCAAACAGAGCGCTTTTTTTAAGCGCCGTTACAGACACCCTTGTTCTCTTTAACAGCTTTGTGGAAGCTGGTGAAGAATCAGCAGGACATAAGAGCTGTTGAACCAACTCGCGTTGCGTAAACACGGAGAGCAGGGCGATGACATCCGAAAATCCTTCGTGAAAAGCGCCCTGGTCCGGACTGGAGGGATTCATATATTTTTCGCGAAGCGCGTCAATCAAAGCGTGCGTCGTTTCGTGGACAACGATATCGTGCGACAGGCAGGTATACACGGATTTACCGCGCCGACCGGTAAAGTAGCCAAAGACCAGGCCTTGTTCCATGGGAGTGTAGAATGCGTTGGCGTCCAGCATTCCGTGCGGCGCCACTTTTAACTGATGCGTCTTGAAGGACCAGCCGATGCGACGGCCCAGAGCGAATTCAAAACGCGAGAGGGTTTTCATAACCAGCGCATATACGTTTTGAGCATGGAAGCGATAGTCCTTGACAATTTTCTTATGGCCCTTGCGCCAGGAGAAAGGCTCGTCTTCAGCGCATGACGGCAAAGAGTGGGCGCCTTTGAACTTGCGCGTTGTGGCATCATAATCAACGATCTGAACGCGATAGCCGGTCGGACCGGCGGCAAGGTCCTCGGCCGGTATGGATATCCCGGCCATTAGAATTTGCTTCTTACCCTTTGTCAGCAGGCTGGGATCCTGCGCAATAACCGTCATCTGTCGCATGGCCGGCAGCGTCGTCCCAAACCCGGCATTCTGAACATCAACCGGATTGGGGTTATTCCGCTGTTTACTGATCCTGGTTTTCTTTTTTGTTTTGTTCATATTTTTGACCTGAACAAAAGTTAATGGCAGAACAACAGCAATTGATCTGCAAAGCAACTATTTCTTGAACTGAAGCGTATAATAGATCCGAACCTAGTCCGGTATAAAGGTTTACTAACCTTCTTGCTCCCCCACCGGTTCGGCCTGCGTGGTTACGGATCCGGTCGTGGAATTGCCGTAGACAGGATCCTCATTACGCAAAATATCAATAACGCAAGCAAAGTTGATCGCATCCATATATGGAGTCTCCTCGCGATTACCTTCGAAGGTGGTAAAATAAAACTTGCCAAGACCAATTTTGGGGTCCCAGAGAGCCTGGTAACTCGTCAGCTTGGTCCATCCTGATGTACCTTGTGCACAATGCGGCATGGCGTTTACTCCCTCTATCAAAAGTTCTAATCATTTTTCATGTCAGTGAACGGCAAAACGCATGCCACGCATATAGTATAGAAGTAAAAAATGGTTATTTTAAATATAATTAAAAAACATAAGGTTGGGCAGTAGATATTTTTTGCGCACTCGGAACATTTTAAAAAACGATGGCTTTTTTACCATACATCATGGCATTAATGCCGGTGATTTGCTGCAAAAGGGATAAAATTATGCAGTAACAGTGATGGCAATTTATACAGACAGGCGCAGAGAAACACCTTTGCGAAGGTTAAATACCTGCGCAAGGGTAATACAATCGCTCAATTCAGGGAATAGACAATCCAGGCGAATCATGCAAATAGGGTTTGTGGCAATGTTGCTCATGACAAGCGTCCGGGTTGCGCCTGCTGCTGAATCAAAGGACAACCTATTTACTGCAACAGAAAAAATCGCTTTGGACAAACTAGTTGGTCAACCGGTGGACCTTGCACCATGGGCCTATGTGTGGCGCGCCGATCTGACAGTGCAGGAAACACCGGAAGCGTATTTCATTCCACGACGTCTGCAGCGCATGGATAATGTGTATCGCACGGCTTTTTATGAAATGCCGGAGAAGCTGAAAAGCATCCATTATAATATACCGGATTTGGTGAAACCATTACTGCCAAAACCAAAAGGACAGCTGGTCGCAGGCCTGCTCTGGACAGGAGGATTGACAGAGTATCAGGTCGAACTTGTTTCACCGGCGGGCCGTCCCGCTTCTTTTATTCCGCCTTGCGTGCGGCCTCAGCGGCTGCGCAGCGAATGCACACGCTTTTCTATTTCCACGACCGCATAGGCGACTGCGCTCACGGCCAGCACTTTCAGCCACTCTCTGCCCGTTATGGGCGCCGTATCAAACCACCGGTTCATAAAGGGCGCGTAGGTCAGGAATATCTGCAGCGCCGCCATGATCAGCGCACCGGCCAGCGTCCAGCGGTTCGACAGGAACCCGAGGACCCAGGGAGACAGCGTCAGCGACCGGCAATTGAACAGGTAAAAAAGCTCCGTGAAGACCACTACATGAACGACAACCGTGCGCGCTTCCGCGACGCTTCCTCCACCCTGAACGATGTGGTCATAGATCCAGAAACCGCCGGCCGCCATGATCACACTGACCAGAATCAGGCGGAATATCAACACGGGGGTGATGATGGGCTTTCGAGGATCGCGCGGCGGACGATGCATAATACCGGGTTCTGTCGGCTCGAAAGCGAGCATCAAACCGAGAAGGATGGCCGTTGTCATGTTGATCCAAAGAATCTGACCCGGAGTGATCGGAAGTGCAATCCCCAGAAAAATCGCCAGCATGATGAGCAGGCCTTCCCCGAGGTTTGTCGGAAGCGTCCAGACAATGAACTTGGTGAGATTATCGAAAACTCCGCGGCCTTCTTCGACCGCGGCCTCGATGGTTGCAAAGTTGTCGTCAGTCAAAATCATGTCCGAGGCTTCTCGGGCGACATCCGTGCCCGCGAGCCCCATGGCAATCCCTATATCCGCCTGTTTGAGTGCTGGAGCGTCGTTAACCCCGTCTCCCGTCATTGCCACCACATGTCCGCGAGACTGCAGCGCCTCGACAAGGCGAAGTTTCTGCGAAGGATCGACCCGGGCAAAAACGGAGGTGTCTTCAACGATCGATATCAGCTGTTCATCGGATAAATCCGCCAACTGCCGACCCGTGAGGGTCTTTGGTTTTCCGTCGGCTTCTTTTGCCGCGGATCGAATTCCGAGCTGCCCGGCAATGGCGGCGGCTGTAAGCGCGTGGTCTCCCGTGATCATCTTCACCTGCATGCCGGCGGTCTGACAAGCCGCGACGGCCAGCCCGGACTCCGGGCGAGGGGGATCCATCAAAGCCTGAAGCCCGGCAAATACGAGCCGGCCCTGCCACAAATGTTCGGCAAGAGACTTCTGCGACAGGTCACACCGACCCTCCGCAAAGCCGAGGACCCGGTATCCCTCCTTGGCGAACGATTCCGCGTCGCGCAGCGCCGCTTCCCGATCCAGAGGCATTTCCGTACCGTCCGCCTTGGTTTGGAGATGGCAAAGATCCAACACCTTCTCTACCGCGCCTTTAATAAGGATGCGATTGTTGCCCGAAACCGGGTCTGCGTGAAGTGTTGCCATATATTGGCGATCGGATTCGAATGGAATCACATCCAAGCGAGGCAGCCTTCGCGAGAGTTCTTCCAATGCATACCCGCCCTTTTGAGCGGAGACCAGAAGGGCCGCTTCGGTGGGGTCTCCCTGAATTTTCCATTGACCGTCTTCCAGAGTTACGTGAGAATCATTGCATAGGGCGCCTACGATCAATATTCTCTGAACGCCCGGAGGCACGCCATCTGGCAACGAACCCTTCGGTCCCTGGATGCGGCCTTCGGGCGCGTAACCGATTCCCGTAACCTCAAACACGCCTTCGGCGGCGACGATGTGTTGGACGGTCATCTGATTCTGAGTCATGGTGCCGGTTTTGTCGGAACAGATAACCGTGGTGCTTCCGAGAGTTTCCACCGCAGGCAGTTTGCGTATGATGGCCCGGCGGTGAGCAAGCCGTTTAACTCCGATAGCCAGCGTGATCGTCACGGCGGCCGGGAGTCCTTCGGGAATCATTCCGACCGCAAGCGCTACGGAAGCCATGAACATTTCCAGTGCGGGCTGCCGGCGCAGGATGCCGACAGCGAACGTCAGAAATGCAAGGGCGCCGATTGCATACAGCAGAACACGGCTGAAATAGGCGATTTTCCGAGTCAAGGGAGTGGCAATCTCGACCGCTGCCGAAATCATTTCGGCAATCTGCCCGCTGGCGGTCTGGTTTCCGATCGCAACCACAAGACCCCTTCCCTGGCCATAGGTAATCAAGGTTCCCGCATAGGCCATATTGCGGCGATCCGCCAGCACGATTTCCGGAGGCAGCGTTTCTGCGCTTTTTTGGACAGGAACCGATTCTCCCGTAAGAGCCGATTCGTCGATTTGAAGATCGCGGCATTCAACCAGACGCAGATCGGCAGGCGTTTTGTCGCCTGACTGAAGAATAACCAGATCTCCGGGAACGAGCTCCCGCGACCATAGGCGGCGTTTCGCGCCATCCCGGATGACAGTGGTCTCGGTCTGAACCATCTGCTTGAGGGATTCGATCGCCTTTTCCGCTTTCGATTCCTGAAGGAATCCCACCACCGCGTTCACGAGCACGACCGCAAAAATCACAGCGGCATCGATGTAATGAGCCAGTACCGCCGTTACGGCCGCCGCAAGCAGCAGGAGAAACACGAGCGGCTGCGCGAATTGTTTCAGAAAAGCGCGTAAAGCGCTCCGCGGCTTCTTCCCTTTTAGTTCATTGGCGCCGAAACGCTCCCCACGGTGTTTGACTTCAAAAAGCGAAAGTCCTTTCTCCAGGCTGGACCCCAGCAGTGCGACCGCATCCGCGACGTTCAAATGATGCCAATGCTTGCCCAGGATCTGTTCCATTTTTTCTACCGCCTTTCATTCTTGCCGGCCGCTTTTCGCCGGCATACAAGCGGGATCCGGAAGCGCCTCCCATCTTGAGAGCACATCCGGTCCCAGAATTACCCTTCTTCGCGTCGCAGTGGACAGAAGTTGGATATGCCGGATATTTTATAGTACTAACAAACTCATGCTAAAAACAAGGATCATGTATGCTTGGGCGATTTCTCGCCGTTTCCGCCCGGAGGCCGGCGACTCACAAAAACGTGGGAAATGAGGTAATACCCTACCGACAAAGTCAGAATGATCAGCCCGATTGCATAAAGAGTCGCAGGAGGCATGTCTTTCACGTCCAGAATAATGACCTTTCGGGCGACAGCGATTAAGGCCACGACCATGACAATTTCCACGTGGATTGCATGCTCGATCAGATAGGCTTTGATGGTTTCGAGGAGCTCCAGCCCCAGCAGAACCAGGAGAAACATTCCGAAAACATCCAGCAGTTCATTGATTCCAAGGAGATACCGCGGATGCGACAGGATATCTTGTACGAGCAGCACTCCCAGTTCAATGGTCGCCAGCGCAACCGTCAGCACCATCAGACCGACAAGGAAGACGACAACGCCCTTCTCGAATCGGTCCAATAAACCAAGAATGCGTCCTGTCATGCCAAGCTCCTTTGCGGTTGCAGATAACTGATAGGAAATTTGATTTTGCTGGGGTCAAAAAAACTGATAGGAACTGATAGACTGATACTGATAGGAAATTTGATTTTGCTGGGATCAAAAAAATCGTGGAAATCATCCTCTGTCAAGCACCGGATACCCAGCCATTTCCCCATTTTCAGAGCATCGAGCCATATCCGGCATCCTCATCACTTCTTACCTGCCGGTAAAATAGCCAATCAATCTCTATAAATCAAGCAAAATTTCAAAGTCGAAACAGCAACGCAGACACGACAAACAGCCCGGCGAAAAATGCATTCAGTATAAACACGTCGAGTATAAACGGGGATTCATCCAGGGAGAGCCTCCAAAAAATCAACGCCATGACCCGGACCAGCATTTTCGCAAGCGCCGTTGCCAACAGCATGAACGCCATTCCGTGGGGCTGCAAGCGTGCGATCACAGCGCCGACTAAAAACACGCCGAGGCACAGCGCATTACGGGGATAATCCTCCTAACCTAAATGGCTTCGCCGGCCAGGTAGGCCGGCAATCAATCGAGAATGACATTTCGTGGAACAGATCCCACGCAGGTCTACATTAGTAAAGTGCGAACTGATTTTTGTGCAAAATGATCAAGTGTCCGATCTGATAGATCCGCTGTATCCGAACCGCACCCACTTGTAGATTTCTAATCATTTTCAAAAACGACGGCTTATTTTCCATGCATCAAGGCATTCATGCCGGTGATTTGATGCAAAATAGTTAAAAAATTGCGTCGCATGCTGCAACGACCTGGGACAAGACTTGCTGCATTGACAAATAGGCATAACTTGGATCTAGCATGCAGACAAGCTGATAAGCGTTTCGACAGTAAAACGGAGGGACGAAACAGTTTTATACTTTGCAACTCATCCTTTTAAATCCGCGCCCTGCTTTTTCTTATTTGTTTTCCGGTGTCGGCTTGGTTTCCCCGGGGGATTCCAGAATTTTCCTTAACCGGTCCAGCAGGTCTTCCATGCGCTGCCGTTCTTTGCGAATACGCTCCAATTCGGCCTCGGCGTTTTCGGTCTTTTTGCGCTCGCCAGCCAGATCGTCATACACTTTTTCTTCCGGCGTTGCGACTTCAATGACCGTGGCCCGTTTGATGGCGTTTTCTTTTTTGCGCACCATTTGAAATTTATTGGGATTTAGCGAAATCAAAGCGCCGAGACTGATGCGCCATTGCGGCAGGTTCAGAGGATGACTCCAGGGGACCTGGGCATAGCTGCCCTGGTCGCCGTCATAGGCTGTTTCATCAGAAGCGCCCAGAATGCGCAGATCCAGCGCCACGCGCAATTTCATCCAGCGATTGGGCGCATAGGTCATGCCGGGAGTAAAAAACAGACTGCTTTCGCGCGTATAAGCGTTCAAGGGCGGTTTGCGCAAAAAGGCCCGGCCATACATCTCCATAAAAAAACCGAAATCCTGCCAGGTCGTGGAAAAGGCGCTGCCGAACACCAACTCGTGCGTATTGCCGGCAACGACCAGCGTGTCCCTGATATCATCTACCAGGTGCGCTGCCACATCGTTGTGCGTAAAGAATCCCAAATTAAAATGAATATTCATGCCGGATTCAGGGAACAACGGTTCGGTAATAATGGAAGCCAGGGCCATCACGCCCAGCGCAATGCGGCCGGCCGAGTACGCTTCCAGCGGCAGGTTGTGATATTGGGCGGTTGGCAGACGCAAATCCATTTGTAAACCGTAGCGGGTGTTGCCCAGATTGCGTCCCAGCGAACCCAGTTTCAGATGCAGAAAGAGATCGTCCGGCACATTATACCCGGTGCCGCCTTTGTGATTGTCCTGATAATAGATCTGCGAAAGTCCCAGCTCCAATTTAGAGGTGACGCCATAGAAAAAACCCACGCCGCCCTGGATATCCCAAAAAGTCTCACCGATGCTGAGACCGGATGGTTCCTTACGGACCTCATCCTTGAAAAAAGCGCGTGCGTGCGTGCCGATGAAAAAGCTTGAACGGGGTGCACTATATGCGGGACGGACATGCAGCGTACCGGAGCCAAAACCGATCGTGGATGCACTGGTGGTCGATGAAAACAGGAGCCAGACGCCGGATGCCGCGAACCATACAAAACGTTTCATCTTGTGGCCTTCCAGAAAACAAAAGGATATATTGATTTAATGTACCAAAAAGAACAGACCCATGCAATAATAAAATGAGGAAATGAATCGGCGCCAATTCAGAGCCTCTGCTGTCCGAATTACGACCTGTCCAATCATGAGCATGCTCTAAAAACCACTGAATATATGAATTTCCATAAAAATCAATTCGTGTCAATTCGTGGAATTCGTGGTCAAAACCTTTATCAAGTAAATGCCAGGCAGGGCGTATGACTGTAGCCGGCGCCGATCAGAACCGGCCTCTTTTGCCAAGGCTGTTTTTATCTGTCTCCAATCACAAAGCCGTACCAAAAACAACTATTTTGTATTAAAAAATTTGAAATCTACGTTTTTGTAACTAAATAAAAGAACAAAATAACAGAAGAAACAGCGTAACCGATAAACGAAAACTCGCGTCTGAGAGGATATGGCCGCAAGCAAGCCCATCCCAGAGATGCAAAAAAAGTCATCCATATCTGATCTATAAAATAATCTTTTAACCAAGTAAATTTGTAAATTAATCATAAGAAAAAATACTATTTTGTATCTTTTTAATAAATATCTACAATTTTGTATTAATTTCTATTTTATTGACATAGCTACCCCAGATGGGCAGAAAAAACGCATATTATTTTTTATAAAGTTGCAGCCGGCGTAATGAGCTTTTTATTCAGTAAAGTGTGGCATTCTATTTGCAAAGGCCGCGCACAAATGGCTCGAGCGCTCCACCCAGAAGCGTTACTATTAGAAAAACATTTACGGAATATTATGCATAAAACAATCCTCGCCCTGATTACCTTATCACTTTGCTGGCTGCTTGCACTACCGGCCTATGCCGGCGCCCAAACAGAAATCGATTCCGGCGCCACCGCCTGGATGCTCACCTCCACGGCATTGGTGCTGCTCATGATTCCCGGCCTGGCCATGTTCTATGGCGGTCTCGTACGTACGAAAAATGTCATTGGCACCATGATGCACAGCTTTGCTGCCATGGCCATTGTCGGCATGCTCTGGGTGGTGTGCGGTTATGCACTCAGTTTCGGTCACAACGTTCTCGGCGGCTGGATCGGTTGGAAAAAAGAGTATCTATTTTTGCAGGGCATCGATAACGCCATACTGGTCTCGCGCATTCCGGAATATGTGTTTGCCATGTTTCAAGGGAAATTTGCCATGATCACGCCGGCGTTGATTGCCGGCGCGTTTGCCGAACGCGTCAGCTTTCGCGGTTATTGCATTTTTATCGCTCTATGGAGCCTGCTGGTTTATAATCCGCTCTGTCATTGGGTGTGGGCCGGCGATGGGTTTCTTTACAACATGGGCGCTAACGGCGCCATTGATTTTGCCGGAGGAACCGTGGTGCATATTGCCGCCGGCGTTTCCGGTCTGGTTGCCGCTCTTTATCTGGGCGCCAGACGAGGCTATCCCTCAACGGCCATGAATCCCAACAATCTGGTCATGACCTTGATGGGCGCCGGTCTGCTGTGGGTGGGTTGGTTCGGATTTAATGCCGGCAGTTCCATTTCCAGCGGCCTGGATACGGCGCGAGCGTTGACCGTCACCCAGGTGGCTGCCGCTTCCGCAGCGACAACCTGGATTATCATTGAAGCCCTGCGACATTCCAAAGTCACCAGCCTGGGCATTGTCAGCGGCATTCTCGCCGGATTGGTAGTCATCACGCCGGCTGCAGGCGTGGTGCAACCAATAGGCGCCATTGTTCTGGGCGCGATCGCCTCCCTGGCGTGCTATTGCGCCATACTGGTCAAAAACCGCCTGGGATATGATGACAGTCTGGACGTATTCGGCATTCATGGCATCGCCGGGATAACCGGGGCGCTGTTGCTCAGCTTTTTTATCCGTCCCGCCTGGATGGAGGCTGCAGCTGTTAAAGTCGGTGGCCATTGGAGCGTCTGGCAACAGTTAGGCGTGCAAAGCGTCAGTGTGACGCTTACCATTGCCTACGCCGGCTTGCTTTCCTGGGTGCTGCTCATTTTGGTTGAAAAAACTGTGGGGTTGCGTTTGGCAGGTTCCTTGGAGAGCGCCGGCATGGATAGCAGCCTGCACGGCGAACACGGCTACGGTCTCATCAATCTCAGCTGAATGCAAAGGAGCAGAAATGAAAATAGTAACCGCCATCATTCAACCGGACAAACTGGACGAAGTGCGTGAGGCGCTCATCGCAGCGGAAATTACCCGCATCACCGTCAGTCGCGTCAGTGGACACGGCCAATCCATGGACCAGGATATATACCGGGGCCAGACCGTCGTCCCCAATCTGTTACCCAAAGTGCGTCTGGACATTGCCTGCAACGACGCGTTTGTAAACGTTACCGTGCAGGCTATATTAAAAGCGGCGCGGCACGATGAGGGCTGCATCGGCGACGGCAAGATATTTATCACGCATCTGGAAGAATGCATTCGTATTCGCACCGGTGAACGCGGCGGCAGCGCTATATAAAGGCAACAACGCCAGGCGCGCTGTTTGAAGCGTGCCTGGCATAGAAATAAATCCGCGTCGACATACAGCAGGGGATCCGGTTCGTCCGGTGCAAAAAACTAATTGGAGAAAACATCATGTCTAAAAAATCATCAGGCGCCAGCCTGCGTCAGGAGACTCTCCTGAGCATCAGCACAAATCATAAAATAGAGTACACGCCGCAGACAACCCCGTCAGCGGCGATTTTCGGCATCAACAGCTTTAATGAAAAGGTCATGCGCGACAAATTGCCCAAGGAGGTTTATAAAAAACTGCGCGCCACCATTCGCAAGGGCGAAAAACTGGACATCTCCATTGCCGAGGTGGTGGCGCACGCCATGAAAGAATGGGCGCTCAGCAAGGGCGTATCGCACTTTACCCATTGGTTTCAACCGCAGACCGGATCGACAGCGGAAAAACACGATGCCTTTCTGGAAGTGGACGATGAAGGCAGTGTTTTGGAACGGTTCCGCGGCGAGCAGTTGGTGCAAGGAGAACCGGACGCTTCCTCTTTTCCAAGCGGCGGCATGCGCAGCACCTTTGAAGCGCGCGGTTATACCATGTGGGATCCGTCCAGTCCGGCGTTCATTATGGAAGGGCCCAAAGGCGGCATACTCTGCATTCCTTCGGTATTCATCAGCTATACGGGCGAAGCATTAGATAAAAAAACGCCGCTGTTGCGTTCAATGGAATCACTGAGCAAATCAGCGCTCAAGATGCTCAAGCTCTTTGGCAACAGCAAGGCCACCCGCGTGGTCACCACCATCGGCACAGAACAGGAGTATTTTTTGGTGGACAAGGCTTTCTACAGTCTGCGACCGGATTTGCGCATTACCGGACGTACGCTGCTGGGTGCAGAACCACCCAAGGGACAACAACTGGAGGATCACTACTTCGGGTCCATCAAGGATCGTGTGCTGGCCTTTATGCAGGATTCCGAAACCGAATTGTACAAGATCGGCGTCCCGGCCAAAACCCGTCACAACGAAGTGGCCCCGCATCAGTTTGAAATCGCGCCCATCTACGCCGAGGCCAATGTCGGCGCCGATCGCAACCATTTGATCATGGAGACGTTGAAAAAAGTCGCCAACCAGCACGGGCTGGCTTTGTTGTTGCATGAGAAACCCTTTGCCGGCATCAACGGCAGCGGCAAACACAACAACTGGTCCATGGCCGATTCCGAAGGCAACAATCTGCTCGAGCCGGGCACAACGCCTGAGGAAAACCTGCAATTTCTGGTGTTCTTGACCTCCGTACTGCGCGCCGTGTACTATTATGGCGATCTGTTGCGCGCTTCCATTGCCTCGGCCGGCAACGATCATCGTCTGGGCGCCAATGAAGCGCCGCCGGCTATTATGTCGGTTTTTCTCGGCGATCAATTGACCAAGATTCTCGACGCCATCAAAACCGGCAAAGCGGCCAAGGCCACGGTGCAAAGCATCATCGATCTCGGTCTGAGCAAATTGCCGGCGATCATGCGCGACCAGACCGATCGCAACCGCACGTCGCCGTTTGCCTTTACCGGCAACAAGTTTGAATTTCGCGCCGCCGGTTCTTCCGCATCCGTTTCGCTGCCCAACACTGTGCTTGACGCAGCTGTGGCCGACTCGCTGGACGTGCTTTATGCCGAGTTGGAAAAAGAGACCGCGAAAGGCAGCGATCTAAAAACCGCGGTGCTGACGGTATTGCGCAAGCACATCAAAGACACCGAGGCCATTCGCTTCAACGGCAACAATTACAGCAAAGAATGGGAACAGGAAGCGGCGCGCCGCAATCTGCCCAATGTCAAGAACACCGCCTATGCCCTGGACGCTCTGGTGGCGCCGAAAAATGCAGAGATGTTGATGAGACAAAAAGTTTTCAGCAAAGCAGAGCTGGATGCGCGTTATCACACCAAACTCGAACAGTACATTAAAAACATAGAGATTGAATGCGATACGCTGATCAATATGGTAAACAATATGGTGACGCCGGCTGCGCTGGACCATCAGCAAACTCTGATCAACGCCGTGCAGGGACTCAAAGGATTGGGCAACCTGATTCCTGAAGCCACCCTCAAGGTACAAATAGACATGTTGAAAAAAATCACCGAAACCATCAGCCGAGTCAAGGCAGCGGAAAATGATCTGACCGCTGCGATTGAAAAAGCCGAGGTGATCGAAGACCTGTCGCGTCGCGCCAAATTCATCGCCGATCATGTGACGCCCCTGATGTTCAAAGTGCGCAAACCGGCCGACGAGTTGGAACTGCTGGTGGCGGATGATCTGTGGCCGTTGCCAAAATATTCAGAGATGTTGTTTATTCTCTAGACCGGGCCCGTCATTATGAAACGAACGCCTGGGAGAGTATTTTGCAGCCCCCTGAACTCTCCCTGCGACGCTTCATTACCAAACCCTATGGCAGACTGCCCATCTCGTCCATAGGGTTTTTGTTTAACAGATCACACCGGGACGCAAAAGTTGTGCGTTCCGCGCTCCGCACGCGATGGCCTTTTGCACGGATAAAGTCAGATTGCCGGTCTCCTGAAATTCAGCTGCCAGCCCTGCTGTAAATGCATCCCCGCTGCCTATGGCGTTGACCGGAGACAGTACCGGAACCTCGCATTGCGCAATTTGGTCCGGCAATGCATACACCACCGGACCCGCACCGTCGGTCAATACCACATGGATATTCTGTTGCTGCAAGTGCAGCATTTTTTCATAAATCAGTTTCTGCTCAACAGCGGTCTGCTGTGGGAAAAAAGTTTCGATGAATTCATGTCGGTTGGGTTTGATAATATCCGGCTGAAATGGAAGAGATTGCAGCAAATCGGCGCCGCGATAATCCAATATCACCGTCATCTGACGGGATTTGGCGGTTTGGACCATCCAGGGCAAGATATCCGCGGAAAATCCTCTTGCCTTTGAACCGGAAATGATTAAGACTTGCGCTTGCGGAACCAGATCGAGAAACAGCGAACGGATGGCAGAGTCGGTATGGGCACCCACAGGTTCCGCCTCTTCAACAATTTCTGTGGCAGTGTGCGTCGAGCGATTGAGCAGGGTACAGCAGGTGCGAATTTCCGATTGAGAATCAACGACGCGCAGGTCCAAACCATCTGCTTGCGCCAGGCGCAAGAAAATGTCAGCCGATGCGCCGCCGATCTGGGTCAGATGCACCACCTTTTTGCCCAACTGCGTCAACACGCGGGTGACATTGACGCCCTTGCCGGAAGCATCGACGCGATGCGCAAGACAGCGATTGACCTGGTTTTCCTGCAAACGGGTCAATTCATAGGTGCGCTGCAGAACCGGATGCAGGGATACGGTGAGAAACATGGCGCAAATTATCCGTAATTACCATACGTCGCTACGCGACGCATCTGTTTTCCATTTTTTCCGGGCGTTGAAACGCCCGGCTAACGTCTCTGGTCGCTGACGCGACCGATTTGGGCATCGGGACGCCTTGTATCCTCATAAGGTTTAAACGGACACCCAATCCAATAAGTGAAACTGTTCGACGACCTTAGGAAGCGTAACGCAGGCAAAAGATTTGCATTATCGTTATCAGGCCGCCAGGCGGCCGGCAGCACCCGACTAGAACGACCAAATAAAAAAACATCCTCAGTTTTGGTCGCGCAGCGATCACTTGACGTTAGCCGTGAGTTTCAACTCACGGTGATCCATTAAAAAAAATTACATCGCGTAGCGATGTCTGAAGCATACGTCGCTTCCCGACGTGGCTGTTTTCTAGTTTTTTTCGGGCGTTGCAACGCCCGGCTAACGTCTCTGGTCGCTGACGCGACCGATTTGGGCGTCGATTCAACGTTGTGCGACCTGGTAATCAAGCCGGATACAACCCTCCGCATATAGTTCTGGTCGTCGCCGCTCCGCTATTTCCGCTGTAAATTCTGCTGCAACAGCCGCTCCATCAACCTTTTCAAAAACTCGTCCTTATTGATTTGCGTGCCGACCAGACCATTAACCGGCTTGCCTTCATCGATCACCGTAAATCCGCCGTCAATCACGCGCACATGCGCCGGACGCGTGGTAAACAGTTCCGGCCACAGCAACATACCCACGGCCACGGCATCGTACAACACCGGCGTTTCATAAGCCCACAAGGCGTATAATCCGCACAAGGCGTTGGTCAGAGGACTCTGCCGCATCAACAGCTTGTAACGATTTTTCTCTTCCAGAGTGACGAACGTGGTTATATCCAGCCCGGCAAAAGTAATAAAGGCACCGGATTCGACAAATGTTTTGGCCGAAGCCACATCCGCCGCCACGTTCCATTCGGCAGACGGCACCGGATCACGACCATACCCCATATAAAAAGAGCCGAACATGGCATAAATGGCTTTGGCCTTTTTTAACGCCTGTGGACTCTTTTTGATCACATCGGCCATATTCGGCACCGGGCCGGTGGTGAACAGAACGATTTCACCAGGATATTTTTCCAGCATCTGAATGATAAAATCCGCTGCCGGCGTCTGAATGGGCTTGACGCGATCAAATCCCTGCGCCCAATAATACTGCTCCTGATACGGTGCAGGTTTTGTATCCTTTCCCACCACCAGGGCCGTAGGCCGTCCGACTGCGACCGGAATACCTTCGCGTCCGGCGTCATAGAGCATTTTACAGGCAATGCGGCTGCGTTCCTCAGTCAACCCATGGTCCAAAGTAATGCCGACCACCTCCAACTCTGGGCTGGACAAAACCAGCGCCAGGGCAAACGCATCGTCAATGTCGCTGCCGAGGTCGAAATCCAGTATAATCTTTACTTTTACCTCTGCTAAAGCCTGCACGCTCATTAATACCAGGCCGGTCATTATCATCCGAAATAGGTTAAGAATCATAGTGCATCTCCTCTGATAGTTTCCTGCAACCTGATCTCCTCTTGCTCGCAATATTTCTTACTGTCGCTCCAAAAAGGCTTATCATGGCCGGACAGCACCAGGCCGTTAAATTGTTCAATGCCGGTTTTGCTGGCAAGATATTGCTGATTATTTGATCTGTGCGACAGCTCGGTCAACCGCGTCTGCCAGAAACGCCGGCTGGCCATGGCATCGCCGGTAATCAGCACGGCCGGTTGCGTATGCAAGCGAACACAATGATGGCCGGGAGTATGTCCGGGCGTAGACAGGCAGGTGATCCACGGGGGCAAATCAGGTCCGTCTTCCAACCAGTGTACCTGGTCTGATCGACCAATAATATCATCCTGCCAATACGCCTGTGCTAACCGCTTGGCTTGCAAAGCATGTCGTTCCAGTCGGTGATCACCGGCCTCTGGATAAAAAGATCGATAAACCGTAACCGGGTCATCGGTGTCTCCCATGGCATGGGAGAAATCCCGGTTAAAAATATAGTCCTGACGACTGACCACGATTCGCGCCCGGTCAAAAAGCAGATTGTTGCCCACATGGTCCGGATGCACATGGGTGTTGATAACCAAATCAAAATCCTGCGGCTGCAGACCCAATCGCCGCAGGCCGGCAGGCAGTTCCGCTTCCCGGCAAAATCCGCTATCGACGATAGCCAGCAAATCAGGGGTGCGCAGAACAAAGGCCATGAGCGGTATGATCCGGGAATGTTCCGTCCCGGAACCAGGCATCTTCATCTGCAAAGGGTAGAGCTGCACCATGGTTAAAATTTACTTTTCCGCAGCCAACCGTGCACGCGCCTCTATAAACATGGGCTCGGCAAAATCAGAGGACCAGGTGCGTTCGGCAAAGGTGCGGGTTTGCACACTCTTTAGAAAACCTTCGAACTGTTTAAAGTAAGAACCATAAATATGAAAACTGTCCACCAAATCAGCATAGCGTCCCACAGCCACTTCCTTGCCGATCTTTTTAGCTATTTTTCCCGCCATGATGCGTTGTAAATCCGTGAAAGCAAAGGCGTTCATATAAGCCGCTTTATATGCGTCACGAGAACGCCAGTGGGTGTTCATGTTCAGAGTCAACAGGCCTTGTTCGTCGGCCAGCATGCGGCACCACACCCGCTGCAAACAGGGCGGATCGTCCGTGGGCGGATCCAGTTTGACATTCCAGGTAATGGCCTGGGCGCGACGGGTATGACCGGCCTCGCACAATTTGTCAATCATATATTGAATCTGATCGATGGTCTGCTGCTCGATATCATAGCCGAATAACCGCTTGTGGTAGGTGTAGGTCCATTTACCCTCCTGCGGCGCAATCCAGTGATCATGAACGCCGTCCACCACCTCCTGGCGATATACTTCCAGGTCTTCCAGGCCGCCAGGAAAAGCGCGATGAATGCGCGGCTCGCTGAATGGTTCTTCGCATACCCACATCATGGTACAATCCCTGCTCAAAGGGTCGCCAGGCTTGTCATATTCGGTTTTTATGGAAATGCCCTGTTGCCAGCAGGTCAGCACCGCTTTTTCCCATGCCTCCGGCAACGTTCTAGCCTGAACGAACAATGTTGGTATGGAACCGCTCATATCCGCCTCTCTTTCCTTTGCTAATTATTTTCTGAATGAAATATCGCGTGGACGTCGGCATGGCTACCAGCGCCGCCGCATGTACGATTCCACATCCGGGGATTCTTTAAGTTGAGCTTACCGCCAACCGACCTATCCCCGGCGTACTCTGATCGCTATGGATATCGGCGATAATATACAATATTATCCGGAAAAAATCAAAGCCCATTCACGGTTTTAACTGATGTTTCAAAGATTGGCTCCGCTATACAGCCACGGCAGTTGCGTCGGAAGAATATAAAGTAACTATGTCAATGCAAAAACGCTTGAAATACGGTAGGTGTCTGGGGTTTAAGTCGGGAGGTTGATTTAGGACGATTACATCATCCGGCAAGAATTCCGAATTGCAGCCGCAGAATCTTGTTGTGGCAAGTCTAACGTCACAATCTAGTATTAGCCCTGGAGGTGATTCTAACACCGTGTTCAAAGACGCGGACGAGACGTCCGCGTTCCCACTAGCCCTGGAGACAGTTCCGACTTGGCCTGCTGCAGCGCATGTCAGATCAACCGATCCGGCGCCGCCGCTATGAGCAACCGCGGCTTGCTTGGAACACTGCATCGCCCCGTTCACTCTGGCAGTCCGGCTAACGATTCCCCTTATTGGACTCATAGAAGACATGCACAAAAAAAAGGCGGAAAGTTGTTTCCGCCTTAAACTAAATTGTCCCCTGCTGGTTCGCTTACTTGGCTTTACCGAGAATTTTATACACGCCTGTACCACACTTTTCGCAAGTACCTTTGAGCGCTTCGCGGCCGTTCTTCATGGTCACTTTTTGCGCGTCTTTGATATCGGTCTTTGCTTTACACTTTACACAGTATGCTTGCTCAGCCACAGTCAATCCTCCCATTTAATATCAACATTGCATTGCTTCCCCGCTTACTTATGCTGATAAATTACAACTTATATAAGGTAAAGTCAATTAAAACTTGCCTGAATTCAGTTTTAATCTTGAAAATCGTGATAATCGTCAATTAGTGGTTTCATCAATTAAATACTTATTAAACAATATTTTAAATAAAAAAAGTGAAAGCAGAACGCCCAAAATATCCGCTACAGCGTCAGCCCAATCGCACTGTCGACCGGGAATAAAGTACTGATGCATCTCATCCAGAGCAGCGAATATCGAGGCCCAGAGGCCGGTGCTCATCAAGCCGGGTGCAAGCTTTTCTCTTCGGCCCTGAACCACAGCACGCGCCCATAAAAAGCCGAATACCATATAAAAGAGCAAATGATACAACTTGTCCTGCATTTCCAGACCAAGGGACGGCGGTGTTAACTTGGGGAATGAAGTAAGCACCAGCAGCAGGCTTCCCCATGACAGAACCGGAACATACCAATATAGAAACTTGGAGCTACGCATCACCCTCCTCAAGCGCGACAAATGCCTGCGCCAGACCAGCCAAAATATCTCCGGCCATCAAGCTGATTTCACCAAACTGTTTTTTTGCCATATCGCCGGCCAACCCATGCAGATAAACCCCAACCAGCGCAGCATCCAGGCTGTTAAGGCCCTGAGCTAATAGCGCCGCAATGACGCCGGTAAGCACATCACCGGAACCTGCGGTGGCCATGCCCGCATTGCCGGTAGAGTTGAAAAAAACCGTTCCCTGACGATCCGCTACCAGAGTTGGGCTGCCTTTCAACACAACCACTTGCTCGAATTCCCGGGCAGCGCGTTGTACCATGGCAACACGATCAGCGACTATCTCTTTGCTGCCGGCCTTGAGCAGACGAGCCAATTCGCCGGCATGCGGTGTAAGTACCATATCGCCATGATAGCTTTTTATCGAACCGACATCCTGACTGCACAGGTTAAGACCATCAGCATCCAAAACCAGCGGAAGAGCGAGGCGTTGCAAAAGATTGAACAGCAACTCTTTGGTTTGGCTAGCCTGGCCCAGGCCCGGTCCTACGGCCCATGCATTTTGACTGCGGATTTTTTCATACAATTCATCAGCGCACTCCAGAGTCAGGAAGCCGTGTCCCTGATCCGGCATGGGCCAAAGAACCGGTTCTGTCAGTTTGGCAGCCATAACGGTATTCAGGCCGGCAGGAAAAGCCAGAAAACAGAGGCCGACGCCGCTGCGCAGAGTAGAGAGCGCGGTCAGCGCTGCAGCTCCACAAAATCCAGTGGAACCGGCCAAAATAGCGACGGTGCCAACCTGATTTTTGTATGCATCCCGCGGCCGAACCGGCAAGCGTGAACGAATATCAGATGATTCCAGCAACCACTGACGCGGCGGTTTGGCCAGCAGCGTTTGTTGCGGCAGACTGATATCAACCACCCTGATCTGGCCGGCGAATTCTCTGGCGGGCGCTAACAACAAACCGGTTTTAAGCAGAGCCATGGTGCAGGTTTTTTGTGCCTTGACTACCGGTTCGAAAACAGCTCCGGTCTCGGCATTGATGCCGGTCGGCATATCTACGGAAAGCACATTCACACCGGAGCGATTGATATGCTCCACAATTTCTGCATAAAATCCTTTGAGGGGTCCGGTTGCGCCTGTGCCAAGCAGCGCGTCAATAATCAGGCCGGGCTGCACCGGTATCTGTGGCGCTGCTTTAATATAGTGAACAGTCTGGCCCATTTTTTCCAGAATTTGCAGATTGGTCAGACTGTCCCCCTTGATTTTTTCCCGGTCGGTCAGTATAAATACCTGAACCTGAAAACCGTTATGGAGCAGATGCCGGGCAACCACATAGCCGTCGCCGCCATTGTTGCCGGCGCCGCAATAAATATGCACAGGTTTATCCCGTTGTGCCATGGCCATGGCGGACTCGGCAATACCACGACCGGCGTTCTCCATCAGCACCAGGCCGGGAATGCCTAGTTCATCTATGGCATACCGGTCCAAGGTTGCCATATGCGAGGGAGTGACAATAGGCTTCATAAGCGCCTCAAATTGGTTGGTCCGATTCAACGATAACCACAGCCACAGCAGATTGATCGCTGTGGCTTAAACTCACCAGTACGCGAAAGCCATGTAACGCCTCTGCCAAATCGCCGTAGAGTTGGAGGCCGGGTTTGCCGCTGCCGGCATTGACCACCTGAATGTTTTGCCAGGTAAAGGCGCGGTACTGCTCTTCATTCAAGCATTTGATAAACGCTTCTTTGGCAGCAAAGCGCACGGCCATGGATAAGATGAACGCTGCTTTGGCGCGGCAATGCGTTATCTCATGGGGCGTCAAGATTTTCTCCAACAGCCGATCGCCCCAGCGATCCACCGCCGCTTTAAAGCGGGGGATATCGACAATATCGACGCCGATGCTATGCGTCATGATTTGTTGCCTCACTGTTTATTGCTTCGAAAAAAATATACTCAGGTTTTTTTCATACCTTCAGCACTGGGCGCTTGCTCGATCCTGACAAGGTACTGAATTACATGCGAGAACCTCTCGACCCCCGCATTCAAAGCATCAGGCTGTCGTGTCGTGCGCGTGCTTGGTTTATGCCATAATTACAGTTGTTTTCGATCAGTTGATCGTCTATCTTTTAAAAGCTTGCCACTGTGGTAAATCCCACGGATCGCACGATCTCGCCATGCAGCTGTTGAATCATATAACTTTTCTTGACTATTAACCTCTGTAACAAGTATGCCAGCTACGTTTTTCTTTAGTTTTCCGGTGATAACTCCGTCAGGTCGAACGAAAAAACTAGCCCAGCAGCTCTCTTTTGCAGAGGAATTACTACAGATTATCCATACATGACTACTCGCAGCAGCTGCCTGCATCGTTGCCGGCATTGTAATCTCGGGGAGTGTTGTGCCACGATTAAATTTATAAAATTGCGCACCTGCTTGCTTTTGCATAGAAAAGAGTTTTTTGGGATTTATATGACCACTGTGATAGGAGTGAAACATCAGCTGCACACCTCTATGCGATAACCAAGTAGCTATCTGGCACAAAACGATCAATTCCCAGGCTATATCAAAAGGAGCAATTTATCGGGACAAGTTGAGTTAAATTACTATTTATCGTCTTTTTATGCAATAACTTTTACTTGAATATATGAAATTTTAAAGGTATTTTATACTTTTATTTGCACAGAGCGATTACGCGGCATGCGAGGGCATGCCGTATTCGTAAAAACATAAATCATGCACTTTCAATTTACAGCAGAAAAACTTGGGAACCAGAAAATGAAACGCATTCTTGTCACCAGCGCTTTGCCTTATGCCAATGGCCCCATACATCTCGGACACCTGGCCGGCGCTTATCTGCCGGCCGACGTCTATGTTCGTTACCAGCGGTTTAAAAAGCGCGATGTGGTTTACATTTGCGGAACCGATGAGCATGGCGTGCCCATTGCCATTGCCGCAGAAAAAGAGGGGGTAACGCCGCAACAGATCGTCGATCGCTATTATGCCGATCATTTGGATACGTTTACCCGGTTCGGCATGAGCTTTGATAATTTTTCGCGTACCTCGCGGCCCATTCATCATAAAACCAGCAAAGATTTTTTTCAAAAGGTTTATGATAAAAAATATCTTGTGGAAAAGGGCATCCAGCAATTTTACTGTGAATCCTGTTCGAGATTCTTGGCAGATCGGTTTGTCGAGGGCAAATGCCCGCGTTGTGGTCGCGAAGGCGCACGCGGCGACCAGTGTGAAAAATGCGGCAGCTCACTGGAACAGACCGAGTTAATAGATCCCTATTGCAAGGTGTGTGGACACGCGCCGGTGCTTAAGGACACCCGCCATCTTTTTATCAAGCTCAACGAGTTTCAAAAAAAATTGGAAACCTGGCTGGCAGGTAAAAAAGAGTGGAAAGAAAACGTTTTGAATTATTGCCGCGGCTGGTTCAAAGAAGGGCTCGGCGAACGGGCGGTCACGCGCGATCTGAAATGGGGCATCCAGGTGCCCACGCCCGGCTATGAAGATAAAGTGATTTATGTCTGGTTCGAAGCGCCCATTGGTTATATCTCTGCTACCAAAGAATGGGCGGAGCGCATAGGTCAGCCCGATAAATGGAAAGAATATTGGCAGGATGCAGAGACCAAGCTGGTGCATTTTATCGGCAAAGACAATATCGTTTTTCACGCCATCATCTGGCCGGCCATGCTCATGGCGCACGGCGATTATATTTTGCCCAGCGATATTCCTGCCAACGAATTTTTAAACTTGCAGGGCGAGAAACTTTCCACCAGTCGTAATTATGCCGTGTGGTTGGGCGAATATTTGGCCAAGTTTCCGCCTGATCCGTTGCGTTATTACCTGGCCGCCATCGCACCGGAAACCAAAGATGCGGATTTCACCTGGACGGAATTTCAGCAGCGCAACAATTCGGAATTGGCCGACATCCTGGGTAATTTTGTCAATCGCACGCTCACTTTTGCGAAACGGCAGTTCAAAGGCGTACCGCAAGCAGGCGCGCTGGACGATCTGGATCGCGCCATGCTGCAGGTTTTACACAAGGCGCCGCAAGAGATCGGCGATCTGCTGGAACATTACGAGTTGCGCCGCAGTCTCAGTGCCATGATGGACGTAGCCCGGTTCGCCAATAAATATTTCAACGATCAACAACCCTGGGCAACCCTGAAAACCGATCGCGCCAAGTGCGCCACCACCATCAACATCAGCTTGCAGGCGGTGCGGACGCTGGCTGTGCTCATGGCGCCGTTCCTGCCGTTCTCGGCAGAAAAGGTCTGGGCCATGTTGGGGCAGACAGATGATGTTCATGAACAGGCCTGGGATGATGCAGCCACGACAATGCTGCAACCAGGACAACCTTTGGGACAGGAGCAAATTTTGTTTACTAAAATCGAAGATAAGCAAATACAGCCAGAGATCGATCGTCTGGCTGCTCTTTCCGGAAAAGTGGAAGCCCAGCCGGCAGAAAAACCGATTGAAGCCAAAATCACCTATGATGAATTCGCCAAAGTGCAACTGCGCACCGCACAGGTGCTCAAAGCGGAAAAAGTGGAAAAAGCGGATAAATTGTTGCGCCTGGAGATTCAGCTGGGTGCCGAACAACGGCAAATCGTTGCCGGCATTGCCAAACACTATACGCCGGAACAGATCGTCGGCAAGACTATTGTCGTCGTGGCCAATTTGCAACCGGCCAAAATACGCGGACTGGAATCCAATGGTATGCTGTTGGCCGCTGAAGACGAGACCGGTGTTCTGGCTGTGCTGACACCGGAGCGCAGTGTGCAGAGCGGGACCAAAGTAAAATGACGACAGGGCTGGTCGATACCCACGCGCATCTCGATTTTCAACAATTTGATGCGGATCGGGCCCAGGTCATAGAACGCGCGACAGAAGCAGAAGTGCATGCTATTTTGTCCATCGGCATTGATCTGGCTACCAGTCTGAAAAACATCAAACTGGCGGAAGAGCATGCCGGCGTCTATGCCACCGTCGGCGTGCATCCGCACGACGTGGCGCAGGTGCAGGAAGGCGATATGGAAAAATTGTACGATCTGGTGCAGCACCCGCGCGTGGTCGCTATCGGCGAAGTAGGCCTGGATTATTATCGTAATTTGTCGCCGGTCGAATTACAACGCAAATATTTTCGCACCTTTCTCGACTGGTCCATAGAAACCGGCAAACCGCTGGTCATTCATACCCGCGAAGCGGACGCGGATATTTTTCGCCTGCTGCGTGAAAAAAGCCATCGCGGCTGGCGCGGCGTATTTCACTGTTTTCCAGGCGACGCTAAAATGGCCGAAGCGGTCATGGCCATGGGTTTTTATGTTTCCTTTACCGGCGTGGTGACGTTTAAAAACGCACAAATGGCGCAAACCGCTGCTGCCGTTCCATTGGATCATATCCTTTTGGAAACCGATTGTCCCTATATGGCGCCTGTGCCGCATCGCGGCAAACGCAATGAACCGGCTTTTGTGCAGCATATTGCACAGAAAATCGCCGTGCTCAAAGGCGTTACCGTGGCTGAGGTGGCGCAAGCAACCACGGAAAACGCGCACAGGCTTTTCGGCATTGAGTAGAATACGGAATTTTTAAGTTCTGAATACCACACTGCCAAAATCAGCAAGGAGCCAATTCGTGTTTATTCGTGTTATTCGTGGTTTGATTGTTTTCCTATATACTTTAAATTTATCGCTCCTCGGCCTATGTGGTCATTTCTTAAAAAAATTAACCGCGAATTGCACGAATGCACACGAATGGGTTGCCTCTGTTCAGAAAGTCCGTTATGATTCGACCAAAACTTAATCCTGTATGAAAAAATGCAGAGACCGGTTATAAAAGCAAAAAAAAGCCTGGGCCAGAATTTCCTCATGGATCCCAACACCCTGACGCGACTGGTTGAAAAATTACAACTGACCTCAACCGATACGGTCATCGAGATCGGCCCGGGCACCGGACTGCTGACCGAACGGGTGCAGCCGCTGGTGTATCGGTTGATCGCCGTCGAGATCGACCGGATTCTGGCTCCTCTGCTGCAGCAAAGATTTGCCCAGCATACCAATATGACCATTGTAGAAGCGGACATCTTGCACACCGATGTGCAGGCCCTGTGCGCCGGCGCGTCAGCGCGCGTCATCGGCAACATTCCCTACTATATCACCACGCCGATCATTTTCCATGTTCTTGACAATCCCGGTTCCATCAAAGACATGACGCTGCTCATGCAAAAAGAGGTCGGTCAACGCATCGTCGCACAACCGAACAGCAAAGAGTACGGCATCTTGTCCGTATTCAGCCAGGCGTACAGCGACGTTGAACTGCTGCTCACGGTCCCGGCTACCGTATTTCGCCCCAAACCCAAAGTGGATTCCTGTCTGGTGCGCTGGAATTTTGCTCCAAGCCGCAGACTGCAGATTCAGGATGATGTCCTGTTCCGCAAACTGGTGCGCACCGCTTTTAATCAGCGCCGGAAAATGCTGCGCGCGACATTAAAAGAATTCAATCTGGAGAAACTGACTGGTTGGGATATTACCCGGCGACCGGAGAGTTTAAAAATAGAGGAATGGATACAACTAACCAATGACCTGGCGTCTGGCAAAAATGAAAAATAAAAGAACCATACCCGAGAAATCCATTAATCCGCTGCAAATAGCGTCCTGCGGCATGAATTGCAGTCTGTGCTATGCCTACATCAGAGAGAAAAACAGTTGCCCGGGTTGTCAGGGGCCTGATGATTTGAAGGCAAAATCCTGTGCACAGTGTCGCATCAAGAATTGCGCAACAAGAATTGCCGGGGAGTATAAATTTTGTTATCTCTGCAGCCAATATCCCTGTCCTTTGATAAAACACATTGACAAACGTTACCGAAGCAAATATGCCATGAGCATGATCGAAAATCTGGAATATATAAAAAAATTCGGCATCAGGAAATTTATCGCACATGAAAAAAAAGAATGGACTTGCGCCAATTGCGGTAAAATCATTTGCGTACATAAAAAGCTTTGCCTGTTTTGTGAATATGATTGGCGTGCAACGAAATAAACCTGAACTTACCCTGCAGATTTCCGCCTGCCGAATGTTTAAAGATATCCCACAACCTCAGCCGTGTGTACCACGGCATTTATGCCGTCATTTCTGCCATGACGTTGCATCTCGGGCAACGAGATCGTAATCCCATATAGACGTCATTAAAAGTAAATTATGGGCTAGATGCCATGATTACTCCAATAGCACAAAGAATGTGTCATTGCGAACATAGACGCACAAGGTTGAGCATCTGCGCTGGCGTGAAGCAATCCCCTCTTACAAGCAAAATGTTTAAGCCCGCCTGAGCAGGCGAAGAATCTGTTTTTCCTCTAACCCCAAAAAAAGCTTGACAAATATCTTAAAATTGATAAATTCTATCATAATTTATCATTATTATTCACTAAGTTTATGGTAATTATCATGGAATTATCTTTTCTCGAAAGACAAGAGATCATCCTGGATATCCTGGAAAAAAACGGCAAAGCCGGCATCCCAGAATTCGCGCAAGCCCTGGCTGTATCAGAGATCACCGTGCGCAGGGATCTGGAACGTCTCGAGATGCAGGGCCTGCTGCAGCGAACACGCGGCGGCGCATTATATCGTGAACCGACCTTCTTTGAGCTGTTTTTCGAAAAACGCATGAAAGAAATGGAAGTCGAAAAACACCGCATCGGCGAAGCTGCAGCCAGGATGGTGCAACGCGGCGATGTCGTGCTGCTCGACACCGGCACCACCACCCTGCAGATCGCCCGCGAACTCAAATCGGTCAGCGCTATTACCATCATAACCAATTCGATTTATATTTTGGCCGAGCTGCGCTTTGCCAAAGATATAAACCTGATTCTGTTGGGCGGCAACTATCGCACCGGCGACTATGCCCTGAGCGGACCCCTCACGGAAAAAAATCTGGAAACATTCCGCGCCAAATACGCCTTTCTGGGCACTGACGGCATCACGATTGAAAACGGCGTTACCACCAACGACCTATATACGGCAGAGGTCACAAAACTCATGATGGCGCATGCCGAAAGCCCGGTTCTGGTCGCCGATCATACCAAGATCGGGCGCATCGGCGCCATCCGCTATGCCGAGGTTCTGGATTTCCGACTGCTCATTACCGACAAGGGTATCGGCAGTACGGAACAGGCCTCTTTGCAGGAAAAGGGCATACACATTACCGCAGTCTGACAAGGAGAGGGTCATGAGTTTCATGCAACGGTTCAGGGATTGGATGCTGCTTATTCTCTGCAACCTCATCTGGGCGAGTCAGTTCGTCATGGTCAAACTCGTGCAACGGGAAATGGGACCGGTCTTTGCGACCTTTTTTCCCATGACCCTGGCCATGTTGATCCTGATACCCATTGTCCGGCACGAACAAAAAAACAATCCGGCTGCTTTTCACGGCAAAATGCCCTGGCGCGATATCGGCGCGTTCATTCTGATCGGTGTTCTCGGTCAGGTGGTGGCGCAGCTGTTCATCACCTGGGGCTCGGGCCTGTCCCTGGCTTCCAATGCAGCGCTCCTGTTTCTAACTTTGCCCATCGCCACCAGCGTCATGGCCATCCTGATCCTGGGCGAACGCATGACCTGGCTGCGTCTGCTCAGTTTCATGCTGGCCATTCTCGGCGTTCTGGCTTCGTCCGGCATCGACCTCAAGGAATTGAACTTGACCGATAAAAAATATTTCTGGGGAAACCTGTTGATCTTTTTAAGCATCAACGGTTCGGCGTTTTACAATGTGTATTCGAAAAAGCTGCTCACGCGCTACACGCCGTTGCAGGTTCTGCTCTACAGTTATTTTGCCGTGATCGCTTTCATGCTGCCCGTCACGCTGTATCTGGAGCCACAGGGATTTCTGCATCTGCCGCAATTCGGTCTCACGGTCTGGGTCGGTCTTTTCATTCTGGCGGTGTTTCAGTACGCGCTTTCCATGGTAATCTTTCTCAACGTACTGACGCGTCTGGACGCCATTCAGGCCGGACTGATGAATTATCTGATCCCGTTTTTAGGCGTGGTCATCGCCTGGGCTGTATTGGATGAGCATTTAAACGTGTACATGATCTGCGGTGGCGTGCTGGCTTTGGCCAGCACGCTCCTGGCAACGGTGTTTGAAAAAGAGCAGCCCGGCGCCTCAATGGATTCAATGAATTGATTAAACAAGGAGATTCAAATAAATGAATGGAGCCAAATTACGTTTACAAAAACTTTTCAATAAAGAGGAAAATGCGGTGGTCATCGCCATGGATCACGGCATGTTCGATGGCCCGATTTCGGGCATGATCGATGTCCGCGAGACGCTGCAGAAAATCAATCCTGAAGTGGATGCCGTGTTACTGAGTCCGGGTTCATTAAAGATCAGCGCAGATTATTTCGGCTGTAAAGGCGCGCCCATGCCCGTCGTGCGCGTGAATTGGAGCACGGTCTATTGTTTTCAGTGGCAGTACACCCGCGCCGTCACCGTGCCCGCCTGTTCCGTAGCTGAGGCAGTCGCATTGGGCGCAGAAATCGTGCTTATCTCGCTGACGCTTAAAACCGGCGATGAAGCGGTGGACAGCCGAAACGTACAGGTGTTCGGCCAACTGGCAGAGGAAGCGCGACGGCTGGGCATTCCCGTCATCGGTGAATTTTTTCCAACGCGCAGCGATGGCTTGACGGCGGAGGAACTGCATGAACAGGTGCTCGTCGGCACGCGCATTATCGCTGAACTGGGCGCTGACCTGATCAAGACTTTTTACACCAGGGATTTTGCTAAAGTCACAGCCGGTTGCCCCATTCCGATTCTTGGTCTGGGCGCTGAAAAAAAACCGACGCAGTTGCAGGCGCTGCAACTGGCCCGGGAAGAAATAGCGGCCGGCGCCAGAGGCGTGGTGTTCGGCCGCAACGCCCTGCAGGTTGATCAACCGTATAATTTTCAGTCCGCACTGTGCGCGGTGGTGAAAAAAAACGCAACGCCTGAACAAGCGGCGCAAAAATATCAATTGACAAAATAATGGAGAAAAAAATGATCACCGTTAAAGCCGGTTTTATTGGATTTGCCTGTTCGTCCTATCCGCGCGAGATCGTCGGGCCCATGACCGAAAAAGCCCTGGCCTCGGTACAAGCTCTGGGCGTCGAATGCGTGGCAGCGGGCATGTGTTCGACCTTTGCCGAGGCGGATGCGGCCGTGCGTTTGCTGCAAAAGAATGAATTTGATTTCATTATCGCCTGTCTGCCCAGTTGGATCGAGACGCCGGTGATCCTGCGCGTGCTCATGGAATTTCGTCACAAACCGGTGCTGGTCTGGGGGTTAGGCGGTTATACGCAAAACGGCAGTCTGGTTTCGCCGGCTGCGCCGGCCGGCACCTCGGCCCTGCGCGACGTGTTGGACCGCTTTGGTTTCCGCTTCAAGCATATCTATGAATGGCCCGACGCTCCCTTGCGACCGGAACGGGTCCGGGATTTCGCTCTGGCCGTACAGACCGTCAAGAATCTCAGCCATGCGCGCATAGGCATGATGGGATATGCGGACATGGGCCTGTACACCACCATGTTCGACGGCGTGTCCCTGCGCGCCAGGATCGGTCCGGAGGTGGAGGTGTTCGACATGCTCGAACTGACGCAGAAACAGGAAGAGATCGACGCCAAAGAGTTACAAACGTTTGTCTCCCATATCCGCAAAGAATGGCAGTTCCAGCAGCCCGTGGCGGACGTTACGCTGGAGCGCCTGGGACGAATCACCCTGGCGGCAGAAAAACTCGTTGAGGAGCGCGGCTATAACGCCATTTCTTTCAAATGCGTGGAAGGCATGAAAAAATACATGCAGTTCCCACCCTGTCTGGTGCAGTCCATAATCGGCGACAAGATTCCGGCCATTTGCGAAGACGACGCCCTCGGTCTGGTAACGCAGCTGATTTTGAAATCCCTGACCGGACAGGCCACCACGTTTGTGGAAACCTATGAATTTTTCCAGGATCGGATTCTGGTGGGCGTGTGCGGATTTGCGCCCGGCAGTTTTGTTTGTGGCCCGAAATGTGCATCGGTGTACGGCGGCTGGGGCGGACTCAACGCCGGCGTGATGAGCACCTCGCAACTGCAAACCGGCACCGTGACCGTGGCCAGGCTGGGCTATCGCGGCGAAGAATACTTTCTGCATGTGCTCAAGGCAGAAGGATTGCAACCGCGTCGCTGGGAGGAACTGGGCTGGAACGCACCGGCGCCGCAGTTCCCGGGCCTTGAATTAAAACTGGACATCCCTGTAGAACAGTTTGTCGACAAAATCATCAGTCAGCATTATCTGATCGCGTACGGCGATCACGTGGATGCGGTCAAACAGGTGGCTGCCCTGCTCGGCATCGGGATGGTGTCATGAGCAGGAAACGCTATCTTTTAGGAATCGATGCCGGCACCACTTCGGTAAAAGCCATACTGGCAACTGCGGAGGGCAAAATCGTCGGCGCCGCTGCGC
Source organism: uncultured Cytophagia bacterium (assembly GCA_964387285.1). GTDB lineage: Bacteria > Zhuqueibacterota > Zhuqueibacteria > Residuimicrobiales > Residuimicrobiaceae > Anaerohabitans. The sequence goes on along the minus strand of CAYLWO010000040.1, from coordinate 5,271 downwards.
GGGAATACAACCTGGAATATCCGGCGCCCAATTTTTGTGAAGTGGATGCAGAGCTCTATTGGAGAAGCGCTTGTCATGTTGTGAAAAGCGTTTTGCGCACAAGCGGCATTACGCCCTCTACAGTGGTCGGTCTGGCCATTTCCAGTCAGGGCGAAACCTTGATTCCGGTGGATAAAGCAGGGCGACCGCTGCGCAAAGCCATTGTCTGGCTGGACAATCGATCCAGTGTGGAAGCACAAACAATTAAAAATCGATTTCAGACAGAGACGTTGCAGAAAACCGGACTAGCGGAAATTGTGCCAATGTGGCCGGCGACGCGCATCCTCTGGCTGCAAAAAAACGAACCTGATGTTTTCAGACACACTGATAAATATCATCTGGTGGAAGATTATCTGATCAGGCGTTTAACCGGACGGTGCGTCAGCAATGAATCTATGGTCTCGTCCACGCTGTACTATGACATAATAGAAAAAAAATGGTGGCCGGACATGCTGGATTTTCTCGGCATCCTTCCCGCGCAATTGCCGGATGTGGTTTGCTCAGGCACAGCTATCGGTTCATTGCACAAAGAAGCGGCCCAAGCCCTGGGTCTGAGCGATAAAGTCGTTGTAGCTGCGGGCGCTTATGATCATGCGGCCGGCGCCATCGGTTGCGGCAACATCGATGAAGGCACTGTCAGCGAAACCATTGGCGCTTCCATGGCCATGGTGGCGACGCTGAACCGGCCTTTGCTGGATGCGCACTGCCCTCTGCCCTGCCAGTGTCACGCGGTTCCGGGTAAATATTTCATTCTGCCCTATGGCCAGACCGCCGGGCTGGTGCTGAAATGGTTCAAGGATTCGATGGCAAAAACTGAAATCCATCGCGCCAAAAGCCTGCGAATGGACGTATATCATTATCTGGATGCTTTGGCGGGAAGAGTACCGGCCGGTTGTGATGGGTTGGTTGCTTTGCCGCATCTTATGGGCGCAGGTTCGCCCGAGTTTAATGAAAAAGCCAAAGGCGTGTTCTGCGGCGTGACGCCGTTCATGTCCAAAGGCCATTTTGTACGCGCCATTCTCGAATCCGTAGCGTGCATGATACGCAACAACTTGCAGGTGCTGACCAGAGCCGGCGTGCAGGTGGCGGAGATACGCGCTCTTGGCGGCGGCGCGCGCAGCGATCTGTGGAATCAGATCAATGCGGACTGTACTGGAATTCCGTTTATGACGTTTCGCAGCGAAGAGCCGGCCTGTCTGGGCGCTGCTATTTTGGCCGGCGTCGGCTGCGGCGTATTCGCTGATATCAAGGAAGGTTGCGACGCCATGGTGCATAGCCGACGGCTTTATCAGCCTGAGGTGAAAATGAGTCCGGCATATGATAAAGTATTTGCGCGATATCTAAAACTGTATCAAGCTCTGGAATCGTATTGGGAGTAGGACGAAAAAATCTCTGGGTGGACCGAGTTTATGACCGAGGCAACCAGGAGTGTTTTTCAAATTTTCTTAATGACTCGGCAGCGGCCGCACCGGTTTTGTAAACCTGAATAGCATTCACATTCGTCTGTACTAAAAATTTTTTATTAAAACAGGAATCGATAATTATGTCAAAAGATTGGTGGAAGGCAAGCGCGGCCAACACGCCGCATTTGATTACCGAAACACCGGGGCCCCAATCCAGGGCCATGCACGCGTCCACTGCGCGTTACATGAAAGGTTTGAGTTCACAAGTAATTCTGTTCCCGGTTTGTTTCGATCACGGCCACGGCATTACCTTGACCGATGTGGACGGCAATCGGTATCTTGATTTTTCCTCAGGCATTTACGTTACCTCCCTGGGTCACTGTCATCCCAAGGTATCCGAAGCCATTGCTCATTGGGCGAACCGGCTGATGAACTGCCACGATTTCACCACGCCGGTGAAGGAAAAACTGCTGGAAAAAATCGCTGAAATTCTGCCGGGTAATCTGAACGCGGTGCAACTCTATTGCGACGGCACCACGGCTGTGGAAGCCGGTTTGCGCGCCGCACGGGCGATTACCGGCAGGCACGAGTTCATCTCCTGCTATCGCGACTTTCACGGCAAAAGCATGGGTGCTGTAAGTCTGGCGCAAATGACGCGCGGCGACGTTTACAGTTATGGTCCCACGCGCGCGCCCGGATTTTATATGGCGCCGCGTCCGGACCCCTATCGTCCGTTATGGACCCGAGCGGATGGCGCCATCGACACGGATCGTTATATTGCATTTTACGAAGAGTTCATTCAAGAGGCCACAGTTGGCAATGTCGCGGCCTTTGTACTTGAACCGGCACAGGGCTGGGCCGGCTCTATTTTTCCGCCGGACGACTTTTTTCCCAAATTGAAAAAATTGTGCGAGCGTAAAAAAATCCTGCTGTTTTCCGATGAGGTTTTGGCCGGCATGGGCCGCACCGGGCAATGGATCTGTGTGCAAAACTGGGATGTGTTGCCGGATATTGTGACTTTTGGCAAATCATTCGGCAACGGCTTTCCGGTTACGGCCATGATCGTCAAGCAGGAAAACGCTGATGCCTTGAACAAGATATCGGCTTCATCCAGTTACGGCGGCAATCCCATGGCTTGCGCTGCGGCACTGGCGTCCATCGAGGTGATTGAAGAAGAGGATCTTTTACAAAACGTGCGCACGGTTGGTGCGTTTTTCATGAAACGTCTGGAAAAAATGAAAACTGATCACGCGATCATCGGCGATGTGAAAGGCAAGGGCTTTTTATTGGGCATCGAGTTGGTTAAAGATAAAACAAGCAAAGAGCCGTTTCCAGAGGCGGGAAAATTGGTTTATCAAAAAGCGTTTCGCAAGGGATTGGCCTGGATTCCGGCCGGACATATTCTGCGCATGTCGCCGCCGTTCATCATGGACGAGCATTACGCAGCCATGGGGCTGGATATGATCGAGGAGGCCATTGCCGAGGTGGAAAAAGAGTTCGGATATTAACAAGATATAAAAATTTCCTATTAAATTGGGCTTCGGTTGGGTAAGGCAGGAAAACAAGAGTGACCTAGACCATCAGGGATTTGGGAGAGGGGGTGCTTTTTCTATCGATCTCCTTTATCATCGGAATAGGAAAAATAATTGTTATTGCTTCTGTTATAATGCGTCCACCGCGGTAAACCGGAGCTGAAACCAGTCACAGACTAAAATGATAAAACGAATAACTAAATTGAACGATAGGCGCCCGAAAAACAACCTTGCGAAGGTTCGAAACCTTCGCAAGGATGACACAATCGCTCATCTCAGGTAATAATAGATCTGAATTATTTCTTGAACTTGGCCTTTTTAAGCGGATCATCTGGCAATCACCGCTTTCCCGATTTTTTCCACTTTGGTCTTTTTTCCCGCCTCATCATGCACCGCTTCCAAACGATAGAGATAGACGCCGTTAGCCAGAGCATCGCCATCCTCATCGGTGCCGTCCCAGGCCTCGGGAAAGACATTGTAGCCGATATGACAGGATTGCGCGTCAAATTTCCGCAATAAACGTCCGGCCACAGAATAGATTTTGAGTGAAACAGCCGCATCGTTGCTCAATTCAAAAGTAAACTGGGTCTGCCTGGTCATAGGATTGGGATAGTTGAGTAGATTGCGCACCGTTAATATGGAATCGGACACCACCTGAAAAGTTATCTCTGTCAGATTGGAATTGTTGGAATTATCCCAGGCCTTGATTTGCATGGTGTGCAATCCCTCAGTCAATCCGCTGAGCTGATATTTCAATTTTCCGCTAGTGTAGCTGCCGGCTTGATACTCGAAAAACTGCGTCATGTCCTTGCTGGCGGTGTGCGCGCCATCCAGCACCATGCTGATCTGGTGGCCGATGTCGCCGGCAATATTGACGCCGCTTAAGGAATCGCTGATGGTGGCAGTCAGCAACGGATCCGGCGAGGTGTAATCGCCTGCGACAAATTCATGCTCGCCGAAAGCGATCTTGATCTCCGGCCCCTCATGATCCACCAGACTCACAGCTGTGCCGCCAACCCTGAGATCCTCACGATTGCCTGTGCCCTCAAATTCCTCATTCCAAAAATAGGCGGATAATCTTCCATCATGGCCGCCATAGGAGATATCTTTGGGCGCGATAAACTCGACTGAAAATTGTCCGTTATTCACCGCAGTAACGCCGCGGAACACGCTGTTGCCCGGCAAAATATAATTTACCTTTAGACCTTTAACCGTTTCATACACGCGAGGTTTTTTGGCATCTACCACGCGCAGCAACAACTGGCCGGTAAAATCACTCCAGAGCACTCCATCCTTTTCCACATGTCCGGTTACGCGCATTTTGCACAAGGCTTGCAAGGTATCCGGCGAAACCCGGTCAATAACCGCGCGATAACGCGGCGCCGCAATGCGCATGGTCGGATCGCCGAGAACAGCGTATTTTTCACTGTTGACGTCGTTGTTGGAACGTTTTTTTGCCAACATCACCGCATCGCCAAGCCGTGTAATGCGTCCGCCGGTTGCATAATAACGAAACAGTTCATCATACAGAGCATAATTAAATGCGGCATTGTTGTAGGAAAAGGCCAGACGTGAAGAAGCGACCATGGCGATGGCGCCGCGACCGGCCGCATTGGCGATATCTTCAGCCAGGCTCTGTTTGGCAGGCTGATCCCACCAGGCAAACTCGCAGGTAGCAGCCACCCAAAGCGCCTGACGATTCTGATTTTGAATGCGATTAAAATCGGTCGGACCGTTGAGCACCCGTTCATGGGTCCAGAGGTCATCATTGCCGTGACCGACAAAATTCAGAATGAGCGAGCCCTGATTGATCCGGTCGAGCAACGCTTCATTGGCCAACGGTTTGGTGATGCCGGCAATGCTGGCGGTGCGCACCGCCGGATACTCCATCAAATAGATCTTGGCCACGTTGAACAATTCCGGCACATGCGCCTCGGCCAGAATTTCCGCCTGTTGGGTATGTTCCGTCTCTTCGCCAACGCCGCCGGTGTATAGTTCATCATCCCCCAGTATGACAATGGTTTTGCGCCATTCACCGGGTTCCCATTTCGTCTCATAGGCGATGATCTTGTCGACCACAGCCTGCGCTTCCTCGACCGATTGCACCGTCAGACGACCGATAGCCATCTGCATACCGGCTGCACTGCCCTTGACATAGGTGAACCAATCGTCGGTTGTACGGGTATTGTTGAGCGAACGATCCGCGGTTTCAAATGGCGGAATAAAGTTGGTCCAGCTGTTCTTCAAGATATTTTTATAATCGTAATGACCGTCGCCCAATAACAGAACATAGCGCG
>CAYLWO010000039.1:0-50414 GCA_964387285.1 uncultured Cytophagia bacterium | reverse complement strand
TGGAGGATTTGGATCCGAGTTTCAGCGCCCATGTGCAACCGGGCGATGTGGTGGTCGGTGGTAAAAATTTCGGCTGCGGCAGCTCCCGCGAACAGGCAGCCTTTTGTCTGAAATACGCCGGTGTCGGCGCGGTGGTGGCTCGTTCTTTTTCTCGATTGTATTTCCGCAACTGCATTAACGCCGGCTTGCCGGTGATTACATTGCCGCAATCACCGGACATCTTTAGCAAAGGTGAAAGCATTGAGATCGATTTGACTGCCGGAATTCTTATCTGCGCAGCCGGACGTTTCGAGTTTCCACCTTTGCCGGAAGCGGTTATCGGCATTTTCAACGACGGCGGATTAATTCCACATACGCGTAAAGTTCTGGGTCTGGAAAAATGAACAAAGCGGAATCCTACAAATGGGCGGCCAAACGGGTGCGCGCCCAAGTGGAGCGGCATCAGGATGTCATTGCCACGCTGGCCAACACGTCGGCTATCCTTAAAGAGTTTATGCCCAATTTTTTCTGGGTTGGGTTTTATTTTTTCCGGACCGATCATTTATTACTGGGTCCTTTTCAAGGACCTGCAGCCTGTGTGCGGCTGGCTCTGGACCATGGCGTGTGCGCGCACTGCGCCAACACCAGGCAAACGGTTCTGGTTCCCGATGTGCATGAATTCCCCGGTCACGTGGCCTGCAACAGCCGGTCGCAGTCCGAGATCGTTGTGCCGGTTTTTAATCGCCGGGAAGAGTTGTATGCGGTGCTGGATGTGGACAGCGAGGCGCTGAATGATTTTGACAATGAGGACATAACCGGATTGCAGCAGATTGCCAAATTATTGTCCGATATTTGTTAACCGCTTTTAATATCACTTGACATTGATATCTGCATTGATTATCATTTATTCTGGAATTTTTTCCAGCCGTTTTTATTCTAAAATGTCTAAAGTAAGTCTATAATAACCCCAATTCACAAGGAGTCTCTATGAGCGATGAGAAGAAAACGTCCAACGATTCTTCCCCAAGTCAAGAGAAGAAAAAATTAAACCGCCGGGATTTTTTACAGGGCGCGGCCACAGCACCGGTGCTGGGTTTGTTCGGTTATGCGCTATATAAACAACAGAGCTATGAAAAGGCGCAAAAGGCTGCGCTGCTGGCTAACAAACCGGTTCCGTCCGGTCTGTCGGATATCAATGTCGCCTTGTTGGGCGTCGGCGCCCAGGGCGATGTGCTGCTCAACGCCATGTTAAAAATTCCCGGACTGAAATATCGCGCGGTCTGCGACATCTGGACCGATTTCAATTTGAAAAAAGCGGTCAATCTGCTGAAAAAATACAAGCATGACGTGAACGGGTATGACGATTATCAAGAGATGCTGGCCAAAGAAAAGGATTTGGATGCTGTGGTGATTGCTACGCCGGATTTCTGGCACAGCCAACATGCGGTGGATTGTCTCAAGGCTGGTTTGCATGTGTATTGTGAAAAAGAGATGGCCAACACTCTGGAGGGTGCACGCAAGATGGTGCAGGCGCGCAATGAAACCGGCAAGTTGCTGCAGATCGGACATCAACGCCGCAGCCATCCCAAATATCGCCATTGTTACGACAAGGTGATTCAGGAAACGAAAATGCTTGGTCGCATTGCCACCATCAGCGGTCAGTGGAACCGGGCGGTGCAGCCGGACATCGGCTGGCCGGAAAAATACGCCATGGCGCCGGACCGGCTCAAGAAATTCGGTTTTCAAAACATGCACCAGTTCCGCAACTGGCGCTGGTACAAGGGACTGGGCGGCGGCCCCATAGTAGACCTGGGTTCGCACCAGATCGACATCTATTCCTGGTATTTGGGCAGCAATCCGATTTCCGTGATGGCCAGCGGCGGCACCGACTATTATGATCCGAAAACGCATGAATGGTACGACACGGCCATGGTGGTCTATGAATATGAAACCAAACAAGGCCGCACACGCGCTTTTTATCAGACGCAAACCACCAACAGCGCGAACGGTTATTTCGAATGTTTCATGGGCGATCAGGGTACTCTGGTGATTTCCGAAGCCGGCGGTCGCGGCAGCGCCTATCGCGAAAAATCCGCGCCGGCCTGGGACGAGTGGGTGCAAAAGGGTTACATTTCTGCACCCAAGGTTTTGGAAACCCCGGCTGCGGGCAGCGTGGCTTTGGACGTGCGTGAAACCGTACCGGCGGACGAACACAAAATTCCTGTGGAACTTTATGATCCCTATCATAAACCACATTTGGAAAATTTTTTCAACGCCATTCGCGGCACAGAAAAACTAAACTGTCCGGCCGAGGTCGGTTATGAAACCGCGGTGGCGGTGCTCAAAGTGAATGAGGCCATCGAAGCCGGTCGCAAACTGATGTTTGATCCGCAAGAATTTATCATCTAACTTTTAGAGACAGGGACCGAATATGATCACTGAACAAAAATTTGGCAAATGTCAGATGTATGCCCTGGTGCTGTTGCGCGTGCTGATCGGCTGGCATTTTCTTTACGAAGGTTTGGCCAAGCTCATGAAAGGCAATTGGTCTGCCGTGGGTTTTCTTTCCCAGTCCAAATGGATTTTCTCCGGACTGTTTCAATGGATTGCGGCCAACCCGACGGTGTTGAATATCGTCAATCTGATGAATATCTATGGATTGATACTTATCGGCCTCGGATTGATCATGGGCTGTTTTACCCGCCTGGCCAGTTATGCCGGCATGTTTCTCATCTTGCTTTACTATTTTTGCAATCCGCCCTTTGTCGGTTTGTTCTATTCCATCCCCATGGAAGGCAATTATATCATCGTGAATAAAAATCTGGTGGAAGCGGCTGCGTTGCTGGTCGTTGCCTTGACCGGCAGCGGGAAATTCCTGGGCCTGGATCGATTGATCAGCAAATGGTTCGGCAGGACTAAATAATCATGTGAGCTTTGTAAACAGAAAACGGCCCCGGATTCACGACGAATCCAGGGCTTTGTTTTTTCGGAATATCCACGTATTAAAAATTACGTTTTTTTACGGCCAAATTAAAGACATTCTCCCCTGGTTGCAAAGTCATTTTGAAAGCAACAACGGTCATGGCGCCGATTTTGCCCAATTTTCCCGGCACTCTATTTTTATTTTTGATTATGATACAGCCCTTGGCTGCATCATCAATCCGGATGCGAAAATCGGCAGGGCCGCTATAGGTGGTTTTGATAACCAGTTTGATTCTCCCGGCAGTTTGATTCATGTCAAGGGTCATGTCCATGGCATGTTTGCCCAGCCGGCATTGAATTCTGCCGGAATGCGTCACAGTCGGATGTATGTAAAGGATCTGGTTCGGATAATCGGCCTGTAAGCCAAAGAGCCCTTTTACCAGTGCATGCAGATAAGCGGCATTGGCCCAGTTGTTGTTGCGTACGCCTTTGCCGGCGCCTTGTTGATCGTTTTCATAGTACTCATAAAAACAATCGTCGCGCAAAACCGTCTGAGCCAGACTCTGCAAACCTTTGCGTGCAATATCGGGATATCCGTGCGTAAACAAAGCGCCAAGGTATCTGGAGCCGAACTGGGTCCAACTATCGCCGTTGCAGTAGCGACCGGCGTTGAGAATTTTGTTGTGCCAGCCGTCCGGATAAGCGGGAAAGACCATGGGGCTGTATATCTTTATGCCGACCTGAGCTTCCTCAATGGCGTAAATTATTTTTTCAATTTTTTCCGGGGTGTCGGGAATGAGCCAGCCGGGATTTCCCCAGTCATCCAGAAATCGGCCGTGAGAAGCGGGGAAAAAGTAATGATCCTCCTTTATGCCAAAAGCCGGCGACGAAGTATTGGTTGTCACGTTATGAAATATTCTGATTTCATAGCGGTTGCGCTTTTCGTTCCACAAATACGCGTTGATGGCATTGCGTAATTCCTCAGCTGTTTTCAAAAAATAGCGCGCATCGTTCTCATGGTCGATGGCGGCCGCCATCTCGCCAAACTGCTCCATGGCCAGGCAGAGAAGCGCGTTCACCGTATAGACGGCGCAAGAGGCCGGCACGGCCTGATCGATGCACACATCGCAATGGTCGATGATATAGGAGCTTTTAATCAGACCGGTCTTGGCATCCTGTCTGGATAAATGATAGAGCAGGAAATTTTTCATCACATCGTAGTACCGAACAATGTATTGCGCGTCGTCAAAATCTTTCCAGTACCAGTAATTGCAAAAGACATAGACCGAGTTGCCCAGATCGCGATGATTTCTTCTGGGTTTGACGGATAGATCAAATGCGCCGCCGTAATCGATGGTTTTGTCCTTATCCCAATGATGTTTGGGATCCCCATAGATGGCTTCTGCCAGATTGCCTGCGTATTCGCCGTCGTTCTCCTGATAGTGGGCAAAAAATTCAATAAGCCCTTTTTCGCTGTCACGGTCCTTGTAAAGATAGTCGCGCACATAGTCATTGTCAGCCCAATATCGCAAAGACTCGTAGCATTCGCCGCTGTCCGTCAGCCAGACGCCGTCGTAACTGCCGCCGACGGCCTGCGGCTGCACGGTCAAGCAGCCGCATTTGACCGTTTTGGCTTTATCAAGATCGCGCACCGCAATACGACTGGCCGAGTCGATGTCCGCTTCATATTGTATCGCTAATGGGGTTGCATCCACATCCACGGTGTTAGTAACATTAACATATTTGTCCTTGTATTCGGCCATGATGGTGTACGGTTGATGATTGGCTAATTGTGATGCAAAAGTCTTTGCCCAATAACTTTTACCTTTCACCGACAGGGGAAAAGTCTTGTAATCAAAATTTACCTTGACCTGCGCACCGGTCGTAACTCTGCCGTTATATTTTACGGCAACCTGAAATGTGATTTCCATTCCCTGTTTGCGTTGGGTTTGGTTCACTATTTCCAACTCGCCGCCGGAACCGCTTGCCCATGCTGCGGTCAGCATGATAAAAAAACAGGTACGGATATACTTCATGATTGCCGAGCCTTATTTAATCAGAACCGCTTTACGCGTTTTGCGCTGGTTGTCATATCGCAATTGATAAAAATAAATGCCGGCTGCAACCGGCTGTTGCCGATCATCTGTTCCATTCCATTGGATCGAATGGGGGCCGGCATCGTTAAAGTCCGTGCAAGTCCAAACACGTCGCCCCAGTATATCAAAAATTTGCATCACAACCAGGCCTTTTTCCGGCAGATTGAAATCGATGGTAGTAGAGGAATTGAACGGATTGGGATAATTCCGGCCAAGGGCAAACCGTTGCGGCTCTTTTTCCGATTGATGCAGTCCGGTCGAATAGCCATACCGATACTCCATGATTGCGCGAAATTTCGGCGCCGGTATCAGGGTGGTGTCCTGTGTAATAGACTCCAATATCCCCCAACTGCCATAGCGCGCGCTGCGGTCGGCCACAAAACTGAAATTCATGAACAAGGAAGGTGCGGATTTTTGCGCCAGGGTTTCCAAAGAGTCAAACCATGAGGCGTACAGGTCATACATTACCGGGTGACGCTGAATGTCCAGCAAGGCCTGGCTATAGGTCGGTTCTTCGCCAAACGGGGTGGGCGTAATATGCTGACCGCCCTCGTAAAATAGCATGGGGATATGCAGTTTGTCGCCAATGCTCCGCTTTTGTTCTCTGAGCCAATTCATTTCATTCTTTGAGCGTTCTTTGAACACCCATTGTGCCACATCCTGCACCGTAGCCGAAGAGCCCAGTTGATCCAACGCCGCGTCTGCCGTTTCGGACAGGCCGAAATACGCGGCAGGAGCAAAGGCATCATAGCTGCCGGGCCGCAGGTTAAAGACAATGCGGTTGCTGACATCCTGCCAGGCAGCCTGCACGCCCACCACGCGAACCAGTCGAGGCATCTGTCCGCTAAAAACAGCACTCCACCGATCCAGGCAGTTTTGTATATAGGGAACAATCCCTTCAGGCCAGTCTTTATTTTTTGCAACACAGCAAAAAGTATACAGCCATTGGGTTTGCCCGAACATCCAGTTCCATGTTTCGTTGCTGTATTCCACATAGACCTTCAGGTTTGGGTGCAATTGATCCCGCACCAATACGGCCAGTTGCGTACTATAGTCGTCGCTTGCGTTATGCGGCACACAGATCCACATGTTGGCTTCAAGCCGGTTACAGATATCGATCATGACTTCATAGGGCACGCCCTTGTTGGTGTTCCAGGTGAACCAGGACAACGTCGCGCGGCCGGACCAAGGAATTTTTACCGTGTCTTGCGGCGAATCGTAGCACAACCAGGAGTACTCTTCCCCCCAATTATTGGTCCTGCCCCAGTCCATGAATCGAATTGCTTTAAAGTGCGCCAGCTTTTCCAACCAGGGTTGATAATACGGATTCTGCTGATACGAAGTTTCTGTTCCCGGCATAAGGAAACGGATATTGCGCACGTGATTGGCGGGATTGGAACGAACCAATTGCAATTCGAGCCGGCCGCCGCCGAATTCCGGCGAATTGGGATCGGTTATGCCGGTAACATTGAAAACAATTCGGCCCGGCGCCTTGCTGACCATAGCCATGTCGCCCCAGTAATCAAAATCGCCGTCGCCGTCCCAGAGTAAAACATAATGACCGCGGGGAAAGGCTTCGATCCGGTACCAGCCGGTAAAGACGATCTGCTGGTCTTCAGCGCCCGGAACCGTGTACGGTACTTCCAGAGGATAGCCGTTTTCATCCATAGGAATGTGATCGATAAAACCGGTATTCCATTCATTTTTGCCGCCATCGATCCATCTGCTGTTTTTAGTCATCCAGGGTCTGGCGTACTTCATCAAGTCCACAAACGGCAGTTCCGTGCTTTCGGAACTGATGCCGCCGAGATTCATGCCGATGCGCAACGAATAATCGCGAGGCCAGGACATCGTGCTCAGTAACAGCAAGATAATTGTTTGTTTGAAATTCATCGGGGATCTATTTTCCCTGTAACGCCTTTTTAAAAAATTCGCCCTGTTCTGTGGGGGTAAAATTCCAATCCTTGATCAGGCAGGGATACCATTGCGGATCGAAACACCAGACGGTCCAGGAGATAGCTCGTGGTTTAAAAAAATCAAGCAAGCGCCGGCCGTACTCTGCAGTGCCATCCACCGGCATGGGTCCGCCGGTTTGAAAACCGAATTCAGTGGCAAATACGGGATAGGTCTCAGCCACATAACCCCAGTCCTGCTGCCACTGCTTCTCCCATGGTTGCTGTCGTTTTTGCGGATAGGGATGGGTGACATACGCAATGCCCGGCAGAGAAATGGGATCGGTTTTAATGGGCGTCAGATCATAAGCCCAATCCAGCCCGGCGACCAGTGGTATCTTTTTCGCATCCCAGGCATAGATCAATTTGATGATGGATTCAGCCAATGTTTTCCATTCTGACCAGGTCATATCGCCCAGCCGGCCGTTAAACGTGGTAGGCTCGTTGAAAATTTCATAAAAAGCGACCGACGGTTCGTTGATGTAATGACCGGCGATGATGCGCCAGAACTGCATGGTCTCTTTCATATCCGTGTCGTACGACGGATCCTGCATAAGGCCAGTCTTGAGATTGCCGATGGCGTGCCAGTCAATGATCACATAGAGATCGTTTTGTTTTGCCCATTGCACGCCCTGATCCAGCAGGGCCAAATATTTTTTGACGCCCAGTTTTCGCCAGGCAGATGGATGCACCGGAATACGGACGATGTTGGCGCCCCATTGTGCGGCCTGCTTGAAATAGTTTTCATTCCACTGGTCCTGCTTGAGCAAATTTTCCGGATCTGAAAAAGCCAGACCGCGAAACACGACAACCTGCCCGGTGTGGTCGACAAATTTATTTCCTTTGACCGAAACGGGTTTTACTTCTGCCAGGATCTGCCCGGCAACCAGCAGACCCAGGAATGAAATCAAAAACTTTATCATTGATGTTCTCCTGAAAATTTTAGAACCGATCAAACGTCGCTGCGCGACGTGGATGAAAGACATTTATCGCCGTGGGTTGAAACCCACGGCTACCATCTTATGGCCGCTCCGCGACCTGTTTGCACTGCAAATTCTGTGGAATTCTATGGTCGTGAAGCGATCAGCCTGCATCGTAAATTCTAAGGAATCCCATGGCCGCTTCGCGACCAGCCTGCACCGCAAATTCTGTGGCATCCCATGGTCGCGGAGCGACCATGGCCGGTAGCCGGGCGTTTCAACGCCCGGAAAGAAACAAAGAGCAACCACGTCGCGGAGCGACGTAAGGAGGATAATCTGAATCAATCCGCTTGAGGTGTACCACTCATTTCAAAGTCATCACCACAGTCGGGTCCAGCGGATACCGGCCGAAATCTCGTCCATAAATAGCCAAGCCACCAGGCAAAGAGTCGTCCACTTCCAATCTGATGATCAGATTCTTTTGCTGCTGTGCTTTTTCCAGTACGGGCAGCGGCAAGGTCGCCTGCACCAGATAGCCGTAGGAACCGGCCTCGCGCAGGTATTTGTCGCGCAATTGGTTGTGCCAGGACAGAATGCCGCGATGATCGGCCGGATCATCCGGCAGGTTGTAAACGCCTACGGTTTCGCCGTTTACACGTACACGCACGCATGAGGGAAAGACATTTTCGTCGGTCATGGGATAGGCGTTGCGATTTTGTGAAGGATCGTGAAAACCCTTCCCGCGCATGTAATCGCCATCGGATTGTTTAATGTCTTCACGGTCTTTGCCGTAGAGTTTTTTGGCTGAAGCTTCCATGATAAAACCGGCGCTGCTGATCTGTTGCAACGACACGTCCGCAGGCCAGGGAATTTGATACTCGATATAACCGAATCCCGCGCCGTTCACCTTCAGGCCGTCCAGCACGGACCACTGTTTTTGTGAAAAACGCGCGGATTTAAATTGCTGAGGTTCAACGGAGAGCAGTTTTATTTTAATGCCGGCCTCGGTCACGGTCCTGGCTTGTTCCCTATTTTCATCTTGGACGATAAAGCAGGTAAAGTTGCGATGTAAAATTTGGCCGCTGCGATTTTTCAGGAAAATCTGCAGTATGGAAACCGACGGTTGTTGCGGCATGGTCACAGTGATGGGCGCAATCACACCGCAGAACCAGGGTTGAAAAATTACGCTCTGCTGTCCCTGGCTCCATTGCTGTTCGCGCCCTAATTGATCCCAACCGATCAGTCGCCAGGTTAATAAAAGCGGCGTACCGGAGCTAAACTGATCCGTGAGAAAGCTGGCTGCCAGCGGCACCTGTACCGTTTCGCCCGCTTTTTTGCTCTCACTCAAGTTGGTCTGTGGGATGATGTATAGTGCGGAATGCAAATCCTTCAACGTCATATCCGGCACCAAATCTTCCAGGCCGGTGTACTTATTCGAACGGTCAAAGCGGTAATAACCGTTCCACTCATTGATCACATCGTGCAGTTCCGTATAGAGCCAGCCGCACAGTTTCGGATAAGAACGAAACGTGTTGAGCATGATGTGATAGTCCCAGCTCCAATCCACATCGCCGCTGGAGCCTTCATAGCCCCAGACGTTGCCGCATTCACTGTTCAACAACGGTTGCTTGGCCTGCAAATAGCCGGGCGCAAAATTCCACCTGGAACCAGGGAAGGTGCTGTCCACGCAGGTTTTGACAAAATCCTGCCAACCGTAGCCGGGCAGGTAAGCGTGCCAGGAGTTGATGTCAGTGACAACATGATCATAATTGCACGGCGAATTATCCTCCACAAGACGGGAGGGATCCATTTTTTTCGCGTGTTGAAATAGATCCGCAACCCATTTTTGCGTTTCAGGTGCATAGCCGATCTCTTTGCCGCTGCCCAGCCCCCAGGTCTCGTTGAACAGCACCCAACTAAATATAGCCGGATGATTGAAATCGCGCTGCAGCATTTGCATGAAGGCGTATTCGGCTTCCTGCCGCATGTCCGCGTCCGGTTTGCCCCAGCTGTTGGGCACGTCCGCCATGATCAGCAAACCCAGTTTGTCGGCCCAATAAAGTTTGCGCGGAATTTCTATCTTGACGTGTTCGCGCAATCCGTTGAGGCCGATGCGCTTACTGCGCAGGATCTCATCGCGCATAAAGGCATCGCTCTCATAGGTGTAAAAACCCTGCTCGTGATAGGCTTGATCCAACGCGAGCTGTAGATACAGGGGCTTGTTGTTGAGCGCGATATAGGGATGTTGGGTTCCCGGCAGATTCATGACGCTGATTTTGCGCATGCCAAAATAGGTTTTCACCGTGTCCGGAGCAACGGCGCCGGACAGTATGGCCGTGACGTCATAGAGATAGGGATCATCCAATGTCCACAGTCGTGGTTGCGTCAGTTTGATTTCAAATGCAAGTTCATTTGATTTTTTTTTGATTTTTTGCACGATCTGTTTGGCTGCACCGTCCGCTTCGTTGTAAGCAATCCTCAGGGACAAATTCTCAACAGCAGGTTCCAGCAGTTGGGCGTGCACAGTGACTGTATTGTGGTCGATATCCGGCGTCAGATGGAGGAAAGAAAGACAGGAACTGCCGCGACATTCCAGATATGGGGTTTGCCAGATGCCGCGCGCCGGGCCATAACCCTGTTTGCCTTCCAGTTTAAAGGGGTGAGGCGTATCATCCACGCGCAGGATCAGGGTTTGCTCCTGATCGTATTTTACAACGCCGGTGATTTCGAATTCAAAAGGAGTATAGCCTCCGCGATGTTCGCCCAGTTTTTTTCCATCCAGCCAGGCCGTGGTGTGCCAGTCACAGGCGCCAATGACTAAAAACACGCGTTGCTTTTGCCAGGCCAGGGGGATGCGCAGGTTGCGTCGATACCAGCCGATATCAGCCTGGTCTTCGATGCTGGAGAGTTGCGAGCCCCAGGAAAACGGTACGTTAATCAATCTGCTGAAAGTTACAGCGCCGTTTTGCCAGTTGGCCTTCAAACCCTGATTGTCTGCGTCGTATTGAAAAGCCCAGTCGCCGTTAAGGTTTTGCCAGAGTGGTCGATGCCAGTCCGGTCGAGGATGTTCGGCCAGAGGAAGTTCTTTTGCAAAAGACGAACTGTAGAGGACAAGAAATAAAACAAACCAGAGGGATTTCATGCATTTCCTTTCAAAAGTAGATAAGAACTGTCATGAAATTTGTGAATTATTCGGATAAAAAGAAACAGATTTTTAAAAAATGATTTGCTTATCATGCAGAGTCGTCCTACATTTATCTAACCCGGGAACCATCATTGTGCGTTTTGGGCAGGCTGAAGGATCAGTTCGCGTGTTTTTTTTGCCGCCATGCCGGGAACAAGCGGTGAACAGACGCTTCGGCGGCTTTGTGATCGCGTAGTGTAATGATCATTCTGTTAAGTGTTTTTATTAAAGGAGACCGCTTATGTCAACAGAACTGGAAATTAAACGTCGTGATTTTATCAAAACCAGCGCCGGTTTGGCCATGGTCGCTGGACTGGGGTGCAGCACCGTTAGCGCCAGGAAAATCCCCGTGGGATTGCAACTGTATTCGGTGCGCAAAGAGTGCGAAAAAGATTTTGTTGGAACCGTCGCAGCTGTGGCCAAAATGGGTTACCAGGGCGTCGAGTTTGCCGGCTATTACAACTATGACGCCAAGGATTTGCGCAAACTGCTGGACGATAACGGCCTAAAATGCTGCGGCACGCACACGCAATTGGATACGCTGTTGGGCGATCAATTTGAAAAGACCATAGAATACAACAAAATCCTCGGCAACAAATACCTGATCGTGCCCTGGCTGGCTGAGGAAAAGCGCAGGACGGTTCAAGACTGGATTGGGTTAGCCAAATTATTCAATGAACTGGCGGACAAGGCCAAACCTCACGGCATGCTGGTGGGCTATCACAATCATACTTTTGAATATCAGCCGTTGGAAGGACAATTGCCGTGGGATGTGTTTGCTCAGAACACCAACCAAAATGTCATTTTGCAATTTGACAGCGGCAATGCCGGTGAAGGCGGCGCCGAGACCCTGCCGTTTTTAAAAAAATATCCGGGCCGTACGGTCACCATACATCTCAAAGAATTCAGCAAGACCAATAAAAAAGCCATTCTCGGCGAAGGCGATGTGCCGTGGACCGAGGTATTTAAAGTATGTGAAACAATAGGTGGAACCGAATGGTATATCATTGAGGAAGAAAAGGACGTGTATCCGCCGTTGCAGTGCGTAGAGATGTGTCTACAGAATTTTAAAAAAATCAACAAGAGCTGACACGTCGTCAAGAGTTGAGTAATTTAAATCCGGAATTGAAGGATATTAATGACGCCATGCCGGTTAAAATTCGGCATGGCTTATTTATTTACATCCGGTCATCTTGATCAAAAAAGATATTTAATGAAAAGCAGACTGTTGTTAATTTTTTTCCTATTATTGTGCGCCGGCGGATTTTTTTTGTCGCGTCAACTCTGGACGGTGTCAATAATACCCGAGCCAAAAGAGTGCCATTGGTTAAATGGCCGGTTTGTGATTACGGGGACGGAGAAAATTATCTATCAGGCCGGACAATATCGCGAAGCAGTGCAGCTGCAAGACGTGATCGAAGAGATCGCTTACTGTCGCCTGGACGTTGTCGCTGCATCCGGCAATGATTCTGATATGCGCGGCCTATATCTTGTCCAGGCTGAGGCAAAGGACGCAGGCCAGAAAAAGGAATGGAATTTTACTTCCGCTATGCGCGCTGAAGGTTATGTTCTGGTTATCCGGCCTGAAAAACTCATGCTCATGGCCGCAACGCCGGCCGGTTTTTATTACGGTATCCAGAGTATTCATTTTCTCTTAAAAAATAAAGCGACCAGGCCAGAGTTGCCGGCATTGATCCTCCGCGACTGGCCGGACTATCCTTTGCGCGGCTTTAGTGACGATATCAGTCGCGGCCAGGTTTCCAACATAGAAAATTTCAAGGAGATCATTCGCTTTTTGTCCCATCATAAAATGAATCTCTATCTGCCCTATATTGAAGACATGTTTCAGTTTAAGAGTTTTCCGCAAATCGGCGCCGACCGCGGCGCACTAGCGGCCGGTGAATGGATGGAGCTGCAGAATTACGCAGAATTGCATCATGTGCAAATTGTGCCGATTTTTCAGACGCTCGGTCATTTTGAAAATATTCTCAATCAGCCGGAATTTGTACATCTGGCGGATTATCCCGGCGCGGCGTCGCTGAACGTCTGCCGGGAAGAGACCTATCAATTTCTGGAGACGCTTTTGGCAGAAATCGCTCCGGTTTTTCGCAGCAAATATTTTCATATGGGCGCCGACGAGTCCTGGGATGTGGGACGAGGCGCCAGCCGGGAACGTGTAGCAAAACTAGGAATGGTTCGTGTTCTTGCGGACCACTATCACCGTGTATACGAGTTGCTGCGCAGATATGATAAAACAGTCCTGATGTACGGTGATATGACGCTTAAATATCCCGATCTTTTTGCAGAAATCCCCCAGGACATTATCATGGTCGATTGGGATTATGAGGGCGATAGTAATTTCAAATCTTCTGAAATCATGCATAAATTCGGGAGACCTTTTTGGATTTCACCGGGTGTGCACGGCTGGCGCAAGTTCTTTCCCAACCTCAGCGACGCAGTCACGAACCTCAGCGGTTTCAGCCGTAAAGGATTGAAATGCGACGCCAGAGGCATGATCGCTTCCAACTGGTGCGATTTTGGCGCACCGACTTTACGCGAGCTTAATTACTATGCCACCGCTTACAGCGGCGCCTGTTCCTGGAATTCCGCGAACGCAGATAAAGAGTTTTTTGAAAAAGTTTTTTTTCAGGATTTTTACGGTGCTGGCGACGATGCCGACATGCAAAAAATTTATCGTTCTTTGGATCAAGCCACGCGTGCAGTGTCATGGATGCATTTCGTCAGCCATCCCTTTTATCCTCTGGATGATAGAAAAAGAGAGGAAGCGAAGAATCGAGTGAATCTGTTGCCGGCTATCAGCCGGTCCGTGAAGAATGAAATCTCACGCCTTGATCGTTTACCAATTCAGCGACAGAAGCATTTGGATTACCTCGGGTATGTGGCTGACCTATTTAGCTGGTATGCCCGACTGAATGAATTACAGATCAAACTCGACAAATCTATCGGTTTCGAATTTGATTTCAAATTATTGGTGGATGATTTACGCAAGTTAAAAGGCCGTTTTGCCGAGTTGTGGCTGCGCAGCAATCGTCCGGAAAACCTCTCTTACACCCTTGATCTTTTTGAACGGTTGGCGCGTACCTTGGAAATCAAAGCAGACGAGATTGCTGCCGGAGATGTATCCTTCAACGGCTTGATGCCGGCGCCATTTCTTTCACATTCCAACAGTGGAACAAAAGCCGTTCCGTTTTGCCTGTTGCGCAAACAGTTTGCGCTTCAAACCGGCGTTGAACGGGCACAACTGCAGCTCATTGCCGATTCACATGCGCGTGTCTGGTTAAACGAACATCTGGTCGGCGAACTGTTTGCCCGCCGCTCCATGTCGGCTATGGTAGAAAGTCAGCGGGTTAAAGTATGGGATGTGACTCATCTACTTAAAACAGGTGAGAATACATTGGCCATTGAGGTAAACAACTATGTGCCGAACAGCAGCGCAGCAGCCAATATATGGCTGGAAATCGATGCGCGGACTTTAACCGGCGCCGACGACGGTTGGAAAACAAACGACAAAAAGTATGACAATTGGCACACGAATGATTTTGATGATTCGCAATGGCCGACGGCAGTGAAGGTAAAAACGGACTTGATTATTTCACGGCCGAATTTGGCGAAAAATCTTTCGAGTCGGATTGAATTTTATAAATAAAAAAGGCGAGGTATGACTCGCCTTTTTTGTGAAGGATTCTATTTTATAAAAGCCATGATCCTGTTACTGGAAAATCCCGGCGCTTCCATGCGTAAAATATAAACGCCGCTGACCACTTCTTGCCCCATTTCATTTTTACCATCCCAGGCCAGGCGGTGCGATCCGGCTGTACAGGCGCCTTCCCGCAGCACGCGCACCGGTTGGCCGAGAATGTTAAGCACATCGATCCTGACGCGACCGTCCACCGGCGTGCGAAAGACCACTTCGGTGCGATTGTTGAATGGATTGGGAAAGTTTTGCAGCAACTCGAACTGGGTGGGTAGACCGGCGCCGGCCAGAGTCGTTTCCTGCACATAGCCCACTACCAATCCGCTGTTGTCCGCTGAACGTAGATCCACTTGCGCCAGAGAAATAACCGGCGAAGCGGCCGCGTTCAATCGTTGCCATTCAATCTGCAGCAATGAGCCGTTTTCATTGATCTCGGCCTCGCCGTTGTCGCTCAGGCGGCTGAAACAGATATCCACGACACCCTGGTTGCTGTTGTGTTCGCTCATAAAAGCCGACGTGACAGCCGTGGCAGACATTAGGTTTCCGGCGCGTATCGCGGCGACGCTGAGGCAATTCGGATCATAACGCACCACCAGATGGCCCATGGCCAAACGGCGTACATCCAGAGTTTGCAATTCAGTGGTAAACCCTGTTCCTTCTGTGGCAGCATTGGTAACCTGCCATTGCAGAACCGGATTGACCTTTCCCAGACTGCCACTGCCGCTTGCCGGTATGCTGCTGCGGTACCAGTTCCACATGCGCGTGAACACAAACAGATCTTCAAAATTCACCACGCCATCCTTGATGGGCGTCAAAGCCGGCGTGCTGCCGGACGCTGGTCCTATGTCGCCTTTGGCGTCATTCTTGGGCTGCCAACAATTGGAGAGCAGTATGAAATCCTTAAGATCGATGTCTGTATCGTTGTCCAGATCGCCAACGAGACCTGTGGTCTTGGCGGCCTGGATTTGTGTTTTTGTATAGGTCACGCTGATGGCTGCGTTATCTGGAGTGCGCAGGTCCACCGAAGAGAACGCAATCTCGCCGGCACAGGCGTCGATTTTTACGTAAAAATTGAGTGAACACAATACGCCGCTGCCATTGGCGCCGTCAGCGGCCACGCGTGTGGCCGTAATATCCACCTTGCCGGTGGCGGAATCGCGTGTAACGGTGAACAGCGGCGCAGAAGCGCCGCCCTGCGCCAGATAGCTGCCAACCGTGTGGTTGATAAAACGAATCTTGCCTGGTTCATAGGAAACAACCAGATGAACCAGCCCCAAATTGCGCAAGGCTTCGGCGTTGACATCGACGCTGAAATTCATTCCCGCTTTACCGATAACGACTTGCGGAGAGAGCGTCAAACGGCTGGAACCCACAATATAGCGTCCTGAATCGTAACCGCCTTTATCGCCTTTTTCCGCAAAAATGAGTAAATTGCGCCAATCAGCGTCAGGAATGGGGTCGTGCGTTGTATAGGTGATCACATATTGTTTGGCCAGCAGGCCGGCAATGGCATCAATAATACCGGTAAAGTTGGCGGTGATGTTAAACCAAAAACCGCCGGTTTTTTCCGCCAGCTGATGATGAGCCGTCAAGTCCGGTCCGACCACATGGCAAATGCCGCCGCCTTCCTGGAACAGGGCGATGATGGATTCTGTCGTATAGGTAGTCGTGCCGCCGCCGCCGGTTTCGCCGGCCTGATGATACGGCGCGTCGGTGATGAGTATGCCGATTTTTTGCGACGTGGCGCGCCAGGACAGTTTGGCTGCTGCGGCCAATCCTTCCAATGCGTTTTCTTTGGTGTCGCCGCCGCCGGAAGCGCGCAATCCTTCGATCCAAGTTTTGAATTCAGCAATGTCGGTGGTGAAATCACGAACCTGATCCACAGCATCGCCAAAGGTTATCAAAGCCAAACGATATTGCACACCTTTGGCTTGCAATGAATCCGCAAAGGCATAGGCGCGTTGTTTCAAACCGGTGATTTCATCGCCCATGCTGCCGGTGACGTCGAAAACAAACACGATATCCGCTTTGGCGCCTGAGGTCGAACTCATGCTGGTCACCGTAAGAGGCGATTCGACAACGCCGTTCTCTTTGACTCTAAAGTTGTCTTTTGTTAATCCGGCAACAGCGCTGCGACCGATTGCATCCACTACTGTGACAAAACATTTCACCACCGGAAACGACTCGGCATCAACACTGGTGCAATTGACCAGATAACCGCTCAAACCGGTGGGGGACGAGGTGTTAGAGGTCCATTGCAGAATGACGCCGCCATCGCCGACGGCCCAGCCTTTCAAGCTGGAGGGCGTGTTGACTGCATTGAGGTTTGTGGTAACGCCGCTTTCTACCAGTTGCCAGGTGGCGCCGCTGTCCTGGGTGCGATAGATGGTTCCGCTATTGCCTACGACCCATCCGGACAAAACATCGCTAAAAGAGATGCCATTGAGAGAAACAGTTGCCACGGATTTACTGCTCCAGTTGCTGCCGCCATCCATGGTGCGCAGTACCTTGCCATCGGCGGTCACAGCCCAGCCGTTCAGATTATCGAGAAAACAGACATCGGTAATGGTGGAAGTGACACCGCTGGTTTGCGTTGTCCAGGTGGCGCCGCTGTCTATAGTTTTAAGAATGACGCCGGCAGAGCCGACAACCCAGCCGGTTTGTTCATCGATAAAGTTCACGCCGTAAAAGGTTATATCTGCATTGGTGTATTGCGCGGTCCACGTCGCGCCGCCATTGCTGGTTTTTTCTATAAAACCTTTGGCGCCGACCTGCCAACCGACCAGACCGGAGATCATGCTGATGCCATATAACGGAGAAGTGGTGCTACAAGGCCAGGCAGTCCAACTGGCGCCGCTGCTATTGGTTTTTAAGTTGAGCGAGTTGTCGCCGTTCTGACCTGCAGCCCAGCCGGTTTGTTTGCTGATCATGTCAATGCTGTGCAAGGTATAATTGGTATTGACGAACTTGGCTTCCCAAGTCGTACCACCGTTATTGGTGTATAAATGAGCGCCGGCTTTACCGACGACCCAGGCATTGCTGGTGTCAACCGCGCTGACCGAATATAGATCATTGCTGACGCCGCTGTTCTTTTTTACCCAATTGCCGCTGATGGTCCAGGCGGGCCAAGTTTTTGCCGAACCGCGGGCGTTTTCTGATAAAGCTGCTGTGGCGCCTGTAGCGGTGTAGGTGAAAGCATGATAATAGTATGGTGTTTCCGGCGTCAAGCTGGAATCGATAAAAGCAGAACCTGTGCCGTTATATACCTGCACTCCGTCCTCGGCGCTGGTGGGGTAGCCGCTGGTTTTGCGCATAACGCGGATGCCGGCGTAATTCTTGAGGCCGGGATTGCTCCAGCGGCAATAAATTTTATCAAAGCTGATGGCTGTGGCGAAGAAATTGTACACATTGGTCATTTCGCCCGTGATAAAATACTTGTTGGCATCGTAACCACCCTTGCTCTCTTTTTGTGCGATGATGGTTACATTTCGCCAGGTGTTGTCGCGATCCTTGTTATGGGTGGTGTAGGTCACCACATATTGTGAAGAAAGGATGGCGCTGATGCGATCGATGATGGTTTGAAAATTGGCCGAAATATCGAACCATAATCCACCGGTTCCTTCAGCGATCTGGTGAAATTGCGATTCGTCCGGTCCCACCACACTGGTGGCCACTTTATGGTCATCGAGCAACTTTATAATGGACTCGGTCGTGTAGGTTGTGGCGCCGCCGCCGCCGGTTTCTCCGGCCTGGTGATAAGGCGCATCGGTGATCAGAATGGCGATGCGCTGGCTGATCGGTCGAAAAGAAAGGGTAACCGCCTTAGCCAGACCTTCCAATGAATTTTCTTTTATATCGCCGCCGCCTGATGCATACAAACCGTTGATCCAGCCTTTAAAGGTGGCCAGGTCGGAAGTAAAATCGTTGGTGCTGCGAATTTCATCGCCAAAGGAAATGAGCGCTAACCGGTAATCGATGCCGCGGCTGGCCAGAGCATCGGCAAAAGCCGAAGCGCGCTCTTTCAATCCGCTGATTTCACCGCCCATGCTGCCGGTGGCGTCAAAAACGAAAACAATATCCGCTTTGGCGCCGGAGCCGCTGCTGATGGTTT
Source organism: uncultured Cytophagia bacterium (assembly GCA_964387285.1). Lineage (GTDB taxonomy): Bacteria > Zhuqueibacterota > Zhuqueibacteria > Residuimicrobiales > Residuimicrobiaceae > Anaerohabitans. Next base: position 31,535 of record CAYLWO010000039.1, on the reverse strand, counting down.
CCACCGTGATAGGTGATTCCAGCGTGCCGTCTTCGCGCACTTTGAAATGATCAGCGGTTAATCCGGTCACCGGAGTGCTGGTGGCCGAGTCGACGATTGTGACAAATGATTTGATGGATGGAAACGATCCGGCATCGATGCTGGAGATGTTGACTTTCCAACCGTACAGTTCCAGACCTTCTAACGTTGTTGCGCGGCCATAACTGTCCTCTACCGGATCGCTAAAAACGCCGGCTGCGGTGTGGGCAAAGGCGGTATAGTAATAGGTTGTTTCAGGTTTAAGGCCGCTGTCCAGAAACGTGCCGGCCGTTCCGGAATAGACGCGGGCGCCGTCTTCAGAATGAGCAGGATAGCTGCCGGTTTTTCGCACAATGATAGTGCCGTTGTAATTGGCATCTGTCGGATTGGTCCACGTCAAAGCTATGGTCGATGCGCTACGGGCCGTTGCTGTTACCTTGGTTACCGGGCCGCAAACCACTAGCCCACGTCGTAAGCGTAAAATAGTACCGCCGTCGCCTACAGCCCAACCGCAGGTTGATGTGACCACATGCAATGCATTCAAATTGACGCTGACGCCCGAGTTGTCCGCGGCCCAGTTATCGCCGCCGTCATAGGTTTTGTGGATAGCGCCGCCATTGCCGACCGTATAGCCGAGAAATTCGTCAACAAAGCAGATATCCTGAAGATTGGTTTCGCCGAGTGTTTTACTGTTCCAGGCAGCACCGCCGTTTTCTGTGGCCAGAATCTGTCCGCTGGAAGTTGAAATCCAACCCACCTGATCGCTGACAAAGAACACACCGGTCAGTGAATGGCTCGCGCCGCTGTTTTGGCTTACCCAGTTATAACCGGCATTGCTGGTCTTAAGAATAACGCCGTTGTCGCCGACCACCCAACCGGTTTCTGCAGAGCTGAAATGCACACTGCGCAAGACGCTGGTCACGCCGCTGCTCTGAGCGAGCCAGTTGGCGCCGCCGTCAGCGGTTTTTTCGATCTTGCCCGCTTCACCCACGTTCCAGCCGGCGAGCGCGTCGGTCATATGATTCGCGTGTAATCCATTGGTGGCGCTGCCATACCATCGCGTCCAGGTAGCGCCGTTATTGTTGGTTTTAATGATTACGCTGTTGCCTTTTCCGTCAGCTCCGACAGCCCAGCCGGTGTTTTCATTAATAAAGTAGATATCCTTGATGTTAAAGGTTGAAAAAGTGTTGATGCTTTGCCAACTGGCGCCGCCATTCAGGGTTTTTAGAATAACGCCGTTTTCCCCAGCTGCCCAGGCATGCAATGTGTCAAGGCCAAAGACGCAGTTGAGTTTTGTTGTAATCGAACTGGTTTGTTTAAACCAGGCCACTTCGGTATCAACACTGGGCAGTACACTGATATATCGTTCTTTGGTGATGGAAGCGTTGCTGCTGCCATCCGATACCTTCAAGGTGACCGAATAATTACCCGGTTTGCTGAATACGTGATCAGGGTGTTGACGGGTATCATCGGTGACGCCGTCATTGTTCAAGTCCCAGGCCCAACTGGTAATCTCGGTAACATTTTGCATCGATTCAAGAGCGCTCGTTGCATACGGCTTGCTGATCCGTTTGTGCAAAGAGCCGGAGGGCGAGTGATTCTGCAGAACATTTCTAACCGTAATGGCGCCGGTGCTGCCGTTGATATCGCAGACATACCAATAAAGCCCATCGCCACTGACAGGCGCCGGAATGGTTTGCACTAAACCGGCAGCGCTGTAGATTTGCACAACGCCGCTGGAAGCGGTGATGGACGGCGAAGTGCTATAGTTTTCCACAAAGCAATAATAAACGCCGCTTAACGATTTGCTGATGGTGATGGTTTCCGGCCCAAAACCGTCTGTATCGTCATGATCCAGATAAACAAAGGGCGCTGAATTTTTGCTGCCGATGTTGTTCCAATAAACTTCGTGATGGCTGCCTTCAACCAACGGCGTATACAGGTGCAGGTCCAGGTCCAACGGCGCCGCGCCCCAGTTGAGCACCATGCGCATCTCGCCGGCGCTTATTTCCGGCGACAGGGAAAAATCCAGATTTTTTGTTTCTGATTTTTTAAAGGTGACGTGGCTTTCATACCGGTAATAGCCGGCAGCGGTAACCACGACCGGTTGATAACCGATGTTGGAATAGTCGGTGAATTTCACCGACAGCGGCGATTTCCCGCTGCGGGGCGAGGCGCTGAAATCAGCAGCCAAAACATCGGCGCTGATGTTCTCTACGCGATAGTAGCCATTGGCATCAGTGGCGGCATTGATGCCGGATACCATGATTACGGCGCCGCTAATGCCCGATCCGGTAGTTGCGTCGGTGACGCGACCAGTAAGAATCGCCTTGTCTTCGTCTATTCGGGGATCGACCTCCACGGTCAACCGTGTGGACGCATAGCCCTCTGCGCTGGCTGTAATGGTGGTGCTGCACCTGGACGTCACCTCCGGCACGACAAAAGAGGCGGTCGCTGAGGTTTGATTGTGAGCAACGATAATCGGACTCGGCATCGAGATGCAACCTGCGGTATTGGAAGAATTTAACAGAACGAGAACATCACTGCTGGAAGCCTCGCTGAGAGAAATGGCGATTTGCGCGTTGCTGCCGCCTTTAAAACGGGTCGGCGTTAAAGCGAGTATCAATCGTTTTTCACTAGTGCTGATGATCTCAACTTGCGCGGCATAGTCCGGATGGTTGTTCTTAAAATAAAAAACAATCTCCTGCCCGATGAGCGATTGCCAGTCCCCGGTCCAGGTGCTTGGCGCTGTGGCGTAATACCAGTCGCCGGAAGCCCAATCGCTGATTTGCAGATAACCATTGAGTTTGCCGCCGGATGATTGCCAGGACGCTGTCCCATCGCCCGAAGCGCTCCAATTATCCAGACCGCTGTCAAAAGAAGAAAAAAAGCGATTGCCGATTTTAACGCTGTCCAATCCGGCCACGTCACTGGCATCGCTGGTCTCCATGCGAATGCGAAACAGTTTTACAGCGCTGAGAATAGTGGTAAAGTCGGACTGGCTTACGCCAAAGTTTTTAGCGGAAAGAGGAACGGTGTATTTAACCCATGTATCCGCTGCCGAAGGGGGGCCGAAAGCGGCGGTCATGGTGGTGACGCCGGAGATATAATATTTGTTTCGATCTTCTGCGCTGACCGTCTCATTGGCCGCATGAATTAGCACATTACGCCAGGTGCTGTTGCGCAACTGGTTATGGGTGGTATAGGTAACGACATATTGGTTCGCAAGAATAGCGCTGGCGCTGTCAAGCGTGGTCTGAAAATTATCATTGGCGATGTTGAACCAGACGCCGCCTGCTTCATCAGCCAGGCGATGATGATCCGCCATATCTGGACCAATGACGTAGGTGATGAGATTATATTCGAGTAAACGGTCGATCATGCTGGTGGTAGTATACGTCGTCGTGCCATTGCCGCCGACATCGCCGGCCTGGTGATAGGGCGCATCGGTAATGAGAATGGCAATACGCTGACACACGGGACGAAAATCGAGCGAGGTCGCTTCGGCCAATCCCTCCAGAGCGTTTTCTTTGGCATCGTCGCCACCGGCTGCGGTAAAACCATTGAGCCAGCCTTTAAAAGTCGCGGCGTCATTGGTAAAGACACTGATGTTGCGCACATTATCGTCAAAGGTCACCAGGGAGAGGCGGTAGTCAATGCCGCGTGCAGCGAGAGTTTCAATAAATGTGGTAATGCGGTTCTTGAGTCCTTCCAGTTCGCCAACCATGCCGCTGGTAATGTCGAGGACAAAGACAATGTCCGCTTTGGCGCCGGCAGAACTGTTAAGAGCGGTTACGGTGATGGGGGATTCGTTTTGATCGTCTTCCTTCACAGTATAGTTGGTTGCGGTCAGTCCGCTGACAGCTATTTTGTTGATTGAATCAACTGCCGTTACAAAAGATTTAACGACAGGAAATGCCGAGATATCGGTGCTGGTAATCGTCAGTTTCCAGACCGGTTTGGGCGCCGGTTTCCAGGTGGCAGCAGTGGCTTTGGAGGTTTCACCCGGTTCGGTAAATGCGTTGGCGATATCATAGGCGAAAGCCACGTAATAATAGGCAGTGTTTGGCTCCAGCCCGTTGTCCGTTACAGTGGCGTTGCGGCCATCATAAACCACAACACCATCATTTGCACTGGTTGAATAGCCGGCGGTTTTGCGCAGAATACGCGTGCCTTTCCAATCCGCATTATTGGGATTGGTCCATTGCAGAACGATCTGATCCGTAGCCAAGGCTGTAGCGATCAGGGAACTAACCGGACCGACCGGCTGACCATACCGTATGTCGTCGTTAAAAATTTGCGAATATTTTTCGTTAACATCCTTGAATTGTGCATAGAGCGTGTGTTTGCCGGTTTGATTGGCCAGTATCCAGCCTTTGGTTTCTGTAAACGGTTCCCATGCAGCGCCGGTAAAGTGAGGACTGTCGCTTATGATCATGCTGTCAACGGCAGCCAGGCTATTCGTTCCCGGATTCAGCGCGAGGTGTACTTCTAGCGTTGTTGTTTTTGCATCGCCATTGTTGATCAGCACACTGCCGCCGGTCCAACTGGCATTGTTTTCAAAAACATAAATGTCGCCGTTGTTAATCGTAAGAAACAGCAAACCGTTGGCCAGCACCGGCGAACAGAGACTAAAACCTCTGTCATCTTTCGAGGTTAATTGGTAACGCCAACGGATTTTGCCGGCATGCAGCGTGTTAGCTGCGCCAATCGCGTACCAGGTTTTTGTTTCACCGGCGCCGATAAAGACAAGACTGTCGTTCACCGAGGGCGAGGAAAAATTAAGAAAACCGTCGGGATTCAAACTGACGGGGAAGCCATCCATAGTCGCACCGGTGATGGCGTCATAAGCGTACAATTGACCGTCGTGACAAAAAATATAAACCACCTCATTGGCCACGGCCGGTGAGCCGAAATAGCCCAAACTACTGCCGCCGGTAGTTACCGGAAAACCACTGATCATTTGACCGTTTGTCGCATTGATGGCATAGAGTTTGTCATCTCCGGCAAAAACATAAATTTTACCGTCGACCACGGTCAGAGAAGATGCATTAACGCCAATGGTCGTCTCCCAGGGAACATGGCCGGTGCGATTTTTACGCAAAGCTGTCGCAACCAGCGTTACCGGAAAACCGGTGATGGGTTCGCCGTTACCGGCGTTAAAGGCATATACCTTTCCCTCTGAAGAATTGAAATACACATTGCCGCCTGCTATGGCAGGCGAGGAGCCATAGTCATCGCCGCCAACTGCGACCGGAAAACCGCTGACCGGCTGTCCGGTGCTGATATCATAGGCATACAAATAACCGTCTCCGCCGCCCGCATATATTTTACCTTCGGCGATCACCGGGCCGCAGAAACGGGGATTTTGCGTCGAACCGGCAGACATCGGTTCCAATTCTCTCTCTCCGCTGGCAGCGTTAATTGCGTAAATTTTTCCGTCAGCGCCATGGCGGACAAAAATTTTATTATCGCCATAAACCGGCGAACTCAGATTTCTACCGCCGGCCACTTGGACCGGAAAACCGGGAAGCGTCATGCCGGTTTCGACTTCATAAGCGTGTAGTTGGCCGTCTGACGTAGTCGCATACAACACGCCTTCGATCACAAGTAAACCGTTTTCTTCGATTTGAGCCGGCGGCGTGATGGTGGATTTCAGTTGGAACGGCAATGAAGGCCCGGTTTTATTGTAACCGCTATTGGAGCTGTTAGCGCGCCACATCGGCCAATTTTGCGCCCAGGCGCTGCAAATCATCAGGATAAGCAGTAAAAGTATATGCAAGCGTTTCATATCATTCCCGTTGTTGGTTTATTAATTCGGTATTGCGTTATCGGACCGTTACCTTGCTGCCAATGGTAAACGCGTTCAGGTACACCCCTTGATTGGTGAGCAAGCCCCAGTTAGAGTCTACAGAGTTATCAGCCTGCAAGACGAGTTCTGAACTTGCGCCGGATGTCAGCGCTTTAAAGAGGACGCGTCCGATCAGGCCTTCGCCGCTGACAGCCTGTTGGGGACCGATTAATCCCAGCACCAAATTCACCTGGCCGAGACTGTTGTCGCGAGAAAACTGCAGCGGAACAATCGTAGCGCTTCTACTGGTTAAAAATGCATCCTCTCGTCCCAGATCAATAGCCTGCAATTTATTTTTGTCGAAGGTCAGACGAACGCCGACGCCGGCCAGACTGTCCACCTTGTGCACTTTGAAATAAACCGAAAAGGTGTCATTGACAGCGATCGTTTTTTCTGTCGGAGTCAAGGTGATGGCCGGGATCAAAAACGACATCTTGAGCGTCAAGGCGACGGTTTTACCGGCTGCCAGATTGACCGTATCGCCGGCTGCCATGACGGCGGTGGTGTTTTTATAAGCAGTCACCTGAAAAATGCGACGGTTCCCGGAGGGCACTCTGAGAGTGTCTTTTAACACGCCGGCTTGCGGCGTCAGCTCTTTGCGCAAAGAGTCCATGTCCTTGCCGGTCACGAGAATGATCACCTTGGTAAATCCCACAACCGCGGCATCCCAATTGGCCAAATTGATAGAGGCAATGGCATCGCCGGATTTATCCGGCGCCGGCGCTGTCGGCGCAGATTGCCGGCAGGACCACAAGAGCGTCGCGATGAGCAATGCTAACATCAAAGGGCTGCTTTTTCTCAAGATTGACATAAGACTAAGGCTCCGGTTGTTAAATGCAGGAATGCACACATCACCACTCAATGGTTAAATTAACGGAAGCGTCCTTTTCTTTTTCATCTTCCCGTGTAAAATAATAGTAGGCGCCGCCGCCGACTGCCAGCGTTGTCACCCAGAATAACGGCTTGGCATAAAATGGTTTTCCAGTTCGCGAACCCGATGGTTTCACCGCTGCTTCTGTTTTTGTGCCGCGCGGCGTCAGACCGGCTTTGGCTTGTAGTTTCGCCAATTCTTTGTCGTCGATGAGTCGAACTTCAGCCGGACCGGATTTTGCCTCATTGCCAAAAGAGTCGGTGGCGATGATTTGATAGGTCATGAAGGCCGATTGGGTAATGGTGGCCGGTACGGTTACGCCGTACAGCTTGCCTTGCATGATGGTTTCGGTGGAGGTCGCCGTAATATAACCCGACAGACCGCGACCGGACTTTATCCGATAAAAAGCGCCGCGCACCAGTGTGACGTCGACCTGTTCGTCAATATAAAGTACGCCCAATTTTTTAAAGTTGGCGCCGGGCCCGGCATATACGGCTAATTGATCCGTAAGAATCTTGACGACCACAGGCGCCGATTCGTTTTCATTAATAACCGGCATCGGTCCTTCGAAGGATTCGCCTTCATAGGTGATTTTCAATTGCACAGATTTGATCCCGGAGGCATCGGCAATCAATGCAGACAGCGGCAGAGGCTTGCCTTGGCGTCCCAATTTTTGTGGTTGGTGGCCGATGACGGGCGGAGTGGTGTCGAATGTTTGGGCGAACAGGAACACGGGGAGAAAGCAAAAGGCGGCAACGAGGACGATAGGTCGCAGCCTTGTTTCAACCAAAACCATTTGTTTCATAATAGGACAAACTCCGGTTTAATTTTTGCGATACCAGATGCCTGATTATAATGCAATTACTGATGTATATACTACAGTTGAGGAAATGATGCCCCAAACGCAAAAATCAAATGCAAATTTGAGTCCATATATAAAGATAAGTGTAAAAAAAAAGGCCTGCAAGGAAAAAACGCTGCAGGCCAATAATTTTTTTATAAACCCTTCAATCGATTTTAACGACGCGATAGCTGACCAGGCCGGCAGGAATTTTAATTTCTACCATATCATCCACCTTTTTACCGACCAGAGCCTTGCCCACGGGCGAGTCGATGGAAACCGCATCGATATCATAGGTATGAAACTCGGCTGTGGGCACGAGTTCATAAGTGATCTGTCGCTTCGTTTTTACATCCGTCAAGGTTACCCGGCTGCCAACATGCACCTGATCATTACCCATCATGTCCTCGGTCATGACACGGGCGCGGGATAAGGTCTCTTCCAAACGAGCGATTTTCCGTTCGACCAGAACCTGTTTTTCTTTGGCTGCATGATATTCCGCGTTTTCCGACAAATCGCCTTTCTCACGCGCTTCAGCAATATCCCGTATGGCTTTATTGCGGTCTTCGCGCTTCATCTGCGACAATTCCGTGGAGAGTTTTTCGAACTGTTCTTTGGACAGGTACATCGGCTTCATAAAGAAATTCCTTTAATATCATAAAATTGGCGTGTAAACGACAGCAATAAAAGAGTTCATTTTAAGGAGTAAGCGTGTCCGACTCGGCCCTTTATCAAAAACGCAAACCGAATCGGCGTCTGAAGCATGGCGCGACACCGATTCGGTTTGCGTACAGGTATAGTAAGCAAAAAAGCGATGAGAGTCAAGGAAAATTTCATCTAGCGCCGTAATATTCCTTGCCTATTCCCGATTTTCTTTTTAATTTTGGGTATGAGAAAAAAAATCTATGTCATCACCACCGGCGGCACCATTGAAAAGATTTATGATGAAGAAAGCGGCACGCTGACCAACCGGGGCTCGGTGTTGGACGAGATGCTGCGGCGCTTGCGGTTGCCTTACTGCGACATACAGTCTTATGACCTGTTATGCAAAGACTCGCTGCAGATGACCGACCGCGATCGGCAAATGATCCTTTTTGCCGTGGAAAACCTGCTGGAAAATCGACAGCCGATCATCATTTTGCACGGTACGGATACTATGGAGCGGAGCGCCCAGTTTTTGTACGAAAATCTCAAAGAGCCGTCGGCGCCAATTATTTTTACCGGCGCCATGACGCCGTTTGGATTTGAAAAATCGGACGCTTTGCAGAATTTTACCGAAGCGCTGCTGGCTGCCCGGCTGCTCAGTCCCGGGGTGTATATTTCCATGCATAACTGCGTTCATCCCATGCCGGGCGTATTTAAAAATCGAGAAAAAGGCACTTTTGAAAGAGCTAAGCACTAGCCAGCGGCTAAATTACTTAAAAGCTTGAATTTTGATCCAATAAATCATATATTAAAGGATTAATTCATCAGAAACGGTCGTCTTGTATCTTGGGAGGTCGGCATGTCTGTAATAGCGAATTTGGAACCTCGGCTTTTATGGCAACACTTTGATGAAATACGCCAGATCCCGCACGGTTCCGGCAATGAAAAGGCCATGAGTCAATATGTGGTTTCAGTAGCGCAACGTCTAGGACTTAGGTACGTTCGTGAAAAAACCGGTAATGTAATTATCTACAAACCTGCGACGCCGGGGCGCGAACATGCGCCAACGACCGTTCTCCAGGGGCATCTGGACATGGTGTGTGAAAAGCATTCCGCAAAAGCATTCGATTTTTTGCGCGATCCCATCGGTCTGGTCATGGATAATGAATGGCTGACCGCCAATGGAACCACGCTGGGCGCAGACAATGGCATAGGCGTGGCTGCTGCGCTGGCCATTCTGGAAGATCCGGGCGTACAGCACGGCCCTCTGGAAGCGTTATTTACCGTAGATGAGGAACGCGGATTACAAGGCGCCCGCAGCATCTCCCCCAAAGGCTTAAAGGGCCGCACCCTGCTGAATCTGGACAGCGAAGAGCTGGGCGTGTTTTCCATCGGTTGCGCCGGCGGCGCTGATTCCACTATCTCGTTGCCTATAAAACGCCGACGCAGCAAGGGAACCGCCCTGCTGGAAATTCATCTGAGCGGATTGCGCGGCGGTCATTCCGGCATCGACATTCACGAAGGCCGCGGCAATGCCATTAAAATTCTCAATCGTCTGCTCTGGCAGATGTCCAAAAAAATTCCATTTGAGATCGTTTTTATCAACGGCGGGGACAAACATAACGCCATACCGCGTGAGGTTGTTGCCCAGATTGCTGTGCCGAAAACGAAAATTGCCGCAACAGAAAAATGGCTCTCCACGGCTTTGCACGACGTACAGGTGGAATTCAAACCCGTGGAAGAAAAAATTAAATTGTCCGTTGCGGTGGTGGATAAAAAAATCCCGCCCGTGCTGGATGCCGCCGCACAGGAAAAATTGCTGGGTTTGATCTTTGCCTTGCCGCATGGGCCTTTGGCCATGAGCCGCACCATTCGCGAGTTGGTGGAGACTTCAAACAACGTGGCCGCTATCAAATGTGAAAAAAGCCGCGTGTTGATCGTTTGCAGCAGCCGCAGTTCCAATGGTTCTGCCCTTAAAGCCACGCGGGACAAACTGGCAGCCATTGTTAAAATGGTCGGCGCCAAGATTCAACAACCGGAAGGATACCCGGGTTGGATGCCCAACCTCGAATCGCCGATCTTGCAGGTGACCATGGAAACATTTCGTTCCATTACCGGCAAGAACGCGCACTTTCAGGCCATCCATGCCGGATTGGAATGCGGCATTATTGGCGAGAAATTCCCGGGTATGGATATGATCTCGCTCGGGCCGACCATCCAGCACCCGCACTCTCCGGAAGAACGCGTGCATATCGGCTCGGTATCGATTTTTTACAAACACCTGACAAAAATTCTGGAAACTATTTCAAATTAGAAAATCCGCCGGCATTGTAAATGTCCGACACCTTCAAGGTGTCGGACATTTTGCTTTAAATGCCTGCCTGAATTTTTTCCCATCATACCCTCTTTTCTGCTCACGTATGCTGTAAGCCTGTAACATTCCAGAAAATTATGACGTATATCAAATAAAAGTCAGGACCATCCGGGAGAAATATATCATGGCCTTAAAACCAAAACGTAAGTTTATGTGGGGCAGTTTAATTGTCATCGTCGTGGCCATTGCCTTGTTCTTTGCGCTGAAATCCAACGGCGGGCCAAAATCCGTGGACGCGACCATCAAAGTCACGCGCACCGACATCGTTGAAAAGGCCCTGGCGGTCGGCGCCATAGAACCTTTGAACGAGATCGCCGTCAAGTCCAAGGTCTCGGGCGTTGTCGGTAAACTCTATGTCGATGTTGGTGATTTTGTCAATGCCGGCAATCCTCTTTTGGAGGTGCGGCCGGATCCCACACCGTTGGAGTTGGTTGATGCCAAACGCAATGTAGAGATGCAGACCATCGAGCTCGAAAATTTAAAGAGAGAGGTCGAGCGCCAGCGCAAACTCAAAGAAAAAGGATTGATCTCTGATCAGGATTTTGAAAATGAAGCGCGCGCATTCGAGGAATCGCAATTGCGTCAACAGATGGCCAAGGAAAGACTGGAATTGCTGGAAAAAGGCAAAGTGCGCATCGCCGAGACCAATATCGAAACAGTGATCAAGGCGCCCATCACCGGCTATGTGTTGAACAAAAGCGTGAACGTCGGCGATCCGGTAGTGCCGTTGACCTCATATCAAGCCGGCACCGAGTTGATGAAAATGGCGGACATGAAAAGCCTGATTTTTCGCGGAACTGTGGATGAAATCGATGTGGGAAAAATCAGCGAATCCATGCCGACAGAACTGGCCATCGGCGCCTTGCCCGGCAAAATCATCAAGGGCCATGTCGTGCTGATTTCACTGAAAGCGAAAAAGGAGGACAACACCACGGTTTTTCCCGTGGAGATATCGATCGATTCGACCAATGGCGCCACCTTGCGCGCCGGTTACTCGGCCAACGCCAGCGTCATCATCAAAAAGAAAGAAAAAGTGTTGTCGGTTCCGGAACGGGTGGTGACGTTTCGCCATGATTCCGCTTTTGTCATGCTGCCCAACGGCACAGCGCCGGCAAAAGAACAGTATATCAAGACCGGTTTGAGCGATGCCATTAATATTGAAGTGATCGAGGGACTGAAAGAAGATCAGGAAGTGCTGGAAAAGAAAGTGAAACCGATCGTCTAACCCTGATAACCAGCGGATGTCATCATGAATAATTTTTTTAGCACCCTGTCGGAAATATTTCACTATCTGCGTCAATATAAGGGCCGGACGTTCATGACCATGTTCGGCATCATCTGGGGCACCATCAGCATCATCGTGCTGCTGGCTTTTGGCGTGGGCGTGGAAAAAACCATGTCGCGCAACATGCACGGCATGGGTGAAACCGTCGCCATCCTCTGGCCGGGCCGCACCAGCATGGCGTATGCCGGCTTTAATATCGGCCGCTATATCCGTTTTATGGAGGAGGATGCGGAACTGTTGCGCCGGGAGATACCGGAATTTCGCGAAATCAGTCCCGAATACTCCACGTGGAACGTTCCCCTGCGCGTTGCCGACAAGGTCAACAAACCCAATATCAGCGGCATCATTCCCGAGTATTGCGAGATGCGCAGCATTCAGCCGGAAGCAGGTGGTCGATGGATTAACGATTTGGATGTGCGTGATCGCAAGCGTGTAGTATTTCTGGGCAATACGCTGAAAAATTATCTGTTCGGTGAGCAAACCAATGCTGTTGGAAAAATAGTCTATGTGGGCGACAGCCCGTTTATCGTCATCGGTGTGCTGATAAAAAAGACACAGCCCTCTTCTTATAGTGCGCGAGATGAGGATCGGGCGTTCATTCCTGCTTCCACTTTTCACAGTCTGTTTGGCAACCGGTACATCAACAATATCGTTTATCGTCCCAAGGATCCGCGGCAGGCTGAATATGTGCAAAAACGGATATATGAAGTTCTTGGCAGCCGCTACCGCTTTAATCCGGAGGACAAACAGGCGTTGGGCATCTGGGACACCACGGAGATGGACAAGTTTTCCTACTATTTTTCTTTGGGACTGAAAATTTTCCTGGCTTTGATCGGATTTATGACATTGACCGTAGGCGGCATCGGTCTGGCTAATATTATGTATGTGGTGGTGCAGGAACGTACCTACGAGATCGGCATTCGCCGTTCCATCGGCGCTAAACGAAGGCACATCATGGGGCAGTTCATACTGGAGACCTTTATTATCATGGCTATCAGCTCTCTGATCGGTCTGTTGCTCTCCATTTTTATCATTAAGGGAATTGCCCTTATCCCCAAGGTCGACGAATATGTCGGCATACCGGTGATTAATTTTTTTGTCGCCCTGTCTACGATGGCGATTCTGTCAGCCATCGGCTTTGTCGCCGGGTACTTTCCGGCGCGCAAGGCAGCCCGTTTGAATGTGATCGATTGTCTGCGCTATTCGTGACCGGATCGAAAAAACGCTTTTGATTAACATCCTTTCAACAAGAGAAAAACGGTTTAATCGGCGCGAAAACGCGTCAGGCTATGACAGAACAAGGATGCAACCATGCAATTAGTTTTATTAATTCGCGAATTTTTAGAAGACATCAAGATGCAGAAACTGCGCGCCTTCCTGACCACGTTTGCCATCACCTGGGGCACTCTGGTGGTCATTTTGCTTACCTCTTTCGGCGCCGGACTTTCCTTTCGCATGCGCGAAGGTCTGTTGAATGCCATGGACCGGGTCATGACGGTTTGGGGCAATCAGACCAGTAAAAAATTTGAAGGCTTGCCCATCGGCCGGCGCATCCGTTTTGTGGAAAGCGATTGCGAAGTGTTGCGTCAGAGCATACCCATGATCTCAGCGGTGTGCGCGCAGCAGGGCAAGTACGGCACTCAGTTGCGTTATAATGACAAGGTCGCGTTGACCTACATGGAAGCCGTATATCCCAGTTTTGAGTTTATGCGCCGCATGTACCCGTCTGCCGGCGGGCGTTTTTTGAACGAGGAGGATCTGCAGCAAAAACGGCGTGTGGTTTTTCTGGGATCAGAGATCGCCGGCGAGCTGTTCGGCAAAGATACTCCGATCGGAAAAATAACCATGATCGACGGCGTGCCGTTCACCGTTGTCGGCATCCTGCCGCCCAAACTGCAAACCGCCATGAACAACGGACCGGATAACCGGCGCGCGGTTATTCCCTATTCGACGTTTCAAAGCATTTACGGCTGGCGTTATATCAACAGCATCATCATCAAACCGATGCGCGACGAGGACAGTGAGTTGATCAAAAGCGAGGTGTATCGCGTTTTAGGCCGCAAGTATCGATTTGATCCGACGGATGAAAAGACCTTGTGGGTCTGGGATATGAACGAAGGCATCAAGATTCAGGATAAAATTTTTCTCGGCATCAATATCTTTTTGGCCGTTGTCGGCTCTATGACTTTGATCATCGCCGGCGTGGGCGTCGCCAACATCATGTACGTGGTGGTCAAGGAGCGCACGCGTGAAATCGGCATCAAGCGCGCTATTGGCGCACATCGCTGGCACATCAAGCTGCAATTCATTTTTGAGTCCTTGTTGATAGCCGCTTCCGGCGGCCTGGTGGGCGTCTTACTGGCCTGGGGCGTTATAAAGGCGGTGTGGATGATTCCGGCCGGCGAAGGCGCCATGCAGTTTCTCGGCCGGCCGATCATGAATGTGACGGTCATGATTCTGGCCGTGAGCATATTGGGGCTCATCGGAATCTTGGCCGGGTATTTCCCTGCGCGCAAAGCGGCGCGCATTGATCCGGTGGAAGCGTTGCGTTATGAATAAGCAGTTGATCATTCTCTCCGGTCCTTCCTGCGCCGGCAAAACGCCGTTATTGAAAGCCGTTCGCCGGTTACGGCCGGACCTGGCCATGACGGTGCCGGTGCTGTACAGCAGTCGCCAGCCTCGGCCGGGCGAGCAGGAGGGCGTAGATTTTTATTTTCGCAGCGAACAGGAGATTCGCAGTTTGCCGGTCGATCGTTTTATTGTCGGTCAGGCGCGCGTGGTCTGGCAGGCTGTGGATATGCAGGAGATTGCCGCCCTGTTTGAAAAAGAGTCATGTATTGTCATGGAAATTTATCCGACCCTGGGCCGGCTGTTCCTCGATCATCCGGCCGTGCAAAAGTGGAGCGAGTTCTTTCGTTTGCGCACGGTCTTTCTCTGTCCGGCGTCGGAAGAAGAGATACAGGCCGTCCGGTTTCATATGAAATATGCATCGCCGCAGATGGCGACGGCGGCCATTATGCTGCCCAAATTGATCAGCCGTTCACAACAACAGGGCAAAGTGCTATCTCCCACCGAGGTGGCGGATTTGCAGATTCGCGCCGAACGCGCCTATGACGAAATTCGTATGGCCAAAAATTATGAAGAGGTCATCGTCAACCACGACGGCGAGGAATCTTTACATTGGCGTTATGTGCCGCCCATTGGCGAGGCGGGACGGACGGTGGCGCGGTTTATGCAAATATTGGAAGAGGATCTAGATCGCGGTACTGCAAAATGACACAAGACAAGTAATTTTTATAATTGTTAAACTTGCAAATTTTCCTTCCTGAAAATTTTATTCACAATGCCACGAGCTTGTTCCGTAAGCCTTGTCCGTTATATGCAATTTTCCGTATTGAAATTTTTAAGCGCGCTAATCAGAGATTGGCGTTCCCAGGATTCATATAAAACTCTTATTATACATCAGCGCCTGTGATTTTTCTCTTTGAGTTTAATCCTCTTTTTTGTATTCTATAGCCGCACAGACAAGAAAGGTTTAATGAAAAAGCAGAAAAAAACTGCCGAACCGGGTTTGTTCGATGAAGAGATGCCGGCCATCAGCAAACCAGCCGCAGTGCTGGCGCACCTGCATTTGACCCGGCCGCTGGTTTTCTTTGATCTGGAGACCACGGGCCTGGATTCTCAGGTCGATCGCATCGTGCAGTTCGCTTTTCTTAAAGTGGATGCGCTTCTTCAAAAACAAGCGTGGAATGAACTGGTGAATCCGGGCATGCCCATTCCCGCAGAAGCCTCGCGCGTGCACGGCATCACCGATGCCATGGTGGCGAACAAGCCCCGCTTTATTGATTTTTGCGATCGTATTGTGGAATTCATCGACAACTGCGATCTGGCCGGTTACAACATTCAGCGTTTCGATTTGCCGTTTCTGCAGGCAGAACTGGAACGCAACGGCCGATCTGTTGATTTCAGTCGGACGTTGGTTATCGACAGTCAGGTGATTTTTCATAAAAAAGAACCGCGCGATCTGTCTGCAGCCGTGCGTTTGTATTGTGGACGAGAGATGAAACATGCGCACGATGCGGCCGCAGATATCGCTGCAACTCTGGATGTATTGAACGGTCAACTGGCCCGATATCCCGACCTTCCCCGGGATCCGGCCAAATTAGCTGCATTTTGCAGCAACGGCGATCGCGAGCGCTGGGTTACCTCGGATCGAAAATTTTATTGGAAAAACAACGAAGCGGTCATCAGCTTTGGCAAAAATCGCGGCAAAAGTCTGCAGTGGTTGTATGAAAACGACCGCGACTATTTGCGCTGGATGAGCGAAAAGGATTTTGCCGAGGAAACTTTGGCGTTGATCCATGCCGCTCTGCGTCAGGAATTCCCCCAAAAGAACAGCGATGAGTAATTTCCCCATGCGGCTTTTATGCAATATTCAGACTTTACAGCTTTATAAAACCTGTGAGGTCTTGGTTATAAAAAATAGACTGCTGCTCTGCGGCCTGGCGTTAACGGCGCTGGTCCTTTTGTTATATTATCCGCTTACACACGCCTCTTTCCTTAATTATGACGATATCGAATACGTCACGGGCAATCCCCACGTCAACACCGGGGTGAATGCAGAAAACATCTGGTGGGCATTCAGCCGTTTCCACGCTTCGAACTGGCATCCGCTTACCTGGATTTCTCATATGGTGGATGTGTCGTTGTTCGGTTTACATCCGGCTGGACATCACGTGCACAATTTACTGATCCATCTGCTTAACTGTTTCCTTCTTTATGCCTTTTTATTTACGGCTACGCAACGATCGTTATTCAGCGGCACGGTAGCGCTGTTATTTGCCATCCATCCCCTGCACCTGGAATCCGTTGCGTGGATTTCAGAGCGTAAAAATTTATTGTGCACTGTATTCATGTTCTCAGCCTTGTGGAGCTATGTTCTTTATGTAAAAGGCGATAAAAAGTTCTTTTATTACACCGCTCTCGTGCTGTTTATTTTCAGCCTCATGGCCAAGCCCATGTCCGTGACCCTGCCTTTTCTTCTTTTGCTGCTGGACTATTGGCCTTTGCGACGCTTTGACATGATAAAAACTCGATCACGCATCTGGCTGGAAAAGCTGCCCTTTCTGTTTTTTACCATGCTTTCCGGCATAATCACCCTCCTGGCGCAAAGCCATGGCGGTGCGGTGCGTTCGCTGCCGGAATTTCCGATGAGTATACGCTTCGCAAATGCCTTATGGTCCTATGTGACCTATTTGCGTAAGCTTTTTGTGCCTGTTGATCTGGCCATTATGTATCCCTATGTCGGCGCCGCATTGACCTGGCTGCACATCATATTGGCGGCCGCGGTGCTGATCGTCATCACGGTTGTTGTGCTGTGGCGGGTTCGGCGACATCCGGTGTTGGCCGTGGGTTGGTTCTGGTTTCTGGGCACCTTGACGCCGGTGATCGGTCTGGTACAGGTCGGCACACAGGCCCTGGCGGATCGTTACGCCTATATGACGGCTGTCGGTATTTTTATGATCATCGCGGAGCTGGTGACAAAAAAGCGCACCCGGAGTCGTCTCATTGCCGCCATTTTTATTTTATGGAGCGGTTGGCTGGCTTTTCTCACCAGGCAATCAGCACCGTTATGGCAGAACAGCATAACCCTATTTAAACAGGCTGTTCAGGTGACCAGCCACAACAGCCTGGCGCATATAAATTTGGGCGCAGCCCTGGCTGATGAAAAAAAGTATGACGAAGCGTTTAATCATTTTCAACAAGCCGCCCACATTGATTCTAAAGATGCTTCGACTTTTAACAATATGGGCTACATACGACTGCAACAACAACGATATGCTGAGGCAGAACCGTTCTTGCTGCGCGCGTTGCAGATGGATCCGCACTCACCCGCCGGACACAATAATTTGGGTAAGGTATATTGGTATCAAAATCGCGTGGATTCGGCCATTGTACATTTCCGTCAGGCCGTTGCGTTGATGCCGAATTTTATTGAGGCTAAAGAAAATTTAAAGTTCGCGCTGGCTACTGTTGAAAAGAAAAAGACTGACTCGCGCCAAGACGCAGAGATCGCCAAGAAAGAATGAAATTTAAGCAGAGAAAAGGAGCCTGTATGAGAACGGTCATTTTGATTTTTTTCCTTGCAACTGCTTGTCTGGGCCAATCGATTGACCAGTGCAAAGCTTTTTATCGACCGGAGAAAAATTTTTACGGCAAACCGGATACAATTCTGAGTCTGGATTTTTCTACCATTAAATTTCCCAAACCTGTTTCAGTATATCATTCCGTGTATCACACGCCGCCGATTCCACAGGACACCACGAACACCTGCTGGAGTTTTGCTGCGACCTCCTTGTTGGAAACAGAGTTAAAAAGACTTGGCCGGGGCGAGATGGCCTTGTCGCGCATGCATACCGTGTATTGGGAATATGTGGAAAAGGTGCGCCGCTATGTGCAAACCAAAGGCAACTCGCTGGTGGACCCGGGTTCTCAGCTCAACGCCGTGCTGCTGCGCATGCAAACCTATGGCGCGGTTCCGGCCGACGTCTACACTGGATTATTGGGCAATGCTAAAATATACGATGAACGCAAAATGCTGAAAGAAATCAAACAGCATCTGGATTTCATTCGCGACAAGCAATGGTGGTATGAAGAGCAGGCCATTGCCAATGTACGCATGATTATGGACCGTTACATGGGCCCGCCGCCGCACTCTTTTACCTGGCAGGGTCGCACCTATACGCCGAAGGAATTTTGCGATCAGGTCCTGGCTTTGCCCCTGAACGATTACGTCTCTTTTATCTCCTTTATCAAGTATCCTTTCTGGACGCAGAACAGTTATCCGGTGCCGGACAACTGGTGGAAGTGTCAGGACTACTACAACGTGCCGCTGGCGGATTTTTATCAGGGTATTAAAAGCGCCATTCAAAATGGTTTTTCC
The DNA here is from genome assembly GCA_964387285.1 of uncultured Cytophagia bacterium. Taxonomy (GTDB): domain Bacteria; phylum Zhuqueibacterota; class Zhuqueibacteria; order Residuimicrobiales; family Residuimicrobiaceae; genus Anaerohabitans. The sequence continues at coordinate 12,707 of CAYLWO010000039.1, read as the reverse complement.
GTTGCCATAGCCGGTGATGTGTCCGAGCCGGGCAAATACGGTCGTGCGAATTTGGCCATAGTGCCGACCTATGATGTACCCAGCGCTTTTATCAATCAAGACAGTCGAGAGTTTCGATTTTACAACCGCACCAGTACCGATGACCACGGCATGCATGTGATCGGCTATAAAGCCATGGGCAACCAGGACTGGTTTTTAGTCAAGGATTCGGCCGACAGCGCCTGGAGAGGCGACTATCCAGGCTATTACTTTTTCAACGGCGATTATATCCGGCTGAAAATCCTTGCGTATATGGTTCACAAGGACGCAGTGAAAGAATTGCTGGAAAAATATAAGTTTATGAGTATAAAAAACCGATAGAAATGTGATGTTTGTCAAATCGGCGGAACCAGAACAAACGTTGTAATATTGAAAAAAGCGCCCCCATCAGTCCTGTGGGGGCGTTGGCGTATTATAATTGACAGGTAGAATATGAAAAAAAAATGGTTACTGGCATTTTCATTGCTGATAATGAGCTGTGCCATCGATCAGGGTCTCGGCACCATGGATTCCTACATCACCGGCCGTGTTATCTTTCTCAATCCTGAACAAAAACCGGATTATGTCGAGGCCGTGCGTATGGTGGCAATAATCAATATGCCGCCGCAAAATCTTGGCGATGTCATCATAGCCAACACCTCGGTCAATTTGAGCAGGGAGGAACCGACCTATTCTATTCCGGCGCCCTACGCCGCGTATCGCATGATCGCTGCGATTTGGAAGGAAAAGGGCAAAGCCTGGGATTACACCAATATTCTCGGTTTTTACGGTTTTGATCCGGTTACCTATACGATTGAGGATAAAGTTGTGGATGTGACGAAAGAACATCCTATTGCCGAGAACATCGACATCTATTGTGATTGGTCGCTGCTGTGAGTCACGCTTGCCTGAATTGAAAACAGCCTTGAAAAGGTTTCAAACCTTCGTAAAGATAATGCAATCGTTCAATTCGGGACAATATTTTTCTTTTGCGAATATCGGCGCCTTGCGCGCTTGTTTTTTCATAACGCTAAGGATTGAAATGAAAAAAATTGTATTGCTCGTTTTTTGCGCTGGTTCGTTATGGGCGCAAAACACCGGTCGCATCAGCGGCCTCATTGTGGATAAAAAAACCGGTGAAGGATTGCCGGGCGCCAACATTCAGGTCGAAGGCACTCTGTTGGGCGATTATTCGGACCTGGACGGTCGTTTTGAAATTACTTATGTGCCGTTGGGCATGCGCAGACTGCGCAGCACCTTTATCGGTTATCAATCCGTTTTAACTGCGGTACAACTAAAAGAGAACGATCCGGCTGTGATACGAATAGAATTGGAACCAGGCAGTGTGCAGATGAATCAAGTGGTCATCACCGGTTCTCGACAGCCGGAAAATCTGGCTGCGGCAGCGGCCAGCATCAATGTGCTGGGCCGGAATGAAATTCAGCGCCGCAATAATTTAAGAATGGATGAAGCCCTGGCTTATGTACCGGGTTTGACCATTGTCGGGGAAAATGTGAACATTCGCGGCGGTTCCGGATACAATCGTCTCGGCGGCAATCGTTCTCTGGTCTTATTGGACGAGGTGCCGATACTGACCAGCGATCTCGGCGCAGCCAACTGGAACATTTTGCCCGCCACTGAGATCGAGCACATTGAAGTTTTAAAAGGCGCTGCTTCGTCTTTGTACGGTTCCGGCGCTTTGAGCGGCGTTATCAATATTTTGACCAAACAACCCAGTCGACAGTGGAGTGCGGCGGTGCGGCAAAGCGGCGGTGTTTATGATGAGCCGTCCGTGCCGGAGTGGAAATGGACCGAGCGTACGTTGTATTTTTATCGCACAGACGCCAGTCTTTCCAAATCTGTGGGGCCGATCGGACTGCGTCTGGCGGTATCGCATCACCGCTCCACCGGTGATCGCGAAAATGGCTATTTCAGCCGCTGGTACGGCACCGGCAAGCTGGTGTGGCAGATGCCGGCGAAAATGACATTTACCCTTTTCACCACCTACAGCTATGAGGATCGTGAACTGTTTTTACAATGGCTGGAACAGAACCGGGCGCTGAATGTGCCGCCTACAGAACGGGGCAATCGTTTTTCGACCAACGGCATTGTTACGTATGCGGTGCTGAACAAACTGATTTCGCCCACCTTGTCGACGAAAATTCGTTTATCGTATAATCAGCAATTGGTGGGCATGCCCTTCAACATCAGCAACGCCTTTACGCCGGCATTAGGCATGAGCGGTGAATGGCAGGTGAACTGGAAACCGCACAGCCAACACAGCATCTCCATGGGCGTTGATTACAAACATGATCAAGTCGAATCGCAATATTACGGCAAGCGACAGGCCAACGGCCTTTCGCCCTATATACAGGAAATCTGGAAATTGTCCGAGTTGCTGCAACTGAATGCCGGCCTGCGCTATGATACGTATACGCTGGTGGGCGATTCGGTGGAGACGCAGTTCAGTCCCAAGATCGGCGCCAGTTATCAACCGATTTTCGGCACCATTCTGCATTGCTCGTTTGGCCGCGGATTTCGCGCTGCCACGGTGGTGGAACGGTTTATTTCTGCCGGGTCCAAAGATTTTCGCGCTCTGCCCAATCCGGACTTGCAGCCGGAACGATCCACACTGGCTGATTTGGGCGTGCGACAGAGCATTGGAAATTTTCTGTTTCTGGAAGCAACCGCGTTTTATAACCGATACAGCCATCTTATTGAACCGACGTTGTCATCGGATTTGACCGCGCAATTCTTGAATTATCCCAATGCCCGCGTGCAGGGCATCGAGACCGAGGCGCGCCTGAGCATGTGGCGCGACCGGTTGCGAATTCAGACGTCAGCTACCTGGATGGATCCGGTGGAATTGGACAGCAAGGATCCATTGCTCTATCGTCCTTGTTTTGTCGGTCAGTTCTCGCCCGCCTTGCAATTAGGTCGCTGGCATCTGTCCATGGATTATCGCTATGTTTCCCGGCTGCAAAAAGTGGCGGTGTATCCGTTGGATGAGCGCGTGCCGACCAAGGTCTGGGATGTGCATGCGTCCTATGATTGGCGCCGCATGCGATTTCAATTCGACGTGCGCAATGCGGTGAATTACAACTATACGGTATCGGAGCGGGTGCTGGGAGAAATCCGCAATTATGTTTTTTCCGTGAGCGCGGAAATGTAATAAGAGCATTATCAATCGCATTTTATCCTTTTCGGACAAAATTTGTAAAAAACGCGGATGATGCGGAAAGAGACGGATAAATAACAAGAGGTATCAGAATGAAAAAAATGTTTTTATTATTATTGGCGTTTAGCAGTACGGGATTCAGTCAAACCAAAACCATGGATCGCAAGTATGTGCCGATCGTGTTTAAAGGCAGTCAGATGGCGCGCGTCAATCTGGTGATTAAAGAATGGACGGCGTTTCGATTCCGGGCTGAACAAAACTCCTGGATCATGGTTCCCTTTCAGGTCGATGAGATCTGCAGTGCGCATGGAAAATATAATCATGAAGACGGCCGTGACGGCCTTATCAGCGCGCAAGATGAATTGCTGATCATGCCTGAAGACCTCGGAGATCGCGCAGCCGCGGATCAATGGCTGGACGACCCCAACAGTCAAAAGGAGATGCGTATCGAACTTGGCTTTACTGATCCGCAGTCGCCGGATAAAAAAGGCTGGCTCTATCTATATAGAAACATCAGCACAGACCAAATCCCACCGGCCTATCACAGTTACGCGCCCGCCCCGGCCGGCACAGCCGCAGACACGGCCAAAACCTTGTCCTATGCCATCGGACATAACAAGGATGGCTGGATCGATTTTGTCTCTTTTGCCGCAGCGCCGAAAAGAGATATCGTCGATCGACTAAAGCTGCGACTGGCCGGAAATGCCGTCAAAGTCCCGACGGTGGGAATATTTGAATGTAATGAGGACACACTCAATAACGGCAATTCAACTTATATTCCCGGAGTGGTGCGTGCTTTTCATGATCAACGTACGACGTTCCGCATTCCGCAGTTGTTGAACCTGTCGTTTCCTGCCAACTATCAGTTGCAGTATTTCCCCAATTCCTTTCGCATCGGCGCTGAGGGCATCGAGGTGGACAAGGGGATGCTTTTGACCATCGGCTTGAAATCCATTCGTCAATCCCTTGATTTGAGTGATCAGGCTCTGGGTGGGAAATTCTATTCCCGGACCAACCCGGACGGCGTGCTCATTGACGGTAATCCTGACGCCATCAACACCGCCCTGCCGTCAACCGACAATATCCAGTGGCTGCAAGCCAGCGGCAGCTGGGGTACGATTCTGATGATTATGGAATTGCCGCAAATAAAAAATCCGATCATGAAATTGTATTATCGTGATAATCTGGCCGGCGGCACGGCCGATGGCGCCAAGGATTCCGGCGACCTGATCTCTTATGGCGATATGGGTTTGTGGGTGTATACACTAGCCGCGGCATTGTCTACAGACCGTATTAATGTTGATTTCAATTGTTACTTTATCAATGAACCGGGTCACGACGCTGTTTTTGCGCAACAGGTGTTTGATTGGGATCAGCATGCGGTTTCCTCTTGTGAATATCTGGAGCAGACCTATTCCGCCACGCTGGTGCATCAGCAATCGGGCCAACCCGAGGAGTATAGCCTGTCTGCCGGATATCCCAATCCGTTTGATCCGACGCAATCCGTCTGGTATGCCCTGCTGCAAACGCCCAATACGGATGCGCCGTGTCAGGCCACAGTCTACAATGTGATGGGGCAGATGGTGGCGCGGGCAAGTCAGATGACAACCGGTCGAGGAACAGTGCTGTCCTGGGACGGCAGGCAATTATCCGGATTGACGGCGCCGGCCGGACTCTACTTTATTCAGGTGCTGACCGGGGAGCGCAAATTTGTACAACGGATTGTGGTGACTCGTTGATCCTGGAAAAGGTTTTGTATTTGTAACGGGAGATTGGTATATTTTCAGGCAATTCAAGACGGACAGGTTCCGTTTTAATCCATTATCCGAAAGCGCGGGAAAAAGAGAATGAATAAAGCGCCACTGAAAATCATGACGCTCAATGCGTTGATTAAAAACAGCGTTGTCGCTTACAGCGACCGGATCGCTCTGGCGGAAATTGACGGTCAGGAGATCAGCTACGAAGAGCTGGGCAAAAGGGTGGCTGTGGTTACCGATTTGCTGCATGGACAGGGCATCATCGCCGGCGACCGGGTGGCCATTCTGAGTGAAAATAAACCGCAATGGGGAATCGCTTTTTTTGCCATTACGGCCATGGGCGCTGTGGCGGTGCCCATATTGCCGGATTTTCATTCCACGGAAGCGCAGCATATTTTGCGTCATTCCGGCGCTAAGGCGATTTTTATTTCAGAAAAGCTGTATGGGAAAATTGAAGAGGCGCACATCTCTTCGTTGCAGATAATTTTCCATATTGACGATTTTTCTCAGATTCCACGGCAGACAAAAAAAGACAAACTGGCTGAAATCCTTCAGGAAGGAAGCAGAGAGTTCGCCCGTCTCAAGGAAGCAGCCATGAAATTGACCGGTTTGCTGCCGGCTGAAGTGGGAGAGGACGATTTGGCTTCCATCATCTACACCTCCGGCACCACCGGCAATTCAAAAGGCGTTATGCTGACGCATAAAAACATTGTATCTGACGCCATTGCCACCACCGGCATTATTGATGTCGGAACTGCAGATCGCATGCTCTCCATGCTGCCGCTGTCCCACGCTTACGAATGCACATTGGGTCTGGTGGTGCCGGTGATGATGGGAGCAGCTGTTTATTATTTGGACAAGCCGCCGACCGCGCGGGTTCTGTTGCCGGCCATGGCCAAAGTTAAACCGACCATTTTGCTGACCGTGCCTCTGGTAATTGAAAAAATATATAAAGCGCGCATCCTGCCGCCTTTTAAACAAAAGCTGATGTTGCGCAGTTTGTCCAAGATTCCCCTACTGCGCAAACGATTACACCGCGCTGCCGGGAGAAAATTAATCGCCTCTTTTGGCGGCGAGCTCAAATGTTTCTGCATCGGCGGCGCTGCGCTTTGTCCGGAGGTCGAGTTGTTTTTGCGTGAAGCCCATTTCCCCTACGCCATCGGTTATGGATTGACGGAAACTGCGCCGTTGATCGCCGGCACCGACGCCTCTGCTACCGCGCTGCGCTCCACAGGCCCGGCATTGCCCGGCGTAGAGTTGCGCATCGACCAAGCCAATCCCAAAACAGGCGAAGGGGAAATTCTGGTGCGCGGCCCCATGGTGATGAAAGGGTACTATCAGGATCCGGCGCGTACCGCCGAGGTGTTGGATAAGGAGACCGGTTGGTTCCGCACCGGCGATCTGGGCGTTATTGACAAAAACAACTATCTCTATATCAAAGGACGTTTGAAAAATATGATTCTCGGTCCCAGCGGTGAGAACATCTATCCGGAAGAGATCGAGGCGGTGTTGAACGAATGTGAAGAGGTGCAAGAGTCGCTGGTGTATATGCGCGACGGCAAGTTGACGGCCCGCGTGTTTTTGAACTATGAAGTGCTGGACACCCGTTTTTCCGCGCAAAAAGTGAACGAGGATCGCATCGCCACGCTGCTGGAAGAGCTGCGGCAAACCGTCAATCGTCAGGTGTCTGCCTTTTCGCGCATTCATCGCATGTTGGAGCAAGCGGAACCGTTTGAGAAAACACCTACACAGAAAATCAAACGGTATTTGTATGTTTAATTTTTCCTGGCGCAAGCCGGAAACAATTGTCGGACACCGTGTGTGATCTTGAGATCGGGATTTCATATCATGCACGACCATCTCTGGGATTGTCATCCTGAGGCCGGCCGTTATCGATTCCAGGAATTTTCATCAACTGTCTTTGGCAGGCCGAAGGATCTGTTCGTGTCGCTGTTTTGGCTGTCACACTGGGAACAAGCGGCGAACAGATGCTTCGCCGCTTTGAGTGATCGCGAAGTGTAAAGAACATCCTGTTATGCGGCTCAGCATGACAAGTGGGGTGGTTATCGTGAAAGCCTGGGCCCGCAAAGTATTTTCTGTTTTTGCGGTAACTATGTCTTACGTCGTATTTTTATCTGATATGGAAAATCCATGGGTCGTAAAAACCGTATTCTGTTGTTTAAAAACTTTTTCGACAGTCTCCGCAGTTGTTTGACATTTTTTGACCTGCGGATCATTCTTCGCCAGAGTGCTATGAAATTATCGATCCGAATATTGCTGGTTCTGCTGCCGCTGCTCAGCTGCAATCCCTTTTCCAGTCAGCCGCCGCGGGCGTTGGTCTCCGGTGTAATCCTGCAACCCGATTACGAACCGACGGATGTGGTTTATCGCCCTACGCTGACGGAACCGCGGCGCTACGAATTGGAGTTGCTTTGTGGTTTAGATTCTGTTTCTGTTATGTCTCCGATACTGCTGGGCCCTCTGGCAGATTCACTGGGAATGTCCGTCAAGGATTTACCGTTATGGTACATATGGACGGCAGAGCCGGTGGAACGGGCTACACAACGGGATATTGTCTATCGCAAAATTCAGCCGGACATTGCCTTGCGTTATGACGACAAACTGAACGGCAACCGCATTCGCTTCTGGGATATGTCCGGTTTATGTAAACCGGAGCAAAAACATGAATTGACGAGACGATTCTCTTTTACCTGTTATCGGCTCGCCTGTGATGTTGATTCGACTCGTGTCGGCCGTTTTCAGAAGGATCGGGCTTTTTATAAATTCTACACAAAATCGGAACCATGGTTAGAATACCAGGGCGCCATTGCCGATACCGCGGATGGCATTATAAACGGCTGCCGTAATCCCTACAACCAAATGCTGAAAATTGATGCCTGGCTGCGGCAACACGGCGTTTATAAATATCCGCCGGAGAAACGCGGCGCTGCGGAAATGCTGCGCACCATGCAAGGCGATTGCGGCCAGTTTGCCTATCTGTTCATCGCCATGTGTCGCAGCGTTGGCATACCGGCGCGGCTGGTGTGCGGCTTTAAACTGATTGAAGAAAAGCAGTGGGGCTACCATGTATGGGCGGAGTGTTTTATGCCTGCCTACGGTTGGCTGCCGGTTGATTTGACGGATGAGGATAATCCCGGCGTACTATCCAATGATCGCCTGATCACTTCTGTGGGCATGAATATTCCTTTGCCGCGGGCGCCGGCCTGGGCGGATTATAAGAACAGCGATCTGCAGATGGGCATAACGGATTATATGCAGATGGCGACTATGGTTATGGCCGGTATTACCGGCTCGCGTTATACTGAGATACGGATGATTAAAGCGCAACCGCTGTAAAAGTAAAAAGCGAACTATTGTTTGGGCCTCTGCCCGTATCGGCAACGGATTTTAAAAGAATTGTTCTATTTGGGAGAATGTCTGTGGAGTTTTTCTTAAAAAATCTGGATGACAAACCCTATCTCGTAAAACATCCGCAGCACATTCACACTCCGCGCATGCTGGTGTTCCAAGATCGTGTGCAATACAATCTGTCTTTTATGGAAAAACTCTTGGCCAATGCGGCAAAGCCATTGACCCTGGCCGCCCTCTGTCCACATGTCAAAACACACAAATCGATTCTCATAACCCGTATGATGATGGAAAAGGGCGTGCGCTTTTTTAAAGCAACACCCAATGAGGTTGCCATGCTGTTGGCTGCCGGCGCGCAAGAGATCTTTATCGCCTATCCGCTCATGCCTATGGATGCGGATAACGTGGCCCGGCTTGTTAAAACGCACCCGGAGGTGCATTTTTTTGTGCAACTGTCCAAACCGGAACATGCCAAAATATTGCAGCAGGCAGCTCGCGACCACAAGATGCAACTCTCCTGTCTTATCGATTTGGATGTCGGCATGGCGCGCACCGGAGTCGGAGCGCAACAGGCCTACGCACTCTATCAAATCATGCAGCAAATGCCCGAGCTTATTTTGACCGGATTGCATGCTTATGATGGCCATATTCACCAGACCCAGGCAGAGGAACGTCAATTGCATGCCGGCATTGCCATGGACAAACTGCAATTAATCCTGGCGCAATTCGCTAAGGCCGGTGTCGCTATCGACCGGGTGGTGGTAGCGGGCACGCCGGGATTCATCCATGACCTGGCTATCATGACCCGGCAACCCGGTTCTTTTCAGCTGTACTTTTCCCCCGGCACCTGGATTCTGTTTGATGCGGTTTCCGTGGCTAAAATGCCGGCGACTTTTAAACCGGCAGCTTTGATTCTATGCCAGATTGTGGATCAGGTCGGTGATAATTTTTTCACCTTAAATATGGGACATAAGCGCTGGGCAGTGGATCAGGGTCCGCTCGATGCATTCAGCGTTCCGGGCATGACGGCTCTGCGCTGGAGTGAAGAACATACCGTGGTGCAAGCGCCCGGTTATTGCCGTATCGGCGATTATGTGCTGGCAGCGCCGCGTCATGTCTGTTCAACCATGAATTTATGGGAATTTTTTACCCTGATTGACGATCACGGTGAAATTGAAATCAGCCGCAGTCTCATTGAAGGACGTAATCGCTGAATTTCGGCGGTGTGACAAAGGAGTAATGGTATGAAAACGAAAAGTCTTATTTTACTGATCCTGTTCAGCGCTGTAATGGCTGCTGCAGCAAGCAATAAGCTGATACAGGAACGTGCTTATGAACCGGTTGTCATGAGATCCGGTTCCTTGTACGCTTTCAACGATGTGCCGGTTAACGAGTTATTTCTCTATGCCTATGATGCGGATGCCGGCGCCTGGCGCATGATGCCTTTTCAAATCGATCAGCGGGTGCGCACCGAAGATCCCTTTAAACCCGGCAATGAAGCGGCCTGGCGACACACCTATTTCGCCGAAGAGGATGGTCTTTTCGACGATGAAGATGAATTGATTTTCATGGTGCGTGATCTGGGCGATCAGGCGCCGGACAACATCTGGCTTGAAGACGCCGAATGTCGCACGCACAGCCGTTTAGAGCTGATGATCTTTGATTCCACGGCCACGGACAAAAAAGCTTATGCCTATCTGTATCGTTCCGCTACCATCACCGAGCCCGTACCCACGCCGTACGAATTTCAATATGATCTGGAACAGGATCGCATTGACACCAAACAATACGCCGTCGCCTTGAGCAAGGACAACGGCGTTATCAAGGACATACTTGTCAAACCGCCCTACGGCAACGGCGTGGATTTTTTTGATACGCAAAAGATGCGTTTCAGCGGCGTTATTGACATCGGTTTGCCCCCCATCAATCTGGTGACCGATGAAAATATTTTTTATCTTTATGATTATCGTAAGGTAACGGTAAAACCGATTGTGCGCCTCGTTCGCGAAGTGCGCGAGACGATCAGACTCGGCTCTGAACCTATGGAAGAAATCGCTTTTTACGTAACCACAAAATTTTATCCTTTTTCCGGAACTGTCGACGGCGGTGAAAAGCTGGATGTGGAAAGTCTGCATGAAGCTTTTCCTGAAGCCACGGATTTGTATGTATATTTCAGGTATGTACGCCAGTCCTGGGATTTCAATGCTGCCAGCGCGGGTATGGTTTTTTCGAGTAAACGCAATCAGGACTTGATTATTGACGGCCATGTGGACGCACCGGATACGACGGTGACCATGCCGATTCGTGAATGGAGCATGGCTTCCGGCAACCAGGGCACTTTTTTCACATATATTCAATTTCAAGATAGCGTTGCTAAATCCGTTGGACTCTATTATTGGGACAGCATAGCAGGCCGGCCAAAGGATTCCACGGATTATGAATTGATGGATACCGGTGATGAAGTCTCTTACGGAGATCAGGGTTTATATTTCAGAAGCGTATCCAGCATGCGTCTCGGATTTACGGCCTATTTTTTACCTGCCAGCCTGCAAAAAAGCGATGGTGAAATGCTCGCTTTTAATGTGGCTAATCCGGTGGATAAAAGAGGACGATTGGTAGATTATCCCACGGCTGTGGAAAAGAAGCAGGATGCCAAACCGGAGCAGTTCGAACTGGCGCAAAACTATCCCAATCCGTTTAACGCCGGCACGGCTATTCGTTTTTATTTGCCAAAACAGAGTCTTGTTTCTTTGCGTGTTCTTGACCTGCAAGGCCGCGAGGTTGCACAATTGTTGAACGGAACGATAAGCGCAGGTCAACATGAAATTTTGTGGAATGGTTGTGATTGTCAGAATCGCGAAGTCGCTTCCGGTCTTTATTTTTATGAAATCAAAACCGAGCGTGAGAAGGTGCGCAAGTCCATGGTACTGATGCGGTAATAGAGGTTGTTATGAAAAAGATCGTGCACAATAATGCATCGCTTTTCCTGCTAGCGGGTCTGCTAATTCTGGCTTGCGGTTCGGATCATGGCGTGGCGCCGTTGCCCGGTAAAGTCAAGGTGACGGTGTATTTTCGCGGCACGCCGCCGGCCAACACTCAGGGCATCTATTTGATCGTGGCGCCGAAATTTCCGCCCCATGCCATCAATGAAATGTTCCACAGCGCCAATAGCCTGCCCATTGTCGAGGACACGGTGCACACAGAGATGGAATTGCCCCTGGGTCATTATGAGTCCATCAGTCTCTGGTGGTACAGCACAGAGACCAAATCCAATCTGGCTGATGTGTTGGCTATGCCATTGGATGCAAACAATAATTTACTGCCTCTGGGTTTTGATATCACAGCTGCCAAACCGGAAGCCCGTGTCGAATTGTATGCGAGCTGGGATCGCGTCAATCGCGACGCAGCTATTGAGGGCACGGTTTATTTCAACGGACCCTTTCCAGCCAACACATTAGCAACTGCGGTTGCAGCCTATCGCTATAAACCAGAAGCGAAAGTACATTATCTGGTTTATTTAAAAACCATTGATTTCAGCATCAATTCCAATCCTTACCATTTCAAATTGCCAGTACGGCAGGGCCCCATCGATTATCTGGCTGTCTATTGGCTGCCGGATCACGCCAGCATGGCTGAATTCCGCGAGATCGGCGTATATCGGGATCCCAAAAATCCGACTCTGCCGGGCAAGATATCGCCGAAAACCGGCCAGACCATCAGCGGTTTGGATATTTATGCCGACTGGTCTCTGGTGCAATAGTCCAATCGCAGCACAAGCCTCCCGGTTTGTGCTTGCGAAAACGGAAATGTTTCTTTGTAGCACAAGCCCCCCGGCTTGTGCGTTAATTGCGAAAACAAAAGCGAACGCGGATTGAACGGATAAAACGGATTTTTAAACCTTGCGAATTCCTGCTGCCGGTTAACACTATTTCAGGAAAAAATGTGAAGAAAATAATTATCCTCCTTTCGTTTTTTAATCTGGCCCAATCCGCCGGCATAATCACCGGCGTGGTCAATGACGCTGAAGAAAAGACACCCCTGCCCGGCGTCAACATACAGGTACTGACCACGCTGCGCGGTGCTGTGTCCGATGCTGCCGGTAAATTCACCATCAACGACATTCCGGACGGCGTCTATAACGTGCGTTTTTCCATGATCGGCTACCATACCTTGACCGTGGATCGGGTAACCATTGCTGCAGAACGCGCTGCCACCTTAAATGTGTCGCTTAAAGCCACTGCAATTGAAATGGATCCCATGGTGGTGTCTGCCGGCAAAACCAAACAATCTCTTGACCAGACACCGGTGTCCTTATCCGTGGTCACCTCCATGGAGATCAAACAACGCAATCCCACCAATATTATTGAAGCGCTGGAAACAGCGCC
>CAYLWO010000038.1:3200-52749 GCA_964387285.1 uncultured Cytophagia bacterium | reverse complement strand
TGATCCGTCAGCAAACAGCCTTGGCCTGCCACTCATTGCTATGGACGAAATATTGCACTCCTTTCGATTTTATCTCAAAGCGTAAGGAGGCGGCCGGATTTTGAATTCGATACAGTTGCGGATTCGTTTTGCAATGGATGACGATGTACAACCAGGCCGTGTCCGCCAATTGGGCCAGGCGATTCATTTCATTTTCAGTCAGCATGATGCCGCCTTCATGGCTGCGGCCTTTTACTTCAATATATCTTTTGCGCAGATCCAGAGCAATGCTGCGAATGTCATAGCCCAGGTTTTGCGACGAAACATCCTCAGGCCTAAAGTCCTGGCTCGTTTCATAATTCATGGCCACGGACATGGCGGTTGCCTCTGCTTCGTCGTCCCGGCTCATGCCGTATTGTGATTGGTATTCTACTTGATTCAAGGGAATGATGTATGCGCACCCCAACACTTCCGGCTCTTTTATGCCAAGCTGCTGCATTTGTTCCAGTTTTCGTATTCGATCCATTTTCCGAATTTTGAGCATTTCAATCTGCTCTTGCTTTTTTACTATTTTCTCCTGGTTGCGATGATCGCCCAACAGCAGGCCGGATTGTAGCTCGTTTATAGTCGCCGTTAAATCCAAAATCATGTTGGAAAACGCCTCTTCCAGATAGGCCGTGCGAACTACTATATCCTGATCAACCCGACTTTTTGTTTCGGCAAATTGAGGCAACGTCACATTTTGAAAAATCCACTCCTTAACGGCATCAGAGGTCTGTTGCTTTGGCGGGGTTACGGTTTTAGCAAACGCCAGAGGCGGCCAGGCGTCTAAAAGTTTAGCGGGTGACGTCTTTTCCCAGTCATCGCCGTCACGCCCAACCAGCAGCAGCAACTCCTCATCAACGATGTTTTCCTGCTCCTTTAACGAACGTTCATCCGTGATTTGCGATTTGATAAACCAGGCAAAAAAGTCCGTATGATCTTCGGGAGAAACCAGGATCGCGCCCCGCAGCATATCCTCCCTGAATGCCGTGCGAATGTTTTTCACCACGCTGTCAAAAACAGGATTCCCCGGATTGATATAGTGCACCCTGCCCAGATCTGCCATATTTTGATAATCGAGGAATATCTGCTTATCAAAGCAAAAAAGAACCTCTCTTACCTCCGGTCGTATGTTGTAATCTTCTTTCATGATTCGGCTGACAGAGTCCGGTATTTTATCGATACGATAGATATATTTGCGCACCTCGGTAAACGTGCCACCAAGGGCTTTGAAAGCCTTTTCGAAAAAAGTGCGGATATAAATCGGCTGCAGCCGTTTTTCATCGGATTTTTCTTTTAAGAGTCTGGCTTGTTGATAGTCCACCAGGCTGTGGCCGATGGCTTGCTTTTGTTCCTGGATCTTTTCTCTGATTTTATTTGGATTAAGCGTTTGATCGATGGCATCGTCATATTTTGTGTATTGTCCGTTCAGAGTGGAATTAATGATATCATCCAGGCTTACTTCTTCAAATATATCGGAAATGACGTCATACACCCGGTCATCGCCGATCTGGTCGCGGATGGCATCCAGTTTTTCCAACAAACGGCCAAGTACTTTTCCTTCCCGTGTATTTTGCGCGACCAGATTTAATACCACAACATCTTCTTTTTGACCATAACGATGGATGCGACCCATGCGCTGTTCCAGGCGGTTGGGATTCCAGGGGATATCCCAATTTATAAGCAGTCGGCAAAACTGCAAATTGATGCCTTCTCCGGCGGCGTCGGTCGCGATCAGGATTTGCGCTTCTCTGGCAAAGATGGTTTGCGCTGTTCGTCTTTCTTCGACATTTTTACCGCCATGGATGGTGACGATTTTATAGCCGTTATTTCTTAATCGTTGTTCAAGATAGTCCAGGGTGTCCTTATGTTCGGTAAAAATGACCAGTTTTTCCTTGCCATCCAACACGCCTTCTGAGGCTAAATGCCTGGAAAGCTCTTTGAATTTTTGCTCTTCCAGATTGCTGTTATGCAAAGACTCGGCGAGAACCAATAAATTCTTAACCTGTTCGGTTTCATCTCTGATTTCTGCTATGCTTTTTGCCGTTGTGAATAGTCGAAATTTACGCGGATCAGAAAGAATGCTTTCCAAAGATTCGCGTTCCTGGTCGTCAAATTCATCAAAATCATCCAAACTGTCAAACTCTAAATCAATCCGGGCTTTTTGTTTCCAGAGATTCGGATTTTGCGCCAATTCCTGCAAAAGTCCGTTTAGGGCAGTGTAACGATTTTTAAGCGTTTTCATGATCGCATAAATCGAGCTGGTCAAGCGCCGTTGCATGACCAGCAATGCCAAAGAAACATGAATATTGGATTCCTGATTGGCTTCTGCTCTTCGTTTGGTAAGATAGTCGGTAACCTTATCATATAGATTTTTTTCTTCAGGAGTCAATTCATAACAAACAGTTTTTGTATGTCTGTTCTTAAAGAGGGGTTTTCCCTCCCAATCCCGCATCTGTTCCTTCAGCCTGCGTATAAAAAATTTGTTAATGCCGTTTTCGCTTATTTCCTTGATACGGGAAGTGACCAGGCTGTCGGATGCAAAAATGTCTTCATCCAGCAGTTGCAGAAGGTTTTTAAAGGTATCGCGTCGTCCGCGATGCGGGGTAGCCGTTAAAAGCAGCAGATGTTCGCTCTTCAGACTGGATAAAGCCTGGTAGCGTTTGCTGCGATACTGTTTTCGACCGTAATCGAAGGCGGATAGTTTATGCGCTTCATCAACGATGATAATATCCCATGGTGTTTCCTTTATCACATTCAGCACGTCTTCGTTGCGGATAAAATCAATTGATGTGATAATCTTGTTGGAACTGGAAAAAATGGCTGGATCAGATTCAAAAACCGCTCGGTTTACCAGTTTAAACGTCATGTTGAATTTTAAATACAGCTCATCTTCCTGCCATTGCTTGGTCAAACCTCCGGGTGTTATGATTAAAATTCGCTCCACCAATCCGCGCATCTCGAGTTCTTTGAGCAAGAGCCCGGTCATAATAGTTTTTCCCGCGCCGGTGTCATCAGCCAGGAGAAAACGTATTTTGGGTAAGGGAAGCAAATATTTATAAACGGCTTCAACTTGATGAGGGAGAGGATCGACGATGCTGCAATTGACGGCAAAAATGGGATCGAATTGAAAAGCTGACTGGATTCGTTCTGCTTCGGCAAACAGAAGAAATTTATCCGGATCGCCATCAAAACTGAACACACCCTCTTGTGCAACGATTTCCAATTTCGCAAGAGCATCTGTTGCGAGAACTTTGGTATTTACCTTTTTCGTGTTAATACCCGTATACGTAACGGAAATCATTTGCCCCAAATTTTGAATACGGGTAATTAAAACCGGTTCGGAGGGGATGAGATTTTTGATGATTTTTCCGGTAATATCCATTAGGCCTCAGAATGATTTGAGTGTGCGACTTGATCAATATAAACGTAAAGATACTATTTTTTAAGTAAATAGCAAGTTGATTATACTGATGGACCGTTCAGTACACAACGAACCGCATCATCCTTAGATTCATTTCCTTTTTTCAGCAAACAGCTATTATTATATTCGAATAAAACAAATTAGCGATGAAAAAAATGTTGAGCAAGAAAAATTAAGGGCTTGCTCTTACCGGAATATTCGCTTGATTTTTCCCTAATGACGTGCTATTTTGAAGTTTGACAACGCACAACTGAAACCGTGAGGAAATCAGGCAAAATGAAAAAAAGTTCTGTTCTCCTTGGACTATCATCAGCGCTCCTTGCTTGCCAACATGGGCGCGTTGAGAATCAAGCTATCGTCAGTTCGATTGCCGATCATTGGCACGTGGAAACGATCGCCTGCGTAGAGCAAAGCTACGCCGGCTGGGACGTGGAAATCGGCGATGCGGATAACGACGGCCGCAACGAAATCCTCACCACCGGGTGTCCGGACAGCAGACTCTATCTGTTCAAGAAAACAGAAGCAACCTGGCACGCACGCCTGCTGGCTGACAATCTCGCACAAAGTTTTCCCGGCATGGGGCTGGCAGTTAAAATTGCCGATCTGGATCATGACCAGCGCAACGAGATTATCCTGGGCACAGGCCAGGAAACCGGCGGCACGGCGTATTTTTATGTCACGGCCATGCAGGGAGACGCTCTGACTCATCTGGTCAACTGCCGTCCTGAATGCAATCGCAGCTCCTATACCCATGATCTGGCGATCCATGACCTGGACCACGACGGCATCGACGAAGTGATTTCCGCCTATTGCGGCGGCGGTGAAATCATTCGCTATGATTTGGATTCCTCGTTGCAGCAGGCAGCGGCACGTAAAATTCATAACCTCTCCGGTTCCGGAGAAGAATCGCTCATTGCCGACGTGGACAACGATGGCCAGGTTGAATATATCACCAGCAACGCCTTTCGCGATGAAAAAGCAAGTGTGGAAATTTGCGAATTTGACGGACCAGGCGAACTCGTGCTGCCGCCGCGACTGGTCATCAACGGTTATGACGATAAAAAATGTTTTTATGCCTCTTTAATTATCGGTGATGTCGATAATAATGGGAAAAACGAACTCGTCATAGGTTGGAAAAGAAAACAGGACGAGAATCGCGCCACCATCATCGGTTATCGCATTACGGATCAGGTCGAGCCGGTTTATCGTTTTGCTGATGAGGACCCGGATCTGGACCTGTCCTATTTTGAAAAAATGATGGCCATCGACGACTGCGACAACGACGGCCGCAACGAGTTGATCGTTTCCACCCGCGGCGATGAGATGTCGGAACGCATCACCAGCCGGCATCTGGGCTATGTCCTAATGTATCGCATAACAGATCAAGACGTCATTGAAAAAACCCGGCTGCTGGATTTGGCAAACGAGCATGCCGAATCTTCCTGGCTGGCGGTAGGCGATGCGGACAATGATGGACGGCGCGAAATCGTATTGGCTACCGGCAAAGGAGATCGCACCAGAGCAGGCCGATCGTACATTTTATTATTAAAGAAAGTGGACTGATTTGAAAATTTTTTCTTTTAACCTTTTTAATCTTGTAATTTTGTGGTCCAGTTATACAGTGGTTCCAGCACCCCAAACCTCAGCTAATAGTGCCGATTCTGTAAAGTTTTCACATACAGCCGGCTATTATATAGAACCTTTCTCTCTGCAGTTAACCGCAGGTCCAGGTACCGCCATCCACTATACACTGGACGGCGATGAACCGGACTCGACCGACCCCATTTACCTTGCGCCGATTTTGCTGTACCAAACCTGCGTCCTGCGCGCACGCGCCTTTACGCCCGGCACGACGCCGGGCCCCATATCCACCCACACTTTTATTTTTCCACCCTGGTCGGATCTGCCCATCATCAGTCTGACCACGGCGCCGCACCATCTCTGGGATGCGGATTCCGGCATTTATGTGCTGGGGAAAAGCTATCTATCGGCTGCTCCCAATTACGGCGCCAATTTTTGGCAAGAATGGGAACGGCCGATCCATATTGAACTGTTTGAACGTCCCTTGGGACTGGTTTTAAAACAGGACGCCGGCGTCATGATCCATGGCGGCTGGAGCCGGGCGCGGCCGCAAAAATCATTGGCGCTCTTTGCCCGCAAGATTTACAGCGAAGGAAAATTCAAATATCCGCTGTTCCCTTCACTGCCCTTTGACCGTTTCGACTCTTTCATCCTGCGCAATGCGGCCAATGACTGGGACCGCACCTTTTTCGCTGACGGCCTGATCCACAGTCTGGTGGAAGCATTGGATCTGGAAAAACAGGCCTATCGTCCCTGTGCCGTGTACCTGAACGGCAGCTATTGGGGCATTCTCAACATGCGCGAAAAAATCAATGAAGATTATCTGGCGCAACATCATCCGGGTGTGGACCCGGACAGCGTGGATGAATTGGAATCGCAATATACGGTGCTGGAGGGCGACAGTCAGCATTATCGCGATATGCTGCGATATCTCGGTACTCACGACATGAGCCTGGAGCCCAATTTCAAATACATCCAAACGCAAATGGATGTGGAAAATTTCACCACCTATCAGGCTGTGCAGATTTATGTCGACAACCGTGACTGGCCCGGCAACAACATCAAATTCTGGCGACCGCGCACGCCGACCGGTCGCTGGCGCTGGATTCTATACGACACAGAGTGGGGATTCGGCATCAACGCCTATGGCGCCGGTCGCAACGCTTACGGCTATGATTATAATACGCTGGCGTATGCCACGTCACCGACACAAACGCCGAATCATCACGGTAATCCGCCCTGGTCCACGCTGCTGTTGCGCACGCTGCTCAAGAATAAAGAATTCGAACGCCTGTTCGTCAACCGTTTTGCCGATCTCATGAATTCGGTCTTCCAGGAAGATCATGTACGAGCCCGTATCGATTCATTACAGAACGCCATTCGCAGCGAAATGCCGCGCCATTACGAAAAATGGCGACAACCGGTTTGGTGGTCTCCCGACCGCTTGTGGTGGAACTCTCTGAATCAATGGGAGCAGTATGTGCAAATTCTGCGCGATTTCGGCCGGCACCGACCGACCTATATGCGCAGTCACATCATGAAAAAATTCAGCCTCACGCAGGTCTGCTCGTTGACCGTGCAGTGCGACCCGCCGAACGCCGGACAAATCACCTTTAATGATTTTTTAAATGTCACACGGTTTCCGTTTAACGGAGTTTATTTTGCCAACGTGCCGATTTCTGCAGCTGCGCAAGCAAAACCCGGCTATCGCTTTATCGGCTGGACAGGCGCAAGCAGCTCGAGTGACGTCAATATGCTGATCAACCTCAATCAAAGCGAAACCTTGACCGCTCACTATGTTTCCGAAGCCACAACACCGGCCCGCATCGTCATCAATGAGATCAATTATAATTCCGCTGCCGACTTTGATGCGGAAGATTGGATCGAACTCTATAACGCCGGGGGATCGGCGATGGATCTGACCAACTGGCGGTTGATGGATGAAGATCCCTCCCATACCTTCCTCTTTCCCGGGCAAACACGAATCGAGTCGAATCAATACCTGATCGTCTGCCGAGAGGTCGGAAAATTTGCCCGGGTCTATGGCGATCAGACGATTGCTAAAACAGGCAATCTGTCCTTTGGACTGAGCAGCAGCAACGATCAGGTCAGACTGTACGATGCCGGCGGTCAAATGATAGACTCTGTGGCTTACTCGAGTCAACCGCCCTGGCCCACAGAACCCAGAGGACAGGGCGCAACCCTGGCGTTGAAAAATCCGCAATGGGATAACACTTTGGCGCAAAACTGGTTCGCGTCGCAAAACCACGGCACCCCGGGCGCCGGGAATCTTGATCAAACCGGCATCGTGGAACATCCTTCGGGACAACTTGCCGCACCGATCCTGGAACAGAATTATCCCAATCCGTTTAATGCACAGACCACCATTCGTTTTCATCTTACCCACGAGACGATGGTCAGGGTCAGCATCTATGATATTCGCGGGCAGCTCGTTCGCATACTGTGGAATGATAGCGTTGCCGCAGGCGAACAGGCGGTGCTTTGGGACGGTTGTAATGAGCAGGGGAGTTGGGTAAGCAGCGGCGTTTTTCTGTGCGAATTATTGCATGGTCGTGAGCGGTTGCTCCGGCGGTTGTTGTTGATTCGCTAACCTGATGTGAAATTCTTATCGACTTGTTTTTTTATGAAAATTGATTTCTTAAAAAAAATATTTTCCTCAGAGGAGATCGACCTGACCATTGCCCGACTTGCACAGGCCGAAAAGTTGGGCTATGTGAAGCAGAGATTTGAAAACAATCTCTATTTGATATCCTCTTATTCCGGTGTTGAAGAAAAGGGGATCAGCCCGAAATGGAATGTAAAGATTTACACCTACAACCCGAAAAACAGAGGACACAGCATTGTCTGCGTTGATGCGCTTGTTTTACGGCATTTGGTCGAGGAAAATTATGCAAGCCTGGCCCCGCCGGACCGCGAGCTGTTGCGCATCGATGATGCGGGCTGGGGATTTCCCTTATGCGGCGTTATGGTGGGCGTGACCGACGAACGGGATGTAAAAACGGCTACGGTTCCCGTCGACTATTTTCGCGACGATTCGGGAAAACCCTTTAGCCGCAAACACTATTTAAAGAAATACGCTGAATTAGCTTTACAACTTGTTGAATCGTTTGAAGCGACCCCGCTGACTCATCGTATCGAAATATGCACCGGTTATGTTAATCAACCGCTTAAAGAAAAACTGCGCAAACGTGGATTTGATGTCCGCGTGGTTGAAATAAAAGGGCTGTTGCAAAACGAGTTGGAAAATCATTATAAAAGGTACATATGCGAGACCGTAGGCGCGGATATTTATTATGACCCCAAAGCGATCAGAAAATCCGATATTCCCAAAAGGTATTACCAGAGTCTTGATTACGGCATGAAAAATTGCCCGGAGCAAATCAAAACCGGGTGGAATTCTTTAACTGGTCTGAAAGTAAAATCCGCAAGAACCATAAAAAAGAAAAAATTGTGAACCGGAATTCAGTGTGTAAAAACCAACAATTCTTGATATACAAAGGATAGATATGCAACCAGCTAAATCGACGATCTCGCCTCACATACATCAACCAAGCTTGTTTATCATGATTTTTTTTACCTGCTTGTTCATCGTTTGCTGTCCCGCAAAAAAATCACCACAAAAACTGCAGGGCTTGCTCTTTAACTATGACTGCACGGACATGTTTTTCTACAATCCGCCGGACAAAATCAGCGGCCAGGTGGTAGACGAACAGATCGATCTCTTTGCCAAAGCCGGCGTGACCGTGTTCATGTGCAACACCAATGCGCAACGCGCCAATTACAACAGCTTGGCCTTTGAACCCTTTTGGAGCGGTTATGATCCGCAAGGAGCTGATGATCAGCCCTTTTTATTCGACATGGCGCCGCAAAGCCGCGCCCATTATCGCAAGATGGTCGAGTCCATGCTGGCGCTGAACCGGCAAGGCGTGGATTATCCGGCGCGGGTGATCGCGCGTTGCCGATATAATAAAATTTCACCGTGGATCAGTCTGCGCATGAACGACATCCATAATAACGATGAACTGCAACATCCCATTCACAGCTCTTTCTGGAAAAACCATCACGAATGCTGGCGCGTGTCCGACCGCAAAATCGATTATTACGATCGCGCTCTGGATTACAGCCATGAAAGCGTGCGCAATCGCTATATGGGCCTGATCAGGGAAACGCTGGAGCGCTACGATATCGACGGCCTGGAACTGGATTTTATGCGCGAGCCTTATCTCTTCAAACCCGGGCACGAATTGGCAGGCGGTAAAATTCTCAATGAGTGGCTGGTGCAAGTCCATGCACATGTAACGCAAGCGGAACAAAAGCGGGGACACGCAATCAAAGTGGGCGTTCGCGTGCCGGCCAACCCCATCACCGCACAAAACCTGGGACTCGATGCGGTGCTGTGGGCGCAACAGGGATTGATCGATTTGGTTGTGGTCACGCCGCGTTGGGCCAGCATGGACACCCGCATGCCGTTGCAGACATGGAAGCAGTTGTTAGCGGCCTATCCCATCACCCTGGCCGGAGGTCTGGAGATTCGCGAACAGGCGTATCCCGATGGTCCGGCCCGGATCACGGATACTGAAACCGCAGCCGGCGCAGCCGTATCCGTATTGAGCAGCGGTGCAGATGCAGTCTATTTGTTCAACTATTTTTCAACTACAGGAAAAACTGTTCCCGCATGGTCAACCGATGCCTATGTAAAAACTTTGCGCGCCATGTCCTCTCTGGCCGACCTGGAGCGGTTGCCGCGCCGACGTCATATCGTCACGTTTCGCGATGTGTTTGCACCGGGCGAAGCTGCTGATTATCCTTTGCCGGCCGCGGGAGTGCGGTTGTCTTTTCGCATGCCAACCGGTCCGAAACCGGTCGGCAGAAAAACGTTGGCTGCCATCGGCATTGCGGACAGCGACAATAAAAAAATAGAGTTGCGCGTCAACGGCGATTCTTGCTCCCTTGTACAAAAAAATGAAAATTCATTCGTTTTTCTGGTTGCTGAAAAATCTTTACAGGATCAGGTGCAGGTTTTAGAGGTGTCGGAGCAAGAAGGAAAAACCGTCACCGTGCATCGTGTGGAATTAGAGATGCAAAACAACCAGATGCACTGACTCTTGATAACTTTCATGCATCCGTTCCCGGAAGATGGATGTTCCACCGTTGCTCAAGTTCGCGAATTGTTCTCATTAAAATATAACCGGCAGGCCCACTGAAAAGCGGAAAAAAAATAACATAATATTTTTATAATAAGGTAATAGTCCTGCTTTTAGGCGGAGCACCACATGCCAAGTCTTTTTGGATAATCCCGCAATATTTTGCAGGTCTAATCGGAATGCCGGCAAAATCGGTTGCCATATAAATCAATCCTCTGTCGGCTCTGCTCCGCGCCTGCGATCCAGCGTTTCATCATTCCACGCCACCGGATCATCGCCGGGTTCAAGATGCGTGAAAACGTGCACGCCGGGGATGGTATGATGTATTTGCGATTCCATCACTTCCAAAAGCTGATGTCCCTGGTATACCGTCCAACTACCCGGCACGAGAATATGCACAGAGACAAATTTCCTCACGCCCGCTTGTCGGGTCCACAACGCATGATAATGAACGCCCAGGTCGGCGTATTGCTGAAAAATATCTTTGAGCGCGGACAATTCCGCTTGCGAAAGCGCCGTATCCATTAAACCGAGTGCGGATCGCCGCAACAGTTGTACTCCGGTCCATACAATATTAGCAGCCACCAGGATGGCCACGATGGCGTCCAACCTCATCCACCCGGTTGCCGACACCAGCGCAATACCCGCTAATACGCCGATCGAGGTCCACACATCGGTCAACAAATGTTGTGCATCCGCCTCAAGCGTGATCGAATTGTATTTTCTACCAGCGGTTAATAGAATGCGAGCCACAGTAAAATTGGCAAACGACGCCAGAGCGGATACAAACAGACCGATGCCGACTTTTTCCAGCGGCTGGGGCTGCAATAAGCGCGGCACTGCAGACCACATGATCATGACCGCTGCCAGCAAAATCAAAGCGCCCTCTACCCCGCTGCTGAAATACTCCGCTTTACTGTGACCAAAGGCATGCAATTCATCCGGTGGACGGGCAGCTACAGTCAACATGGCCAGCGCCATGAACGCGGCCGCCAGATTGACGATCGATTCCAACGCATCTGACAACAAACCCACAGAACCAGTTAGAAAATAGGCTACGACTTTTAAAGAAATGGTCAGCACGGCCGTGGCAATAGACAACCAGGCAAAACGCGTTAAACTTTTAAAAGGCATAAACTTTTCCATAAATTTAAAAAAATATGCAACCGGATTGCACTAGAACAATACTCCACCTATCATCCTCACAAACATAACTATTCCTATTCCAAAATCAAACAAAAGTTTTGATAGTATCCGTCTTCTAAGGAGTTGAAATTTTTACTCAATTGAAAGGATTTGCATACATAACTGAGAATAAATAAATTTTTTTCTTGGAATTGTGCATATAATTAGACATTTTATGGATATAATTTTTATTCCCTTTTTTTGTTAAAAGGCTAGCAATGAGCAGTGAAACCGGTGTAAAAGGAATGCTTACCCAACTTCAATTGACCGAATTGGTTAAGAGTGGCGCCATCGACACGGTGATTCTGGCTTTTACGGATCACTATGGCCGCCTCATGGGCAAACGGTTTGACGCTGAATATTTTATCAACGAGGCCAGCCAGGAAGGCGGACACGCCTGCAATTATCTCCTCACGGTCGACATGGAGATGGAACCCATACAGGGATATGAATACGCCGGCTGGCAAACCGGTTATGGTGATTTTCGTTTGGCGCCGGATTGGCAAACGCTGCGCCTGGCTTCCTGGTTGGAGCGCACCGCCTTGCTGCTGTGCAATGTGGTCGATGAAAAGAGCAATAATCTGACCGACGTGGCGCCGCGCTCGATTCTCTTGCAGCAAATCAAGCAGCTGGCCGAGGCCGGTTTTACTGCCATGGCCAGTTCAGAATTGGAATATTATATTTTCCAAAACTCGTATCAGGAAGCCGCGCAAAAAGAATATCACCACCTGCAACCCGCGGGCTGGTATATCGAGGATTATCATATTTTGCAGGGCACACGTGAAGAACCGTTCAACAGCCAGGTGCGCAAACATCTGAAGAATTCAGGCGTGCCGGTGGAAACGTCCAAAGGCGAATGGGGACTGGGCCAGCATGAGATGAATGTCCGTTATAGCGATGTGTTGACCATGGCTGATCGTCACTGCGTTTACAAACAATGCCTGAAAGAGGTTGCCGAGCAGATGAAGCTCAGCGTCACTTTTATGGCCAAACAGCTGGAGAGCCAGGCCGGTTCCAGTTGCCATCTCCATATCAGTCTCTGGCAGCAAGGACGCAATGCCTTCTGCGGCGAAAAAAACATCGGTGCTGTAAAAGCATCGGATTATTTTCGCTGGTTCCTGGCCGGCTGGATTCATCATGTGCCGGATATGATGGTTTTTTATGCACCCACCATCAACTCGTATAAACGTTACCAATCCGGTTCCTGGGCGCCCACACGACTGGGTTGGAGTTATGATAATCGCACCGCGGGATTTCGCGTAGTGGGTCATGGTTCTGGTTTGCGCATTGAATGCCGCATTCCCGGCGCGGATTGCAATCCGTATCTGGCCTTTGCCGCCAGCCTGGCTTCAGGTCTGGACGGCATCAACCAACAGATGGAACCGCCGGAAATTTTTCAGGGCGATATTTATGCAGCGCAAAACCTTGCCAAGGTTCCTGCCACTTTGCATGCGGCGGTCTCGTTGTTTGATGCCAGCGCTTTTGCAACTCGTGCGCTCGGTGAATCGGTGAAAAAACATTATGTCCATTTTTACCGTACCGAGTGTGAATTGTACGACAAGGCGGTGACGGATTGGGAAAGAAAAAGATATTTTGAGAGAATCTAACAACAATAACAACCTTGCAAAGATTGTAAACCTTCGCAAGGTTCATTTAAACCTGTTTGAAAGGGAACTCGTATGGCAAAGACGTTAAAAGTGGTTTCGCCGGTGAACGATCAGGTCTACATTGAACGTCCATTCGCTGACGCCAAATCCATCGAGACGGCGCTGGCCAATGCAGTCAAAGCGCAGAAAGAGTGGCGCCATGTGTCTGTTGCGGAACGGGCGGCGTACATTCAAAAATTTATCACCGCATTTCAAACCCTGAGCAGCCGCATCAGCGAAGAGCTGAGTTGGCAGATGGGGCGACCGCTCCGATACGGCCCCAACGAAGTGCGCGGCACCCTGGAACGCGCCACCGGCATGATGAATCTGGCCGAGTCTTCATTAAAAGACGTACAGGTCGGTGAGAAAGAGGGTTTCCACCGTTATATCAAACGGGAGCCTCTGGGCGTAGTCTTTACCGTGCCGGCGTGGAACTATCCGTATCTCATCGCTGTGAACAGCATTGTGCCTGGTCTGCTGGCCGGCAATGCCGTTATCCTCAAACACTCGGCGCAAACGCCGCTGGTCGCAGAACGGTTTGCCGACGCTTTTCAAGCCGCTGGTCTGCCGGAAGGATTGTTCCAAATTCTGCACCTGGACCACGAAGACACCTCCAAAGTCATTCTCGATCCGCGCGTCGATTTCGTCGCGTTTACCGGTTCCGTGCCCGGCGGACATGCCATTCAAAAAGTGGCGGCCGAACGCTTTATCGGCGTTGGCCTGGAACTGGGCGGCAAAGATCCAGCCTATGTGCGCGCAGACGCCAATCTCGCCTTTGCCGTGGAAAATCTGGTTGACGGCGCTTTTTACAACTCTGGCCAATCCTGCTGCGGCATCGAACGCATCTATGTGCATGAATCGCTGTACGATAAATTTGTCGACGGCTGTGTGGAATTGACCAAAACCTACAAACTGGGCAATCCGCTGGACCAGGAAACCACGCTAGGCCCTATGGCCAAACGCAGCGGCGCAGACACGGTGCGCAAGCACATCGACCAGGCGGTTAAAAAAGGCGGCCGCGCCCTCATCGATCCGGCCCTGTTCCCCAACACCAAACTGGGCGGCAATTATCTGGCGCCGCAAATCATGGTGGACGTGGATCACACCATGGATGTCATGGTTGAAGAAACCTTTGGACCAGTGGTCGGCATCATGAAAGTTAAAAACGACGAAGAAGCGATCAGGTTGATGAACGATAGTCCTTATGGTCTGACCGCATCGGTGTGGACCGAAGACGAAGCAGCAGCTGTGAAAATTTCCGATCAAATCGCCACCGGCACCTGCTTTATGAATCGCTGCGATTATCTGGATCCCTATCTGGCCTGGACCGGCGTCAAAGATACGGGCCGCGGCTGCACCTTGTCGACCGTGGGTTATGAACACATCACCCGCCCCAAGTCTTATCATTTACGCATTAAAACCAAATAACAGGAGCAAGCATACTATGCCGACAAAAAGACATTCCTATAATTTTCCGACAAAAATCGAATACGGTCCCGGCGCGGCTCGCGATGTGGCCAAGACCATTGCCGCCAGTGGCGTGAAAAAAGGCTTGCTGGTTTCCGACAAGGGCGTTGAACAGGCCGGCCTCGGCGACACTGTGCGCGGTTATTTTAAAGCTGCCGGCGTCGAATTGGCCACCTTTGACGACGTCAAATCCAATCCGGTGGACGACAACGTCTACGACGGCGCCAAAGCTTACAAAGCGGCTAAAGCGGAATTCATCGTCGGTCTTGGCGGCGGTTCTGCACTGGACGTGGCCAAAGCGGTGAAATGCATGGCCACGCATGAAGGCCCGCTGGAAAAATACGACGACGCCAAAGACGGCTGGAAATACGTGCAAAACAACATGCCGCCGTTTTACGCCATTCCCACCACTGCCGGCACCGGCAGCGAAGTGGGGCGCAGCAGCGTCATCACCATCAAGAGCACCAACAAAAAGACCATCATCTTTTCGCCCTGGTTTATGCCCAACATCGCGGTGCTGGACGCGGAACTGACCGTGTCGCTGCCGGCCAAACTGACCGCAGCCACCGGTGTGGATGCATTTGTGCATAATCTGGAAGCCTACGTGGCCGATGCCTATCATCCGTTGGCTGACGGTATTGCCAAAGAAGCCATGGAGCGGGCTTATAAAAATCTGGCCATCGCCGTGCAGGACGGCAAAAATTTGGCGGCGCGCGGTGAGATGTTGATGGCTTCGGCCATGGGCGCCACCGCGTT
Source organism: uncultured Cytophagia bacterium (assembly GCA_964387285.1). Taxonomy (GTDB): domain Bacteria; phylum Zhuqueibacterota; class Zhuqueibacteria; order Residuimicrobiales; family Residuimicrobiaceae; genus Anaerohabitans. Next base: position 37,504 of record CAYLWO010000038.1, on the reverse strand, counting down.
TCAAAAATCGCTGGGCGTCAACCATTCTATTGCTCATGCGCTCGGCGTTTACTATGACATGCACCATGGTCTGGCCAATGCGGCCGTGTTGTCGGCGGTTATGACCTACAACATGGAGATTCCCAGTGTACGTGAAAAACTGGCGCACCTGAGCATGCTGCTCGGCGGCAAAAACAGCGCCGAAGCTTTCATCGACCTGCTCAATAAATGGCTGGCCTCCGTGGGCATGCCCACTGATCTGAAAGCCATAAAAATTCCGGCAGACCAGATTCCCATGCTGGAAGCCTATGCGCTGCAAGATCCCTGCTGTCCGGGCAATCCACGCAAGGTCGTTAAAGGCGATGTGGCGGCCATTCTGCAAAAGTTGATTTAAGCGTTATGATAAAAGGAATCACTTTTGATCTTTGGGACACGGTTTTTATCGACGATTCCGATGAACCTAAACGCAAAGCCGCGGGTCGACCTACCAAAGCGGTGGAACGACGGCAGTTGGTGCATCAATTTTTAGCCAAACAGGGGCCCATTGAACACAGCCTCGTTGATGCGGCTTACAACACAGCGGACGCCGCTTTCCGCAAGGTCTGGCATGATCAATATGTCACCTGGACCGTGGCCGAGCGTTTGGATATTATCTTGAAGGGATTAAAAGCGGAATTGCCTGATGCCGAACGCCGGGAACTGATCCGTTTGCATGAAGAGATGGAATTGGAATTCCGTCCGGACTTTGTCCCAGGCGTGCATGAGGCGTTAAAAACGCTGCACGGCAAATATAAAATCGGGGTCATTTCTGACGCCATATTCAGCCCGGGCCGCTGTCTGCGCCGGCTGTTGGCCGATGAAGGATTGTTGCCCTGTTTTGACGCGTTTGTTTTTTCCGACGAGACCGGTCATTCCAAACCGGAGCCGTCGGTTTTTCAGACCGCGTGGAATAAACTGGGCTTGCAGCCGCACGAGATCGTGCATATCGGCGATCGTGAACATAACGACATATTGGGGCCCAGGCGATTGGGCATGCACTGTCTGTTATGCACGGCAGCTATTGATCGCGACAGCCAAAACACACAGGCGGATGCGGTTTTTAACGACTATCGGCAATTACCGGAAATCCTGGAAAAATTGAAATAGCCTTGCGAAGGCTCAGAACCTTGGCAAGGCTGCACATTGCGAGAAAGTTTAAAATGAAAAGAGAACTAAAATTTATCATCATCGATGCGTATCCCAAAGAGAGTCGTGAACAATTTGAGCAGGTCGGCATGTGCGTAGCCGGTAAATTGTATGAAAATATGCTGCTGAAATATATTCCGCAGGCAAAAACCGAAATTGTTTTTTCGAGCGAGCCGGGCGTAACCTTGCCCGGCGCAGCCGAGTTGGCAAGCTATGCCGGCGTGCTCTGGCCCGGCTGCAATCTCACCGTTTACCATGAACAGGACGAACGCGTAACAAAAATTTTAAATATGGTCAAGGCCGCCTATAAAGCCGGCACGCCCCAATTTGGCAGTTGTTGGGGCGCGCAGATTGCCGTGTATGCGGCCGGCGGCAAAGTCGCACCCAATCCCAAAGGACGCGAGATGGGCCTGGCGCGCAAGATACATCTGACAGAACAAGGCCGCAACCATCCGATGTATGAGGGCAAGCCAACTGTGTTCGAAGGTTTCATCAGCCATGACGACGAAATCGTGGAATTACCGGACGGCGCCCAAAGACTGGCGGGCAACGGCTTTTCCGAGGTTCAGGCCGTGGCTGTGGAACATGAGAATGGCGTTTTCTGGGCAACCCAATATCACCCGGAATACGATCTGCATGAACTGGCCAGATTGATTGTGGCGCGTGCCGACAGATTGATCAAGGCCGGATTTTTCAACGACCGGCAGGATCTGGACCGCTATGTGGAACAACTGGAAACCATTTTTCGCGATCCGGGCCGCAAGGATTTACGCTGGCAGTTAGCCATAGATGAAGACGTTTTGGATGACGGCATTCGTCAATGCGAATTTATCAATTGGCTGAACAAAGTGGTGTTGCCGGGGGTATAATAAGGGATTGCGATTTTTTAAAAAAGACCGTGTCATTGCGAACGCAGGAACAGTAGCCGCCAAAGAGGAATATCTACGCTGGAGTGAAGCAATCCCCTTGGGCGACTAGAGGTGTTTAGAGAGATCGCACCGGAGATTCCTCCGGTACGTTGGCTGGCTCAGGACATCCGTCCTTATAGTCATTGCGGTCAAGCTCTGTCACTAGTGTAGACTGCGGAACAAAAGCTGTCGTGCAGTGGGAATCTGCTGCACGATCAGGTAATGCTTGTCATACTGAGGCGCATAACCAAACGGCCTGTGCATTGTCTGGTCCCGGTGTGCGCCGAAGCATCTGTTCGCTGATTGCTTCTAGCCAGGAAATCTATACTGGGACGCAAACGGATTAATTGCCCAGCAGAAATTCGCAGGGCGATCGATAAATGAAATTCCTGAATTATCAGTAGATTTCCTTTATGACCACACTCATACCAAAGCTCTTGCTCATTTTTTTTCTCTTCCTGCTTGATGCCGGCAGTAAAGCAGTAATCCGATCGTTCATGATCCCAGGAGCAACGCTGAATATACTCGGTTCTTTTCTGCGTCTCCATTATGCACAAAATTTCCGCGGTTTTTCCTGGTGGGTTCCTAATCTGCCGCCCTGGACCACGACGGTATTCTCCTTACTGTTATTGTTTATCTGCATCATGGCCGTGCCGGTTTATCTGTTCTATGCAGAAACCCGCCGCCGGTCGCGCTGGGCTGATGCGGCATTCATTTTTCTTACCGCCGCCTGTCTGGGTCATTGGGCGGCAGACTTTTTTTTGCCGTTTACGACCGATTTTCTGCAGATATACAACTCGCCCTGCGCCAATATGGCGGACTTGTATGCTTATACTGGCATCCTAGCGTTATTAATTGAAAGAATTCAATTTCGCAAGGAAAGAAGAAGACAGGAAAGGATGACCACGCTTCGGGAATTTATTTTGTATTTAAAAGAAAATTTTAAAATCTAGTTTTCACTATAAGGCATTTTCAAAGAACCTGTACTGAATATCAATCGGTTAGATGAATCGATACATCGACTTTTGGCATAAAATAATTGAGTAAAAACTTGGGCTAGCCGTTATTCCTTAAAAATCCCTGCCGCCTTTTTCAAATTTATTACTTTAAATTGTCCGATTTGTTGTTCGATAGAGCCATCATAAATCAAATATCCCTGATCCGCCTTTGCGGGCAATACTTTAGTAAAATACTGCAAACCTTTAAGAAAATCGGCATGAAAGGTTTGTGCAGATTTTATCTCGATGGGAATCAACGCATTGCCGCTTTTAAACACAACATCTACTTCATTCTGATGATGATCACGATAGAAATACAGATTCGGATCCAATCCGCAATTATGACGCGTTTTGACCAGTTCCATAATGGCTAGATTCTCAAATAAAGCGCCACGCAGGGGATCACGGCTGACTTGTTGAGGACTCTCAATTCCCAACAGATAGGTCGCCAGTCCGACGTCGTAAAAATACAGTTTAGATGATTTTGTCAACCGTTTGTTGATATTTTCATAATAGGGCGGCAGTACCAATACTACGAAAGAGGCTTGCATAATAGACAACCAGGATTTTATGGTCGGAACGCTCACCCCAACTTCATTGGACAAATGACTCGCATTGAGGAGCTGCCCGATACGACCGGCGCATAACCGAACAAATCGTTGAAACAGGGCCAGATCCTTGATCTGTAAAAGTTGTCGTAAATCACGTTCAATATAGGTTTCATAATAGCTGCGATAGGCAATGGTGGGATTTCGTTTTTCCTGATAGATGGCTGGATAGAAACCATTGAAGATAAAATCGTCGGTGCTTAAATCCTTGGTCAAATCACCAATCTCGTGCATTGAAAAGGGCAACAGTTTTAACAACACGGTGCGGCCGGCCGGAGACTGAGTGATGTTTTGCAGCAACGTGAACTGATTGCTGCCGGTCAAAATAAACTGTCCGTTTTTTTGCCGGGTATCAACAATATCCAGCAGATAAGATAACAACTCCGGCGTTCGTTGGATTTCATCCAATACGGCACCGTCCATTAAATTGCTCAAAAATGCCCGGGGATCTGATTGGGCAAACTCGCGTTGGTCCGGATTTTCAAGATTGATATACTTTTTATCCGGAAACAATTTTCTCACCAGCGTGGTTTTCCCCGCTTGCCGAGGCCCTGTTATAGTCACTACAGGATATTGCGTGGCTACTGTTAAGACAATTTTTTCAATATCACGATTAATTAGCATTTTGTACAGATTGAAAGTTGTATTTTAAATTTGTACAAATTCATTCTTGCTTATCACGCCTAGTTTACCTACTTTTTTCCTGGATTTATAGCATTTGCTAATATTTGGTAGGAGATCAATCCAATCATGTATATTCTAAAATATATCATCATCGGATATATGGGTTTGCTATGCGCCTGCAGCGCCAAACTGGCGCCCACCGGACAGGCTGCCGCTATGCAAACCGTACTGCGCCTGGAACCCGGCCCAGCTAATCCGCGCAACAGCGAAGGCGATTTTATCCAACTGAAAGATGGAACATTATTGTTCATCTATTCCCGTTTTGTCGGCGGCGCTGATGATCAAGCAACCGCTGTGCTGGCGCAATGCTCTTCCAACGACCAGGGTCAAACCTGGACCCCAAAAGATGTGATCCTAGTTGAAAATGAAGGCGACATGAACGTCATGTCCGTCTCGCTTCTCCGTATTTCGCCGGACACCATTGCGCTTTTTTATCTGCGCAAAAATTCCTGGCAGGACTGCCGACCGCTGCTGCGTTTTTCCGGCGATGAAGCTAAAACCTGGAGCAATCCGATCGAGGTTTTTCCGGGACAGAACTCGGATTATTATGTAATGAACAATGATCGCGTTGTTCGCTTATCCAGCGGCCGATTGCTCCTCCCTCTGGCGAAGCACTTTGCCCCTGGTTGGCCGGCCTGGAACGGTCAGGCGCAAATTCTATGCGCCTTTTCCGATGACCATGGCCGTCATTGGCAAAAGGGTCAAATCATCGCTGATCCGGAATTGGTTGATGGTAAAAAAGTCACTTTGCAGGAACCGGGCGTGGTGGAATTAAAAGACAAACGACTGTTACTCTTTTGCCGTACAGACGCCGGTTCGCAATATATCAGTCACTCCACAGATCAGGGCGAAACCTGGATTCAATTAAAACCCTCTGCAATCATTTCACCGTTGTCGCCCGCAACCATTGAGAGAATCCCGACCACCGGCGATCTGTTGCTGGTCTGGAACAATCATGAAAACATCGATCCCGGTCTCAAAGGCAAACGTACGCCTTTCAACGCAGCTATTTCACGCGACGATGGCGTTAGCTGGTCAAACACGCAAACCATTGAAAGCAATCCGCATGGCTGGTACTGCTACACGGCCATGGAATTTATCGGTCAACAGGTATTGTTGGCTTATTGCGCAGGAGACCGACGTTTTAATAACGGACTGGCTGTGACCGTTATTTCCCGAATTCCTCTGACCTTCTTTTATAACACACGACGATAGCATAGGATTGGATAAAAATGAAATCAGGCAAATGGCTGTACTTTTCTTTATCGCTTTTATCCGCGGCGCCGATTTTAGCCGGCATTCATCCACAGGCAATCAAATCGCAAAACCGGATAGCTATCCAAATTTATGACAACCAGTTCACCGTTTTTACTCCCCTGGCGCAAAACAGCAGTCTGCTGGTTGTACAACCTTCAGAGACAACAGCAGTCGCTTACTCGAGTTGTCAGAAAAAAAGCAATGAGACCATATTTACTGACAGCAACTGCGGCAATTTTCTCATATCTGAAACCTGGCGCAATCTGACGCCGGATCTATTGGAACGCGTGATTTCCGTGACCGCGACCAGGCATGATCAACGTTATTTTTTAAACATGGGCTGGAAAACTCCAACAGGCGGCCATTACTGCTCTTTTACTGCGAAAGAAGACACCTTGAGAGAATACAGCCCCAGTTGTTCCGGTCCTGAATTCGGTCAGGCCGGTCGACAGACTTTTCCTTTTTTGGGTTGTCGCCTGGGCGACAAATTATACGGCCTGATCGGCGACTCTCCGGGCATGTGGGAAAATCGCTCCTTCATGGAATTTGATCCTGGCCGGCACCAATTGTCGCTGTGCAACGGCGATGGTTCTGCCCGTCGCACCATTATGATACCAAGAACCATCGATGCCACCACGGTTTATCGCGGAACCTTTGACGGCTGGCAACACATAGAAGCTGGTGAAACGCAGACCTGGAAAACCTGGATTTTTTCTGCCAACGTACGAAATCCATATGATATACAACTGGCTGCACATCTGGCGCTGGCCAATGCCAAAGGATTTACCGGCTCTGCCATCGAAGCCATTTTGCGCAACACCTCCTATCTGTTGCTGCGGCGCAATCTGTTGCGGCCGGAGAGCGATTATCTCTTTATCTCCGGCATCGGCTATGGTTGGAAACAGTGGGTGACGGACGGCTTTTATTTGAGTCGCGGTCTGAACGATCCCCGCTTTGACCACGAGGCGCACGCCGCCGTGTTTTTTGAGCGGCTCAATTACGAAGACAATGCGCAATGTTATCTCATTTGGTCCGTGTTAGTAAAACGCAGCGGCGGCGATCCGGACATGCGCACCGTTGCCCGCGCCTATCGCTTTATGCGCGAACATGAACAGGACGGTTTGTATATTCCGCCACGCTTGAAACCGGAATCCAAAGCATTTAAAACCTATCATGATCAGCTGCCCTATGACGACGATGACGCCCCCTCATCAAATCAGGGTTATCACTGCGGCGCCCTGATGGCAGCCCGGGAACTGGGCTTTGACGTCTCGGATGCGGATATCGACAAAGCCATGGCCGGCTATCGCCGCATGTTCAACACCACCGGCGGCTATATGGCCACCAGCCTGAAACAGCAGCAGCACATCGGCCAGGATGCCCTGTATGGCGAAGTCCTGACCTTTTGCGTGTTTGGCAAAAAACTGTTGCCCGACGAAATGGTGCAACGACACCTGCACACCACCATGCGCGTACAGTCGCCCTACGGCATGCGCATCATCTCCAAAGCAAACGGCGATTTATTGGATGGCCACAGCGGCGTGTACACGGACGGCGGCTCCTGGCTTCTCAACGACGCCGCCAATTATCTCGACGGCTTGATTCACGGCATGGACCTAAAATGGGTGGATGACCAGTTGATCTGGCGCTTGCAAAAAGAGCTGGCATTCATGCCGGCCTTTCACGAATCCATCAGCACGCTCACCGGCAAACCGCACGGCCACCATCTCTATTCCTGGAATTCTGGCTATTGGTGGCATCGCAGCGAGGTGCGCAAACGCTTGGGCTTGACCGGACCGGATTCGGTAGAAGTAAAAATGGATCAGTTGTTGGGCGTACACCATCGCGATGGGTATCTATATTTGGAACCAAAAGAACGACCCTTTTATCGAACGGAATGATCCCTTGTTTTTTAAAAATGCTTATACCGTTCCATGACGGTGATCCATGCGGCAGAGTCCGCCTTGGTGATTTCTTTTGGTTGCGGCTGCCTTGAAAACGTTTCAAAATTTGGCCAGCTTGGCAACGACAAAGTATATATCGATAAAGCAGTGCAATGGGCCGGCGACATGACAACGGCCCAGGTCGTCGAAACCGGCAGATCTCGGACCTATTGGAAACGAAACCAACGGGGCGCTGAAGAGGGCTGGATCAACTGTGCGACCATAGACGTACATGCCATGTTCTTAATGTCATCTCTGTCGGATTGCCATAACCATCAATAATAAATGAAGGCCATAATGAAGTGGAATAGAATATGGTTGTTGCTCACTGCCATGACGACCTGGTGCGCTTTATATGCCGACAGTTTGAGCGTCTATTCTCCTTTTGTCCAATCTGAACGTTGGGATTTGCAACGGCAATTAACCGAAGAGAGCATTCTGGCGCCGTTGCAGGCAGGTCTGGCACCTGGCAGAGAATATAAATGGGTCACTGCCTGCTATGCCATGCAACTCTTGGAACACAGATCGGTTACAGCCAGACAAGCCCTGTTTCAAGCCCTGTCTGCCACTGCACCGCAATTCCTGTCGCTGCAACGCGCTGCGCTTGAAGCGGCCTATACCCTGTACCCGAAAGAGTTTGCCGTAGAAATAAAAAAACTCGGCGACAGCACCCGGGATGTTGCCGTGTTTGGCGCTGCTGCTCTCTATCTCCTGCGTTTGGACAGTAGAAAAAGCAATCGCGATTCGCTTATCGCCAAAATGCAAAATAAATTCAAAGACCGTCAAGACGATCCATTGCTTGCCTGTCTGTCCCACTATTTAAACGAATCATCGAGCATGGACCGTATTGCTCGTGGCGATTGGTTGACGCTCTTGCGCCACTCTCTGGGCGGCGATCATCCGATCATCTATAGCATTCAGCGGCATAATAGAGACTATCCCGGCATCACCGTTGTAAAAAAACCGGATGGATCCTTTTTGCGCAATCCGGACGGTTCTCTCTTTTTCATTAATCATTTGGCCCGCTCGCTCTCCGCCATGCCCGGATATATGGCCCACGGCAACACGCCGCAAGGCCTGTACTCCATCCACAGCATTGAAAAATCGGACAGCGACTATATTGGACCCTCGCCCGCGCTTTTACTGAGCTTGCCCTGTGAAATCAATTACTGCGCTTTTATTCATCAAAAAAATTGTAGCGATACCTCCTGGACTCTTGAAAAATATAATCGGCTGCTGCCAGGCAGCTGGCGCAATTATTTCCCCATTCAGGAAGCCTATTTCGCCGGCCGGATCGGCCGTTGCGATATCATGGCCCATGGCACCGCTCTTGATCCGGCATGGTATCGTGGTAAACCGTTTTATCCTTTCACACCTTCCTTAGGATGTCTGACCGCATTTGAAGCCTGGCGTCCTGCGGACGGGCTTTTATTGCTCAGTGACCAACAAGCACTTGTTCATGCTTATCAAGCAGTCGGTGGCAAAAATGGCTATTTCATTCTTGTGGAAAAAGACAACGTTGCAGGACCCGTGACCTGGCAGGAAATTGTTTATGACCTATTAACTGCGGAAAATCGTTAAACCATATGCTCCATGAATAGGCCGTAAAGAAGAAAAAATTTTTCTTCTTGCTCGCTGATTTTAAGTATGCAAAAAATTGTCATTCATTGACAAGGAGGCGTTATGCAATCTCGGCTTCTGTTCCGGTTCGTCCAGGGATGCTTTTTCATTCTCGCATCTGTATCAATTCGGCCTGCACAGGCCGATGACATCACGCCGCCCGCCTCGGTGGTCAAACTGGTATTTATCCACCACTCCACCGGCGGCAACTGGCTTGCGGATCCAACGGCGGATTATCCATCCGGAGGTTTAGCCATTGCATTAAAGAACAACAACTACTATGTCAGCGCCACCAATTACGGCTGGGGACCTGATGCCATCGGTGATCGTACCGATATTCCCAATTGGCCGGAATGGTTCACCGGCCCCAATCACAACGCCATCCTCAATGCCGTCTTTACAGAGAACGATCAGAATGTGGGCGATTTCGGCGATTGGTCCCGTTTGGCTGCCAATCCGGGCGGGCAGAACGAAGTGATCCTGTTCAAATCCTGTTTCCCTAATTCGGATCTTTACGGTCAACCGGCAGATGCGGCGTATGCGGAACCTAATGACTGGGAATACTCAGTAGCCAACGCCAAGGCCGTATACAATAAAATTCTCGCCTATTTCCGTCAACGACAAAATAAATTGTTCGTAGTGATCACGGCGCCGCCCATGAACGAATCTGAATATCTTATCGGCGATCAGCCGGCTGTCCAACGAGCCGCCAATGCCCGCGCTTTCAACAACTGGCTGGTCAAGGATTGGTTGAAAAACTATGCCTATAAAAACGTCGCCGTGTTTGATTATTATAACGTGTTGACCAGCAATGGCGGCCATGCCGACGTCAGCGACGTCAATCAAGCCTCGGGAAATCATCACCGCTGGTGGCAAGGCGCAGTGCAGCATGTGCAGCCCATTAACAACAACTTTGCTGCATACCCCAGCGGCGACAGCCATCCCTCTTCAGCCGGACACCGGAAAGCAACACAGGAATTCGTAGCGTTGTTGAATGTTTTTTATCATCGCTGGAAAAACGGCACCAGGGTGGAAAACGCCGGGCTACAACCACAACAATTCCATACCCACAGCGCTTATCCCAATCCCTTTAATGCACAGGTGACTATAACATTTTCTGCCAACACGCGGGAAACAGCACAGCTCGTCGTCTACAATAACCGCGGGCAAAAAATGGTGCGTCTTGGGCCGGAGAGAAAAACCGGCGATGTCCTGCATTTTTGCTGGCAGGGGCGGAATGAAAGCGGCCAGGACGCGCCCAGCGGCGTTTATTTCTATCAGATCGTAACGGAAAAGGAACGGTTTACCGGCAAAATTTTATTAACAAAATAAGTAGGAAGCGGTTTTCTAACAACAGACGGATTATTTGAATTGAAATTATAAAAATAAAATATTATATTTCCTTTTCATACTCTGATCCGAAGATCATGCTGTTTTCATGCCTGATAAGCGTTTCGGACAGAAACGTTCCAATTATGGTATAAGGAGTTTGTTAATGTCACATATGCCAAGAAGAGAGTTTCTGGTCAGGTCGGTCGGCGCCAGTGCAGCCCTGTCCCTGTCCGGCGGTGCCGGTTCGAAAATTTTAGGCGCGAACGACCGCGTCCGAGTGGCGATCGTTGGCTTCAATTCCAAAGGCAGCCAACATATCGACGTCTTTCGTGAAATTCCGAATGTGCAAATCGCGGCCTTGTGCGATGTGGATCAGGAGGTCATGGCGAAAGAGATGCAGAAATTGGCCGTTGTTAATGAAAAGCCGGCCACCTTTACCGATGTTCGCGCTTTGCTGGATCGCAAGGACATTGATGCGATTGTCATCACAACGCCCAATCACTGGCACTCGTTAATGGGCATATGGGCCTGTCAGGCCGGGAAAGATGTCTATGTTGAAAAGCCGGTTTCCCATACTATCTGGGAAGGCCGCAAATTAGTGGAAGCGGCGCAAAAATATAAGCGGGTGGTGCAGGCCGGCACCCAATATCGCTCAGAACCGGCCTTTAAACAAATTTTGGAGTATATTCAGAGCGGCGAACTGGGCGCCATGAAACTGGTACGCGGACTGTGTTATAAACCGAGAAACAGCATCGGTAAAGTGAGCGGCGTGCAGCCGATTCCGGCGTCCATCGATTATAATCTCTGGACCGGCCCGGCAGCGCTCAAGCCGCTGCGACGTAAAGAGCTGCATTATGACTGGCATTGGCAGTGGGACACCGGCAACGGCGACATCGGCAATCAGGGCGTGCATGAAATGGATTTGTGCCGCTGGACCATCGGACAAAACAAACTGCCGGAACGCGTACTCTGTCTCGGCGGCCGGTTTGGGTATGACGATGACGCAGAAACCGCCAATACCCAGATCACCTTTTATGACTATAAACCCGTGCCGATCATCTTTGAAGTGCGCGGTTTGCCGGCCAGGAAAAATACGACCGCCATGGATAATTTCCGCGGCGTGCGCATCGGCATTATCATTGAATGTGAGAACGGTTATTTTGCCGGCAGCGGCGGCGGCGGCTGGATATACGACAATAACAACCAAAAAGTGAAACAATTCCCGGGCAGCGGCGGCGGCGGACATGCGAAAAACTTTATCGAAGCGGTTCGCAGCCGCAAAACCACCGATCTCAACGCACCGGTCATCGAAGGCCATCTCTCTTCAGCTCTGTGCCATCTCGGCAACATTTCCTACCGTTTGGGACAAAAAACCGAGCAGCAGATCATTCTCGAGCAATTAAAATCCAATAATGCGCTGCTGCAAACTTTCCGTCAATTCCAGGATCATCTTTCCGCCAACTGGGTGGACCTGAACCTGGATTTGGTTACGCTAGGCGCCACCCTGGACCTGGATCCGTCAAAAGAGCAATTCATTCCCAATAAAGAGTATGACCTTTCTTATTGGGCCAATGCCTATCTTAAAGACGAATATAGAAAACCGTTTATTGTGCCGGATAAGGTTTGATATTTGTTTCATCCTTGCGAAGGTTTGCACCCTTCGCAAGGATTGCTATCACGGCACACTGCTCGTTATCCCCAGGCGATAATTATTAAACCATAAAACATAATCCTCAGTAGTCGCCAAACCATTCAGATTCAAATCATAGGCCTGGTAACCTTCAGCCGGCAAGCGAGCAGACGTCTGCCAGGCGTTAAAATCGTTCAACCCCACTGACTTGTCCTGATTGATGTCGCCTGCCGGAATGCACCACTCACTGCCGTATTGTCGACTGGTATTGCTGCCATAATATTGCGCTGCTCCGCTGGTAAAATCCCAACTCGCAAGTACGCCATCATTCATGGATATGGCTGAGCTGGACATCACGGCAACGTGATTCCGATGCAGCAGCACAATATAATAATGCACTCCGGTTGGCACACCCTCGAGAGTAACCGTCGGGTGGCCATCCTGATCCAACAACCCGCCGGTGCTGTTCAAAAAAACGCTCCTGTTTTTCACCACAGTCACGCCGTTGCTCTGTCGCAGCTGCAGCAGCACCCAGTCCACCGTATTGGCCGGAATTTGCGTAACGGTAGCCGGATCCAGAGCATATGGCGCAGTAAGCGGCAGCAGAGCGGGATTCGTTGTCTTCATCTGTCCGGTGATCTTGTCAAAGCCGCCTTCTAGATTCGCCGTCACGGACAACAAAATAGTCGGCGGATCATAATTAATGTCGTCGCTGCCGGATGCGGTGCTGCCGCCAGAGGTGCGCATTTGCGCATAGACCGTGCACAAGCCCGTGCCTGCTAAAATCCAGGTGAGATTATTTTGAAAAGCCGTCCAGGCCGTCCAATTGAGGTTGTCGTTGGAAAGACGAATTTCATTCCAACTGCCATAAACATACAGACGGACCGTGCTCGAAGTCGTTGTGCTGGAATCGGCATTGATGATGAGGGGATAAGCGCTGGTCTGGGCAAAGACCTGTGTCCAGTAGTGATACCAGGAACCGCTGCCGCTATAATAGCCGATGCCGATTTCACGCAATGTAGAGCTGAGAATATTGTTTCGGTGCCCGGTGCTGGCCATCCAGCCATCCATAACCTCCTGTGGAGTCCCACACCCAATACCGATGTTTTCTGCTATGGAGGCAGCGGTAAAAAATGCACTAAACCGCGAAGACGCTGAACAGGCATAGATCAGTTCATTGGCGCCGTTGCGATCATAGGTGTTGTGCGGATTATAGGTCGGCGGTTCTGCGGATGGTGGCGGCGAGTCGCCGAAATAATAATCATCATCGTTCATATCATAACAGTGATAGCGGGCGGCGCGTATCAGATTCGCGCTCGATTTTAACGGCGGCAGACTGTTATTCTTTCGTTCGATGTTGACCCGGTCCAACACCTCTTGCTCATATGCGGCATTGAACACCGCCGGATTCTCCGAGCCAGTGGCACAACCGGTATAAAGCAGGCCGTCATTCCGTACCGATTGTATCAGGTATGGTTTTACTGTTTTAAAAAAGATCAAAGGGGTCGGCATTTCAGGGTTCGGTTGTGCCTGAATAATAAAGGGAAAGAGTAACGAAAGACGCCAAACCATATCATTGCGCATAGACCCTCCTGTATAGAATTGGAGAAAAATCAATGCAAAAATCGGACCAGCGAAAAACTCTGCCAGGCTTGTGCTAACTATAGAAAATTCATTGAGGTTCTTTTGTGAGTCATCATGTAAAATGGTCAATTAACCATCATTCTGTCATATAATAGAATTTGCCAACCAACAGACCTCACAGGTTTTACAAACCTGTGAGGTCTTTAAATGATGGTTACTTGGGAAAAATTTCAGGCCGTGGCTTTAAGGGGAATTGCTAGGGCACTGCCGGCAGTCGCGTACTCTTCCTGCAAGCTCTCCATCAGCGCTTGTACGGAAACGATTTCGTGGACGCGATGGGCGTTGGCGCCGGTAAAGGCGAAACCGTTATGCAGCCGTCCCTTGCGTGCATTGTCCAAAGCCAGGGCAATGCAATAGGGCGCGGTTTTATAATCGCAGGTTATAAGGCATTTATAGGGACAGGTAAAAGGAGCTTTGATGCCGGCAGACACATCTTCCAGAAAGCGGTTGCGGATCGCCCGGCCGGGCAAGCCTACCGGACTATCGATAATAGTAATATCTTGCTGTTCGGCATCGACGATAGCCTGTTTGAAAGCATGATCGGCATCGCATTCATGGGTGGCGATAAATCGCGTAGCCATCTGCACGCCGGAAGCGCCCAATTGCATGATGTCATAGATGTCCTGACCGGTAAAAATACCGCCGGCTGCAATTACCGGTATCTCTTTATGAAACGTCTCGGCATAAGGTTTGACGCAGGCCACAACAGGCGGTATCAACTTTTCCAGGGCATATTCCGGATTAAAAATCTGCTCTTTTTTAAAACCGAGATGTCCGCCTGCCTTGGGTCCTTCCACCACAACGCCATCTGGAACGCGATTATATTTTTTCGCCCAATACTGAAAGATCAGCTCGGCAGCGCGCGCTGAGGAAACGATAGGAACGAATTTACTGCGCACGGTTTGAATTTTTTCCGTCAGGCTTTCTGAAAAGTGCAACGGCAAACCGGCGCCGAGAAACAGCACATCGATATCCGCCTCGATGGCGGCGTCCACCAATTGGGTGAAATCGGATAATGCCACCATGACATTGACGCCGAGGACGCCGTCCGTCATGCTGCGCGCACGCTTGATTTCCGCAATCAGATAGCGTGAGCTGTTGCCTTTAATGCGCCCCTTCGCCAGGAGGTCGTCCAAATCAAGACCTACGGAGGCAATCACGCCGATGCCGCCGGCATTAGCCACAGCCGCAGCCAGGCCGGCTTTTGAAATACCAACGCCCATGCCGCCCTGCACAATGGGAACGGGAGCCTCTAAATCGCCGATGCGTAAACTCGGCCTCTTTGTCCAACTCATAAGATCACTCCTTAATTTATCCGGAATCAAAATAGAAACAGAAAAATCACTTTGGTTTGGCAAATAAAAAATGTATACTTTTTCAGCACGCAATATACTCAACTCAGAAGCAATGTTGTGTAAAAGTACGGTAAAACCATGAAACGTCGCCGTTCTTATGTCTACCAAATTGTAATTTTCGTTGTGGCGCAACTGGCCTGGCTGACGCTGGTGGCTTTGTGGATATATTGGTATGTGACCAATTATATCATCTTTAGCCAGGTGGGCGATAAAGTGACGACGCAAATGGTCAAGGGCCGCAATGTCTTTGCGCTGGTTATCGGTCTGATTCTTATGGTCGCCATCTCTATCGCGATGACGCTTTTGTTTCGACGTTCCATTGTACAATACCATATGACCGGATTGTATGACAATTTTATCGCCAATGTGACGCACGAACTTAAATCGCCCCTGGCCGCCATTCAACTGTATCTGGAGACTCTGCAACGCCACGCGCTGGCGCGCGCCAAACAAAAAGAGTTTCTTACCTTGATGCTCAAAGACTGTCAGCGCCTGAACAGCCTGATTAATTCCATATTAGAGATCCCCGCACTGGAGCATAAAAAAATCGCGCACCAGTTTACCGTGGAGAATGCCGAGAAGCTGGCCCACCGGCTTGTCGCAGAGGCGCGGGAGCAATTTCAGCTGTCGGCCGAGGTCACGCCCATTGCCGGGCATGCGGATTGCCCGTGCGCTGTTGACATCAACGCCATGCGCATCGTGCTCTTTAATCTGGTCGACAACAGCCTCAAATATCGCCACGGACCCTTCCAGTTGAGCATTACACTCGACTGCGATGATAAAAATTTCATCATGACTCTGCAGGATCAGGGCATCGGCATTCCCATAGGTGAAGGGAAAAATGTGTTTAAAAAATTCTACCGTATCGATCATCCGAGCAGTCCCAGCGTCAAGGGCACAGGCCTGGGTCTGTACTGGGTAAAGGAAATTGTTCGCTATCACGGCGGCAGCGTGTCGCTGTTTAGCGCGGGCAGAAACAAGGGCGCCTCGTTTCGCATCGTGCTTCCCCGTTACGACGCTTCCAAACGCCGATCCATCGAAAAACTGGTGCGGCAAACACAACTGAAAATGCGAGGCATCGCTCATGACCGCCAAAACCAATAAACAGGCCAAAGCGAACATCCTGGTGGTGGAAGACGAAGAGGCTTTGGCCATCGGTTTAGAGTTCAATCTCACCCAGGAAGGGTATCAGGTCAGGCGCGCGGCGGACGGCCGTCAAGCTCTCGAGCTGTATAAAAGCCAGGCTTTCGACCTGATCATTCTCGACGTCATGTTGCCCTATTACGACGGTTTTGAAGTGGCCCGACGCATCCGTGAGGATCAGCCGCAGCTGCCTATCCTCATCCTGACCGCCCGCAAAACCGCACAGGATCGCGTTCAAGGATTGGAATTGGGCGCGGACGATTATTTGACCAAACCGTTTCATTTGGAAGAGTTGCTTCTGCGCGTGCGGGGCATGCTGCGCAGAAAGTCCTGGTATCGCACGGAAACATCGCCGGACGTTTTTCGTTTTGGCAAGAATGAGATCAATTTCAGCAATCTCGCCTGCCGTGCCGGCCGGCGCCGTTTTCAGATCACGCCCCAGGAGGCATCGGCTTTGCGCTATCTGATCGATCACGCCGGAACCATCGTCTCGCGTAAAGAGTTGCTGGAACAGGCCTGGGGTTTGCATGGTGATGTGGAAACCCGGACAATCGATATTTTTATGGTGCGGTTGCGCCGTTATTTCGAAACGGATCCGACGCAGCCGGTCTATTTTAAAAGCGTGCGCGGCGCCGGATATATGTTTGTTAAACCGTGAACAGTGGAACCCGGTGGCCTTTTTCGCAGTTTGATACTTGCGCAGGTTTGCAACCTTCGCAAGGTTGTTTTTCGAGCACCTATCGCGCAATTTCGGACCTAATCAAGGCTGCCCTGCCATGTCTTTTCAACGAATAATTGGTTTTCTTCTTTTCTTAACCTGCCCCCTTTTCGCCGCGAACCGAATAATCGTCGATTCAATCGAGATATGGGGCAACCGGACTGTGGACGCGGCATATATCAAAACTGTCGCCGCAATTACACCGGGCAGGCCCATCGACGCTGAGGAAATACGCGCAGCCATCAAAAGGTTGTGGGAAACCGAACTGTTTAACGATGTGCAGATCAAAACGACCGCAATTGCCAATGACCATGCCGTCCTTGTCATTTGTGTTCAGGAAAATAAAAAGCTGGAAACCGTGGAAATTATCGGCAACAAAGCATTGACAACTGCTAAAATCAACGCTTTGCTGAATCTCTATCCGGGAAAAACCATCACGCCGACCAGAATCATTCATACGCGCAACCTTTTGCTTGACAAATATAGACAACTGGGTTTTCCTTTTTCCCGGGTGCAAATTTTTACGGAAAATGGCGTCAGTGACAGCAGCCGGATACGAATGATTGTCGTCATCGAAGAAAAGACAAAATCCACCCTGAGTGAAATCCGCTTTCACGGCAACTACCATTTCAGCAACAGCCGGCTGGCAAAACTGCTAACGAACACTAAACCGAAACGCTGGTGGCGTAAAGAAAAATTCGACGAAAAGAATTGGCATAAAGAACTGGAGCGGATTGTTGATTATTACACCGACCATGGGTATCGTGACGCTTTCATTCAAAATCACCGCATCGAGCATACGGCCGGGCAAACGAAAACAATCCTTCATGTTGACCTGCATGAAGGACCCATTTATCAGATCGGTGACATGAGTGTAACGGGCAATGTCAATATGGCCACAACAGAACTGCTGGCTGCCATCGACTTGAAAAGGGGCGAGCGGTATAACAGAAGTAAAATCGACCGGGCCATACAAGAAACCATCTCCGGCCTTTATTATGAGCGCGGCTATATTTATTGCCATTGCACGCCGCAAGAGATCGAGCAACCGGGCCATATCATAGATGTCTGTTTTCAGATCACAGAAGGCAAGCCGGCTCTGGTGCAAAACCTGGCGATTGCCGGCAACAGTAAAACCCAGGAAAAAATTATCCGTCGCGAACTGTTGCTTGCACCGGGCGACACCTTCCGTTCCACGCTGCTGGAACGCAGCCAGCGCGAGCTGTATATGCTCAATTATTTCTCCGAGATCGAACCACGTGTTATTCCAAAATCCGAGTCTCTTGTGGATGTGGAAATCAAGGTGAAAGAAAAAGACACCAGGCTGCTGCAATTTGCCGCTGGTTGGAGCGAAGTGGACAAATTACTCGGCTCGTTAAGTTACAGCATGAACAATTTCCGGGGTCGCGGGCAACAGACCCGGGTCATGGCTGAACTGGGGAAATCCTATCAATCCTGTGAATTTGGTTTTCTCGAGCCCTATTTCTACAATCATAAATTCGCTTTGGGTTTTGCCGCCGACTATATGGATCGTAAAGCCTTTGCCGCGCAATCCCATGATCGTCTGCATCCTTTCAGCGAACACAGTTTTGGCTTCTCAATGCAGGCCGGGAAAAAACTCGACTGGCCGGATCATTACACCTCTGCGCAATGGGTCTATCACTGGCAACAGCAGCAGTTTGGCGATTTTGACGAGGGGTTCGTTTCCCGTTATCCGTTATATCAAAACTATGTGGATCGGACCTTTCATATCAGCAGTATCACGCAAACCCTGTCGCATAATACGCTGGATCGTCCGCAATTCCCAAGCACGGGTTCATCTGTCAGCCTGACCTCCACTTTGGCTGGCGTGTTGTTCGGTGGTAATGTTCACTTTCATAAACACCATCTGGAATTCGATTGCTTTAAACCGATCCATCGCAAACTGGTTTTTCATGCTGGTTGTCAAACCGGATTTTTGTACGGCATCGGCAGTCACGCCAATATTCCTATTTCGGAATATTACACCATAGGCGGCGACGGCCTGTCCCGCTCCATACCTTTGTGCGGTTATCCGGATCCGCTTACCGAGAACGGTTACAGCTATAGCAACGGCAGCAGCCTGTTCAAGGTCGGAGGAGATTTGCGGTTTGCGGTTTTAGCTGATCCGGAAATCTATCTACTGGCTTTTGCAGAAGTAGGCAATGTGTGGCGTCAGGCAACGGATATGTCGTTATTGCGGGTAAAACGCGCTGCCGGTTTTGGCCTACGCTTTAATCTGCCCCTGGTCGGCATTGTCGGTTTGAACTATGGCTATGCTTTTGACCGGAAAAACGATCAGGGATTGCCTAATCCTCACTGGGGATTTCAATTCATCTTGGGCAAAAGCTATTGAACCACTGACACAGTTTAAAAAAATAATTTCATCCTATTGAAAAGCGCCGGTGAGGTTAATAGTCTCTATTCATTCCTAGCCACGACGATGTTGCCGCAACGTATCCCACATAACGACATTCTGACTTTCCCTGCTCGAAATAAGTCGGGTATCCAAGCGTACCGCGGCATTCATGCCGCCATCTCAAAGAATACTAAAAACGTGTCATTGCGAACGCAGGCACTGTTGCTGACAAAGGCGATGATCTGCGCTGGAGTGAAGCAATCCCCTTGTACACAAAACGTGTTCCTTATAACAAAACGAGCAACGGTCTGAGCGCCAAAGGCGCGACCTAATCCTAGCCTGCGTCAAATAGACTGTGTGAAAACCAACAGACCCCGGATGTGGCCGCGTTTTTTGCGGCCACTCCGGGTGTCCCTCAACGCATTATCAATAAGTAAAGAAAACCCCGGGGGTGGTCACACAAACAATACGAAACCGATTTCATTAAAAGCAGGCTTTCTTAAGGTCATTCAATCATCAGTCCTTTGTAGGTCTTGGTCTGGGCTAGAGGTATATTTTTTGCAATCCACTTTGTGACCTCTCCATTTCCAGTTAATCGTAGTAAAATGATCTCTCTGTGCACTTTTAATCCCACGCCATATTTTTCAACCTCACGTTCCAGAACGATTAGCTGGGGCGTAGCAGGGATAATGTACTCATCCCGAAAGACATATTGAAGTGCGGCTGAATTGCTCCAACTTCTGCCAACAGATACTTCATCAAACTGGCCCGTGGATTTTAGGAACTCATAACCAGCAGATACATCTTCATCGGCAGCAAGACCCAAAGTCCAAAAGTATTTCCCCGTGTTTCTTACTTCTTTGGCAATGCGGATGAGCGCTTTCTGGAGATTCCTTTCAATATTTTAAAGCCGCAACAGCTTTATCACATTCCTCCGGCTTGACGTAAAGCACAACGCCATATCCTTCATTTATATCAGCCAGGCCGCAAGATTCGTCGACTTGAATGCCGGCTTGAGATAACTTTTCATAGATTTCAGCAAGAGCTCCGGATTTTCCATCACCTTTAATTAAAATGGCCGGGTACGGACCAGCAAGTTTCAGGCCCGCTTTTTCAGCGCCTGCTGTCATTTTTGCGCTGTCCATTGGAAAAAGAGAAAATTGTGTGCGCACGGAATCTACAGGGACCGCTTTAAAAGCATTAAAGCTGACGCCGGCGCCGGCAATGATGGAAATTAATTTTGCCCCATTGGTAATGTGACCATTGACGATAATGTTTTAGTATTCAACCCGCTTTATCTCGAGTGACACACTTCATCCTTTCCCAATAATTATAAAATCCATACACCGACCGCAACTTTATAAAAAATTAATTAAAACAGCTCGACTATCCAAGTTAAAATCCAAAGGCAGACTGATAAACAGATTTCCCACAGGTGATATAAGCTACATCCAGATAGTGCGTCTCATTGAGTATGCCGTCTTGAAATCCACAGGATAGACCGGAATGATGATAGCGAAAATTGACCGATGCACTGACGCTAATCGTTTTCCCGGAAAAACGGTTATCCCAATCGGTGTCAAACGCGCTGCCGCCGCCGAGGTAAAATCCAAGCCAAAAAGCATTGCTTTGATAGGATCGGGTTGTTTTGATTTCCGTAGAGCCTGATTCCGCAGATTTACTGATGGCGGTGGAAAAAATCAAAACAGATTGAAGAAGAAATATTAAAATGAATGAATCCGGTTTAAATAATTTATTGTAGTGCATCGCTTTTCACTGTATCCTGATATTCAACAAGATGATTAACCGCTGCAACAGCATCTGGCAAATCTGCTGTCGATGTTTGGACTGAGACAGACCTATCGCGCGTTTTCAGCGCTTGTATTTATAGGCGCCACACCTGGGCCTGGCCAGGCTGTCCAGCAACAAGTTTTTATAAACCAAGTGATGGAATTACACTTCGTCGAACAATCTCTCATTGATTATCATACAACCCACGAACAGATTATTCACCCATCAAAGGCGGGTACGTATGACATTCCTCCCTTTTTCCAGGTTCGCTGTGCCTGAAAAGACGGCACAGCGAATTGGACGATTCAGGAGCCATGCATGGTCTGATACCTGTTGGCATGGCTCCGCGAACAAGCGATTCCAGCAGGCAATTTTTGCTGAAGGGGATGTGCTTTTCCTCCCCTTCAGGAAAAATACTCCTGAATCGCCCGATTGTCATCCTTCCATCAAACCTTAATAAAGGTCATTTCAGCATCTATTTTGAAAAATGCGTCTGGTCGCGTAGCGACCGTTGATGGTAGCCGGGCGTTTTAACGCCCGGATGGTATAAGACAGACGGCGACGTCGCGTAGCGACGTATGGGAGTTTGCAAACGTCGCTACGCGACGTGAAAAGAGCTATCCAATCCGTGGGTTGAAACCCACGGTTACCGTCATCAGGTCGCTGCGCGACCGGACAGACTCTCTCTCTATGGTCGCAGCGGAGATGCCGCCAGTGCGTCAGCTGGTAAGGGATATTCGTCCCCACGGATTCAGCCATTGTTATCTTGGCGGTGGCGCGTGTTGCGGGATTAATATCCCTCGTCATAAACAAGCTCGCAATCATCCGCGAGCAATGCTCCCTCCTTCAGACAATGTCATGCATGTCCATATGTTTATAAAAAAAGCACAACTCTCTTATCTCGCGGATACGATTGTTGTGCTCTTTACTCATGGCTACTCTCGCAAGACACCGCTGCCAGACCACTCCTATTTGCAAAATATATTCAAGTCGAAGCAAAATGTCAAGTGAATGTACGCCCAATTTAAGAGTCCGGCAAACCAGCTTTCCGAGCAACAAATAAAAATGAAATTCATTTGAAATCAGAAATAATTTTTATATGTTAATCAATATCCTTCATTCCCATTCATGGAAAGCGAATTACATTGCAGAAAATCCTTCTCTTCTTAGCCGCCCTGTCGCTCTTTACGGGCATGAGCACGGTACGAGCGCAAATCTTTAACGATTTGTCCATCGACGTGCAATCAGTTACCGTAGACAGCATGACCGGCGACGAACTGGCGCTGCAGGTGCAACTCAAAATTTTCAATCCAAACAAAACAGAACTAAATGCGAACGCCATGAGTTACAAATTTTCCCTGGAATTGCAGCCCATCGCCTCCGGTCAGATCAATCGAAAAATCTCTTTGCCCGCGCAAAAAACAACGCTGGTGCAGTTTCCGGTAATCCTGCGGCCTGACGAAATCACGGAAAAACTCGAAAAACTGGCCAACAAGGACACGCTCATCTACGGTCTCTCAGGTGAAATCACACCGTCCGGTTTGTTTTCGGTTTTTACCATTCCCTATGAAACCGCAGGCTACATCCCCAATCTCCGCCAGCCGAATATCGAACTGACCGACGTCCAGGCAACAGAAGTCTCTTTTGTCTCTGTGGAGCTGGCAATAAAATTATCGATCGATAATATCAACTCATTTGCTTTCGTTGTTGATAAACTGGAATACGAGCTTGCCATAAACGGTAAACGTTTAAAAGAGGAGACAGTGCAAAACCCGCTGACCGCAGCGGCAAAAAGTAAAACCGTGCTGACGCTGCCGATTTCATTGGAGCCGTTAACAGCATTGGACATTGTAGATGAGGCCTTGTCAGGAGAAGCGGTGAATGTTCTGCTGCAGGGCTGGGCAGAGGTGGAAACGCCGCTGGGCACGATTCGGCTGCCCATTCGCGTCGAGGATCGCATCCGAATAGCAAAGTGATACTAGCTCGCTTAAAAATCGCTAATTACACGAATTTCACAAATTAACAGCCTGGCCTGGTTCCATAAAACCCATTTGTGTCAATTCGTGAAATTCATGATTAAAAACTATATAGCCTGAACGTATAAAAAACGGAGAAAATCATGAAAAAGATTCTGCTGGTTATGGTTGTATTAATCCTGGGATTGTTGTCCTGCTCCACTGAAAAAAAACAGACCGTTCTCTGGAACGGCAAGGATTTCACCGGCTGGACGCGCTTTATTCCGGGCGATTCCGTGGATGTCAACACCGTGTGGACCATCGAAGACGGCGTGCTGCGCTGCAGCGGCAAACCGACCGGCTATATCCGCACCAACAACTCGTTCAGCAATTATAAACTGCACGTGGAATGGCGCTGGGTGAAAGAAGGCGGTAACAGCGGCGTGCTGTTGCACTGCCAGGCGCCGGACAAGGTCTGGCCCCGCTGCATCGAAAGCCAACTCTTATCCACCAACGCCGGTGATCTGATTCTCATCGGACCTGGTGAAATGACTGTGGCGGACAAACTGTATAAAAATGAAGGGGTCTATCTGATCATTCCCAAACAAAAGCCGAGCAATGAACAACCACTTGGCCAGTGGAACAGCTATGATATTATCTGCCGGGACAACACCGTGGTCTGCTCGGTAAACGGCATGGAACAAAATCGCGGCATAAAGGCGCAATTGAATTCAGGGCCCATTGCCTTGCAAAGCGAAGGCGCACCCATCGAATTCCGACAGATCGTTTTGGAACAATTATAACCCGCTGAATCGAGCGAACCGTATCCTTGCGAAGGTTGCAAACCTTCGCAAGGCTGTTTTCGCACACCTAGCGCTCAACCCAATTATGTAGCACAAGCCTCCCGGCTTGTGGCGCAATCTGGAGGATTGTGCACAATTAGATGCGGATGCTAAAAAGAATGCAAATCGGAACCTATCGTCTTCGTCCTGCCGACAATCGGGATTTATCAGCAGTCTGGGATTTGATTCACGGGATTCTGGCCGGCTACGGATTGCCCATGGACGCCCGAACCATGGACAAAGATCTGAAGGACATTGAGGCGAATTACTGGAACAGCAAGGGGATGTTTTTCGTTCTGCTCGACGCGGATCAGGTGATCGGCACAGTCGCGATTCATTATGAATCAGACAACATTTGCGAACTGTGCCGCATGTATCTTGATGCAGCCTATCGGGGCAAGGGCTTGGGCCGCGGTTTGCTGAATTTTGCCATGGCAGAGGCGCACGCACGCGGATTTGGCGAGATGTTTCTCAAAACCGCCTCGGTGCTCAAGGAGGCCATTGCACTTTATGCACGCGCCGGATTCATTCAGGTCGACGAGATCGATCCGGACGGAAATTGCGACGTGCGCATGCAAAAAATACTTTTTCAATAACACGTGCGATGTATATGGGGATTGCTGCACTCCAACACAGCTAATACCCTTTGTCGGCAACTGGGCCTCGTTCGCAATGATAGAAATGCCGTCGCAGGCTCAACACGTACGCAAAAAGATTCGATTTTTTTATCCCGAACATCAATGTCCACAGCCGTTGCCATGACCGCCGCAAGCGTTGTGCACCGTCAATTCCACCAATGCTCCTTTTTGCATGGCCGCGATATTGTCGCGCACCGTGCCTTCAACAGAGCGAAATACTTTGATGCCCAGGCTGTTCAATCCTTCAACCGCTCTTCTGCCGATGCCGCCGACCAGGACGGCAGAAACCGATGAATCACCCAACGCTGCCAGGGGATTGCACGCACCATGCGCATGATGCTGATTGGCGTTGGCCACGCTTTTCGCAGCGCCGGACTGCAAATCCACCATGATGAAATAGGGTGCCGAGCCGAAATGACCATAGGCCATGCTATCCATTCCTTTGTCATCCGCACTAGGTACACAAACGTTCATGAAAATCTCCTTTTCTTTAACCATGTCAATTGTTGTCCAATGTCTGATCCAGTTTTTTAATAAAAGCGTCCAAAGCCCGCCAGCGTTGTCGCAGCGATTCGGTCCACAACTTTAAATGTACCTGACCCAATTGCGTGATGGTGTACAATCTCTTGGCCGCGCCGGCTGCGCCGGTATCCCAGGTGGAGGTGACCAGGCCGGCCTCCTCAAGATGGCGCAAGGTGCGGTAAATGGCGCCAGGATCAGCAGGACCGCTGACAAAACCCAATTGCGGCAATGCATTCATCAACTCGTAGCCGTGATGTGCTTTTTCCATCAACAAATATAGAATCGATGGCTCGATCCAGCGACTCTGCCGCTCTTTGTAGCAGCCACACCCTTTAAAATGCTGTATTTTCATAGATATTTTACATTTATATATATTTTGTTAATATATGTATTAAACATATATAATATACAATGAAATCGTTTTCAAGTCAAGAATTGTTTTTGTATATTTCATTTTTACCCGACCTGCGCGATTGCGTTGACGAGAAGGTTTAAAAACCTGTCAATTTTACTTTGAACCAACCTGGCAAACGATCATGCTCATTATCAAAGCCGGCGGCTCAGCCATCACTGATAAATCAATCCCCTACTCTATTCGCGAATCCGCCATCCACTCACTGGCGACGCAACTCTTGCAGATCAACGAACCGGTTATCCTGGCGCACGGCGTCGGCTCCTTTGGCCATCCTCCGGCCAAAAAATATAAAATCGGCTTGGGTTATGACGGCAGCGTAGAGAGAAGACAGGGACTGGCCATTACCCAATATGAAGTGGATGAACTGGCGCAACGTTTTGTGAAAATACTGCTTGACGCTTCCCTGCCTGCAGTTCAGGCGGCTGCGGATATGTTGTTCATCACCGAAAATCGCCGCATAGTGAATTTTCATAGCGAGCCGTTGCAACGGTACCTGGCCATGGGCTTGTTGCCGATAGTGCACGGCGATGGGCCGGCGGATCGAACACAGGGATTTTGCGTTCTCTCGGCAGATCAAACAGCAATCTATCTGGCCAGATTTTTTAAAGCGCGCAAGGTGATCTTTGCCATGGACGTAGCTGGTTTATTGCGTCAGGGTCAGACCATTCCCAGCCTGCATTTCAACGATCTGGCAGAACTGCAGAAAGAGGTTCTTGCCAACGACGATGCCAGCGGCGGTTTGGCAAAAAAGCTAGAGGAAATATCCTTGCTCGCCGGCAGCGGCATTACAGTGCAGCTGGTTTCTCTTTTGCATCCCAATGCATTGCTGGCAGCAGCCAAGGACGAGCCGACAGGAACGCTGATCACGGGCTAGGCAGCAGTTATACAAGCAAATTTGGTTACTAATTTCCCAACCCGGAATACCCGGAGCCAAAGATCGGACATCTAGAGAGAATATTGCGAAAGAGCCTTATCGCGTCATTACAAGCTCCGCCGTTATCATTTGCTTAACCAGTCAGCCTTTCGTTTTTGGCGGGGCGAAGAATCTATCATTGAAACTAACCAGGAGCAACCATGAACCCTTTATTCAGTAACTCGCTGATTTGGAACACGGTGATCGGGGTGGTGGAAATAATTTACATTTTTCTGGTGATCGGCATCATGGACAAGCTGGTCGCCAAAGGATTTCCCTCGGATTTATCGCGCAAGGTGATTCACATCGCTGCCGGTTCTTTCGTGATTTTCTGGCCGCTATTCGATCCCACGCACTGGTCTCGTTATTTTTGCGTGGCCATGCCGTTTATCTGGGTGCTGCTGTTTTTATCCAAAGGTCTGTCCAACAATACGGACGACCCGGCGGTTAAAACCATGACGCGCACCGGTAATCCGCGCGAACTGCTGCGCGGTCCGTTGATGTTCGCTCTGGTCATGGTGATAATCGGCCTGTGGTTGTTCAATCGCATGTCGGCAGTAGCGGCCCTGGGCATGATGACCTGGGGCGACGGTCTGGCGCCGTATGTCGGCAAGTACGGCAAAGCGGCCTATAAAACTTTCGGCGCCAAAAAGACCTACCTCGGCAGCGCCACGGTATTTCTGGCCGGCGTCATCGGCAGCGCGCTGATGATGATCATCACCGGAGTCGCTGCCTTTGGAATGCCCTGGAAAGCGCTGTTGATCTCCGGCATTGTATCCATGCTGGTGGAAGCGTTCAGCCCGCGCGATGTAGATAATTTGCTGATACCTGCCGCCACTCTGTTGACGTTCTATTTGCTATTTGGCGCATTATAGGAGAGCCTGCTGATGTTCATCTTGAAATTTTTACAGTCCGTTGTCAAGCTGCTGGGCTCTAACAAAAGTCCTGGTGAACTGGCCGGCGGTTTCATCATCGGCATGATCATGGGCTTGACGCCCCTGCTCAGTCTACACAACCTGATCCTGCTGTTGCTGGTTATCCTCTTACGGGTCAATATTTCCATGATGCTGGCCGCATTGGGTTTGTTCGGCGGATTGGCCTATCTGTTTGATCCGCTGTTTCATAATCTGGGTTATTGGCTGTTGGTGCAGGTTCCCGGATTGCAGGGTATGTGGACCTGGTTTTACAACACGCCGGTGCTGGCCTGGTTTCGTTTCAATAACACAGTGGTAATCGGCAGCCTGGTCGTTTCTCTCATTTTACTGTTGCCCATGTATTGGGCCATGCATCGCTTTGTGCTGGTTTATCGCCGTCATTGGCAAAAGCGCATACAGAAATGGAAAATCGTCCGTTGGTTCAAGGCTTCCAAATTGTACACCTTGTACCAATACATCGAACACTGGCGACCGAAAATCTCGGCCTAGGAGGAAGCCATGCGCAAAAAAGGCATTATCGGCATTGTAATTTTTATCCTTCTGTGCATCGGACTGACGTTTCTATTTACCGACCGCTGGCTGGAGCGCCAAATCGAAGAGAACGCCTCCCTGGTGGTGGGCGCCAAAGTGGAAATCGACGAGCTGGATTTTTCTCTCACTGATCTGCGCATGCGCTGGCGACGTTTGCAGGTGACCAATCCCCGCGATACCTGGAACAACGCATTTGAAACCGGCCAGGTTTCTTTTAAAATGGAAGTAGCACCGTTGCTGGAAAAAAAATATATAATCCGCGAAGTGATTTTACACGATCTGCAGCTCAATACCAAACGGCAGACGGACGGTAAATTACCGGAAGAACTGCGCCAGGAAAAACCCGGCCTATTGGCCGCCACAGCGCAGGACTTGCTGCGCCAGGTCTCTGCGGCGCCGGCCTGGAATCTGGGTCAATTCAGGAAAAAAATCAACGTCGACAGTCTCATTCGAATTCTGGACATCCAGTCTCCGCAACGTATAACCTTGCTGCGCGACAGCTTGCAGGCGCGCTATGTGCAATGGGATCGCGTTTTTAAACAAACCAATTTTAAAAACGATCTCGACTGGCTGGAAAGCGAAATACCTTCCCTGGATCCGCGCAACATCAAAACCATAGTCGAGCTGCAGGACGCGCTGGTGCGTGCCAATCGGGTAAAGAAAAAAGTGGATTCATTGCATAACCATATTTCGACAAGTAAAAATCTGCTGGTCGAGCAAATCAATGACAGTAAAACAAAATTAACTCTGGTAGACGATTGGATCCGCGAGGATTGGGACCGGGCTCTGGCCAAAGCCAAAACGCCGTTCAGCGGCGAAAGCATCTCTCGATTTTTATTCGGCCCCCTGACCGTCGGTCGCCTGGAACAGGTCATGTACTGGACCGATCGCGCCCGGGAATATCTCGCGCAGGCGCAGGAGTATATGCCGCCGCAGACGCCCAAGCCGGTGCGCTTTAAAGGCCAGGATGTACCGTTCCCCAGCGACAACCAATGGCCCAAATGGTGGATTCAGCTTGTCGAGTTGTCAGGCCGTCATGGCGAAACGATCCAGCTGCAAGGCCGGATGCAGGATTTGTCTGCTGATCAAAGGTTGACCGGCAAACCGAGCCGCTTGCAATTAAAAGGCACAACCTCCAACCGAACCGCGCTCGAGTTTAATCTGGAATCGGATCATCGTCAAGCAACAGCGCTCGAAACCATGAGCCTGCAGGTGGATAACATTCCCTTGCCGTCCATCAGGCTGGCCGATGTCTCTTACCTGCCGCAACAGGTGGACAAATCCGTTTTAAACCTGCAATCCAAACTGACCCTGAACGGCAACAACTGGCAAGCCGGCATTACTGCTGCCCTGGCCAAAGTGGATTTTCGTTTCAGCCAGGCAGCGGACGATGAGATTGTCAGTCGCATCCGCCAACTGTTCGCTGACCTGCCGCCGGTGCATTTTTCTGCTGATATGAGCCACGCGGACCAGCACACCACTGCGCGCTTTCAATCCGACATTGACAACTTGTTCAGCCAACGCATGCGGGAATTGGCCAGCAAAGAGGCGGCAGAGGCTTTGCAGCGTTTGAAAAAACATGTAGAGGACAAAGCCAAACCCTATCGGGAAAAGATGGCCAACTTGATCAGTGAGAAACAGCAATATCTGGAAAAAACAGTAGCTGAATATGAAGCACAGCTGCAGACGCAGCAGAATAAGATTCTGGAACTGGAAAAAGAGATTAAAGAAAAAATCGACAAAGAGAAAAACAAACGGACTGATCAGGTAAAGGAAAAGGCGCAAAAAGGATTACAGGATTTATTAAAAAAGAAAAATCCGTGATCCAGTTCTTTAAAAACTTTCCTGTTAACGTCGAGACCGCAAGGAAAAATGATTTATTTCCCGCTGCCTGCGGAAATAATCCAGCCCATTTCTTTGTTGTCTGTGTGACAAAAGAAAAAAGGATGGGATTTGGATCATGGTACGGAAATCACTGTTTTTTATTATCTTTTTCATTATAGCAACCCTGGCGCCGGCAGCTGAACGGCTGGGCAAAATCACCGGTCATGTTTTCGACGCAGCAACCAAAGAACCGTTGATCGGCGCCAATATTCAGATTGTTGGCGGCAGTCGGGGCACAGTATCCAAAGCGGACGGCACTTTTATCATCGACCGCGTTCCTGAGGGCCCTCTGGCCATACAGGTCAGCATGATCGGTTACAAACCGGTTATCGAACCGGACCTGGTGCTGAGTTCGATAAAACCTTTGGAGCTTAAAATTGCCCTGAATCAGACTGTACTGGAAGGCATTGGCGTAACCGTAAAACCCAACTATTTTGAAGCGGTCAGCGATAAACCGTTGAGCGTACAAACGCAGACTTTTGCCGAGATTCGGCGCCTGCCCGGTGGTCTGGAAGATGTTTTACGCGCCGTTGCGATCATGCCCGGCGTAGCGCAGGCGCAAAACGGACGTAACGATCTGATCGTGCGCGGCGGAGCGCCTTCAGAAAACCTCTATAGCATCGACGGCATTGAGGTGCCCAACATCAACCATTTCGGCACCCAGGGCGCCACCGGCGGCCCATTGAGTTTTGTCAATTTGGATTATGTGGCCAGCACGACGTTTTCAACCGGCGGGTTCGGCGTGCGTTATGGCGACCGGCTCTCTTCAGTCACCTCTATCGAACTGCGCGAAGGCCGCGAGGATCGCTGGGGCGGCAAGGCGACCATCTCCGCCTCGCAATTCGGATTGAATCTTGAAGGCCCGCTGGCGCAAAAAGGCACCCTGGTTTTTTCAGCCCGACGCAGCTATCTCGATTTCATCTTTAAGGCAGCAGGTTTTGCTTTTGTTCCAGAGTACTGGGATTTTCTCATCAAAGGCGAATACAAACTCAGCGATCGCGATCAACTCTCTTTAACCGCTCTTTCCGCCATCGACGACGTCAAACTCTTTAACGACACCGCAGAAAAGCGCTATGACAATTCGCGCGTCATTGCCAGCGATCAGTATCAGGCGGTTGCGGGTCTAACCTGGCGTCGCCTGTTTCCACAGGGCTATTTCACGATGACATTCAGCAACAATCGTTTTCGGTATGACCTGATGCAATCCGATACCTTAAAGCAGCCTGTTTTCACAAACAACTCTTTAGAACGCGAAACGTTGCTGACCACGAATCTGGTTTGGCTGCCGGCAAAAAGCACGGAACTCACCTTTGGCGTGCAGGGTCGCGTGGCGCTGTTTGAAAGCGATGTCCTCTTGCCCCCTTTTACTACGCCTTTTGGCCAGCAACTGACTGTCGATGCGGCCATGGATACCACTGCCATCAAAAGCGCGGCATGGCTGCAGGTTCAGCAAAAGAAGGGTCCGTTCACCGTTACCATGGGCGGACGCATTGATTATTTCAATCTCATCAAAAAGAGCACGGCGTTTTCACCGCGCCTGTCTCTGGAATATGATTGGGGCAATCTGACAAAATTCAGCGCCAGCGTTGGGCAATACCATCAGGCGCCGGCCTATATCTGGCTGGTGGCCAATCCGGCCAACCGCAACCTGGAACACATCAGAAACCTGCAGTACATTTTGGGAGTGCAACAGTTGCTGCGCGAAGACATGAAACTCAGCGTGGAAGGATACTATAAAGATTACAGTCGGTATCCGGCCAGTTTGCTGCAACCCTGGCTGGTCATGGCCAACACCGGCGCCGGATTCGGCGGCGCGGAAGAGGGATTCGCCTCGTTTGGTCTGGACCCGCTGAAGAGTGTGGGCTCTGGTTGGGCGCGCGGTTTAGAACTGTTTGTCCAGAAACGTTTCTCCAATTCACCCTATTACGGTTTACTCTCAGTCAGCTATAATGAAGCAAAATTCAATGGAGTGGACGGCGTACTGCGGCCAAACAGTTTTGACCAGCGATGGATCGTGAATCTGGGCGGCGGCTATATTTTAAATAATAAATGGGAATTCAGCGGCAAGTTTCGTCTGGCTACAGGCAGACCTTATACCCCGTTCAATGCGGATTACAGCAAATCAGGCGATCTTTACAACAGCGAACGCATCGCTACGAACCATTCGCTGGATCTGCGCGCGGATCGGCGCTGGCCTTTGGGGAACGTGCAGCTCATCACCTATCTGGACATTCAGAATATCTACAACCGTGCTTTTCGCGATATTCCGCGCTGGAACAGTTACAAGCAAGAGTTGGATGACTCGGCGAGCATCGGTATTCTGCCCTCCATCGGCATCAGCGCCGAGTTTTAAGCGGTATTTTTTGACAACTAACCCCAGGGTTGCGCTTTAGATTGACAAACCCCGGGGTCGCGCTTTATGCGACCCTGGATGTTTCTCAACCCGTGTCATTCCGAACCCGCTTTGGCGGGTGAGCAATCTATCAATGAACTGATTTAATGACAATTACAAATTTTTCTACAAGGCTACATACCAAGTTTATATTATTGTATTACGCGTTGTTTTTCACGCAAAATGGCAACAAAATCTTTGAGCAGCACCCCTTCTTGTAGTGGAAAAAAATAACCACCTTTTTTCGCTGCTGTGTTTTTCGTTCGTTTGCAGTTCTGCTGCGCTAGGCATTTTCAGCCAATCTCCTGCTCATCCGCAGATGACGCAGATGTTCGCAGATAACATTCGGATGGCGATTTTTCTGCGTCTATCTGCGCAATCTGCGGATTATTATGCTATTCATTCCAGTTTATCTGGGTTGGGTAATATTGACTTTTTAGACAGTCGCCTTGATTGGGCGAGATCCAATATTTGTATTCGTGATCGCTCGGTAAATTCCAGCCTGTCCAGGAACCGGTTTTTATAAACCAGGTCATGGAACTAGGCCAACTTCGACACTTAAAATTATTTTTGGCCAAAAATTGATGCATAGATACATCTAACTGATTGATATTTAGTACACGTTCTTAAAAAATGCCGTGTAGTGAAAACCTACCCCCTTGATTTTGTTCTTTTAATTTTATTTCTTACCGTTGAACCATAATTGGTTCTTGTTGAGCGCCAACGGCGCGACCGATTATAGCCTGGGCCGCCAGGCCCAGGAGGCAAACGAAAAATCGCTCTAGCCCCAACGGGGCGCAATAGGACCATTTATGAATGTTAATTAGGCCAAAATTTCTGCTGAGAAGGCGCATAACATCATGGACTCGACACAGTTCGATGACGATGTGCGCCGAAGCATCTATCAACGAACAAGACTTGGGAATAAAGAAGAGTACCGTTTAACGATAGATTCTTCAGCCTGCTAAAAAACCAACAGGCCATAGAATAACCAGCCACTAGGGTTCCTGGACAGTCTGAATCCTGCCAAGTGTAATCTGAGGCCGGATATTTATCCTGTAATAAAAATGAGCAAGAGGAATGTCCTGTTCCAGCTAACGCGCCAGAGTAATCTCCTGCCCATTAATGAATTTTATATTATCGCTGCCAGTGCGCCGCCAAGATCCGGATGCTCAAATTGGAATCCGGCTGACAATAATTTTTCCGGCATAACGTGACTGCTGCTGAGCAGCATCTCTTGCGCCATCTCGCCCATGGCCAAACGCAAAACCCAGGACGGAACTGTGAAAAAGGCAGGACGATGAAGAGCCTTTGCCAGAACTCTGGTAAATTCGGCGTTGTTGACCGGGTTCGGCGCCGTGATATTGACGGCATCGTTCAAACCATCATGATGCAAAATAAATTCCAGAGCGCGCTGCACATCGTGCAAAGAGATCCAACTCCAGTGCTGTTTGCCATGTCCCAATCTGCCGCCCAGACCGGCACGGAAAAGCGGCAGTAATGAAGCCAATGCCCCGCCTCTGCTGTCCAGAATAATCCCGAAACGGCAATTCACCACACGGATGCCGGCACGTTTTGCCGGCTCTGTGGCAGCTTCCCACTCACGGCATACCTCGGCGAGAAATCCTTTGCCCGGCGCTGCGGATTCGGTTAAAATCGTTTCTCCGGCGTCGCCATAATAGCCTACTGCCGAGGCACTGATGCAAGTCAGGGGTGGTTGACGCAAGCCGGCTATTGCCTGACTCAACAACCGGGTACCCTCAGTTCGACTGGCAAGAATGCGTGCCTTTTTCGCTTCGGTCCAACGACCGGCTAAATTCTCGCCGGCTAGATGGATGACAGCGTGCAAGCCTTCCAAACCTTTGCTGTCAATTTGTCCTGTCGTTGGATTCCAATAAATCGCGTTGCGCAGCCCGCTCTGAATTCTGAGCAACGGAAAAATCTCATGCCCTCGTTGTTCAAGAAAAGCAACCAATCCTGAACCGATAAATCCACTGGCGCCTGTAATGGCAATTTTCATAACATTCCTATCTTTAATGGATTCCTAACCCTGACAAGCCGGAACCAAATGTCGGCAGAACAACTCGTTGCAGTACAACCCCGGG
>CAYLWO010000038.1:1587-3100 GCA_964387285.1 uncultured Cytophagia bacterium | reverse complement strand
ACCCCGGGTGTTTCTCAACTCTATGATTACGTGCAGCAAATGACTATAGCCTTGCCTACGAGTCGGCATAAAAACATTGCACCGGCTTTTTCAATGCCGGTGGAGAAAACGGGGCATAGCCAGCGCGTACGAGCATAACCGGTTCGAATTTTAACTTTAACTCTTGTTGTAATTGAGTCCGACTGACCGGATCTTCTAAAATTGCATTCATGGGTTGATGGGCAACTCCTGATTCGGTTGCTTTGAAACAAAAGTGCTGATACAGAGTCCCGGATTGAAAAGAGGAAAAAGCAAATGAATCGCTCTTCCAGCTGGACAAAACAAAAAAACCGGCGCAATGATTCACCTGTTCCCTGATTTTAGTCAGGTAGCGCTCGCGAAAAGCGGCATCAGAGACTGTTTTGCCTCTTAAAAAATCGATCCAGGAACCTTTTCTCCACCCCAATCCCAGATCAGCGGCGCTGATGCCGTCGCGTCGATCGGCATAGGATTCGGGACTCCAACGCACCCAGGAGCGCAACTCGTTTAATTTTTCCCTATTTTTCAACTTTATGGATTCTGCTAACGGAATGGCATCGCAAAGAAACTGTCCTTCTTTGCTTTGCCGAGGAAAATATAAAAGATTGGACGGACTCTGCGCCTGTAATGTTTGTATATGTTCAGCGGATAACGGCGTGGTCGCAAAGGGAGTGCGCGTAGTGGCTCTGGTTTCTAAAATCCGGATGTCGATGATGGTGCGCGGCTTATGCGGCTCTAACCGGATGCGGATAAAATCGTCCGGCCGGTCTTTTTCTGTGAGAACTTCGGCGCGCATCAAAGAACCAAAGCCGGCCGCAGCCATGAAAAGCGTTTCAAAAAAACAGGCCAAATTGAACAATCGATATTTATTATGCGGATCAATGGCCGGCAGATTATATTTGGAAACACATACAACGACCGCATCCTCGGCCTCGATCTTGATGCGCCAGGGTTGTATATTACAAATACTGGGAGAGAGCGCGGCATAGTGCAGAATGACCAGCCACTTTTCCGGCAGGCGAATATGGGCCGGCAAGGTCGTTTTGGGAACACGCGTACAAGAAGACAACGAAGCGCAAGCCAGCAGGGAACGATTCAGAAAGGTTCTGCGGTTCATCGGTTCTCCTCAAAAAATCCAGTTCGCTCTAAAATTAGCCAAATAAACGGGCAGTATCAAGCAAAACCTTTGCTATGCATAGACACTTTGGTTTGTCCCGGGGTTGTCACAAAAGTCCTGTTAGCGCGTGATTCCAGGCAATTTGTGATCTAGATGCCATACAAGCCCCAATAACACAAAGACCGTGTCATTGCGAACGAAGGAAATGAATCAAGAAAAGCGGTGCCTCTACGTTGCAGTGAAGCAATCCCCTTTTACTGAAAATATTATCATTTTTTTTCTCTGCGACTCTCTGCGCTCTCTGCGACTCTGCGTTTAATGACGCAAAAGCTAAAACGCAGAGGTACAGAGAGCGCAAGCTATCTCCCTCTCGTTCCC
>CAYLWO010000038.1:0-1487 GCA_964387285.1 uncultured Cytophagia bacterium | reverse complement strand
TCCCTCTCGTTCCCAAGCTCCTTTTCGGCTCGTTCCCAAGCTCCTTTGCTTGGGAACGCAATTGTCACAAAAGCTCCGCTTTGTATTTTTAACCGATATATTTTTCACCTTTTAACACATCCTGAAATTTTTTCATCTTGCATTCCACCCCGCATATTGCTAATTTAGGAACAATCAAAAGCTGTTTTTCATGGGAAAAATTTTATGACCACCCCGGACCAGCCAACCCGCTGGCAACAATTTCTTAACCACCTGCGTTCGCACAGTTGGCGAGGCTATGTCCTCATTGGCGTTATCATTTACCTGGTTCTGGTAAATCAATTCCTGCGTGTGCGACCGGACCATGTGTTTATAGCACTCTTTCTATTGGCGCTTTCCCTGGGCCGTGGCCGGGTCAAGCACTTTGTCATTGATTGGACGCCATGGATTCTGTTCTGGATTTGCTACGACATGATGCGCGGCGTGGCTGATAACCTTCGTGGTGCTATCAACATCTGGTGGCCGTACAAGATCGAACTGGCGATATTCGGACCGCTGTTTGGCGGCAATATCCCCAATTTTTTCGCACAGGACTGGCAGATACTCTTGCAGGGATCGTGGATTAAAAATTTTCTCGACGCTTCCGGCGGATTGTTCTACACCCTGCATTTCGGCATGCCCCTGGTGCTGGGCTGGGTTTTCTGGCACACCATGGATGACCGCAAGATGTTTTACCGGTTTGTCTGGACCATGACCCTGCTCAATTTTTCCGCCCTGGCCACTTTTATAATTTATCCAGCAGCGCCGCCCTGGTATGTGCAAAGTTATGGCTTTGGTCAGCCGCCGCAGACCACCTACTGGGGACTGGGCGCCGGTTCATTGGTTAATGTGGATAAAATGATCGGCATGAATTTCTTTCAAACCCTGTGGGGCGGATTCAATCCTAACCACTTTGCCGCCATTCCGTCGTTGCACGGCGCCTATCCTGTTGCCATTGCGTTTTTCACCTGGAAGAAATTCGGTAAATACCCCTGGTTGCTGGCTTTGTATCCTTTGGGAGTATGGTTTTCCGCCGTTTACCTGAATCAGCATTATATCATTGATCTGTTTATTGGCGCGTTTTATTTGATGGTTGCTTATCTGTTCACCGATCGCGTGCTGGTGCCCCATGTTTTTTCGCGATTTATCAGCTGGGAGCCGCTGCGCAAAGGAGAAAACTGATAATTCCCGAACTTTGCTTGCGAAGGTTATTTCCGTAAAAACACATGCAACAAGAATTCCCACCTCGCTGATTGAACCGTCCTTCGCAAGGTTGGCTTTATCATAATGAATCGTTTAAATTAGATCGGATCCGCCTTTAGGCGGTGTTTTACGGTTTATTTTCGCTTGACTTTTTACCAAAAATTCGTATATTATACTCTACAAAATGGCGCTTTAGCTCAGTCGGTAGAGCAACGGACTGAAAATCCGTGTGTCCTCAGTTCAATTCTGAGAGGCGCCACTGTAAA